>NZ_JAHUXC010000007.1:0-216850 GCF_019218665.1 Aeromonas sp. sif2416
CTCAGGTTGGAGCCCGCCGTCAGCGCCTGGGTCGCCGCCTTGCTGTTGTCCAGCACATAGGTCCAGGCGCCGGTGGTCGGATTTTGGGTGAAGGTACCGTAGCTGCCCAGTGCAGCAACCGCAGCACTGTTGTCATGCCCGCTCGCACTCCAGCCCACAAAGACCGCCGGGGTGTCGGCACCCACGGTGTCGTTGCCCAGCACGTTGCCACTCAGGCTGCCGGCCACATCCTCGGTGGTGGTACCGCCCGCGTCGTTGTTGGCCGTCGGCGTATCGTCAACGATGCGCACTATCAGCTGGTCACTGGCACTGGTGCCACCCACCCCGTTCACCCCGATGGTGATGCTGTCGTCAAACCCGGTGGGCGTCGCCCCCAGCTTGCTGTCGTTGTCGATGGTCGCACTCAGGGTGTAGCTGTAGTTCACCGTCCCACCACTGGCCGTGCCCACGTAACTCAGCAGCGTCAGCACCCCTTCGCCGGTATTGACCGTCTGGCTGCCGTTGAACCCTTGCACCTGGGCCAGGGTGTAGCTGGTCCCCCCTATCACCACCGTCAGGATGCCGTCCGTGGCCGACACCGTGAAGCTGCCACCCACCGTCTCGCTGTTGGCCGCCGCATCAGAGCCATTCGGATTGAGGCCAGATTCGTACACCAGGTGATCCGGACCCGTCGTCGCCGCCGTCACCACGCTGGAGCTGTCATCCGCCCCCTTGATGTTGATGGTCAGCTTGGCGATGCTCTCATCCCCGTCCGCATCCTTCATCGTGTACCAGACGTCGTAGCTCAGGTTGGAGCCCGCCGTCAGTGCCTGGGTCGCCGCCTTGCTGTTGTCCAGCACATAGGTCCAGCTGCCGTCGCCATTTTGGACCAGCGCGCCATAGGTGTTCAGCCCGGCCAGGGCCGCACCGTTGTCATGCCCGCTCGCACTCCAGCCCACAAAGACCGCCGGGGTGTCGGCACCCACGGTGTCGTTGCCCAGCACGTTGCCGTTCAGGCTGCCGGCCACATCCTCGGTGGTGATGCCGCCCGCGTCGTTGTTGGCCGTCGGGACATCGTCCAGGATCACAGCGTCCAGGCTGCCGCTGGTGCTGTCACCATCGCTGTCCGTCAACACAACATTGAAACTTTCGGTCAAAGCGGGATCAGTAGCAGGTTGAGTGTGAGCCTCGTTATCGCTCAGGGTATAGTCATAGGTGACACTGCCAACCCCGGTCACGGGGTTGTAGCTGATGCCAGTGACCAGCAACTGATTGCCCAGAGGGCTGGGGATCGCCTGCGGGAAACCGCTGATGACCTGACCATTGCTGATAAGCGTGACGCCACCCAGCGTCAGGCTCTGGACACCGTCCGCCGCATTGAAGGTAAAAACACCACCCTGAGTCAGGATCGCTGCGTTGGGGGCACTGCCATCCACCAAAGAGGCTTCATTCAGGACAAGTTCACCACCGTCGGCTTGCAACCCCCCCAGGGACACGGGCTCATCCACCGGGGTGATGGTGATAGTCAGGGTCGAGGGATCCGTCCCAGCACCATCCGTCACTATGTAATTGGCAGGAGGCACCGGGCCCGTATAGTTGAGGGCCGGGGTAAAGGTGTAGGATCCGTCGGCATTGATGATTAATGTACCGATCCCATCCAGGGTTGTCGCGACGCCAGCCTGAATGCCGATGCTGTTGCCCCAGCTATAGGAAACGATCGAGGCGTCAAGAGGACCGTCCGGGTTGGTGCTGTTGGTCAGAAGATCACCACTGATGGCCTGCTCTTCCGGGGTGGTGGCTGATTCATCCTGATCGTCCAGCTCACTCTCAGGCAGGAGATCATCTTCCTGCAGCAGATCCTGCACCGTCAGGGCATCGTGGCCGGTATCAAACCCGGCGGCGGCTATGGTCGCATCACCGATCCGCTCGATCGTCACGAAACCACCGTTACCGCTGGCCCCGGCGACCCCGCCAATGCCACCGCCGCCACCACCGGCGGCAGGAGCGCCACCCGCAGCTGAAGCCTCGAAGCTCTTGGTCGGGTCAACCCCTTGCAGAATGGATTGTTGCAAGGCCGCAATTTCTGGAGGGAGGTTGCTGTTCTCGGCCGATGATGAGGGTTGCCCTTCGGCCGGTATATCTGTCTCGGCGGGGGCGGCTGCGGCCTGCCCGGGGTTGTCATCGTAGGGTGCCAACATCAATTTCGCATCGTCGGCAATATTGAGCTTGGCGCCCGGTTGTAATATCTCGCCAGGCTGGAGAGGACGGCTGCTGCCATCGGCAAGCAGAATCTGAACATTGCCTTCCACGGAAGAGACGACGACGGTTTTGTCGATGATTTGGGTGCGCATATCCATTGCTCCAGAGTGACAGATCTTGATGGATACACCTTAGATAGGTCCCCGGTACGTTTCAGTTGCAAAAAAGTACAACATTGAATCTGTTCAGCTCCATCCGATGCAGCGAATCGAACAATGTTTTTTTACACAACCAAATCAATAAATTAACAAGGCCTCTTTTGGATCTCGCATTGATGTGCTGTAGGGAAATGGCCAGACTTATTCTAAACGGGTATAAAAAAAGGCCCGCATTGGGGCCTTTTGGGGAACGATACACCGCTTATGACAGCGGGAACGCCGGATGGACGAAGCCCTGATAACCGTCGATGTGCAGTTTGGAAAGCACTTCAACCTGCTGCTGATCTTCCACACGGGTGGCAATGGTGGTGACGCCCGCATTGTGTGCGGCACGGCAGACGGCCGCCAAGAAGGAAGTGTCGGCACCCGGCTCCATGACTTGGCTGGTATAGCCATGGTCCACCTTGACATAGGCGGGTGACAGCTCCTCCAGATAACCGAGGGACTGGAAGTGGCGACCGTAGTGATCGACCCCCCACTGGAAGCCATGCTCCTGCAGCACATTCACCAGGGCGGTCACCTGCTCCTTGTGTTTCATGATGGCGGCCTCGGGAATTTCGAACAGCAAGTGTTCTTTCAACTCGGCATGCAGACCCAGATACCCCCTCAGCCACGCCAGGAATTCATCGGAGCAGAGGGAGCCTGCCGTGATGTTGACGGCCAGCACCAGATCGGGTTGCTGCCTGAGCAGTGGGGCACATGCCTCCAGCACCGCCTGATCGAATTCGCCACCCAGCTTGAACTGCTCGATGGCAGGCAGGAACTGGCCGGCAAAGTAGTCGGTTCCATCACGGGAAATCGAGGCGAACAACTCGGCGTGCAGACGCACCCCGTTGTCGAAGCGGCAGGCTGGCTGCGCCTTGAAACGCCACAGGTTCCGGGCGATCGCGTCCTGTACCAGGTCACGCCAGGCCAGACGTCCCATCAGCCCTTGATCCGCCCCCCCTTCCATGACGACGGCGCCGCGCCGCTCGTTGCGTGCTTTGCCAAGCGCATTGTCAGCCTTGGTCAACAGAGCGGAAAGATCGTCATCACCATCACGACCGGCGATGCCGATCACGGAGAGCGCTCCCGCCTCACCCATGGGATTGACGACCAGATCGGCGATGCGGTTATTGATAAGCTCCGCCAGATCCTTGAGTTGCGACAGATCATCGGTCGGGCAGAGCAAGGCATACTCGGTGGCCGAGATACGGGCCAGCGCCGCCCCATCCCAACCCTTCAGCAACTCTTTCAGAACCTGGGCGATGGACTTGACCATGTTGTCCCGCGCGGCAAAGCCCTCTTCACGGTACAGATCATCCAGCATGTCGACGGCCACCAGCATGACGCCACCCTGACCAGCCTCGGCGATCCAGGCATTGACCTGGCCGACGAAATAGGAGCGGTTACCGAGCCCGGAGACGGCATCCACATAGACCCGTGCTCGTAGGTTCTCGGCCTCGTCAGCCTGCTCCTTGAACTGCAGCGCCAACTTGCTGGAGAGGGTATTGATGGCCTGCACCACCTGCTTCAGTTCACGGCTTTTTGGCTCGGGGATCGCATGCCCGAAATGGTGCAGCTCTATCTCGACCGCCTGATCGCAGATAAGTTTGAGCGGCTTGAGCAGGTAGTTGAGCGCCCGCATCAGCAGGATGGTGGTGAGCAGGAATCCGACCAGGAACCAGGTCGCCAGCTCGCTCATCCCCTTCCAGAGTTCGTAATAGGCTTGCCCCGGGTGACCCACGATCTTCAGCTTGCCCAGCTGCAGCCAGCCCGAGGTCAGAATAGATTCATTGGATACCTCAGGAAACAGACCCAGTTCGATGAACCACTGCGGCACTCCCTGGATATCGCTGCTGTTCTCGAGTTCGATGACATCCTTGGACGCCAGCAGATCCAGCCGCACCAGCTTGTAGTAGCCGCCGTCGAACACGGCCTTGATGACGGATTCGGCACTCACCTTGTCCCCGTTCTCCAGATAAGGCGTCAGCGCCAGACCCAGTGCGGTGGAGGTATTGATGACGGTAGTTTCCTGCTGCTGTGCCAGATAGTTGCGAGTCGAATTGAACTGCACCCAGTAGGTGGCAGCAAACAGCAACCCGAACAGTAACAACATGGTTGCCAGTAATTGTCTGTAGAGCGTCATAGGTTAATCATCCAAATTCACCACAGGCCGAGCCAATCGCCCTGAAGTCATGCGATTGCGTAAATCAGTCCATAATCCCAAGCGTGATGACTGTCCGGCCAGTTCCCCTTGGCCACGCGCCTTCATCAACCACAAGTGACTACCGTTAAAGCTGTAAATAGGCATCAGATCCGCCCGCTGGCTGGCCGGGCGAATGGCACCGACGAGATTGTCCAGGATCAGAGGGACAGATGCGGGCGTCTCATAATAGGCAACAACCATATGAAACTGGTTATAATCCAATGCCTTGACATATACCATTCGCATTTTTTCATCCGGAATGCCCAGTTCCAGCAACGTAAAATACTTGGAAATACTGAAATCTTCACAATCACCACCGGCGGCCCCCAGAAATTCCAGCGGGGTCGCCCAGTAATCTTTCTTGCGCCACAGCTTGATATCATCGATGAAACGCATCTGGTTGAAAAACTGGTTCACCTTCTCCAGTTTCTGCCGCTCCGACAGGCCGGCGGCCTGATTCTGTACGGCCAGCGTTCGCCAGCTGGTGACCCGTTTGCCTGCACGGGCGCCGTAAGTTTGCTCCGCCCTTTGCACCAGTTTGAGATCGTCGGATGACAATGGTTGGCTGGCACACAGCAGCAGGGGGAGCGAAAGCAGACACAACCACAGCAGATGGCGCAGCCAACGCAGGGATGGGCAGATGCACCAAGCCGGCCAGGGCATCTCACACGCGCTTGCCTTCCACCACAATGTCACATCATTCCCCTGCGGCATTCATGATTGTTATCTGTTGAAAACTGAAAGCGGAAAGGAATGACTGCAGCAAGCTGCAGTCATTCCTCGCTTCGACATCACGTCAGCGCGATCGCCATCAGTTGTTGTTGGCCTGCCAGTCGGCCGGCTGCTGCACGTTCATGGCATTGAGCAGCCCCCCCATGGCATTGAGGATGCGGTAATCCGCCAGCAGGGAGTCATACTCGGCCGTGATGTAGCTGCGGCGAGCCTCGAACAGTTCGTTCTCCGTGTTCAGCACGTCCAGCAAGGTCCGTTGGCCCAGACCGAACTGCTTCTTGTACGCCTGCACTGTGTCATAGCTGGCGTCCACGTGCTCTTTCAGGAAGACTTTCTGCTTGGCCAGTGACTCCTTGGCGTTCCAAGCCAGGCGAGTACCCTCTTCCACCTGGCGGAAGGCATTCAGGTGGATGTCTTTTGCCTGAGAGTAGAGTGCCGAGGTGGCCTTGCTTTCGGCCAGATCGGAGCCGCCACGGAACAGGTTGTAACGCATCCGGACCATGGCGGTCAGGTCATCGTTACGGCCCTTGACCGCATCTATGTCCTCATTCCAGTTCTGATCCACTTCGAAGGCCACGTTCGGATAGAAACCGGACTTGGAGCCTTCATGCTGGTACTTGGCCTCTTCGATGTCCTGCAGGGAAGAGAGCAGGGTCGGATGTACCTCGGTGGCCGTCTTCAGTGCATCCTCCAGGCTGGCAGGGATCATCTGGGTATTGGGCGCCGGCTGCACCAGATCCTTGGGCACTTCATTCACAACCCGGATGAACTCACTCTCGGCATCCCGATAGTTGTTCTCGGCCGCGGCCTGGTTGGAGTAGGCGCGTGCGACACGACCATCGATCTGAGTCTGGTCGGCGGTAGAACCGAGACCTGAATCAGTCCGTTTCTGGATGTCGCTGCGGATCTGCTCGTGGGTTTCCAGGTTCTGCTTGGACAGCTCCAGGATCTCCTGCTGACGCAACATGTTGAGATACACCTCGGCCGTACGCAGTGCGGTGTTCTCCGCTTCGGAGATCATGGCCAAACGCTGGGCATTGGCTGCGGCATCGGTCCGGGCTACATTGCTGCTGACATCGAAGCCGTCAAACAACATCTGGCGCAGGCTGATCCCGGCCTCTTTGCGGGTCATTGAATCATCGATGGTCTGTGAGTTGTTACCCGCAGCACGGGTCGAGGGGCTATCGGTCTTTTCATAACCGACGCCACCCCGCAGATCGATGGTGGGGTAGTAGCCGCCCTTGGCTCCATCGTGCTGGTACAGTCGCGCCTGATAGAGATCAAAAGCTTCCTTGATTTTCGGATGGGTAGCCAGTGACTGTGCCACTGACTGTTCCAGTGTTTGAGCCTGGCTCAGGCTCGGAAACAGTGCTGCGCCACTAACCAGCATGGCAACAATCGTCTTCTTCATGTTATCTCCAGTCATGTTGTTTTTAGATTGTTGGCTTATCGTTCTCTCAGTGCCGACTGCTTAGCCCGCAGGATGGGCTTTAGCAAATAGTCTAGGACACTTTTTTTACCAGTAATAATATCTGCACTGGCTAACATACCGGGGATGATGGGAAGTGCGTTAAGCTCATCCCCCAAGTAACTCTTCTCGGTGCGGACCCGGACCAGATAGAAGGAGTTGCCCTCTTCATCCTGGATCGAGTCGGCACTTATCTGTTCGACCTTGCCATGTAAGCCTCCATAAACGGTGAAATCATAAGCGGTTATCTTGACTACGGCCTCCAGCCCAGGTCGCAGGAAGGCGATATCCTTGGGCGAGACCTTGGCTTCCACCAGCAGGGTATCTTCCAGCGGCACTATCTCCATCAGATCCATACCAGGCTGGACAACCCCACCCAGGGTATTGATCTTGAGCTTCTTGATGGTGCCCTTGAGCGGCGCAATCACGCTGGTCCGATCGACCCTGTCTCGCAGCCCGACCTGCCCCTCGGACAGCTGGCTTAGTTTTCCTTGCCGCTCGTTGAGATCGGTCTGTGAATCGGCGCGGAACTTCAGCGCGATATCGTTGCGCTTGGAAATGGTCTCCCGCAGCACCGAGTTGAGTTTGGGGATGAGCAGGCGATTGGCCTCAAGCTCCCCCTGCATCTCGTTGACCTGTCGCTCCAGCTTGATCAGTTCAACCTGAGGCACTATCCCCTCCTTGGCGAGGGGGCGGCTGATGTTCAACTCCTGGCGAGCCAGATCCACGCTGCGCGCCACCGTTCTTATCTTGGCATTGAGCTCTATGGTTTCCTGCTCTTTCTGCTCGATCTGCTGGCCGAGGATATAGAGCTGGTTGTTCAGGTTATTGAGCCGCTCATCCTGGACCGATTTCTCACGCGTCACATATTCGGCGAAGACGTTCTCGAACCCGTCGGGGAAGACGATGGGCTTCTTATCGATGACCACCTGCTCACGCCAGCCGAGATTGGGTTCGCTTTTGACCACCACGCTCTTGATCTCGGCACGCAGACGGGCGATGTCGCCCTTGAGGATCACCAGCTCCTGTTCACGCTCGCGAAAGTCAGACTTGAAGCGGGTGTCATCGATGCGCAGCAGCGGTTGCCCCTTCTCGACTATGTCCCCCTCCCTGACGAAGATCTCCTTGACGATCCCCCCTTCCAGGTTCTGGATCACCTGCAGCTGGCGTGACGGGATCACCTTGCCCTGACCTATGGTGACCTCATCCAGCTCCGCCCAGGCGGCCCAGATGATGGCACTCATGAAGAACAGGAAGCAGGACCACAGCAGTGCCCTGGCCCGGGTCGGCGTGGTCAGCAGAACGGCGGCGGCGCCATCGTCGACATACTCGAGATGCTCTGGCAGAACAGCGTCTGGTGCCGTTTTCTTGAACCAGTTTTTAGGCATTGGCCGTCTCCTGCATTCGCACCTTGCCTTCCTTCAGTTGTTGCAATACCACGTCTTTGGGCCCATCGGCCACTATCTGTCCCTGCTCCACGACGATGACCCGGGAGGCGACGTCCAGCATGGAAGTCTTGTGGGTGATGAGGATCAGGGTGGTCTCCGGCCCCAGCCGTGCCAGTTCCTGTTTCACGTGCATCTCCGACTGGTTATCCATATTGGAGGTCGGCTCGTCCATCACCAGTATGGGGGGATCGTTGAGCAGGGCACGGGCCAGCAGGATCGCCTGACGCTGGCCACCGGAGAGCTGGCGTCCGCCCTCACCGATCTGTCTGTCCAGGCCATTGGGATCCCGGTTGGTAAAATTGGTCACCCCGGCACGCTTGGCCGCCCGCAAGACGCGCATGTCGTCCACCAGCGGGTTGCCGAGCATGATGTTGTCTCGCACCGAGCCAAAGAACAGGGTCACATCCTGCGGCACACAGCCGATGTTGCGGCGGATGGCCGCCGGCGGCAGCTGATCCAGCTCGAAGCCATCGAGCCGCACCAGGCCATCAGTTGGGCGATACAGCCCCATCAACAGCTTCTCCAGCGTGGTCTTGCCCGCCCCGATCCGGCCTATGATGGCGACCTTCTCACCCGGCTCGATACGCAGATTGATGTTGTGCAGCGTGCTGCTTTCCATGCCCGGATATTTGAAGGAGACGTTCTCGAACTCGATGCGGCCCAAGATAACGGGGTGATGGATGTATTGTTTGCCCTCTTCCTGCTCACCCGGCGTCATCATGATCTTCTCCAGGATATCCAGGGCAGACTTGGCCTGGTTGTAGCGGGTGGAGAGGACGGAGAGTTGCACCATGGGCGCGATGGCCCGGCTCGACAGCATGACCGCGGCGATCATGCCCCCCATGGTCACCAGTCCTTCCGAGATCTGGTAGACCCCGACGATGACCAGGCCCACGGTCACCACCTGCTGGATGTAGCTCGCCAGAGACGACATGGAGTTGGTGATGCGGCGGGTCTGCACACCCCAGGTGGAGATGTGGGACACCGCCTGCTCCCAGCGATGCTGGAACATGCTCTCGGCACCGAAGATCTTGACGGTCTCAAGGCCGGAGATGCTCTCGATCAGGTTGGCGTTCTTCTGGGAGGCAAGGCGGGAGCCCTCCTCGATGGACTGTTTGAGCGGCTCCTGAATATAGAAGCTGTACGCCACCAGGATCAGCATGGCGACGATGGGCACCACCACCATGACACCGGCGAAGAGCCAGATGATGAACAGGAAGAAGATCGCAAAGGGCAGGTCAATCAGGGTAGATACGGTGGCCGAGGTAAAGAACTCCCGCACCGATTCAAACTCCTGCAGATGCTTGGCGAAGGCCCCCGTCGAGGCGGGACGGGACTCCATCTTCATCCCCATCACCTTGGCGAAGATCTTGGCCGACAGCAGCACATCGGATTTCTTGCCGGCGATGTCGATGAAGTAGCTGCGCAGCTGGCGCATCACGAAGTCGAAGGTAAACACCACCATGGCGCCCACCGCCAGCACCCAGAGCGACTCGAACGCCAGGTTGGGCACTATCTTGTCGTAGACGTTCATGGTGAACAGGGGGCTGGCCACCGCAAACAGGTTGATGAGGATGGAGGCGATCAGCACATCCCGGTAGATGCCCCGGGATTCGAACAGGGTGCTCCAGAACCAGTGACCGTCACGGGTCTCCAGCACCTTGGGGGAGCGCTCATCGAACTTGAACTGCTTCTTGACGAAGAACAACCGGCCATTGTATTCGTCCCCCAGCTGGGCCAGGCTGACCCACTGGGCCGCATCGCCGGCCTGGGGAAAGACCACCCTGCCCTGGGTCCTGTCCTCATTCCACTCCAGCAGGATGCAGGCGCCGCCGTTGTGGGTCTGCAGCACGCAAGGCAGCAGCAAGGAGGAGATGTTCTCGAGTGGCTGGATCACTTCACGGGCAGAGAGGCCGCCACGCTCGGCGGCGCGGGAGAAGAGCGCGGTACTCAGGCGACCGGATACCAATGGCAATCCCGTGGTCAGGGCATCCTGACTGTTGGGCACGCCATAAAAGCGGGTCAAGAAGACCAGACATTCCAATAGCTCATCGATACGGCTAGTTTCTGCTTGCATAGCATCCTGTCAAAACATGATTGAGACGGTTGTCGCGGGGAAATATCGCCATCCTGATTATGCCGACAACCTCTTGAATAACAGAGCAGGGATCCCGTCACCGAAAGCCGACAACCAAATTAGCGCACAGGGCAATGACGTCACTCGTCATCGCCAGACCCAAATACCATCAAGCCGGGCAGCGATGGTCCATGCTCGGCGCCCGATGACGATGAGAATGCGACATCAAGTGCAAGAACCTCTGTCCGGTTAGGAAATAAAATTATTGATGACAATATCTTTTTCAAGCCGACCATCATATCAAGGCGACTTGAATGAAACTATACTGCAAAGACTGAATTTCATCTAATAACCCCCTGTTTTTTTAATGAAATTAGAGTGACAACTCATTAACGCCGGCGAGCGAGAAGGGTCTGCCAAGGCGAGATCCCTGGGCTCCAGAGCGGGCCAATTCGCTGGCAATGCCGGCCATCGCCGTCCAGCGGTTTTCACACCAGACCGGTGCCAACAGGGTCGGACGACGGGCCGAGGCCGAGATGCGGTGATAGACCACCTCGGGCGGCGTGTGCTGGATCATGGCGACCGCCGCCTCCACATACTGCTCCAGCGTCAACACCTCGAGGCGCCCCGCCTGCCAGGCCTTGCCGAGGGTGCTGCCTTCCACTACATGGAGCGGATGCAGTTTGATCCCCTCCACCCCCGTTTCTACGATGCGATGCAAGGTGTCCAGGCTGTCCATGGGGACCTCCCCCGGCAGGCCGACGATCAGATGGGCACAGACCTTGATGCCACGGCTATGGGCCCGCTGGACCGCATCGGCATAGGCGGCGTAGCCATGGCCCCGGTTGATGCGCTGCAACGTCTTGTCACTGGCGCTCTGCAAGCCCAGCTCCAACCACACCTCATAGCCTCGAGCCTGGTAACCGGCCAGCAGATCCAGCACCGCATCCGGCACGCAGTCGGGGCGGGTGCCGACGCAGATCCCTACCATGTCGCTGACCGACAACGCCTCCTCATACATGCGCTGCAGGTATTCCACCTCGGCATAGGTGCTGGTATAGGCCTGAAAATAGGCGAGGTAGCGTTTGGCCCGGGTGACCTCGTCCCGGCGGGCCAGCAGTTGCTGCACCACGGAGAGCTGCTGGGCCGACTCGTCGGCGAAGGAAGAGACGTTGCAGAAGGTGCAGCCACCGCGCCCCAGGGTGCCGTCTCTATTCGGGCAGGTGAAGGCGCCGTGAATGGAGAGTTTGTGGATCTTCTGGCCGTGCCGCTGCTTGAGATCCTGGCCGAATGTATTGACGAGTTCGTGTAACTGCATGACACCTCCGCTAAAGGGGCGCCATTGTACGGGCGGGAGCCAGTCGGGAGGCTGAGCTGGATCAAGCGAAGCCGGGAACCAAAAACATATAAATATTCATCATATACCGAATAAGTATCCGCCAACTGGGGGTTCAGGGTACTTTTGGAAACCATTACGTCGACATGCATGATGAGAGAAAAGCCAAGATGGATCTCATAACTATATGTAAGACATTGAAATTTCTTCAATAGCCCGCATGGAGATAAATGCAAGATGAAGAATGCCGAAATGTGATCCCTGCCAGACCTCATGACCCAGGGTTGGTAAGATTACTACAGTTCACCGGCACGATGCAGTCGACCACTAAAGCCAAAGTTATCAGCACAAAAAACCACAAAATATAAGATATTAAGATTTTTATTGAGATAAATCCCCCTCGACACTCTAAAACCAACATTTTGTTATGACGATGTAACATTGCAAACAGCCGGGATGTGTAATTGACCTTGCCTGAAAATCCCATTAGTTTGGAGATTCGCCACCTCAGGCGGACGGAACCACAAGAGCCAATCGCAATTTATGCAATCTGTTGATGACAGTGCGATGGAAGGCCGAGCAAGGGAGAAATGCAATGTCACTATATGATCCAAAGCTGGAGAGGGATAACTGTGGCTTCGGCCTGTTGGCCCACATGGAAGGGGAAGCCAGCCACAAACTTGTCCGTCTCGCGATGTCAGCCTTGGCTCGCATGCAGCACCGCGGCGGCATCTCCGCCGATGGCAAGACCGGCGACGGCTGCGGCCTGCTGCTGCAAAAACCGGACAGCTTCTATCGGGCTGTCGCCGAGGAGAAGGGATGGCACCTGGGCCGCAACTATGCGGTCGGCATGCTGTTCCTGAACCCGGACCCCGTCCTGGCCCAGCAGACCCGCGACATCATCGACGAGGAGCTGGAAAGAGAGACCTTGAGTCTGGTCGGTTGGCGCAAGGTGCCCATCGATACCAATGTGCTCGGTCCCATCGCCAAGGCCTCCCTGCCCAGCATCGAACAGGTCTTTGTCAACGCGCCGCCAGGCTGGGTCGACAAGGATCTCGAGCGCCGCCTCTATATAGTGCGCCGCCGCATCGAGAAGCGCATCAGCGACGACTACTTCTATGTGGTCAGCCTCTCCAACCTGGTCACCGTCTATAAAGGGCTGTGCATGCCGGTGGATTTGCCGCGCTTCTATCTGGATCTCGCCGACATCCGCATGCAGGCCGCCATCTGCGTGTTCCACCAGCGCTTCTCCACCAATACCAGCCCGCGCTGGCCCTTGGCGCAACCCTTCCGTTATCTCGCCCACAACGGCGAGATCAACACCATCGCCGGCAACCGCCAGTGGGCCAAGGCGCGCAGCTACAAGTTCGCCACCCCGCTGATCCCTGACTTGCAAGAGGCGGCCCCCTTCGTCAACACCACCGGCTCCGACTCCTCCAGCCTCGACAACATGCTGGACCTGTTCCTGGCCGGTGGCATGGACCTGTTCCGCGCCATGCGCCTGCTGATCCCGCCCGCATGGCAGAAGCACCCGAATATGGATGACGATCTGCGCGCCTTCTATGACTTCAACTCCATGCACATGGAGCCCTGGGATGGCCCGGCCGGCATCGTCATGACCGATGGCCGCTACGCCACCTGTGCGTTGGACCGTAACGGCCTGCGCCCGGCCCGCTACGTCATCACCAAGGACAAGTTCATCACCCTCGCCTCCGAGGTCGGCACCTGGGACTACACCCCGGACGAGGTGCTGGAGAAGGGCCGGGTCGGCCCGGGCGAGCTGTTCGTGGTGGATACCAGCAACGGCAAGGTGTGGACCAGCTTCGAGATCGATGACGATCTCAAGAGCCGTCACACCTACAAGCAGTGGATGGACAAGCACTGCAAACGGCTGGTGCCGTTCGAGCAGATGGATGACGCCAGTACCGGCGCCCGCGAGTTCTCGGACGATCAACTCAAGACCTATCAAAAACTGTTCGGCTACTCCTACGAGGAGCTGGATCAGATCATCCGCGTGCTCGGCGAGAACGGCCAGGAGGCGGTGGGCTCCATGGGGGATGACACCCCGATGGCGGTGCTCTCCTCCAGCCAGCGCACCCTGTATGACTACTTCCGCCAGATGTTCGCCCAGGTCACCAACCCGCCCATCGATCCGCTGCGGGAAAATCACGTCATGTCGCTGGCCACCTGTATCGGCCGCGAGCAGAACGTGTTCAACGAGACCTTCGGCCACGCCCACCGGGTGCTGTTCCAGTCGCCGATCCTGCTCTACTCCGACTTCCATCAGCTGCTGGCGCTGGAGGGGGAACACTACCGTCATGCGGTGCTGAGCCTCAACTACCAGCCCGAAGAGGGGTTGGAAGCTGCGCTCAACCGCGTCTGTGAGGAGGCCAAGGCCACCGCCCAGGCCGGTACAGTGTTGCTGATCCTGTCGGATCGGGACGTCAGTGCCGATACCCTGCCCATCCCCGCCGCCATGGCGGTGGGCGCGGTGCAACGCACCCTGGTGGACAACAACCTGCGCTGCGACGCCAACATACTGGTGGAGACCGCCAGCGTGCGCGACCCGCACCACTTCTCGGTGCTGCTGGGCTTTGGCGCCACCGCCATCTACCCCTATCTGGCCTACGAGACCATCGCCAAGCAGGTCGAGGAAGGCGTGCTCAAGATGAGCCTGCGCCAGGCCATGCTCAACTACCGCAACGGCATCAACAAGGGCCTCTACAAGGTGATGTCCAAGATGGGCATCAGCACTGTGGCGAGCTACCGCTGCTCCCAGCTGTTCGAGGCGGTGGGTCTCTCCCAATCCGTGGTCGAGCTGTGCTTCCGCGGCGTCGCCAGCCGTATCCAGGGCAGTGACTTTGGCGACATCCAGCAGGATCAGGTCAACCTGGCCCGCCAGGCCTGGTTGGCGCGCAAGGAGCTCACTCAGGGCGGCCTGCTCAAGTTCGTCCACGGCGGCGAGTATCACACCTACAACCCGGACGTGGTGCAGACCCTGCAAGTGGCGGTGCGCTCCGGCAACTACGCCGATTACAAGGAGTACGCCCGCCTGGTGAACGAGCGGCCGGTGGCCACCCTGCGCGATCTGCTCGCGCTGAAGAAGGTCGACAACCCGGTCGCGCTGGATCAAGTCGAGCCTGCGGCCAAGCTGTTCCCCCGCTTCGACTCCGCCGCCATGTCCATAGGCGCGCTGGGGCCTGAGGCCCACGAGGCGCTGGCGGTGGCCATGAACCGGCTCGGCGGCAAGAGCAACTCGGGCGAGGGTGGCGAAGATCCCAAGCGTTTCGGTACCGAGAAGAATTCGCGCATCAAGCAGGTGGCATCTGGGCGCTTCGGCGTCACCCCCCACTACCTGATGAATGCGGACGTGGTGCAGATCAAGGTGGCCCAGGGCGCCAAGCCCGGCGAGGGTGGCCAGCTGCCCGGTGACAAGGTCACCGCCCAGATAGCCAAGCTGCGTTACTCGGTGCCCGGCGTGACCCTGATCTCGCCGCCGCCGCACCACGACATCTACTCCATCGAGGATCTGGCCCAGCTCATCTTCGACATCAAGCAGATCAACCCGGACTGCCTGGTGTCGGTCAAGCTGGTGTCCGAGCCCGGCGTCGGTACCATCGCCTGTGGCGTGGCCAAGGCCTATGCCGACTTCATCACCGTCTCCGGTTATGACGGCGGCACCGGCGCCAGCCCGCTCAGCTCGGTCAAATACGCCGGCTCCCCCTGGGAGCTGGGCCTGGCCGAGACCCAACAGGCCCTGGTGGCCAACGGCCTGCGCCACAAGGTGCGGCTGCAGGTGGACGGCGGCCTCAAGACCGGCCTCGACATCATCAAGGCGGCCATCCTCGGCGCCGAGAGCTTCGGCTTCGGTACCGGCCCCATGGTGGCGCTCGGCTGCAAATACCTGCGTATCTGTCACCTGAACAACTGCGCCACCGGCGTCGCGACCCAGGATGAGAAGCTGCGCCGCGAGCACTTCACCGGCCTGCCGGAGATGGTGATGAACTACTTCAAGTTCATCGCAGAGGAGACCCGCGAGCTGATGGCCCAGCTGGGGGTGACCCAGCTGACGGATCTGATCGGTCGCACCGATCTGCTGGAGGCCCTGCCCGGCCTCACCGCCCGTCAGGCCAAGCTGGATCTCTCCGGCATCCTGGCGAGCCCGGTGGCACCGGCAGGCTCCAGCCTGTTCAGCCAGCAGCACAACCCGACCTTCGACAAGGGGCCGCTCAACCTCAAGATGGTGGAAGACCTGCTGGAGGCGGTCGAGCACAAGTCGGGCGGTGAATTCCGCTACGACATTCGCAACACCGACCGCTCGGTGGGGGCGCGCCTGTCTGGCGAGATCGTCAAGCGCCACGGCAACCAGGGCATGGCGTCCGATCCGGTTCGGGTCCACTTCAACGGCACCGCGGGCCAGAGCTTCGGCGTCTGGAACGCCGGTGGCCTCGAGATGATACTCACCGGCGACGCCAACGACTATGTGGGCAAGGGCATGACAGGCGGCAAGCTGGTGGTCAAACCCCACGTCGGCGTGGCGTTCAAGTCCCACGAGGCGGCCATCATCGGCAACACCTGCCTCTACGGCGCCACCGGCGGCAAGCTCTACGCCGCAGGTACCGCGGGCGAGCGCTTCGCGGTGCGCAACTCCGGCGCCCTGGCGGTGGTCGAGGGGATAGGCGACAACGGCTGTGAATACATGACAGGCGGCATAGTCACCATACTCGGCACCACGGGCGTCAACTTCGCGGCGGGCATGACAGGTGGTTTCGCCTACGTGCTGGACGAGTGCGGCAACTTTGCCAAGCGCACCAACCCCGAGCTGGTGGAACTGCTGGACGTGGCGGATCTCGCCATCCATCAGGAGCACCTGCGCGGCATCATCACG
This sequence comes from Aeromonas sp. sif2416, assembly GCF_019218665.1. Taxonomy (NCBI): domain Bacteria; kingdom Pseudomonadati; phylum Pseudomonadota; class Gammaproteobacteria; order Aeromonadales; family Aeromonadaceae; genus Aeromonas; species Aeromonas sp. sif2416. The sequence continues at coordinate 16,534 of NZ_JAHUXC010000007.1, forward strand.
GCGCACCTGAACGAGACAGGCAGCTCGCGCGCCGAGGAGATACTGGCCAACTTCGACTCCTATGTGCCCAAGTTCAGGCTGATCAAGCCCAAGTCCAGCGACGTCAAGTCCCTGCTTGGCCACACCAGCCGCTCTAGTGCAGAACTCAGAATCCAGGCGCAATAAGGAGGGAACCCTATGAGCCAGAACGTATTCCAGTTTATCGATGTCCAGCGGGTCGACCCGCCGAAGAAACCGCTAAAGATCCGCAAGATCCAGTTCGTGGAGATCTACGAGCCCTTCAACCAGGCCCAGGTCGGCATGCAGGCGGATCGTTGCCTCGACTGCGGCAACCCCTATTGCGAGTGGAAGTGCCCGGTGCACAACTACATCCCCAACTGGCTGAAGCTGGCCAACGAGGGGCGCATCCTGGAGGCGGTGGAGCTCTCCCACCAGACCAACAGCCTGCCGGAGGTGTGCGGACGGGTCTGCCCGCAGGATCGGCTGTGTGAGGGTGCCTGCACCCTCAACGACAGATTCGGCGCCGTCACCATAGGCAACATCGAGAAATACATCACCGACAAGGCGTTCGAGATGGGCTGGCGCCCGGATCTCTCCAAGGTGGTGAAGACCGGCAAGCGGGTCGCCGTTATCGGCGCCGGCCCGGCCGGGCTCGCCTGCGCCGACGTGCTGGCACGCAGCGGTGTCAGCGCCGTGGTGTTCGACAAGTATCCGGAGATCGGCGGCCTGCTGACCTTCGGCATCCCCTCCTTCAAGCTGGAAAAAGAGGTGATGCAGCGCCGGCGCGAGATCTTCGAGGGCATGGGGATCGAGTTCCGCCTCGAGACCGAGGTGGGCCGGGATGTCACCTTCGCCGATCTGCTCGGTGAGTTCGATGCCGTCTTCCTCGGGGTCGGCACCTACAAGTACATGAAGGGCGGCTTCGAGAATGAGACGGCGCCCGGCGTGTATGACGCCCTGCCCTACCTCATCTCCAACGCCAACCGACTGTTGGGCTTCGAGAAGGCACAGGCCGATTACATCGACTTCGCCGGCAAGCAGGTGGTGGTGCTCGGCGGTGGCGATACCGCCATGGACTGCGTGCGCACCGCCATCCGTCAGGGTGCGGACAAGGTGATCTGCGCCTACCGTCGCGATGCCGAGAACATGCCGGGCTCCAAGCGGGAGGTGAAGAACGCCCACGAGGAAGGGGTGGAATTTATGTTCAACCTGCAGCCCATCGGCGTGGAGCTCGATGCCCAGGGCCGCACCTGCGGCATCAAGGTGGTGAGCACCGAGCTCGCCGCCCCCGATGCCAACGGCCGTCGCAATCCGGTGGTGATCGAAGGCTCCGAGCGGGTGCTGGCCGCCGATGCGGTGGTGATGGCGTTCGGCTTCCAGCCCAACCCCCAGCCCTGGATGGCGGAATACGGCATCGAGCTCGACAACCGAGATCGCATCAAGGCCCAAGAGAAAGCGGATTATGCCTTCCAGACCAGCAACCCCAAGGTGTTCGCCGGTGGCGATGCGGTGCGCGGCTCGGATCTGGTGGTGACCGCCATCTACGAGGGCCGCAAGGCCGCCGAGGGGATCATGGACTACTTGGCCGTTTAATCTGCCATCCAAGGTTCACCTCCCCCAGGAAAACAGCCCCGCATCTGCGGGGCTGTTTTTTTGGGTGGCTAACCACCCGTTCACCACGACGGCCGCTAGATGCTCCAATTCTCCGGCAACCGCTCGGTCAGGGTGGAGATGTATTCGAAGGTGCGTGCCCGCCTGGGGGTGGTGAACATCTGGCGCGCGCTGCCCGCCTCCACTATCTCCCCCGCCTCGAGGAAGATCACCTGCTGCGCTATCTGGGCCGCCAGGCGCAGATCATGGGTGGCGATCAGCATTGTGGTGCCTTCGCGGGCCAGCTGGCGCAGCACGGCCACCACCTCCAACGCGAGTTCGGGATCCAGTGCCGAGGTAGGCTCGTCACAGAGCAGCACCTTGGGTGACTGGGCCAGTGCCCGCGCGATAGCGACCCGCTGCTGCTGGCCACCGGAGAGGGTGGCGGGCACAGCCTCGGCCTTGTGGCTGAGCCCCACCTTGTCGAGCAACAGCACACCACGCGCCACCGCCTTGGCCTTCGGCCACTTCAGCACCGTCACCAGGCCTTCGATCACGTTCTCCAGCACCGTCATGTGCGGAAACAGCTGGAAGTTCTGGAACACCATGCCGGTCTGCTGGCGCAGGCTCAGCACGCTCTGGCGCGGCAGGTGATGGGAGAAGTCGAGTTCGATCCCCCCCAGCACCAGTCGCCCCGCATCCGGCCGCTCCAGCAGATTCACGCAGCGCAGCAGGGTACTCTTGCCGCTGCCGGAGGGACCGATCAGCGCGGTGACGCTGCCCGCCGCCAGCGCGAGACCGACCCCCTTCAGCACCCGCTGGCCGCCAAATTGCTTCTCGATACCACTCAACCGGATCATGTGACGACCTCCCGGGTCTCTTTGTGGGTCAACTTGCGCTCCAGCCAGTCTTGCAGGGTGGAGAGCACCGAGCTGAACAGCAGGTAGATGATGGCCGTCTCGGTGTAGAGGATGAGCGGCTCATAGGTGACGGAGGCGAGCCGCTGGGCGGCCTGGAACAGCTCGGGCACCGTCACCGCCGCCGCCAGCGAGGTGTCCTTGACCAGCGAGATGAAGGTGTTGGAGAGCGGTGGCACCGCGATGCGCGCGGCCTGTGGCAGTATCACCCGCCACATCACCTGGGGCCAGTTCATGCCGATGGCGTGGGCCGCCTCCCACTGCCCTTTCGGGATCGCCGCCAGGGTGGCGCGGATGATCTCCGAGCTGTAGGCGCCGATGTTGAGGGTAAAACCGATGACCGCGGCGGTGAAGGCATCCAGCACTATGCCGGCGCTCGGCAAGCCGTAGAAGATAAGGAACAGCTGCACCAGCAGCGGAGTGCCCCGAATGAGCCAGACATAGAAGCGGACCAGCGCAATCAGGGGGGCCGGGCCATACAGCCTTGCCAGTGCCACCAGAAATCCAAGCAATATTCCCAGCACGAAGGTGATCAGCGTCAGTGGCACGGTAAAAATAAGCCCCGCGCTGAGCAGGGGCCAAAAAGAGTCGATCATTAACTGCAACCAGGCTGGCACGTTAATTTCCTCGATTGTTATTATGTTGCCGCGATATTATTGCGAGACGTCAGTGCCAAAATATTTCAGCGATATCTTTTGATAGCTGCCGTCTTGCTTGGCGGTGCGCAGCGTCTGATTGATGGCGGCCAGCAATTCCGGTTGTCCCTTGGCGAGCAGCACGGCCGATTGATCCCCCTTCGTCTCGGTTGCCGCCACCTTCAACTTGGCATCCGGCTTCTGTTTCTTGAAGTCCAGGTAGGAGAGACTGTCGTTGATGGTGGCATCCACCCGCCCGCTCAGCACCAGCTCCAGCGACTGGTTGAAGCCCTCGGTGGTCACCACCTCGGCCCCCGATGTCTTCGCCAGTTGGGCGAAGTTGCTGGTCAGGGACTGGGAGGATTTCTTGCCCTTCAGATCCGCGAAGCTGTTGATGCTGCTGTTGTCGCTGTGCACCACCACCACCGCCTTGGAGGTGATATAAGGATCTGAAAAATCATATTTTTTCAGCCGCTCCGGGGTGATGGCCACCTCGTTCAGCACCAGGTCGTAGCGCCTGGCATCCACCCCGGCGATGAGCCCATCCCACTTGCCTTCGACGAAGTCCGGCTTGACCCCGAGACCGCTGGCGATCAGTTCGCCGATCTCCACATCAAAGCCCACCAGCTTGCCGCTCTTGTCGTGATAGGTGAACGGAGGGTATGCGCCTTCGGTGCCTATCTTGATCACCCCGGCACTCTGGATAGAGGCAAGACTGGATTGGGCCTCGGCCGAAGTCATTACGGCCAGGGGAAGCGCGGCCAATAAAAACAGGGATCGCAAATGTTTCATTATTTACCTCGTTATATTTATGAGCATCCAACTTCTTGCCAAGGATAATAGGATGAAGCCATGTGATTATTATTCAGGGCTCCCGACGCCATCGTAATAACCCGATATTGATGCGGTGTTGACGGCATGGACAAAACATAACGCGGGGGGTGCCGTTATCGAACCATGAAATATGGCGATATTAAGCAAGATAATGACTAACGAAGATGGCGAGGGGATGGGTCAACAAATAGGGATGGGCAAGTACGGGGGCCTCGGCGCACCAGATGCCGAGCCAGCGTTCATGTTTATCATCTTCTGATCACTCGCCGGATGGCGGCACATCCCCCAGTAGATAACGGGGGCCGGCGCCCTGCCCGGCGGCCTGATCGGCAGGGTTGTAGAGGGCGCAGCGATCGAGTGACAGGCAACCGCAGCCGATGCAGGAGGTGAGCTTGCGCTTCATCTGCAACAGGGCCTCGATGCGCCGATCCAGCAGCCCCTGCCACTGACCGGCGATCCGCTCCCAGTCGCCGCGATCCGGGGTGCGGCCATCGGGCAGCCCGGCGAGCGCCTCGCCAATCTCGCCCAGGCTCAACCCCATCCCCTGCGCCACCCGGATGAAGGCGATGCGACGCAGGGCATCCTGCGGATAGAGGCGCCGCCCGCCGTCGCTGCGCACGCTGACCAGCAAGCCCCGCTGCTCGTAGAAGCGCAGGGCGCTGGCATTGACACCTGAGCGTTTGACTATCTGGCCTATGGCCAACCACTTGCGCTGCATCTTCATCCTTGACCTCAAGTTAGCTTTAACTTGCACAATCCTGTCTCCCCTCACAAAAGGAGTCAAACGATTATGGATTATCTGCATGCCCTGCTCGATGCCAACCAGACCTTCGCCCTCAATGGCCGGGACACCACCAACCACTGCCCCATGGCGCTGCACGCCCTGCACGAGATGGGGGCCAGTCCCCAACAGTTGCAGCACTTCTTCACCCATTGGCAGACCACCCAGGCCCTGCCGGCCAGGGTGAACAATCAGGGCGAAGAAGCGGAGACCCTGTTCGTGGAGCTGCGCCAGCAGCTGGTGCTCCGCTTCGCCAAAGAGGGCTGGTTGCCCAGCTTCGAGGCCCTGCTGGCGCGGCGCTGCTCACCCGCGGGGGGCGCCTTTCACCCCCTCATCCGCTTCGCCTGCGCCCTGGAAAATGGCCATCTGGGAGAGCAGGCGGCGGCGCTGGCCGCCTGGCAGTGCAAGGCCCTGATCCTGCCTGCCGGGGAAGGGGCGCCCTGCCGGGACGTCACCCGCCTGCTGGCCGGGCTGTCGGCCCACTGGGAGGGTTCGCGCTGGCAGGGAGAGTGGATCACCGCGCGCCTGCGGCAGGTGGCGGCGGATCCGCGCTGGCCAGGCTCGCTGCCACGCAGCCTCGATGACGGGCAAGATGTGCTGGCGCAGCTGGCCGAGGCCGCCCTGCCCCTCTACTGGCAGACCCGCAACTTCACAGTGCTGCACCTGATGACCGGCAGCCGGGCCGCTGCCATAGTCGCGCGCCACCTGCCAGAGGCGCTGCAAGCCCCCTGGCAAACGCTGATGTGGCAGGGGGTGGCCGCCGCCTACATCACGGTCGGGGCGCCGGCGCTGCACGCTCAGCGCTGGCCGGATACCACAGGGCTGGATTGGGAGCTGGTGCTGCCGCGGGCGCTGGTCAGCCTGGACGATCATGTGATCAAGCTGGTGCACTGCTGCTGGCGGGAGCGGGCGCGCTCGCCCCATTATCTGGCGGTCGCCGCCCGCGCAGTGGGGCTGCTGAACACCGATGCCGGGCGCAGCGCCGCCTAGGGCGCGGCGATACGGCTAAAGCTGATGGCGGGGCAGCTCGGCGCCACCCCCTGGGTCAGGGTCAGTGGCTGGGCGCGGTAGCTGAGGTGATAGACTCCGGGACGTGACAGGTCGTAGACCTGGGTCAGCTCCACATCCGCCCGGCTCTGCTGGCCGGCACCCAGGATGAAGAAGTCGTCGGCGCCGGGGTTGCCCCGCTTGGCGAGCGGCCCCCTGTAGGCCACCGGCCGATCCGCCAGGGTGAGATCGATGGCATCGGCGAACCATCCCTCGAACGGGGTGAACCAGCTCAACACCTCGATGGGCCCCTCCCCCTGGTTGGTCAGGGTCATCACCAGGGGCAGCGGCTCGTTCACCCGGCTTTCGGCCTGCACCGACAGCTCGCACCTCAGGGGGGCGAGCGCGAGCGTGGTCAGCAAGAGCGTCATCATGGCGCCTCCTTCCTTCAAAAGGGGGCCTTGCGGCCCCGGTAGGGATCAATTTTCGCTCGGGGTATTCTCGGCGAAATACTCGTGATTGTCGGCGTTACCCAGCGCCTTCAGCGGATCCGTGCTCGCCAGGTTGCGGGCATTGGCCTGACCGTAACCCAGATCGTCCGTCCCTGCCACCAGGTTGAAGTGGCTCAGCTCGTGGACTATGGTGCCGGCGCGGGAGTCGGTGCCGGTGACGGGGGCGGTCCAGAAGCTCTTGCACAGGTAGACCTTGTAGGGCTGATCCGGATAGACGTAGGCGAAGTAGCTCTGCTTGCAGCCGCAGTCGAAGGTGAGCGGCTTGTTGTCTATTGCATCCTTGATCTTGCTGAAGTGGGTCTCGGCCTGATCCCAGCGAGAGGCATCATAGGCGCCAAACCAGCTGCGATAGCGCTGACCACTCGGCTTGTCCACCGCCAGGTAGCTGCTGGAGTCGTTGCTGATGGTGCCGGCCGCATCCAGCGCCGTCAGGATGTCGCTCTTCTGAGTGTTGGTGCAGCGCCCGCTGAAGCTGACCGAGGCGGTGACGGCCTGCGGCTCGGCCAGGGGGGCGGCCTTGGCCTGCACCCGCTCATCGTTCACCCCCTCCACCCAGAGACTGACGGCATTGGACTCGCTCGCCTGGGCCTGCTTGGCCTTGGCGGCCTTCGCCTCCTGCGGCAGGGCCGGCAACCGGTAGCGGATGCTGTATTGGCCCTGGGCGCTCATATCGTAGAGGCCAGACACCTCGGCCTGCAGCGTCAGGCTCTGGCCGGCCTTGAGCTGCTGGAAGTCCCTGTCGGTCGGTGCCGCCCGCTTGATCAGGGCCCCCTCGTAGCCGACCCGCTGGCCATCGCGCTCCACCAGGAACAGGGGCGCATCCTCGCTGCCCGGCAGTTGCCACTTGAGCAGACGGATGGGCTTATCCCCCGTGTTGGTCAAAGTCAGGTTGACCCGCACATCGTCCGTGCCGCCATCCACCAGGGTGAGCCTGGCATCGAGCCCGGCGGCGCAGAGCGGAGAGGCCAGCATCGCGGCCAGCAGCAGGGCAATTGGAGTTGCTTTCATCATGTTTCCTCATTCATTGAGTAGCGCCATCAGGCGGTTTACTTCCCTAAGGCCCTCTTTGGGGCCCACTCACCCTAGAGCAGAAGTTTTGCGCCACCATCTCACCATATGGGGGACGCCCCCCATCGGAGGGGGCACCTCGCAACCCCCTCGCCCTGCGACAGCATTGGGGGAGGAAACAGATGAAGGCGTCACTCGTCCCTGCCCTGCCTTTTGGCCATAAAAAACCCCGGCACAGGGCCGGGGTCATGGGAGCAGAGATGCTACTGTCGTCAGATATTGGCCTCGGCCAGCAGCGCCAGGGCGGGCTGGGCATTGGCGGGCACCAGTCGATACGCCTTGTGGTGCTTGACCAGGGTGGCCTTCTTGTCGCCCTGGCTCAGCAGCAGGCCCTGTGCAAAGGCCGCCCGTGCCAGTTGCTTCTCGTCACCGCGCACATAGAGGGTCAGCGGCTTGAGCAGCTCCCCTTCGGCGATATGCCCCTGATACTCGCTGGCCGAGATGACCAGGCTGGACTGACCCTGACTCAGCAGCCGCAGCTTGGCGTCCAGTTCGCTGTCGGTAAACACTAACCAACCCGCCTCTTCCAGCTCGGCCAGCAGGGCGGCGAGCCTGGCGCCCAGCTGCTCGGGCACCGCCATGGCACGGCCGTACTGGCAGACGATGCGCTCCAGCAGCCCCTTGAGATCGGCACCGGCCCCCAGGGTACGGCCCTGCTGGATCCAGCCTTTCAGATCCTCCATCACCAGCCGGGAGAAGCGCTTCTCCTTGAGGGAATCCGCCATCCAGGTGCAGAGGAAGTGGCTCTCCTGGGCGGGGGTGCGCTTGCCGGCCTTCTGCTCGGCGGTGCGCGCCAGCTCGGCCAGGCTCTGGGTGGCCATGTCGAACAGGGCCTGATTGTAATTGGGAGGGGTCATCACGGATCCTCAGAGAGACGGGCGGGTCATCAACAGCGTAAAGGCGCCACTGGCGCCTTTACGGGATGGGGGCTGCTGGCCCCCGCGCAGAGCTTGCCTGCTTATTTCGACTGACGGGGCTTCTTGGCGGCCGCCAGGCGCTTGAGGCGCTGACCCTGCAGCTTGGACTCCGCCATGGCCTGGGCGGCGGCGTTGTCGGCACGCTGGGGACGTTTGCCGAAGCGACGACGCTCATGCAGTTGCTGGATCAGTTCGTCACGGCTGCTCACCTCGTAGCCCGGCACCATGATGCGGCGGATCTTCTGGCCGATCAGTGCCTCGATCTCGATCAGGGTGCGCTCCTCTTCACGGCTGACGAAGGAGATCGCCATGCCGCTCTTGCCGGCGCGGCCGGTACGGCCGATGCGGTGGACGTAATCCTCGGCCAGGAACGGCAGATCGTAGTTGACCACGTATTCCAGATCCGGGATATCCAGCCCACGGGCGGCCACCTCGGTGGACACCAGCACCCGCACCTTGCCTTCCACGAATTCGCGCAGGGCGCGGCGACGGCTGCCTTGCGCCTTGTCACCGTGCACCACGGCGGCCTTGATGCCATCCAGGTTCAGCTCTTCCACCAGCACGTCACAGCTCTCGCGGGTGCTGGCAAACACCAGCACCTGTTGCCAGTTCTGCTTGCCGATGAGCTCGGACAGCAGCTCGCGCTTGCGCTTCTGCTCCACCGGATAGACGGTGTGGCTGACGGTGTCGGCGGTGGAGTTCTGCTTGTTGACGCTGATGATCTGCGGGCGGTCCAGCATCAGGTTGGCGAGCTTCTTCACCGCGTCGGAGAAGGTGGCGGAGAACAGCAGGTTCTGGCGCTGCTTGTTGACCGCTTGCAGGATCTGCTGCACATCGGCGCTGAAGCCCATGTCGAGGATGCGATCCGCTTCGTCAAGCACCAGGCACTCGACACCGGAGAGGCTGAGGTTGCAGGCGGTCAGGTGCTCCAGCAGACGACCCGGGGTCGCCACTATGATGTGAGCGCCCGCTTTCAGCTTCTTGGCCTGCACGTCTTGCTTGCCACCGCCCACCAGCGTCAGCACGGTGATCTCGAGGTACTTGGCGAAGTCATTGATGTTGTTGGTGATCTGCTCGGCCAGCTCGCGGGTCGGAGTCATGATCAGCACCCGGGCGTTGGACGGCTGCAGCTCGGCCGGCTTGTCCAGCAGGCGTTGCAGGATCGGCAGCGCGAAGGCGGCGGTCTTGCCGGTCCCGGTCTGGGCGCTGGCCAGCACGTCGCTACCACGACGGATGGTCGGGATCGCCTGTTGCTGCACAGGGGTCATCTCCTGATAACCGCAATCTGAGATGGCGCGCAAAATCTCGGGGGCAAAATCGAACGATTCAAATCTCATATTGGGTTCCTGTGTTCCAGCTGGGCTGTAGTTGGCTTAAGTGGCTTGAGCCGGCTTGTGGCGCGGCATCGGCGAGGCTTGCGGCCAAGGACGGCTGATTCTGACATAGCGTCAGAGAGTGAGCCGGAAAATGGCGGGCGCGAAGTGTAACAGATAGGCGTCACAAATTCCGCCTCAAATGGCCTGTATTTTCATTGTGCTCGGGAGGGGAGATGGCGAGCCACCGCGATCGCCTCGCCCGCCGGCCAGACTTGCCCTCGGCCAGAGGCTGGGTTGAACGCGCGCGACGAGGCAAAAGCGCGGCGGGCCAGGCGGCCCACCGCGGGGGAGGATCAGCTGGCCCGATCGCTCGAGCGCTTGCACAAGCGGAAGACGATGGTAGCGACGGCAACCACAAACAGCACGCAGGAGGTCATCAGCAGGCACTTGGTCAGCAGCTCGTGATACTGGGCGAAGAAGGGGGACAGCATGACGAAGCGGCCCACCAGCCCCAGCACCAGGGCCCAGAGGAAGGCGCTGGCGAAGCTCGCCATCACCAGCTTGAACCTGTCCAGATGACCCACCCCCATCAGCATGGGGGTCAGCACCCTGACGAAGGGGATGAAGCGGGAGATGAACATGGCCCAGAAGCCGTACTTTTCCAGCAGACGGGTCGCCTTGGGCAGGCTGCCATCCGGGATCACCTTCTCCACCTTCTGCATGAAACGGGTGCCTTGCAGCGCCCTCCCCTGCAGATAGGCGATCAGACTGCCGCAGCCGGTCGCCAGCGGCAGATAGAGCAGCGGCACTTCCAGGCCGACCACCCCGAGCCCGACCAGGCCACCGGCCAGCAGCACCACGCTGTCGCCGGGCAGCGGCAGGAAGACGAAACTCGATTCGAGAAAGAGGATCACCACCAGGCAGGTGACGAGCAGACCCACGGCCTGCATATGAATAAGCTGTTCAAAATCCTGATGCCATATGGCATGCAGCATGTCCTGCATCTGGTCTGACTCCCGTCAACATAGTGCGAACCCGTCATGACGACCCAAGGGTCCTCACCCGGCAGTTTGTCCCTGTTGCCTCACCCCATACTTCCTGTGGGATGACCGTTATACACCGGTCGAACTGAACAAGAAATTAATGTCCGTCATGTTATGCGCACATTTCCTCGCCAGAAGGCGCACCCAGCCTTGCGGCGCGGGCGGCCTCGGTGGGCGGCAGACGGCGGCGCTGCCCCGTTGGACGATAATATTGTCAGTTGACACAACGACTTGGCTGCCAAGGGGAATAAAAACCGTTACAGTGTAAAAGTTCCTCATCGGACGAGGACATCACGGAGCAAGGTATGGCGCTGATCCCCTCTTCTTACGGCAGAATTCTCTCACTGACTGGCCTCGGGCTGTTCAGCCTGGCGGCCCAGGCCAACGATGGGTCCATCATTCAGCAGCGCGCCAATGCCGTTGTCTCCCTGATGAGCTTCGCCGTGGTGCCCGACATCACCGCCAGCAACCTGGATATCGGCAGCAGCACCAATGAACAGGCGGCGCTGACCATCACCCAGCTCGGCGGCGGCGCCACCATGAGCGAGGGATTCCCCATCTATCTGGAGGGCACCCTGGGTTACAGCCGCTACGACCCCCAGTTCGTGTTCAGTGATGGCAATGAGACGCGCACCATCCCGGTCAAGTGGAACAGCCTGAGCGCCACCGGTGGCATCGGCTGGGACTTCAGCCTGCACCGTGACCGCTGGGGCGGCAACCTGGTGCTGCGCCCCATCGGCAACTTCACCCTGGGGACAGTGGCCAGCGATCTGCGCATCGGCGCCGCCTTCATCTCTCACAAGACGGGCAAGAACCTCGATTTTCTCGACGGCGGCCGGCTCAACGTCTATGGCCTGGGGGGATCGCTGATGCTCGACTACGAGCTGTTCTCCAAGAGTCAGGACATAGATGCGGAGCTGCGCTACTCCTATCAGCAGCTGCAGAGCTTCACCGGCACCGCCGACAGCATCACCGGCCAGGCAGAGGCGGAGAACCTGGGGCTCTATCTGCGTCGTCGCGCCCCCATGTGGGACTGGACCCTGCTGGATCGCCCGCTGCGCTATGTGCTGGAGGCGGCCCGCACCGAATACCTGGGCGAGCAGCGCGGCCTGCTCGGCTTCAACAGCCTCAACTCGCTCGGCCTCGGGCTCGAACTCGACAGCAGCAAATACGATATATTCATCAGCCGCACCCGGCTGGTCGGCCGTTATATGTTCAGCCACAACACCAGCGGCTATTCCGTCGGGCTGGCGATGAGTTTCTAACGCAATGGCGCATTGGCCGGTCTCAATAATGGCGGCGCCGTTACGCCATTCGTAAGATGCGATTCGCCCCGGATCTCGGTGAGTGTCACTCGGCCTGGGGACGCCATTCAATCATCCCTCGAGGCCAGGGCTCATGTTCCCCCGCCAGCAAGCCGCCATGATGGCCGACGCTTAGCCTTCGCTTGACCGTTGCGGCGTGAAGAGGGCGGCGACCGTGGAATGGACGCCGCCCCCACACAGCCGAATCAATGCCGTAAGATGCTGATATATTGGATTTATATTTTTTCACAGGTTTTTATTTCTGCGTATTTCGTTTTATTTTACTTCTTCCCCTCGCCTGCTAGATTGAGCCCCCGACAGGATGCAATAGATGGACGAGGCCGGCCCTGTCCTCCTCGTGCACATTGATGTCATTACCCGTTTTATTAACTGCTCGCTGTTTGAGGTTACTCTATGAAAAAGACCATGATCACCCTGTCTATGTTGCTGCTCGCGGGTGTTGCCCAGGCCCAGGTTCCGGATTTCAGCGCCAGCTGCCCGGGGAATATCAAGGCCCACGCCGAGTCTGGCGTCGTCTCCATCAATGGCAAGAATGCCACCGTCAAGAAATTCAGCCCCACCTATTACGAGGCGAAGTCTGGCAAGACCACCCTCTCCATCATGAACGAGGGTGGACTGAGCATCAGCTACACCGTCAAGCACGGTGGCAACGGCATCTGCCAGACCGAGCAGGCCGCGGTAGCCAGCACGGCCCAGGCCGCCTATAACGGCAGCAACAGCCAGACCAAGCCGGCGGAAAAAGCCTGCCTGAAGGCGGTGGCCAAGGAGAGCGGCGCCGCCCAGAGCTCGCTGATGATCGACTATGTGGCCGAATCCCAGGCCGCCACCGGCGTCGACATCAAGGTAGCCAACGATGCCAAGCTGTGGCGCTGCGTCAGCGATGCCCAGGGTCATGTACAGGGCATCAGCCGGGGTTAATCGCTCCTGGCGCCAGGCCATCTGACTCATGCCAGACGAATCGTCGACCCTATAGGCAAGACAACCCTTTCCAGTCAGGCCTTAGCGCCGTGCAGATCCAGGGCCCCTTTTTGGGGCTTTGTCATTTCAGGTATTCCCGCCTACTGCAGACAAGTACCGCTCCCCCTCGCGTCAACGAACCCCATCATGGGTTTTGCCAACACTCTCGCTGTGCAAGGGCGTGCCGTTGGCGCCTGCCCCACGGCAACGACTCTGGGCCATAATCTGTCGTCAAAGACACAAGTGGATAGGGTCATGCCGCAAATGCCCCTTCACGGGACGGCCCCATGGGCGCGATGCTATGCCGTATCCACTCTTTATCCACGAGCGGCGAGACGCTCCTATCTCGGAGGACGATGGATCATGAACCTGACCAAGCAGCAGACAGAGGCACTGCTCGCCATCTTGCAGACTCGCTTTGAGGCAAACATGCACCGCCATGCCGGGCTGGCGTGGTCGGCCGTGCAAGCCAGGCTGGAGGCGGCGCCCACGCAGTTGCGCTCGCTGCAGGCAATGGAGGATACGGGCGGCGAGCCGGACGTCATCGGCCAGGATGAGCACGGGGCCTTCCTCTTCTGTGACTGCAGCGCAGAGAGTCCCGCCGGGCGCAGAAGCCTCTGCTATGACAGAGCGGCACTGGAGTCCAGAAAGGAGAACCGGCCGGAAGGCAGTGCCATGGAGATGGCCGCGGCCATGGGCATCGACTTGCTGACGGAGTCAGAATATCGGGCACTGCAACGGCTTGGCGGCTTCGATGCCAAGACCTCGAGCTGGGTCAAGACCCCCGCCGACATCAGGCAACTAGGTGGCGCCCTGTTCTGCGATCGCCGCTATGGCCAGGTGTTCCTCTATCACAACGGCGCCCAGTCTTACTACGCCGCCAGAGGCTTTCGCGGCCTGTTGCGGATCCAGGTACAAATCTGCGACAACGACTGAGCCAGTTAAAGAGCGGCACCTCGAGCATTGGGATCAAACTAGGCATGCCTCCGGATAGACTGGCTATTTACCCGCTATATTCCACCAGTCACCACTTCTTGTAGCCGGTAAACGGGGTGATACCTTCCGGGCTATCCAGGATATCCCAAGTGCCGCAGCCTGATTACTATCGAGGCTTAACCCTTAAGCAAGCTCCCATGGAGAGTCGATGAAATGGACTTCACTCCCGTTATTACCTTGCTGCTTGCTCAGCTCTGGTATCTGCTGCCACTGTTACTGATTGCCACCGTGATAAAAACCCCCTGGTTCAAGGGGATGGTGGGGGAATGGTTTCTCAATCTCTCGATCCGGCTATTTCTCGACAAGCGAGACTACCGACTACTCAAGAACCTGACCCTGCCGACCGAAGATGGCTCCACCCAGATCGATCACATCATTGTCTCCCGCTACGGGGTCTTCGTGATTGAAACCAAGAATATGAAGGGGTGGATCTTCGGTAATCCTGCACACAAGCACTGGACTCAGCAGATCTACCGCCGCAAGCACAGCTTCCAGAACCCCCTGCACCAGAACTACAAACATGTGATGACGCTCAAGTCCCTGCTGGGGCTCGCGGACCATCAACTCCATTCGGTGGTCTACTTTATCGGCGATTGCACCTTCAAGACGCCGATGCCGGAGAATGTGCTCAACCGCGGCCTTATTCCCTATATCAAGAGCAAAACCACCCAGCTATTGCGCCAGGACGAAGTGGATAGGATAGTCGAGACCATCCAGCGAGGGCGATTGGCCGCCAACTGGCAGACTCATAAACAACATGTGGCACGGCTCAAGGCACGCCATGGCATGGCCCCCATAAAATCCGTGGCACGCAATACATCCTCAGTTGACCATGACAAACGCACCGCTGAGCCAGGCACTATCGAGACCATCCATGCCGTCCCCGCATGTCCTAAATGCGGCAACCCCATGATCTTGCGTACCGCCAGTCGAGGGGAAAATAAGGGCAACCCGTTTTGGGGTTGTAGCGGGTATCCAAAGTGCAGAGGCGTTGTCTCGTCCTCACCTTAATGACGCTGTCTGAAGGCCAACTGTCTGAACATAGAGAGAGTCATAGCCTCCAACACCCTTGAGCCAACAGACACTCTGCGTTGCTCAAGAGCTACCCCAACAAAAACAAGGGCGGCCATTGGCCGCCCTTGTTTTCCCCTATGTGGTCATTGAATGGCCGCCATGCGCTTGACGCAACGCTGCTCCCTGTCATCCACCCGCTTGGCGAACCAGGCGGTGGTGAGGTTGCGGGTGATCTTGGGGCTCTTGAGCTGGATGCCGGGCAGCACGGCGCGGGGTTGCCGCTTGCCCGCCTGCTGATCGGCCAGGGTGAAGATCCTGTGGTAGAGGTCGGTCTGGGCAAACTCGGCGCTGTCCCCTGTGCGCAGGCTCTGGTGGATCGCCTGCTTGCTCATGTTGATCCGGCTGGCGATGCCGTGGACCGCGAGCTCGGTGTTGCCGGGCAGGTCGGAGTCGTAGCGGATGAGATCCCCATCCAGCGCCAGGGTCTTGCCGCTCACCCGGCTGACGGCGGCCTGGAAGGCGGCGTTGCGGCTCGCGTACCAGCCGGCATTGAAGTCGGCGAAGCGATAGAGGGTATCAGGGTAATCGGCGGGGTAGCCGAAGATGTGCTTGGTGCCAAACCAGATGCCGCCACGGCGGGTGAAGACTTCGTGACGGATGCTCTCCTTGACGGAATAGGGGTAGCCCCGGACGTTGGCCTCGGCGAAGGCGATACTGACCTGCATGGGGCCGCCGGTGTGCACCGGGTTCATGTTGCCAAACAGGGTCTTGCCCATGGGCACTGTGCCTATCATGTCCTCGAAGATCAGGCTCATCTCCCGCTCGGTACGCAACTTGTCGATGCGCTCGGCATAAGACTTGCCGGTGGGGGACTCGATGCCGAGGGCCGTGCGCACCACAAACTCGGGGATCAGCAGCTTGGCCGCCCGCCGGTTGATCTCCTTCCAGGCGATCTTGCCAAGGCCGGGCACCACGGGATCCGCCTGATAGGTCGCCTCCTGCTCCGCCACCGCCAACACGCTGCAGACGTTGTGATCGCTCACCGCTATGCCCTGGGTCGAGAGCGCGGTCACCACGTCATTGGCCCAGCCCTGCTTGTCAGACACGTTGGCGGGCAGGAAGCGCACTATGCGGCTCTTCATATCGGCCGGCTTGCGCGGCTGCATGGCCTTGGGTTGTTTGGCCTGTTGCTGAGCGCTGGCGGCGTCCTGCGCCGGGGCCGTCGGCTCGCTGGCACAGCCCGCCAGCAAGGCGGCCATCAGCAGCGGCAGGGCGAGCAGGCGCCCCGTGGAGAAGGAGGAGAGAGGGATCATGAAGGCTTCCGCTAAAGAGACAAGGCGCCGGGCGGCTCGCGCATCATCGATGCAAGGGGGCCCCGAACGCAAACAGGCGGCCATTGTAGTGGATCGGGTGGGCAATCTGAAGGCAGCCGTTCAATCGCGTCCATTTTCGGCTGCCCGCCCCACGGCACCTGCCAGGGCCCGTCGTCACGCCAGCTCAACCCGGTTGCGACCCAGGTGCTTGGCCCGATAGAGGGCGAGATCGGTGCGCCGGAAAAGGGCTTCGACAGCCTCCCCGGCATGGCAGACACCGACGGCTATGCTCACGGTAAACCGCACCCCGTCCCCCGAGACCAGCGCCTCGGTGGCGCGCCTCATCTGCTCCGCCAGGGCATGGGCCTGCTCGGCCGGGGTGCCGGGCAGCCAGAGGGCAAACTCCTCCCCGCCCAGCCGCGCCACCACCCCATTCGGCGGACAGTGCTGGCGCAGCAGGCAGCCGAACTCCCGCAACACCTTGTCACCTATGCCGTGGCCATAACGATCGTTGATCTGCTTGAAGTGATCCAGATCCAGCAGCAGCAGCGGGGTCCCCGCCTCGGCACGGGCCTCCAGCACGGAGCGAAACGAGCGGCGATTGGATAGCCCGGTCAGTTCATCCGACATGGCCAGCGACGCCAGCCTAAGGTGGGTGCCGTGCATCTGTTGCAGCAACAGCAGCACTCCCCAGGCCGTGGCCAACATGCCGAGGGAGCGCAGGCTGTCTTCGACCGTGGAGAGCCACCAGGGCTGGAAGTAGGCCTCGTCCATCACATCGATGGCCCCCGAGACGAGCCACACCCCCAGGCCGGCAGAGAGGAAGAAGTAGGTCTTGCTGGAGATCTGGGCGCACTGCACGACCCAGAACATGAACAGCAGGGTCACCACGTTGATGGCCTCGGCCAGGGCACCTATGGTGCGCAGATGATTCTGCACCAGCCTGTCGAAACAGTAGGCATCCAGGCTGGCGACCAGCAGCAAGGAGCCCAGCAGGGCAAGGAGGACGCAGCGGCGGCAGGGGGAGAGGGAAAACAGTCTGGCCGGGTGTATGGATAAACTGGGGAGAGTCTTCATCGTCTTTCTGGCTCCTGAACGTCACTGTCCCTATCCCGATGCGACCGCTTTCGGACCGCCAGGCCAGTGCCCATTGTGAGCCGATATTTCCATAAAAAACAATCCCCTCACCACAGGGGTGAGGGGAACTGTGAGCGAGGCGAGGATGCGCTGCGCCGGGTCATGCCACGGGCACCCTCCCCATGACCTCAGGCACTCTGCCGCAGGGCACGGATCTGGGCCGCCCCATTGATCACCGCCTGCAGGGAGGCGTTGACCACGTCGCGGCCGATGGCGACCCCGCACATCCGTACGCCATCGACGCTGAGCAGCACATAGGCGGCGGCGCGGGACTCGGTGCCGGCAGAGAGGGCATGCTCCGAGTAGTCGAGCACGTCTATGTGCATCCCGGTCTGGCGCTCCCAGCCGTTGACCAGCGCGGTGATGGCCCCCTCCCCCTCGCCACACAGCTGCAGCGTGCCGTCCGGGGTCTGCAACTCCAGGCGCAGGCTCTCCTGGCTGTCGTGACCGAGCTGGAAGCGGCCGATGCGATAGCCGTGCAGCGGCTCGAGGTAATGCTGCTCGAACAGGGCGCGGATCTGCTCCGGGCTGATCTCGCTGCTGCTCGCCTCCGCCTGGGCCTGCACCCGGCGGCTGAAGTCAATTTGCAGCCAGCGCGGCAGTTGCAGGCCGAGATCTCGCTCCAGCAGGTAGGTGACGCCCCCCTTGCCGGACTGGCTGTTGATGCGGATCACCGCCTCGTAGCTGCGGCCGAGGTCTGCGGGATCGATCGGCAGGTAGGCCACATCCCAGAAGGCATCGGGTTTGGGGGCCGCCAGGGACTTGCGGATCGCATCCTGATGGCTGCCGGAAAACGCCGTGTAGACCAGCTCGCCGGCATAGGGGTGGCGCGGGTGCAGGGCTATCTGGGTGCAGGCGCCCACGGTGGCGACGATGGCATCCATGTCAGACAAGTCCAGCTCGGGATCTATGCCCTGGCTGTAGAGGTTCATGGCCATGGTGACTATGTCCATGTTGCCGGTGCGCTCGCCGTTGCCGAGCAGGGTCCCCTCGATGCGATCGGCCCCCGCCAGCACCGCCAGCTCGGCGGCGGCCACGCCGCAGCCCCTGTCGTTGTGGGTGTGGATGGAGATGCTCACCTCGGGGCGCGCCTTGAGGTGGCGGCAGAACCACTCCACCTGATCCGCGAACACGTTGGGGGTGCTCACCTCGACCGTGGCGGGCAAGTTGAGGATCATGGGGCGGGCGGCGGACCGCCACTCGTCGATCACCGCGTCACACACCTCCACCGCGAACTCCACCTCTGTGCTGCTGAAACTCTCGGGGGAATATTGGAAACTCCACTCGGTGCCGGGGTTGCGCGCCGCATGCTCGCGTACCCAGCGCGCCCCCTGCACGGCGATGGCCTTGACCCCCTCGCGCCCGCTGTTGAACACATAGTTGCGCTGGGTCGGGTTGACCGAGTTGTAGACGTGGACGATGGCGCGCCTGGCCCCCTTGAGCGCCTCGAAGGTGCGGGCGATCAGATCCTCGCGGGCCTGCACCAACACCTGTATGGTCACGTCGTCCGGGATCAGGTTGCGCTCGATAAGCTCGCGCACGAAGTCGAAATCGGGCTGGGAGGCGGCCGGGAAACCCACCTCGATATGCTTGAAGCCCACATGGACCATCAGCGCCCACATCTGCAGCTTCTGGGCCACCGTCATGGGTTCGACCAGCGCCTGGTTGCCGTCGCGCAAGTCCACGGCGCACCAGAGCGGCGCCTGCGTCATCACCCGGTTGGGCCATTGACGGTCCGCCAAGGCGATGACGGGAGCGGGGCGGTATTTGCGGTGATCGAAGCTCATATTCAGATTCCCTTGGCTGATGTCCTTGAGGCGCGGCGCCGTTGCGGGCGATGACGGTGAGCAACGACGCGACTGGGCAGGCACGCAGACGGGGTAAGGAGGGGGAAGCGGGTTGGCGCGGTAACGCTGGCCCTGACGGTTGCGTGGGTGGTAACCCCACAACCGGTTTCCTGTGGCCCTTCTTGATAAGAGGGGCCGGCCTGCGCTGCCGGATAAGCAGCTGGCCCTGATCCTCGCACCCCGCTGTTGCAGGCGCAGACGACCTTATGTGATGAGAAACCAGTATATAGAGGCGGGGCGGGTGAGTGATTGCAAAGATTGCGAGTAAAAGTCACCAAGGCGCAATTATTGTGTTTTTTATGCCATTAAAAGGGCGAATATCTCCCATCAAGGACGATATTCCCTCTCCCCTGCTCACCTCCGCCTCCATGCCAGAGGGCTGACCAGCCCGGCCAAAAACAAAAACCCCGCCATCGCTGGCGGGGTTGTTCAGGGTTCGCGTGTCTTGTGCAAAGAAGGAGGGGAGACTCCCCTGCCCTTGTTGCGCAATCCTTAGCGGTTTTTCACCTTCTGGTGCAACTCTTGCACCGAGTTCACATTGGCGGTGGCATCGACGCTGATGGCCATGCAGGTGGCGAACGCCTCATTCAGGGTGGTGGTATAAGCCACCTTGTGCTGCAAGGCCGCGCGGCGCAGCTGCTTGGAGTCCTGAATCGCCACCCGCCCTTCGGCGGTGTTGACTATGTAGGTGTACTCGCCGTTCTTGATGCGGTCCAGGATGTGCGGGCGACCCTCGTGCACCTTGTTGACCAGGCGCGGGTTGATGCTCGCCTCACCCAGGGCGACGGCGGTGCCGTGGGTGGCATCCAGCTCATAGCCCAGCTCCAGCAGCTTGGCGGCGAGATCAACGACCTGCGCCTTGTCGCTGTGACGCACGGACAGCAGGGCGCGACCCTCCTTCGGCACGGCGTGGCTGGCACCCAGCTGAGCCTTGGCATAGGCCTCGGCGAAGCTGCTGCCCACCCCCATCACCTCACCGGTGGAGCGCATCTCTGGCCCCAGCAGCGGATCCACGCCCGGGAACTTGGCGAAGGGCAGTACCACCTCTTTCACCGAGTAGTAGGGCGGGATGATTTCGGTGGTAAAGCCCTGGGATTGCAGGGACTGACCGGCCATGACGCGGGCGGCGATCTTGGCCAGCGGCGCACCTGTCGCCTTGGAGACGAAGGGCACGGTACGGGCGGCGCGCGGGTTCACCTCGATGAGGTAGATGTCGTTTTCCTTGACCGCGAACTGCACGTTCATCAAGCCCACCACGCCGAGCTCCAGCGCCAGCTTGCGTACCTGCTCGCGCATCTCGTCCTGAATTTTCTTGGACAAGGTATAAGGAGGCAGGGAGCAACCCGAGTCACCGGAGTGAATACCGGCCTGCTCGATGTGCTCCATGATGCCGCCGATGACCACATCGACGCCGTCGCAGATGGCATCCACGTCCACCTCGGTGGCGTCATCGAGGAAGCGGTCAAGCAGCACTGGCGATTCGTTGGAGACGCTCACCGCCTCGGCGAAGTAGCGACGCAGGTCGGTCTCGTCATAGACGATCTCCATGGCGCGGCCACCCAGCACGTAGGAGGGGCGCACCACCAGCGGGTAGGTGATCCGCTCGGCGGTCAGTACCGCCTGCTCCAGGTTGGTGACTGTGCCGTTTTCCGGCTGCTTGAGGCCGAGGCGCTCGACCGCGGACTGGAAACGCTCGCGGTCTTCGGCGCGGTCGATGGCATCCGGGCTGGTGCCGATGACAGGCACGCCGTTCGCTTCCAATGCCCGTGCAAGCTTGAGCGGGGTCTGGCCGCCGTACTGCACGATGACGCCCTTGGGCTTCTCGATGCGCACGATTTCCAGCACGTCTTCCAGGGTCACCGGCTCGAAGTAGAGGCGGTCTGAGGTGTCGTAATCGGTGGAGACGGTCTCCGGGTTGCAGTTGACCATGATGGTCTCGTAACCGTCTTCGCGCAGGGCCAGTGCCGCGTGCACGCAGCAGTAGTCGAACTCGATGCCCTGACCTATGCGGTTCGGGCCGCCGCCGATGATCATGATCTTGTCACGATTGGTCGGGGCCGCCTCGCACTCCTCGTCATAGCTGGAGTACATGTAGGCGGTGTTGGTGGCGAACTCGGCCGCGCAGGTATCGACCCGCTTGTATATCGGGAAGATGTTGTGGCGGGCACGCAACTTGCGCACCTCGCCCTCGGCCACGCCGAGGATCTTGGCCAGCCGTGCGTCGGCGAAGCCCTTGCGCTTCAAGGCACGCAGGAAGTCGGCATCGAGGCCGGCCATGCCGCGTTCTCTCACCTGCTCTTCCAGCTTGATGAGATCTTCTATCTGCACCAGGAACCAGGGGTCAATCTTGGTCAGCTTGAAGATGCCGTCCATGGAGAGACCGGCGCGGAACGCATCGGCGATGTACCAGATCCGGTCGCAACCAGCATCCTGCAGCTCGTGGCGGATGCGGGTCAGGGAGTCAGGGGCATTGAGGTCGACCATGGGGTCGAAGCCGGTCTTGCCGGTCTCGAGGCTACGCAGCGCCTTGTGCAGGGACTCCTGGAAGTTGCGGCCTATGGCCATCACTTCACCGACCGATTTCATCTGGGTGGTGAGACGGTCGTTGGCGCCGGCAAACTTCTCGAAGTTGAAGCGCGGAACCTTGGTGACCACGTAGTCGATGGCCGGCTCGAAGGAGGCCGGGGTGCGACCGCCGGTGATGTCGTTCATCAGCTCGTCCAGGGTGTAACCGATGGCGAGCTTGGCGGCGATCTTGGCGATGGGGAAACCGGTCGCCTTGGAGGCCAGCGCGGAGGAGCGGGACACCCGCGGGTTCATCTCGATGATGACCATGCGGCCATCTTTCGGGTTGATACCGAACTGGACGTTGGAGCCACCGGTCTCGACCCCGATCTCGCGCAGTATCGCCATGGAGGCGTTGCGCATGATCTGGAACTCCTTGTCGGTCAGCGTCTGGGCTGGCGCGACCGTGATGGAGTCACCGGTGTGGATGCCCATGGGGTCGAAGTTTTCGATGGTGCAGACGATGATGCAGTTGTCGTTGCGATCCCGCACCACTTCCATCTCGTACTCTTTCCAGCCGATCAGCGACTCATCGATGAGCAGCTCCTTGGTCGGCGACAGATCCAGACCGCGCTCGCAGATCTCGACGAACTCTTCGGTGTTGTAGGCGATGCCGCCACCGGAGCCACCCATGGTGAAGGAGGGACGTATGATGCAGGGGAAGCCGACCATCTGCTGCACGCCCCAGGCCTCTTCCATGTTGTGGGCGATGCCGGCGCGCGGGCACTCGAGGCCGATGCTCTTCATGGCGATGTCGAAGCGGCGGCGATCTTCCGCCTTGTCGATGGCGTCGGCGGTGGCACCGATCATCTCGACACCGAACTCGGCCAGCACGCCGTGCTTCTCCAGATCCAGCGCGCAGTTCAGCGCGGTCTGGCCACCCATGGTGGGCAGCACGGCGTCCGGGCGCTCTTTCTTGATGATCTCGCGCACCACTTCCCAGGTAATGGGCTCGATGTAGGTGGCATCGGCCATCTCGGGGTCGGTCATGATGGTGGCCGGGTTGGAGTTCACCAGGATGACACGGTAACCCTCCTCGCGCAGGGCCTTGCAGGCCTGGGCGCCGGAGTAGTCGAATTCGCAGGCCTGACCGATGACGATGGGGCCGGCGCCGAGGATCAGAATGCTCTGTAGGTCGTTACGTTTTGGCATGGTCTCTCTCTTTTCCTCTTAGGCGCGATACTGCTTGATCAATTCAATAAAGTGGTCGAACAGACCGGCACAGTCGTGCGGGCCCGGGCTCGCCTCGGGGTGACCCTGGAAGCTGAAGGCCGGACGGTCGGTGCGGTGGATGCCTTGCAAGGATCCGTCGAACAGGGAGACGTGAGTGGCGCGCAGGCAATCCGGCAGGTTGTGCTCATCGACCGCGAAACCGTGGTTCTGGGCGGTGATCATCACGGTATTGTCATCCAGGCTCTTCACCGGGTGGTTGGCACCGTGGTGGCCGAACTTCATCTTCATCGTCTTGGCACCTGAGGCCAGACCCAGCAGCTGGTGACCCAGGCAGATGCCAAACACCGGGGTGTTGGTATTGAGGAAGGCCTTGATGGCCTCGATGGCGTAGTCGCAGGGCTCGGGATCACCGGGGCCGTTGGAGAGGAAGATGCCATCCGGATTCATCGCCAGTACCTCGGCGGCCGGGGTCTTGGCCGGCACCACTGTCAGGCGGCAGCCACGGTCCACCAGCATGCGCAAAATGTTGCGCTTGACGCCAAAGTCGTAGGCCACCACGTGGTATTTGAGCTCATCGGCCGCCGGGGTGATGTGCCCCTTGCCGAGCTGCCAGCTGCCTTCGGTCCAGGCGTAGGCTTCGGCAACCGTCACTTCCTTGGCCAGATCCATCCCCTTGAGACCGGGGAAGGCGCGCGCCTGCTCGAGGGCGAGCACTTCATCAGCCTGCTTGCCGGCCAGGATGCAACCGGCCTGGGCACCCTTCTCGCGCAGGATGCGGGTCAGTTTGCGGGTATCGATGTCGGCGATGCCAACGATGTTGTGAGACTTGAGGTAATCGGAGAGGGATTGCTGACTGCGGAAATTGGAGGCAAGTATCGGAAGGTCCCGGATGATCAATCCCTGTGCGTGGATTTGACTGGACTCTTCATCTTCGCTGTTGGTGCCGGTGTTGCCTATATGAGGATAAGTGAGGGTGACTATCTGACGGGAATAAGAGGGATCGGTGAGGATTTCCTGATAGCCCGTCATCGACGTATTGAAAACCACTTCACCAACGGAACATCCCTCGGCGCCTATCGACACGCCTTTGAACACAGTTCCATCTTCCAGCACTAGCAATGCAGTGTGATTCAAGACAACCTCCAGTTATTTAGCTTTAAATTCAGCAATTTACCTGGGTGTTGCGGGTCCGGACGCTGTTTGAAACAGGGCTCAAACCCGGCAGATTTCTGGCAAATTGGGCGCATTCTACTTAAAAACGATCGCATTTCAACGTCTTTTCTCGTTTTAAATGCATCTAAATTCAATAAAAAAGCAACATTACCCATTATCTATGCACTTGATTGCTTTGCAACCCCCTCCCACAAAAGAAAAGCCAAAACCTGCTACAAAAGCGGCACCCTGTGCCACTCAATGTACAAAAATCAATATTTAATCCCTATAAAACAATGTTTTGTGATTTACAAAAAAAACTCATCAGACCTTAAACAGGCCATTTAATGGCAGAAAATTGGCTGATAAAAATAGAAAACGTTTTTCTGGTTTTGAATTTTTAGTCTTTTTTGCGTCATGTAAAAAAATGCGGGTACAGGGGAGATTGAGACCCTATCCCGTTACCCTTTGATGACATCTGCGCAATGAGGGCGGGAGGGGAATTTGATAAAGGTGGAATTTAGGCTGATTCGAAGAAAAATCGATGTGTAACCATCATTTATACAAAAAGGTACAAAAAACCCCGGCGCACCGGGGTTTGGCAAGATCTCGCGCGTAGCGCGCCCGGCCCCTTACTTCAGGTTGAGCACATCCTGCATGTCATAGAGTCCGGCGGCTTGGCTCCTGAGCCACTTGCCCGCCCGCACGGCACCATTGGCGAAGGTGAGACGGCTGGAGGCCTTGTGGCTGATCTCCACCCGCTCGCCGATATCGGCGAACATGACGGTGTGCTCCCCCACCAGATCGCCGGCGCGAATGGTGGCAAAACCGATGGTGTTGCGATCCCGCTCGCCGGTGATGCCTTCGCGGCCATAGACGGCGCACTCTTTCAAGTCACGTCCGAGCGTCTTGGCCACCACCTCCCCCATGGAGAGCGCGGTACCGGACGGTGCATCCACCTTGTGCCTGTGGTGCCCCTCGATGATCTCGATGTCGGTGTAGTCCCCCATCACCTTGGCGGCCTGCTCCAGCAGCTTGAACACCAGGTTGACGCCCACCGAGTAGTTGGAGGCGAATACGATGCCGATCTGGCTGCCAGCCTGTTTCAGGGCGGCCTTCCCGGCCTCGTCGAAGCCGGTGGTGCCGATCACCATCTGCTTGTGGTGCGCCTGGGCGAACGCCAGGTTGGCCAGGGTCACCTCGGGGCGGGTGAAGTCGATGATGAGATCGAAGTCATCGCGTACCTTGTCCAGGCTGTCGTTGATGCTCACCCCAAGCTTGCCGAGCCCGTTGAGCTCACCGGCATCGAGCCCTATCACGGCAGAGCCCGGCCGCTCCAGCGCCGCACCGACCACGGCGCCCTCGGCGTTGGTGATGGCCTCCAGCAGCACCTTGCCCATACGACCATTACAGCCCATCACGGCCACACGGATCGGATTGTCCATCTCCACCCTCTCATCTGTTTTTATGGAAAGATGACCGTTTTACCAGCCTGCGCACCCTTTGAAAAGCCCGGCGTGGCCGTCGTTATGAAGCCAACGAATAGACGGTATTTTTAATAAAATCCGAATATCAAACAGATTTAATTAAAAACACAGAATCACAACACAAAAACAGTTGTCCATCTGGACGTCTATCTTGACCGACAGGCCCCGACTCACTACTGTGGGCGCCCCATAGCGGCAGGAAGCCCGCCACGCTCACCCATTATCCGGGCTGGCTGCGACAGGGAGGTCATGTTCAACCACAGAGGAACACATGATCCAGACCCAACCCAGTGCCAGAGCCCTGCTGCCCCTCCTGGTCTTTCTCGCTCTCTTCATCGGTACCGGTACCTGGCTCACCCTGCAGGGGGTCGAATTCGCCTTCTATCAACTGCCCGCCCCCGTGGCCGCCCTGCCCGCCGTCATGCTGGCGCTGATGCTGGGCAAGGAAGGCTTCAACCGCAACCTTGAGACCTTCTTCAAGGGGGTGGGTGACAGCAACATCATGGCCATGTGCCTCATCTATCTGCTGGCGGGCGCCTTCGCCACCGTGGCCAAGGCCACCGGCGGGGTGGATGCCACCGTCGCCCTCGGCCTCTCCCTGATCCCGGGCTGGTTCCTGCTGCCGGGTCTATTCCTCATCTCCGCCTTTATTGCCACCGCCATGGGCACCTCCATGGGCACCATAGGGGCAGTGGCACCGGTGGCGCTCGGGGTCGCCCAGGCGACCGGCATCGATCCCGTGCTGATGGCGGGCACCATCCTCTCCGGCGCCATGTTTGGCGATAACCTCTCCATCATCTCCGACACCACCATAGCCGCGACCCGCAGCCAGGGCTGCGAGATGAAGGACAAGTTTCGCGAGAACGTCAAGATTGCCGCCCCCGCCGCCGTGCTGGTGATCCTGCTCTACCTGCTGCTGGGCTCCACCGGGGAGGCCCCCGCCGCCACCGCCAGCGCTGACTTGTTCAAGGTGATGCCCTACCTGCTGATCCTGGTGCTGGCGCTGGCCGGCATGAACGTGTTCGTGGTACTGGGGCTGGGTATCCTGGCCGCTGGCGCGGTCGGCATGATCAGCGGTTATCCCCTCGGCCAGTTCAGCAAGGATATCTATCAGGGCTTCACCAGCATGCAGGAGATCTTCCTGCTCTCCATGCTGATCGGCGGCCTCGGCGCCCTGATGGAGCGCCAGGGTGGGCTGGCCTGGATCAGCGCCCGCATCGCCGCCCTCATCGCGCGCTTCACCCGCGCGCACGATGGCGAGCAGAACGAGAAGGCGGCCGAGCTCGGCATCGCCGGGGTGGTGGGGCTGACCAACCTCTGCACCGCCAACAACACTGTGGCCATCATAGTCGCCAGCAAGGTGGCACGGGATCTGGCCGAGCAGCACGGCGTCACCCCGCGCCGCGCCGCCTCCATGCTGGATATCTTCTCCTGCGTGGTGCAGGGCTTAATCCCCTGGGGCGCCCAGGCGCTGCTGCTCGGCTCCATCTTCGCACTGTCGCCGCTCTCGGTGGTGAGCATGAGCTTCTACCCCATGGCGCTGGCGCTGGCCGCCATAGTGGCGGTGTTCGTCAAGCACCAGCTGCGCGCGGCGGCCGAGCCGTCAACACAGGCCTAAGCCACCTCCCCTGGCCGGGCACGCGCCCTGCGTGTCCGGCCAGATGCCAACCTGTCCCCTCCCGCTTTTCATCCCGTTTTGCCCTTGTTAAGGTAGCCTCAGAGCCCAACCCCCTCACAGGAGCCCCCATGCCAGATCATCAGCCCGAGCATCCCGATGAGCGACAGAGTCTGCGTCAACTCATCCGCCAACGCAGAAAGAGCCTGAGCCAGGCCGAGCAACAGGCGGCGGCCCAGCAGCTGGTCCTTCGCTTCCAACAGCATACCGAGATCCTGGCGGCCAGACGCATCGCGCTCTATCTGGCCAACGACGGTGAACTCGATCCCCTGCCGACCATTCACTGGCTCTGGGCCCAGCAAAAAGAGGTGTTCCTGCCGGTGCTGCACCCCTTCACCCCGGGTCACCTGCTGTTCCAGCGCTATACCGCCACCAGCCCCATGACCCACAACCGCTATGGCATCGCCGAGCCCGAGCTCGACATGCTGCAGGTGGTGCCCCATAGCACGCTCGACCTTATTTGTACCCCGCTGGTGGCCTTCGATGCCGGGGGCAACCGGCTCGGCATGGGGGGGGGTTATTACGATCGCACCCTCGCCTGCTGGCACGAGCACCGGCTCGGCCCCAAGCCCCTCGGCCTCGCCCACGACTGCCAGCAGGTGGATGCCGTGCCCCAGGAGCAGTGGGACGTGCCGCTGCCCGAGATCATCACCCCCGCCCGGCGCTGGCAGTTCTCCTGACTCGCCCGGCGCCTCCTTGGCCCGGCCGGAGCCGGGCGAATGAGGCCAAACAGCGGCCCGGCGGATGCCCTCAGTCGCCGTCGGCCGCATTTGCTCGTCCCTATGACCAATAAACAGGCAAACGATTTACATCTTGGGGCTTTTTGGCCCGGAACGTGAGCGCCAAGGTCGCTCTGGGGCGGATGCTTGGATATAATGCGCCCGCTTTTTTCCATAAGGATCCATCATGACTCAAGATGAAATGAAGAAGGCGGCCGGTTGGGCTGCGCTCAAATACGTGATTCCCGGCACCATAGTCGGGGTCGGCACCGGCTCTACCGTCAATCACTTCATCGACGCACTGGCGACCATGAAGGACGAGATCAAGGGCGCGGTATCGAGCTCGGTGGCCTCCACCGAGCGCCTCAAGGGCCTCGGCATCACCGTCTATGACCTCAACGACATCGATGCCCTCTCCGTCTACGTGGATGGCGCCGACGAGATCAACGCCAGCCGCGACATGATCAAGGGCGGCGGCGCGGCCCTGACCCGCGAGAAGATAGTGGCGGCCGTGGCCGACAAGTTCATCTGCATCATCGACAACACCAAGACGGTCGAGGTGCTCGGCACCTTCCCGCTGCCGGTGGAAGTGATCCCCATGGCCCGCGAATACGTGTCCCGCGAGATCAAGAAGCTTGGCGGCAATCCTGTGTGGCGTGAAGGGGTGGTCACCGACAACGGCAACATCATCCTGGACGTCAAGGGCATGGCCATCGAAGATGCCAAGGGGCTGGAAGTTCAGCTCAACGGCATAGTGGGCGTGGTCACCAATGGTCTGTTCGCCCACCGTGGCGCGGACGTTGTGTTGATTGGCACCCCGGATGGGGTTGTGACCCAATAATCACAGCGTGAATGGATGACGGCGCCCGATGGCGCCGTTTCTATTTATTTATGGCTCAACAAGTTGCCCGTCCCCGTCTACAACAAACGTTGAAAACTTCAAAGAATTTGACTTTCGTCACAAATATTCCCTCTCCCACACGTTTTTGCTACTTTACGGTTTTCTTCACACGCCATATCCGCACTCATTCTTTGCACATATAGAGGGATCGTCATGACTGCCAAGTTTTCGCTGGAAAAGGACAAAATCAAGGTACTGCTGCTGGAGGGAGTCCATCCCAACACGGTAGAGACCTTCCGTGCAGCCGGTTACACCAGTGTGGAATATCTCAAGACTTCCCTGTCGGAAGAGGATCTGATCGAGCGCATTCGTGACGTACACTTCGTCGGCCTGCGCTCGCGCACCCAGCTCACCGAGAAGGTGCTGGATGCCGCCGGCAAGCTGGTCGCCATCGGCTGCTTCTGCATCGGCACCAACCAGGTTGCGCTCGACGCCGCCCATGTGCGTGGCATTCCGGTGTTCAACGCCCCCTTCTCCAACACCCGCTCCGTGGCCGAACTGGTGCTGGGAGAGATCCTGCTGCTGCTGCGCGGCATCCCGGAGAAAAATGCCAAGTGCCATCGCGGCGTGTGGGAGAAGCTCGCCAACCGTTCGGTGGAGGCCCGTGGCAAGAAGCTCGGCATCATCGGCTACGGCCACATCGGCACCCAGCTTGGCATCATCGCCGAGATGATCGGCATGAAGGTCTACTACTACGACATCGAGAACAAACTTTCCCTCGGCAACGCCATCCAGGTGCCAAATATGGTGGAGCTGCTCAACATGTCTGACGTCATCAGTCTGCACGTGCCTGAGACTGCCTCCACCAAGGATCTGATCGGTGCCGAGCAGCTGCGCATGATGAAACCGGGCGCCATCTTCATCAACGCCTCCCGCGGCACCGTGGTGGACATCGAGGCCCTGGCCGACGTCATCAAGAGCGGCCATCTCTCCGGCGCCGCCATCGACGTCTTCCCGAGCGAGCCCAAGTCCAATGACGAGGAGTTCCTCACCCCGCTGCGCGGCCTGGACAACGTGATCCTGACCCCCCACATCGGCGGTTCGACCCAGGAAGCGCAGGAGAACATCGGGCTGGAGGTGGCCAACAAGCTGGTCAAGTACTCCGACAACGGCTCCACCCTCTCCGCCGTCAACTTCCCGGAAGTCTCACTGCCGGGTCACAAGGGCTCCAGCCGGCTGCTGCACATCCACCGCAACCAGCCGGGCGTCATGAACCAGATCAACCAGATCTTCGCCGAAGAGGGGATCAACATCGCCGGTCAGTACCTGCAGACCAGCAGCCACATCGGTTACGTGGTGATCGACGTGGAAACCGAGCACAGCGAGAAGGCGCTCGCCAAGCTCAAGGAGATCAACGGCACCATCCGTGCCCGGATCCTGCATTGATGGCCTGAGCCCCTGCGCTCAGCCAACAAAAAGCCCGTCTCGATGACGGGCTTTTTTCATGTCAGGAGGAAGCTTGCTTCGCAAGCTACCACCAGCCGAGCAGATTGCGGCCAATCAGCGCGCCCCACACCAGCGCATTCAAGCCTAAGGCGATGAAGACGGCGGCGGAGCCGAGATCCTTGGCGCGCCCCGACAGCTCGTGGTGCTCGGAGCCGATGCGGTCCACCACCGCCTCGATGGCGGAGTTGAGCACCTCGACGATCACCACCAGCCAGCTGATGACGATAAGCAGCAGGATCTGATTGAGGGAGTCACCGAGCCAGCAGGCCAGCGGCATCAACAGCAGCACAAGCACCAGCTCCTGACGGAAGGCGGCCTCGTTGATCCAGGCCGACTTGAGCCCTTTCATGCTGTAACCGGTTGCATTGATGATGCGGGTAACCCCGGTCGCGCCTGGCTTTGCCACGATAACTACCTCATTTGGAATGGCTTTCGGGCCCACATCCTAACAGAGCCCGCCAAGGTTTCCATCCGGCGTGTTTTGCTTTATTTTATCCCCTTGCATTTTTGGCATCCCTATCCACGCCACCACCCGAGAATTGAGTCGTATGTCCATTCACACCGATGAATTGCGCACCCGCCGTCTGGAGTCTTTGATCACTCCGAGCGAACTCGCGCACGCCTTCCCGATCAACGACCGCATTGCCCAGAACCTGCTGGATGCCCGCCGCGATGTAGAAGCCATTCTGGCCGGTGAGGATCAGCGCCTGCTGGTCATCGTCGGCCCCTGCTCCATCCACGACCCGGCCGCCGCCCGCGAATACGCCCAGCGCCTCAACCAGCTGCGCGAGCAATACAAGGCGAGCCTCTGCATCGTCATGCGCACCTATTTCGAGAAGCCGCGTACCATAGTCGGCTGGAAGGGGCTGATCAACGATCCGCGCCTCGACGGCAGCTTCGACGTGAATGAAGGGTTGAAGCTGGCCCGTCAGCTGCTGGTGGACATCAACGCTATGGGCATGCCCACCGCCACCGAATTCCTCGACATGGTGACCGGCCAGTACATCAGCGACCTCATCACCTGGGGCGCCATAGGCGCACGCACCACCGAATCCCAGGTGCACCGCGAGATGGCCTCCGCCCTCTCCTGCCCGGTCGGCTTCAAGAACGGTACCGACGGCAACACCCGCATCGCCATCGATGCGGTACGCGCCGCCCGCCACAGCCACATCTTCTATTCCCCGGACAAGGACGGCAAGATGACCATCTACCGCACCGCCGGCAACCCCTATGGCCACGTGATCCTGCGTGGCGGCCACAGGCCGAACTACGACACCGCCAGCGTCGACGAGGCCTGCGAGGCCCTGGCCGATGTCGGCCTGCCCGAGCGGCTGGTGGTGGACTTCAGCCACGGCAACAGCATGAAGGATCACCGCCGTCAGTTGCTGGTGGCGCAGGACATCTGCGATCAGCTGCGCCGTGGCCGCACCGGCATCGCCGGCATCATGGCCGAGAGCTTCCTGGTGGAAGGGCGTCAGGACGTGGAGAACGGCTGCGCCGCCACCTTCGGCCAGAGCATCACCGATGCCTGCCTGTCGTGGGAAGACACAGAAACCCTGCTGGCCATGCTGGCCGAAGCCGCACAGGTACGGCTGAGCAAAGCAAACCTGCGGTAACGGCTGCGTCATCACCCTTCAGCCAGCACATCACCGATGCCTGTCTATCTTGCGTGGAACGACACCGAGACCCTGCTGGCCATGCTGGCCGAAGCCGCACAGGTACGGTTGAGTAAGCATTCAAGCTAAGCAAGCGGCTCAATACGAAAGGGCCAGGCAGCATAGATGCCTGGCCCTTTCTCTTTTCCGGCTCACCTCACCGCAAGCTCTCGCTGCGGCGTGAAGCTGCTGTCGTCATTGTCGTAGGGTGGGTTAGCCGCGCAGCGGCGTAACCCACCACGCGTACCTGTTTTGCCCGGCGAACCTAGATACATTGGACTTCGCTGTCGACCGACGTTGGGCTTCGCTGTTAATCAACGTTGGGCTCAGCACCAACCTACGCCAAGCCACCCCTCACAGGCTCGGCATAAACCAGACCCGGCCACCGGCCTCGATGCGATCCGTCCTTATCTGGAACACCCGCTCCAGCAGGGCCTCGTCGATAAGCGCGATCCCCCCCTCGCTCACCAGCCGCCCCTGCTGCAAACAGAGGATGCGATCCGCCCAGTCGATGGCCAGGTTGATGTCGTGGATGGCGAGCACCACCAGCAAGCCCTGCCGGGCCAGGCTCTTGAGCAGCCGCAGCAGCGCCAGCTGATGATGCAGATCCAGCCCCGCCAGCGGCTCGTCCAGCAGCAGTATCCGCCCGTCCGGGTTGAGGCTGGGCCACAGCTGCAACAGGGTGCGGGCGATCAGCACCCGCTGCTGCTCGCCGCCGGAGAGGCGGCTGAAGTCTCGTGCCAGCAGCGCCTCCACTTCGAGCGCCTCGCACAGGCTCGCCACCGCCCGGTTGCGCACCTCGGGCTCAGTGCCTTCATCCAGCCCCAGGCTCAGCACCTGGAACACCGGGATATGGAACAGCTGGGGCTGGCGCTGGGGCAGCATGGCGCGGCGCCTGGCCAGCTCGGGCCAGCTCAGGTCGGCGATCGCCTCACCGCCGAGCCGCACCGTGCCCTCGGCGGGCAGTATGCCGGCCAGGGCGCCGAGCAGGGTCGACTTGCCGCTGCCGTTGGGGCCGAGCAGGGCCACCAGCTGACCGCCTTGCCAGTCGAGATCGAGCGGCGCCAGGCGCGCGGGAATACTGAGGCCTCGTGCCTCGAGCAGGGAGGATCCAGCCAGATCAGGCATCGGCATCTTGCCTCAGTAGCAGGTAGATAAAGAGCGGGGCCCCGACCGAGGCGGTGATGACGCCGATGGGCAGCTCGCCGGCGCTCAGCACCGAGCGGGCCAGCAGATCGGCGCCGAGCAGCAGGGCGCCGCCCCCCAGCGCCGAGGCGGGCAGCAGGAAGCGCTGATCGCTGCCGCCGCACAGCCGCAGCAGATGGGGCACCACCAGGCCGACGAAGCCGATGACGCCGCACAGGGAGACCGCGAGGCCGGTGAGCAGGCAGACCGCCAGCACCAGCCGCACCCGCACCCTGTCCACATCCAGCCCCATCAGCCGCGCCTGGGCCTCCCCCAGCAGCAGCTGTTGCAGGGCCCGCCCCTGCCAACAGAGCCAGCCGAGGGTCAGCGGCAGCACCAGCCACCACCAGGCCAGCTGCTGGCTGCCATAGGAGAGGCTGCCCATCATCCAGAACATGAACTCGCGCAGGGAGCCATCGTCGGCGAAGTACATCAGCCAGGTCATGGCGGCGTTGGTGAGGATGCCGATGGCGACCCCGAACAGCAGTAATTTGGTGTGGCCTAGCCTGGCCCGCCGCGCCAGCCGGATCAGCAGCATGGTCACCAGCAGGGCGCCGCCGAAGGCGGCCAGCGACAGTCCCCAGCCCGGCAGGTAGACGCCGAGGGATTTCGCCACCGCCATCGCCACCATGGCCGCGAGTCCGGCCCCGCTCGACACGCCGAGCAGGCCGGGCTCGGCCACCGGATTGTGCAACATCACCTGCAGCACGGCGCCGCCACAGGCGAGCGCCGCCCCCGCCAGCAGGGCCAACAGGGCCCGCGGCAGGCGCAGCTCCAGCAGGATGCGCTGCTCCAGCTCACCCAGAGGGTGCCAGGGCAGCAGCAGGAATTCCCCCCAGGCGAGGGACAGCAGGAACAGCGACAGGACGAGCAGCGACAGGACGAGCAGCCAGCGGCGCTGCCAGCGCTGCTGGCGATGGACGAGAGCGAGATACACAGGGGATCCCCGGAGTGAGACAAGGGCCGGCCCCGGGTCGGGAGCCAGCGCGAAAGGTGCATGATAACAGCGAGTTGCCACCCGAGGTCAAGGATGGTAAGCCCGTGCCAGCGCCTCTATCTCGCCGCTGGCGATCATCTGCTGCAGCGCCAGCGCCAGCGGCTGCCTGAGAGGTTGATGGGGTGAGTGCTTGCTCATCCCCAGATAGAGCATCACAGGGTGCGGCGGGCGATAGGCCGCCTTGATGAGGCCGGCCTCGTTGTGCTGGCGCAGGGCGTAGTCCACCTGGCAGTCGGTACCTATCATCAGCGGCAGGTGGCCGCGCGCCACCATGCGCAGCAGCTGATCCTCGGTCGGCACCCCGTGCTTGTCGAGCCGCTCGTCACCGTCGAAGGCGGCGAAATAGGCCGAGTTGAGCACATAGCCCACCTCCTGCCCCTGCAGATCGTCGTAGCGGTGCAGGGCGGAGACCGCCGCCGCCTTGCCGTAAAACGCCGGGCGACACTGGTAGTAGGCCGGTTGCAGGTAGTCGATGAAGGCGGCCCGCTCCCGGGTATGGGCCAGCCCTATCATCAAGTCGGCCTGACCGCTCTGCATCTGCTTGAGGGCCCGTCCCCAGGGCACCCGCTTGATCTCCAGCCGGATGCCGCTGCGGGCCTGCAACTGGCGCAGGATATCGATATCCAGGCCCTGGAATTCCCCATCCTGGCCGAGCATGCGAAACGGCGGCCAGACGTCGGTCGCCACCGTCAGCGTCGGCGCTCCCTGCGCCAGGCAACTAAACAGCAGACCAAGCACTCCCCAGCTTGCCTTGCCCATCCCTGTCCAACCTTTGTTGTGCCATCCTGGTGAGCTAAAAATACCCCTTGGCCCCACTTATGGAAACCCGCAAAGAAGAGATAAAATGCGATTGATTTTAAAGGAGAACCTAATGAACCCAATCATCACCAGCATAGGCCTGCTGATCTGCAGCAACGTCTTCATGACCTTCGCCTGGTATGCCCATCTCAAGAGCATGAATCACAAACCCTGGATCATCGCCGCCCTGGTGAGCTGGGGCATCGCCCTGTTCGAGTACCTGTTGCAGGTGCCCGCCAACCGCATCGGCCACACTGTGCTGACGGTCGGCCAGCTCAAGATACTGCAGGAGGTGATCACCCTGACGGTCTTCGTCCCCTTCTCCATCTTCTATCTGAAAGAGGACCTGAAGTGGGACTACCTCTGGGCCGGGCTCTGCATCCTGGGGGCGGTGTTTTTTGTGTTTCGCGAGAAACTCACCGGTGCCTGACGCTATACACTCAACCACATCGATAACCACCGCATCCCTTTGAGCGACGAGGCAAAACATGGAATTGCGAGACATGCTACAGACGCTGGCCAGCCAGGATGGCTCAGACCTCTACCTCTCCACCGGTGCGCCGCCCTGCGCCAAGTTCAACGGCGCCCTGCGCCCCCTGAGCGAGACCAGCCTGGAGCCGGGTGAGGTGGCCAGGATCGCCGCCGATCTCATGGACTCGGAGCAGAAGCAGCAGTTCGAGAAGGAGCTGGAGATGAATCTCGCCATCTCCCTGCCCCAGATAGGGCGCTTTCGGATCAACATCTTCAAGCAGCGCAACGAGGTCTCCCTGGTGGCGCGCAACATCAAGACCGAGATCCCGCGCTTCGAGGATCTCAAGCTGCCCCCTGTGCTGCTCGACACCATCATGGAGAAACGTGGCCTGGTGCTGTTCGTCGGCGGCACCGGCTCCGGCAAGTCCACCTCGCTGGCGGCGCTGATCGACCATCGCAACCGCAACCACAGCGGCCACATCATCACCATCGAGGATCCGGTGGAGTTCGTTCATCGCCACCGCAAGAGCATCATCAACCAGCGGGAGGTGGGGGTGGATACCCGCAGCTTCCATGCCGCGCTGAAGAACACCCTGCGCCAGGCACCGGATGTGATCCTGATCGGCGAGATCCGCGACCGCGAGACCATGGAGCATGCGCTGGCCTTCTCCGAGACCGGGCACCTCGCCATCTCCACCCTGCACGCCAACAACGCCAACCAGGCGCTGGATCGCATCATCAACTTCTTCCCGGAGGAGCGCCGCCCCCAGCTGCTCAACGATCTGGGCAACAACCTCAAGGCCTTCGTCTCCCAGCGGCTGGTGAAGACCACGGACGGCGGACGGCGGGCGGCGGTGGAGGTCATGCTCGGCACCCACACCATCCGCGATCTGATCAAGCGCGGCGAGTTTGGCAGCCTCAAGGAGATCATGGAGAAATCCAGGGCGCTCGGCATGGTCACCTTCGACAGCACCCTGTTCGATCTGGTGGTCGAGGGGGTGATCGACGAGGAGGAGGCGGTGAAGAACGCCGACTCGGCCAACAACTTGCGCCTCAAGATCAAGCTGTGGCAGGAGAAGGGCTCCCTCGCCAACAGTGCGGATGCCAGCGGCTGGAGCCTGGAGCCCACCAAGGATGACAAGGACGAGCTGTTCTAGTCAGGAACTGCCCCTCCCCCGTGAACACATAGCCGCCATGACGGCTATGTGTTCAACAAAGGCGTCGCTGACGCCCCCTCTTCTGCGCATGCCCCTTTACTCTCCATACGCCCACTGGGCGCACAATCCCCCTCTCGGCAGTGTCGCTCGCTCACATAAATGACAAAAAAATCAATTTGAATCCCGAGCTCGCATGAAAGCCCTTTCGCGTAGGCTTCAAAGGAGGCACAATCAAGGAGATATATCAACAAAGGGGTACTCGATGTTGTTACAACCTGCCAATACAGCAAAATCCAGACAGCTGCTGAACGAGACCATGGCCCTGGTTCTCGCAGGAGGGCGGGGCAGTCGCCTCAAGCAGTTGACCGACAACAGGGCGAAACCGGCGGTGCACTTCGGCGGCAAGTTCCGCATCATCGATTTCGTGCTCTCCAACTGCATCAACTCCGGCATCCGCCGGGTCGGCGTGGTCACCCAGTACAAGTCCCACAGCCTGCTGCGTCACCTGCAATCGGGCTGGTCCTTCCTGCGCTACCAGATGAACGAGTTCATCGACCTGCTCCCCGCCCAGCAGCGGGTGGATGAGGTCAACTGGTATCGCGGCACCGCCGATGCGGTCTATCAGAACCTGGACATCATTCGCGATCACGGCCCCAAATACGTGGTGGTGCTGGCGGGGGATCACATCTACAAGATGGACTACGCCGCCATGCTGCTCGATCACGTCAACCTGGGTGCCAGGGTGACGGTGGCCTGCATCGAGGTGCCCCGCCAGGAGGCGAGCGCCTTCGGCGTGATGGCGGTGGATGAGGATCGCAAGATCCACGCCTTCGTCGAGAAACCCGCCGACCCACCCGCCATGCCGGGCAAGGCCGACACCGCGCTGGCCTCCATGGGGGTCTACATCTTCGAGGCCGAGTATCTCTACCAATTGCTGGAAGAGGATCTCGCCAACGACGACTCCCACCACGATTTTGGCATGGACGTGATCCCGCGGGTGGTCAAGGAGGGCACCGCCTATGCCCACCCGTTCAGCCTCTCCTGCGTCGGTGGCGACCCGCAACAACGCCCCTACTGGCGCGATGTGGGCACGGTGGACTCCTTCTGGGAGGCGAACATGGATCTCGCCTCGGTGACCCCGGAGCTCGATATCTACGATCAGGAGTGGCCCATCTGGACCAGCCAGAAGATGACGCCCCCCGCCAAGTTCGTGCAGGATCAGAACGGCCAGCACGGCATGACCATCAACTCCCTGTTCTCCGGCGGCACCATCGTCAGCGGCTCCTTCATCGTGAGCTCGGTGTTGTTCACCAACGTGCGGGTCGACTCCTTCTGCACCCTGGATCAGGCGGTGATCTTCCCCGGGGTCGAGATAGGGGCCGGTTGCCGGCTGCGCCGGGTGGTGATCGACAAGGGCTGCAAGCTGCCGGATGGGCTGGTGGTGGGGGAAAACGCCTGCGAAGATGCCCGCCGCTTCCACCGCTCCGAGCAGGGCATAGTGCTGGTCACCCAGGAGATGCTGGCCGCGCTGTGAGCCCGGGCCGCCCTCCGGGCACGGCACGAAAACAAAAAGGACCCGCCATCGGCGGGTCCTTTTTTACTCATGAAGCGCGCAGATGTTCGGGGATCAACACCGCTGGATCAGGCCGATCCGGCCGGGTTCACACCACTCGAACATCACCTCCAGGCTCTTGCCGCAGCAACTGCCGCCACACTGCTGGCTCTCCTGCTTGGTGACGCGTCCCTTGCGCATCCAGACCCCGAGCATGGCCTCTACCGCATCTTCCGAGGTGTGGAAGTGGCGAGCCAGCTCCCGTCGGCTCACCCTCTTCTGGGTGGCCAGGTAGTCTCCCAACTCTCGCAATATCATGGCTGTACCTCCCGACAATAATCCATCACAGAGCCACCACCTTGCGGGCGACTATGTCACCGTGGCGCCGACCGACCCACCACAGCAGCAGCAGGGAGAGGCCGTAGCTGGCGATCCAGAGCAGGCTCTGCTCGGGGTGGGCGGCGAAGGTGGCCGCCTGATAGAAGACGGTGGCGCACAGGAAGGCCATGTAGTTGCACCAGGCGGCGGTGAACAGGGCCCACTGGCGGCCGGTCTCCCGCACCAGGGCGCCCATGGCGGCGGCGCAAGGCATGTAGAGCAGCACGAACAGCAGGTAGGCGAAGGCACCGGCCGCCCCGTCGAAGTGGGTCTGCATGTTGCCGTAGGTGGAGGTATCGACCTCCTGCGCCTGCGCGGCGGCCTGCTGATCCTCCAGCTCCCCGACCTTGAGCCCCATGGGATCGGTCGGGTCTATGTCCGCCAGGTTGGCGGGGATGGTGGCGAGCGCCTCCTGCAGGCTGCCCAGCAGGGAGTATTCCGCCGCCTCCTCGTCATCGCCGCCGCCGGCATAGAGGCTGTTGAGGGTCGCGACCACGGCCTCCTTGGCGAAGATGCCGGTCAGGATGCCGACCGTGGCCTGCCAGTTCTCTTCCCGCACGCCTATGGGGTGCAGCACAGGAGTCACCGCCTGGCTGAGCTTGCTCAGCACTGAGCGCTCCTGATCCTGGTTGCCGAAGCTGCCGTCTGTCCCCAGGGAGTTGAGCACGCTCAGCACCGCCACCATCAGCACTATGGTCTTGCCCGCCCCGAAGATGAACGCCTTGAGTTTCTGCCAGGTGCGGATCCCCACGTCCACCGGACGGGGCCACTCGTAGTCCGGCATCTCCATCACCAGGGAGTCGCTCTTGCCCGGCAGCAGGGTGCTGCGCAGCAGCAAGCCGGTGAGTACCGCCACCAGGATGCCGATGAGGTAGAGACCGAACACCAGGTTCTGGCCGGATGCCGGGAAGAAGGCCACCGCGAACAGGGCATAGACCGGCAGACGGGCACCGCAGGACATGAACGGCGCCATGGTCGTGGTCATCAACCGCTCCCGCTCCGAGTTGAGGGTGCGGGTGGCCATCACCGCCGGCACGGTGCAGCCAAAGCCCATCAACATGGGCACGAAGGCCTTGCCGGGCAGGCCGAGGCGGCGCATCAGGGCATCCACCACGAAGGCGGCGCGGGCCAGGTAGCCGGAGCTCTCCAGCACCGCCAGGAACAGGAACAGACAGCCCACCACCGGGATGAAGGTGGCCACCGTCTGCAGGCCGGCGCCTATGCCGTCCGCCAGCACGGCCCCCAGCCAGTCGGGGGCCGCGATCAGCCCCAGCAGGTGGTGCACCCCGTCCACGAACAGGGCGCCCCCCATGATGTCGAAGAAGTCGATGAAGGCGCTGCCCACCTTGATGGCGAACATGAACATCAGGTACATCACCAGCAGGAAGAAGGGGATGCCGACCCAGCGGTTGAGCAGCACCCTATCCAGCCGCTCGCTCTGGGCGATGGTGAGCCGGCCCTTCTGCTGGCAGGCCTGCTGGCTCCAGTGATGGATGTGGCCGTAGCGCAGGTCCGCCAGCTGCAGGTCGATGTCCTGGGTATGATGGGCCCGCTTGACCAGGTTGCTGGCCGCGGCCTGCTGGCCCGGCAGCAGGGTCTCCTGCATGATGTCATCTTCCTCCAGCAGGCGCAGGGCGCGACCGCGCGAGGCGAGGTGATGGGGGGCGAGCAGGCTCTCCAGCTCGGCGATGTCATGCTCCAGCGGCTGACCATAATCGAGCACCAGGGCGGGTTGCGCCTGACCGATGAACTGGTGGATCTGCGCCTTGAAGGCCGCCACCTGCTGGCGGTTGTGGGCCGACAGCGACACCACGGGACAGCCGAGCGCCTGGCTGAGCAGCGTCTCGTCTATGGTGACCC
This sequence comes from Aeromonas sp. sif2416, assembly GCF_019218665.1. Classification (NCBI taxonomy): domain Bacteria; kingdom Pseudomonadati; phylum Pseudomonadota; class Gammaproteobacteria; order Aeromonadales; family Aeromonadaceae; genus Aeromonas; species Aeromonas sp. sif2416. The sequence goes on from NZ_JAHUXC010000007.1 coordinate 56,894, forward strand.
GGCGCTTTTGCAGCAGATCCATCTTGTTGAGCACCACCACCATGGGCAGGCCCAGCTCGCGCAGTTGCAGGGTGAGGTAGAGGGAGCGCTCCAGGTTAGCGGCATCGATGACGTTGAGCAGCAGATCCGGTTGCTGGCCCTGCACGAAGCGGCTGGCGATCTGCTCGTCCAGGCTCGCCTCCTGGTTGGCCAGGGCATAGATGCCGGGCAAGTCCATCAGCTGATAGTCATGACCGGCGGCGGAGAACTCGCCCATCTTCTTGTCGACCGTGACCCCGCTCCAGTTGCCCACCTGCTGGCGGGAGCCGGTCAGGGCGTTGAACAGGGAGGTCTTGCCGCTGTTGGGGTTACCGACGGTTACCAGGGAGTAGCTCATACCGGCTCGACCTCGATCTGCTGCGCAAGGCTCTTCTGCATGGAGAGACAGATGCCCTGGCACTGGATCTGGAGCGGGTCACCCAGCGGCGCCGCCCGCAGGTAGATGACTTCCGTCTGGGGCAGCAGGCCCATCACCATCAGCTTGCGGCGCAAGGCGCGGCCAAGATGGTTCATGTTCTTGATGCGAGCACTCTGCCCCGGCGACAACTGCGTGAGTACCATGACTGACCCCTGAAGTTAAATAACAATGATTCTCTTTTGATACGGCATTATAAGCTGGGTCTTCAACCACAATTTGCGTAAAATCAAACTTTGCTCAGCTAACCCAGACAAGAAATGCCATGACTCCAGACAACAACAGCCGCCTGGTCTACAGCACGGACGGCGGCATGATCAAGGAACCAGCCTCGGTCCAGAGCGCCTCCCCCTTCCCCATCGACGGCACCGTGCGCATCAGACGCGAGACCAAGGGACGCAAGGGCGCCGGCGTCATCACCATCCATGGGGTGCCCGCCGACCAGCAAAAAACCATCGCCACCCTGCTCAAGAAGAAGTGCGGCACCGGCGGCGGGCTGAAGGATGGCATCATCGAGATCCAGGGTGACAAGCGGGAGCTTATCAAGGCCGAGCTGGAGAAGGCCGGCTTCGGCGTCAAGCTGGTGGGTGGTTAATCCCCCCTTGTTTCCCCTGCGCTTTTTCCCTAGAATGCCCGCTCCCATCGAGGGGGAGTAGTCTCGCCGCGGCGCCCCAAATGCCGCGCGCGATCCTGATCAACATACTTGGTGCCAACTCACCATGGTCAGGATGATCCGGGCAATGCCGGATTTGACAAGACCTTTGACGGGCCAGTGCCAATACCGGGGACGGATGGCGCAGGCTTGTCTCTGGTTTATAACAATTCCGTCCCCCGGTTATTTTTATGGAAGCCTTGTTAACCTCAACCCTCAGCGTGGCCATCGCCGAAATCGGCGACAAGACCCAGCTGCTGGCGTTACTGCTCATCTGTCGTTTTCGCAAACCCTGGCCCATCATCGCCGGCATGCTGGTGGCTACCCTGCTCAACCATGCGGGCGCGGCCTGGATAGGCGGGTTCATCAGCAACTGGCTCGATCCCAAGATCATGACCTACCTGGTGGCGGCGGCCTTCATCGCCATGGCGGTCTGGATCCTGGTGCCGGACAAGATGGACGACGAGGAGAGTTCCCTCGACAAGTACGGCCCCTTCATGGCCACCTTCGTGCTGTTCTTCATCGCCGAGATCGGTGACAAGACCCAGATAGCCACAGTGCTGCTGGCGGCCAAGTACGACTCCCTGACCCAGGTCATCGCCGGCACCACCCTCGGCATGATGCTGGCGAACGTGCCCGTGGTGCTGCTCGGCAAGCTCGGCGCCGACAAGCTGCCGCTCAAGGGGATCCGCATCGCCTGCGCCATCCTCTTCGTGGGGCTGGGGATCAGCACCCTGCTGTTCGTCTGACCGGCGTCGGCCCAAGGCGCCGGGGTCGGCGTGAGCACTGACCCAGAACGCCTGCACGCCGCCAAGACATAGCCAGCCCCCTGGCATCATCGAGCCCCCTCCTCAGGTCGGGGCTTTTTTTGTGCCCTCGTGACCGCAGGCCCTTGTCGCACCCGCCCAGGCGGGGCCTGCCCCGGGCCGCGGCGCCGTGCCATAATGCGTCAAACCCCGGTTTCGACCTGCTTTCAGGAGCCTTGCCATGCACCCCACCTCAAGACAGACGCTACTCGACTGGGTCAGACGCGGCCGCCTCGCCCCGGCCAACCTGCCGGCGGCCCTGGCCCTGCTGGAGCTGCCCCCCGCCAGCGCGCGCTGGCAGTGGCTGTTCGATCGCCTGCTGCTCTGGCTCGGCAGCCTCTGCCTCGGCGCCGGGCTGGTGTTCTTCGTCGCCTTCAACTGGCAGGAGCTGGGCCGCCTGTCCCGCCTCGCCCTGCTGGAGCTGCCCCTGCTCGCCATGCTGGTGCTGCTGTGGCGCAAGCCGCTGGCGGACACCCCGCGCCAGGCCCTGCTGCTGGCCGTGGCGCTCAACATCGGCGCCCTGCTGGCCCTGGTGGGCCAGACCTACCAGACCGGCGCCGATCCCTGGCAGCTGTTTGCCACCTGGACCCTGCTGCTGATGCCGCTGGCCGCCCTCGGCCGGAGCCCCTTGCTCTGGACCCTCTGCTGGCTGCTCGGCCAGCTGGCGCTGGTGCTCTACTGGCGGCTCGGCCTGTTCGACTTCTTCTTCGCCTTCGATGAGGAGGCGCTCGGCTGGAGCCTCACCCTGTTCAACGCCACCCTCTGGGGCGCACTCCTGCTGGTGCCCGCCCGCTTCAGGCTGATGCCCTCCTGGCTGCCGGGCCTGGCCGCCGGGCTCGGTGTCACCCTGCTGGCGCTGCTGTCCCTGTTCGAGGCCGCCTCCCCCTGGGTCTGGCCACTCTGGCTCGGCTGGCTGGTCGCGGCCTATGCACGCTGGCACGGTCGTTTCATCGCCGGGCTCGCCATGGGGTGCCTGAGCCTCATCGCCGTCATCCTGGCAGCCCTTGGCAAGTGGATGGAGCCCGATGTGAACGGCTTCCTGCTGCTGAGCCTGATCGCCATCGGCCTCTCTGTCATGGCCAGCCGCTGGCTGCAACAACAACGGAGGTCCCATGTCTGAGCCGATCCTCTGGTCGCCCCTGCTGGCCATCCCATCGCCATCGGACTTTCATGGTCATGGCCAGCCGCTGGCTGCAACAACAACGGAGGTCCCATGTCTGAGCTGACTCCCTGGCAGCGGCTGCAGGCCGCCAGTCTGGTCGAGGGTGAGGCGCCCCTCGATGAACAACCCCACTGGTCGAGCCGCTTCCTGCTCGGCATAGTGGGCTGGCTGGCCGCGCTCTTCCTGCTGTTCTTCCTGTTTATGGCCTTCGAGGGTGTCATCCGGGAGGCCAACCATGCCCTCGCCATGGGCGCCATCCTGATGGCCGCCGCCCTCGGGCTCAACCGCAAGGCCAGGCGCAGCGATCTCTGGGATCAGTTCGTGCTGGCGCTGGCGCTGGCCGCCGATGCCTGGCTGCTCTATGGCCTCATCGATCGGGTCGATCTGCACTCGGCCATCCTCTGGCTCGGCCTCTGTGCCCTCTCCCTAGGGATCGCCGCTCTGTTCGAGCACTGGTTGATCCGGCTGTTTCACAGCTTCGCCGCCGCCATCCTGCTCACGCTGGGGCTGGCCTGCCTCGGCCTGCAACTGCTGGCCCTGCCGCTGGTGATGGGGGTGCTCACCGCCTGCTGGCTGCTGGCCGAACGCCAACCCGGCCGTCACCAGCTCTATGAGTCCCTCACCCTGGGGCTGGCGCTCTCCCTGCTGGTGCTGGGCCGGCTGCACCATCCGCTGTGGGACGGGGGCGCCAGCATGCTCGACGAGCTCGGCCACTCCCGCCTGCCGCTCTGGCTCAACCCCCTGCTCTGCGCCGCCCTGCTGCTCGGAGTCATGGTCCGGCTGAAGCTGCCGCTGCTGTATGGCCTGCCGCTGGTGCTGATCAGCGCCATCATCCCCGGCATGGGGGCCGGTGCCCTGGTGCTGGTGCTCGGCTTCTATGCCGGCAGCCTGGGGCTGATGACGCTGGCGGGCCTGCTGCTGCTCGGCTTTGGCTCCCTCTATTACTACGATCTGGGGCTGACCCTGATGACCAAATCCTGGCTGCTGCTGGGCTCGGGCGCCCTGCTGCTCGGCGCCCGCCAGTTGCTGAAAATCCTCGGCAAGGAGATCCCCTCATGAGACGACTCGCCCTCCTGCTGACCGGCCTCGCCATCCTGGCGGGCATCAACTTCACCGTCTGGCGCTACGAGCACGCCATGCGCAGCGGCGAGGTGGTGCTGCTCCGGCTGGCGCCGGTCGATCCCCGCTCCCTGATGCAGGGGGACTACATGCGCCTCAACTACGAGCTCGCTCGCCAGCTGGGGAGCCTGACGCCAGACGCTGCCCCGGCGACCGACACCCTGGTGATCCGGCTCGATGAGCATCAGGTGGCGCACTGGGTGGCCGATGGCAACCCCGAGGCCCCCACCCGGGATCAGCGCCTGTTGCAGGTCCGCCGGCAGCACAACCAGTGGTGGATAGGGCCGGATGCCTTCTTCTTCGAGGAGGGCAGCGGCGCCCAGTACGAGGCGGCCCGCTACGGCGAGTTCCGGCTGCAGACCGATGGCAAGACGCTGCTGGTGGGATTGCGTGACGAGGAGTTCAACCCCATAGGCCGCACCCGCTCGACCTGGTGAACGGCGGGAACCCCTGACGAGGCAGGAGAAGGCGCCCCGCCTAGGCTCCCGGCCGGGATAAACCGGCTAATGCCCCTAGCGTCAGAAGACCGGCAGCCCCGGCTACGGCTGGCGAAACCCCGCGACTCGGCGACACTTGAAGCGAACCACACGTAGCAGGAGGGCCGGGATGAGAACATGGATGCCAGTTGCCGCGCGCGCCGTCGCGCTCTCTGCCGCCCTCTCGGTTGGCTTAGGTGGCCTGCTCGGCTGGACGGCCCAGGCCAGCCCCGCACTCGGCAAGCTGCACTACCTCACCGAAGAGTACAAACCCTACAACTTCACAGGCCCATCCGGTGAGCCCACCGGCCTCGCCGTCGAGCTGCTGCAACGGGTGTGGCAACAGACCGACACCCCGGCGCAGCCGATCGGCATCCTGCCCTGGGCGCGGGGCTACTACCTGCTGACCCAGAAGCCCAACGTGGTGCTCTTCTCCACCGCCCGCACCGAGGCACGGGATCCCCTGTTCAAATGGGCCTGCCCCATCGGTTATGCGGAGATAGTGCTGATGGGGCTGGCCAACCGCGATATCCGGCTCGGGGCGCTGGCGGAGGCCCAGCAGTACCATATCGGCGCCGTGCGCACCGACGTCGGGGAGCAGCTGCTGCTCAACAGCGGCTTCGACGAGCAGAAGATCATGACAGCCAACCGCCTCCCCCAGGCGCTCAAGATGCTCACCTCGGGTCGGGTCGATCTCATCTCCAGCAACAAGACCACCTTGCTGGAGCTGATCGCCGCCCAGCAGCTGGATCTCGCCGACTTCGAGGTGCGCTGGGTGTTGAGCTCGGAGCAGTTCTGCTTCGCCTTCAGCCATCCGATCGACGATGCACTGGTCAGGGAGTTTCAGCGCGGCCTGGCCCAGGTGCTGGCCAGCAGCGACTTCCAGCAGTTGCAGGCCAAATACCTTCCGGTGCGCTAGCCCGAACTCGCAACAAAAAGAGGCCCACGCGGGCCTCTTTTTTATCGGGGGATGGGAGAAAAGAACGTCAGACGGCCGGGGCACACATCGAGAGGGAGAGGGACTACTTGACCCGCATCAGGCGATGGCTGATGCCGCCAAACTCGAGCTGGATCGCCTGGGAGCGCTGCATCTTGTTCACCCGTTGCAGCATGGCCCCGTCGTAGCCCTTGCGGACCATCCACTGCATGGGCTCCTCGAAGCTGCCTTCATTGACGATAAAGGTATCTGTGTAGGCGTCGTGCATGATGCTGACCACCCAGATGCGCTGCTGAAACTCCGAGAGTTCCGCAAAGAGATCGGCCACTTTCGCCGTCAGGGCGCGGTAACGGCTGATAACGCGGTTTGCCATGGTAGAGGATGCCTGTGTGGGGGAGAAGCATCCTAGCATCGCGGGTGCGGGGGCAACAATGCGCGAAATCAAAGCAGCGGCGCCCGAGATCCCAACGGCCAGGGCCCCAGGCGCAAGGCGACCCTCACCCCAGCGTGCGGCGCTGGCGCTTGACCGCATACATGCGCGCATCGGCCTGACGCAGAGCATCGTCGATGCTGGTGTGGGCCGGATCTATGGCCACCACTCCCACGCTGGCACCGGGGTAATGCAGCACCCGGGACGGGAGCGGCAGCTGGAGCACGCTCTGCTCGAACAGCCGGCGCTGGAAACGCTGCACCGCCACCTCTATCGACTCATCGCCCCGATGAGGCCCCATGCCGACGGCGACGAACTCGTCGCCCCCGACCCGCGCCAGCAGATCGCCGCCGCGCAGGGCCGCCGACAGTTGCCGCGCCAGGGTAACCAGCAGCAGATCCCCCGCCTCGTGGCCGTGGGTGTCGTTGATGACCTTGAAGCCATCGAGATCGATGAAGGCGATGAGCACGGGGTGCCCGGCCCGCTCCGACAGGGAGAACAGCCGATTGAGCTCGTGCATCAGCGCCCGCCGGTTCGGCAGGCCGGTCAGGGGATCGCTGAGCGCCTGGCGCGACAGCTCCTGGTTGGCCCGCTGCAACTGCTGCAGCAGTTGCTCCCGCTCCACATGCTCGGCGATCAGCCGGGCGAAGAAGGCGATGAGCTGCTCGGAGCCGGCCACCAAGGGTTTGTGCTCGGCGCTGGCGGCGCACAGGGTGCCGTAGAGTGAGCCCGAGGAGGTGCGCACCGGGCTGCTCAGATAGGTGTGGATGCCGAGCGCACTGGCCGCCTGGGAATCCCCCCAGCACTCGGCGACGTTGTCGGTATAGATGCGCCCCTCATCGATCGCCCGCCGGCACAGGGTATCGCTCCAGTCCACCGTGATCCCCTCCGGGATCTGCAACCCGGCCACGTCGTTGGCATTGTTGGCATTGTTGGCATAGCGGATGCTCTGCGTGCCCTGCACCAGATCGATCTCGGTGAGATAGGTCGACTCCAGCCCGGTCACCGCCTCCAGCATCTCCAGCAGCGGGCGGGTCAGGCTCTCCAGATCCCGCGCCTCTGTGACCCGCTCCGACAGGGCCTGCAATATCTTGTCCACGTACATCTCCCAGCTTGCATGTCAACCCCGGACACCATAGCCAACCCGGTGGTGGACTATCAAGCCCCGTCGACGCAGGCAGGAGTTCGGTCCGGCAAAATGCCGGCCCCCTCAGGGTTTGCCCCCACGGGAGAGGAGGCCTCCCCGAGCGGCCCGCCCCACGTCTCTCCATCCGCGCCGCCATCTTGCGACTCTTAATCGCACCGGACAGATAACGTCGGCAGCCCCTCTTCCCCCTGCCGTTTTCCTGTGGCGGACCGATACACCGGCTGGCAGCTGAGGGGAATCGCCTCCCCTTGCCGCCTGCCCAGCGCCCGGTGTGCCACCGAACTTTGAAGCAGCGCAAGAAACCAACCGATTCTGGCGATTGACTCATCAATTGCGTGGAGAAGACCGAGATGGCTCCGTAAGATGGGCTGTGCCTGTTGGCCCCCTTCTCTCCCGCTGATGGTCAGCAACGCACTGTGGTAGCGGCAAGCCAGGGGCGGTAGCAATTCTGGCGGATACCAGCCCGGTATCCCGTGCCTGCGGCAAGAGGCGAGGACGCCGTCCTCGACCGGTGCAATCCGTTAGCGTCTCGAGCTTTCGGTTTGATCCCCTCTCCCCTTGCGGGAGAGGGTTAGGGTGAGGGGTCGCCAACAGCTTTGGGCATGGCTTTGCCATGCAGGACGCGAGGACGCTGTCCTCGACGGGGTTTCGCCCGCCCTTCGGGCTTGGGCGAGTGACTTTTCTTTGCGTGGCCAAAGAAAAGTCACCAAAAGAAAGGCCATCCCCGCTTGTTCGCCCTCCTTCGTCGGGTTCCCTCGGTTCACCCGTTTGTCCCACGGCACGCGCCGATGGGCCATCCCTGGCCCAGCGGCGCTCGCTCGGCGTCCTGCCTCGCGGCCTGGACAAACGGGCTCACCTCGGCGAACAACAGGGGGCAATACCCAACCCGAGACCCCGAGACCTGTTAATAGCGCCCTGTGTATTCGGGGAGTAGCCTGATATTAAAGGCCTGATAGTAAGCATCTAACTCTGATAACAGAGTATCACTCGAATATCCGATTGTGTTTTACTAATCGGACTAAATAATTGGAATTAAAAATCAACTTAGAGATTATTTATGACAAAAATTAGTCACAACCAACCAGAATATTGGATTGGACGAAAAAGGCAAGATGATGAGGGATATCCATCTAAAAGATTCAACTCTGACAATGGTGATTCTCAATATCAGAGAGATAGAGCTAGAATTATACATTCTGCAGCATTCAGACGATTGCAAGCAAAGACTCAGATTCTTGGCATTGGAGAAAGTGATTTTTACAGAACCAGATTAACCCATTCATTAGAAGTTGCTCAGATAGGATCTGGTATCAGCGAGTTTCTTCATGAGAAATACAATTCCGATGAGGATATAAAGAAATGGATACCATCACTTAGCTTAATAGAAACTATTGGATTAAGTCATGATTTAGGACACCCCCCCTTCGGTCATGGTGGAGAAGTTGCATTAAATTATGCGATGATAAACGAAGGTGGTTTTGAGGGGAATGGACAGACATTAAGAATCATAACAAAATTAGGTGAATATTCACCACTCAATGGAATGGATCTGACACGGAGAAGTATTCTAGGTATATTAAAGTATCCGTCACCATACAGTAAAATGCATAATTATAAAAAGACTATATCTAACACACAGATTCCACCTGTGAACTTAGATAACTACCATCCACCTAAATGTTATCTAGACGATGAAATTAATGATGTAAATTGGGTTCTGCACTCAATTCCACCACATGACATACTAACCTTCACCGACATTCAGCATAACGAAAACAAGCATCATAAGACAAAATATAAATCGTTTGACACCAGCATAATGGAATTAGCCGACGATATATCATATGGCGTTCACGACCTTGAAGATGGTATTGCTCTGGGGTTAATAACTAAAGACATGTGGATGAATGAAGTTGTACCTGAAATAAAAATCCACAAAGAAAACAAAATAATAGATGAATTAGATTTTTATACAGAAAAATTGTTTTCAAGTTCAAACAAAGATAGAAAGCACGCAATAAGCAAACTGATTGGTCATTTTATATCATCCATATCTGTAAAGAGAAAGGAATTATTTGAGACAGAGCTTCTAGATTTAGGCGTAACGCTTCCAAATGACAGCCAAAAAATTCTAGAATCACTAAAGTCATTAGTTATGAGTAGAGTAATCAAAACCCCTGAAGTACAAGTATTGGAGTACAAAGGGCAACAAATTGTTCTCAGACTATTTGAAGTACTTAGTTCTAATCCAGAAAGACTTTTACCTAGAAGTACATTTGAAAAACATAAAAATGCAGAGAATAAAGAACGTGTAATTTGTGATTACATTTCTGGCATGACAGATAACTATGCTACAAAACTATATCACAAGTTATTTACACCTAGTAATGGTTCTATTTTCGACAAACTTTAAATAGTCCACTATTTTTAATATCCATAAGCTGCTATATGTATAATCACAACTAATATCAGCAGACAACGCCATTTACAAAACTCTCATTTAGTTTTCTACATTCGGCAAAATAAATCTAATGCTTAATGTAAAAACACACCATTACGTTACCCTGTCGAGGGCCGCGTTCTCGCGTCCTGCATGGCGAAGCCATGCCATGTAGGCGTTGGATGACATTCCGCTAGGGAATGACGTTAGCTCCCCTCACCCTAGCCCTCTCCCGCAAGGGGAGAGGGGATCAGAGCGGAGGCAGCGAAGGCTTAAGAGGCTCCGAGGGAAAAGACACAAACAAAAACCGCAGCCCTAGGGCTGCGGTTTTTTATTTTGGTTAACCTGTTGGCTCTAACAGAGCAACCGACCTTAGGCACGGCGCCAGCTGGTCTTGCCGGCGCTGTCTTCCAGCACTATGCCCATCTCGGTGAGACGGTTGCGGGCGGCGTCGGCGGCGGCCCAGTTCTTGTCGGCGCGGGCCTGGTTGCGCTGGGCTATAAGCTGCTCGATCTCGGCCACTTCCTCATCGGCGTCATTGCCCTTGAGGAAGGCGTCCGGATCCTGCTGCAGGATGCCGAGCACGGCGCCGAGTTCGCGCAGGCGGGCACCGAGGCCGGCGGCCACGGTCAGGTCTTCGGCCTTCTGGCGGTTGATCTCACGCACCAGATCGAACAGGGCGGAGTAGGCTTCCGGGGTGTTGAAGTCGTCGTCCATCGCCTCCTTGAAGCGAGCCACCTGCTCGTCACCACCGGCGGCCTCGGCGGCAGGCAGGTCACGCAGGGCGGTGTACATCCGCTCCAGCGCGGCGCGGGCCTGCTTAAGGTTGTCTTCCGAGTAGTTGAGCTGGCTGCGGTAGTGGCCAGACATCAGGAAGTAACGCACGCTCTCGGCGTCGTAGTGGGCCAGGACGTCGCGGATGGTGAAGAAGTTGCCGAGGGACTTGGACATCTTCTCTTTGTCCACCATCACCATGCCGCTGTGCATCCAGGTGTTGACGTAGTCGCCACCGTGGGCGCAGCAGGACTGGGCGATCTCGTTCTCGTGGTGCGGGAACTGCAGATCGGAGCCGCCGCCGTGAATGTCGAAGTGGTTGCCAAGGTGCTTGGAGTTCATGGCGGAGCACTCGATGTGCCAGCCGGGACGACCCGGGCCCCAGGGGCTGTCCCAGGTCGGCTCGCCGGGCTTGGACATCTTCCACAGCACGAAGTCGAGCGGGTTGCGCTTGGCATCCACCACATCGACCCGGGCACCGGCCTGCAGCTGCTCCAGATCCTGACCGGACAGCTTGCCGTAGTCGGCAAACGACTCGACGATGAACATGACGTCGCCGTTGTCGGCCACGTAGGCGTGATCCTTGGCGATCAGGGTCTCGACCAGCGCGATGATCTCATGGATGTGCTGGGTGGCGCGCGGCTCGACGTCCGGGCGCACCATGCCGAGGGCATCAAAATCCTGGTGCATGTCACCGATCAGGCGCTCGGTCAGATCGTCGCAGGTCACCTGGGTCTCGGCGGCGCGCTTGATGATCTTGTCATCCACGTCGGTGACGTTGCGCACGTAGTTGAGCTGGTAGCCGCTGTAACGCAGGTAGCGGGCCACCACGTCGAAGGCGACGAAGGTGCGACCGTGACCGATATGACAGTGATCATAGATAGTGACGCCACACACATACATGCCCACCTTGCCCGGGTGGATAGGTTTGAATTCTTCTTTTTGACGAGTGAGTGTGTTGTATATCTTCAGCATCTTATGACCACTGCCTGTGAGTAAAATGGCCTGCCATTCTACCCGCATCCGGTGGAGAAAACGAGGCAGAAAACGCGCCGGATCCTGCGTGCCATCTATGCCGCAGGCCCCCGATGGGCTAGAATTGCCACCACTTTAGGCCATAGCCCACGCAACAGCCGCGAGCCGCCTTCGTGCCCGCGCAACATTTGAAAGGACATATCATGGTTACTCTGCACACCAACCACGGCGACATCACCCTCACCCTGCACGCCGACAAGGCCCCGGAAACCGTGGCCAACTTCCTGCAATACTGCCGTGACGGTCACTACGACAACACCATCTTCCACCGCGTCATCGACGGCTTCATGATCCAGGGCGGCGGTTATGCCCCCGGCTTCGAAGAGAAAGACACCCGCGCCTCCATCAAGAACGAAGCGGCCAACGGCCTGTCCAACAAGATTGGTACCGTCGCCATGGCCCGCACCATGGAGCCGCACTCTGCCAGCGCCCAGTTCTTCATCAACGTGAACAACAACGACTTCCTCGACTTCAAGTCCGCCACCAGCCAGGGCTTCGGCTACTGCGTGTTCGGTGAAGTGAGTGCCGGCATGGACGTGGTCAACAAGATCAAGAGCGTCAAGACCGGTAACCGTGGCCGTGTCCATCAGGACGTGCCGGTAGAAGATGTGGTGATCACCAAGGTGACCCTTGCCGACTGATTGTCGCCTTCTGCCAGATGAAACGACTGCGGCCCCGGCCGCAGTTTTTCCATCTGCACGCGCCACACGCCCCGACTGGCGCCGCCTCGACTACCTGGCCCTTGGCAACGCACGCCAACGCTCGGCCCATGCCCTGTTGACCGCGGGGCTGTGGGATGAGCTGGGGCAGCTGTGCCAGGACGTGGCGCTGGTGAGCACCCTGACCATAGGGCTCGACAGGCCCGGCAGCGATCTCGATATCCTCTGCCGGCATAGGGATCCCGCCGCGCTGGCCACCCTGCTGGCCGAACGGGGCTGGCAGCGCCGCGCCTTGGCCAATGGCGTCTGGTTGCTGGAGCAAACCCTGGCTGGCGCCGATGGTCACCCCTGGCCCGTCGAGCTCTATGTCACCCCGGCGCGGCTCGAGACCCTGCACGGCTGGCGCCATCTCAGCCTGATGGCGGCCCTGCTCGAGCACTTCGGCCATGACTTCCATCGGGCCGTGCTGCGCCTTCGCCTCGCGCAGGGCCTGAAAGGCGAAGCCGCCATCTGCCAGCTGCTCGGCCTGACGGGCGATCCCTATCTGGCGTTGTTGACGCTGGAGGGGACGGACCTTGCTCGGTTAAACTGGCAACCTACCCCATGACCCACCCAGCCTCTTTCGGGATCCTTAGCGCACCATGACGACCACCCTTTTTATCAGCGACATTCACCTCTGTGCCGCCCGCCCCGACATGACGGCCGCGCTGGTCCGCTTTCTGGCGCACGACGCCCCCGGCGCCGATGCCCTCTATGTGCTGGGGGATCTGTTCGAATTCTGGATTGGCGACGATGATCTCACGGCGCTCCATCAGGAGGTGGCCGCCGCCTTCCTGACCCTGAGCCAGCAAGGGGTGCCCATCTATTTCATCCACGGCAACCGCGACTTCATGCTGGGCAAGCAGTTTGCCAGGCGGGCGGGCATGACCCTGCTCGGCGATCCCTGCGTCATCGAACTCTATGGCGAGCGGGTGCTGCTGAGCCACGGCGACATGCTCTGCACCCATGATGTCGACTACCAGAAGTATCGCCGCATCGTAAATCTCAGATGGCTGCGCTGGCTGTTCCTGCGCCTGCCACTTAGCCGCCGTCAGGCCATCGCCCACAAGATCCGCGGCCAAAGCGGGACCGAGAACCCCAACAAACATCGGAGCATCATGGACGTCACCCCGGAGGCGGTCGATGAGCTGATGAGACAGCATGAGTGCCGCACCATGATCCACGGCCATACCCACAGACCCGCCATCCACGACTTCAGCCTCGATGGGGCGCCTGCCCGCCGCATCGTGCTGGGGGACTGGTTCGAGCAGGGATCTATCCTGGTCTGCTCCCCCGCGGGCCAGCGGCTCGAGACCCGCGCCCTCAGTTAGTCAGGGGGAATTGTTCTCATATGGCCATTGATGAGCCATGCCCGTCCGGGGTGCGATGCAATACAGATCCCTGCGTATACTCTGGTTTTCTGCACACAATGAGGACGACGTTATGGGCTTTATGACCTGGATCGTATTGGGATTGATCGTCGGCATCCTGGCCAAGTGGATCATGCCGGGCAAGGATGGGGGCGGTTTTATCATGACGGTGATCCTGGGGGTGATCGGTGCCATGGTGGGTGGCTATGTCAGCACCCTGCTCGGCATGGGTACGGTCAACGGCTTCAACCTGCCGAGCATTCTCATCGCGACCGTGGGCGCCTTGATGGTGCTGTTTATCTACAACAAGGTGCGCAGCTGAGCCGCCCACTCCCCCTGGCGCCATCCCTGTGTTCCCCCAGGGCCAAGATCCGAAACCTGGTGTTTCGGATTTTTTATGGCCGCCGCGCCAGCCTGAGCGCCTGGCCAGGGGATCACGCGAACGCATCCATCAGCAGGTAGGTGCCGGGCAGCCGCTGATGCCGATCGATCAGGGGCACCAGCCGCCTGAAATGCTCGGTGGCGCAGTGAGCATCCAGGGCCGCTCGATCGGGCCACGCCTCCAGGAACACGAAGTGCCCGGGATCCTTCTGATCGACGCACAGTTCATAGGAGATGCACAGCGTCTCCGCCCTGGTCTTCTCCACCAGCTCCCGATACAGCGGCATGACCGCCTCGATACGATCCGGCTTGATGAAGTCCTGCGCTATGACCTTTAGCATGAGTGAGCTTCCCCCTCGTTTCGCCTGACGATAAATCCAGAAGGCCGACTCTAGCCCAGCCCGATGCCCGATGCGAACCCTTTGAGCAGGAGGATCGCGAGCCATGGCCGGCGCATCGCCCGGTTAGCTTATCGGGTGAGGGTATAAGCCCGACGCTGGCCAGCCCGCCCTTGCCTATCATTGAATAAACCCACGCTGCAGACCAGGTCGGGAGGTGCCTATGACCGAACAGGCGAGAGCGCGTCTGCGAAAACTCATCACCGATAGCGGCAAGTCGCGCGAGGAGTGCGAGCAAGACGGCGTGATCGAGGAGCTGGTAGCAGACACCACCCTCTTCGGCGCCGATCACAACGAGGTCTTGTGTGTGCTGGAGGCATGGAGCGGCTCACCCAGAAGGAGGCTGCTGCTGGAATTCCTCTTCGAGGATTAGCATTCGCTAGCGAGGTACAGCCAAAGAAGGCCCCAGGATCTGGGGCCTTCTTCCATCTGCCTGAGCCCCACCGCCTGGCCGATGGTGCCGCATAAAACGGTGCCATCCGCATCACAGGGAAAGCCTGCAGCACTCTGCGCCGCCCGGGCACTGTCTGGGTTGGGAAGGCGGCACCCTTCACCTGCAAATAGGCGGCGCGACCAGATCAATGGCGGCATTCTGGAGGCGCACTTTCTGACCCAACGGGGATCTGCAACGGGAAGTAAAACGAAGGGGGTTTAGGGGGGACGAATGGCAGAGCGGGCGCTCTGCCGTCATGGTCACACTGGTAGGGTATTACCCGTTACCACAACGTCAGTCACGGGGTCACGGCCAAGTCTGCGGTGGCATTGAAGTTCTGCCCATTGAGCATCCCGCTCGCGGTAATGGTGGTGATGCCCGCCCCCACGGCGGTCGCCACCCCTTTGCTGCCGGCGGCGTTGCTGACGGTGGCCACCGCCTCATCACTGCTGCTCCAGTTCAGGGCCGGGTTGTTGGTCAGATCCAGGAGGCTGCCATCTGAGAGTGTCCCATTAGCGGCAAAAACGGTGAGGACAATCGGCTGTGAATCCGAGGGCGGCATGCTGGCGGCAGCCGTGGGGGTGAGGGCCAGATCGGTGACGACGGCATCCATCACCTCCAGCCGGGCGCTGGCCTCAAATACCCTGCCATTCTCGGTACCCGTGGCGTTGATGGTGGCTATCCCGGCCCCGACAGCGGTCGCACGACCAGTGGCATCGACGGTGACTATGCTGGCGTCACTGCTGCTCCACTGAAGGATCACGTCATGGGTGGCATCATTTATCGAGCCATCGTCCAGGGTGATCTTGGCAATAAATTGTTGTTGTAATCCTGCCGGGAGGCGGCTCTCTGAGGGGGTGACTTGCAGGCTGGTGATCCGGGCTGCGTCTGTTCCATTACCTCCACCGCCCTCACCGGGCACGGGTACCATGGTTTCGGTATCACAGCTGCCTAAAAACAGCGCCATGGTGCCGAGCAGCACATATTTTACATTGAGCACACTCATGATGGATTCCTTGAGGTTTGTGTTCGTTCAATTTTCGTCCCTGTCTGATCTGACTTCGTTGATGTGCAAGCGGGCGGCTCCTTTTGTGATAAAGCGTCAAGCGTACGTCAGCTTCTGCCGCTCTGCGCGCAAGGGACGGCGCCCAATACGAGGCCATGCATGGGTCATGAGTTCGTTTGGATACCACCGCCTGATGATGGTCTCGCCGGCCTGGCACTCCACTTTTCCCCGTGAAACTGTGGCCCCGCCACTGCGGTGGTGCGCTATCGGATTGATTCGATGGGAGCTGGGCTGATTGAGGCTGTAGCGGGTGGCGCGGATCAGGGCAAGATGCATCGCCGCGATTGAAACCCGATCCACCGTGCCAAGTCCGCAACAGGTTTCTGAGTATTTTTTGTTCTATCCAACGGTGTCTGCCGCTGATATTGAATGGATAGCCTCAGATGGACCGCCGACGGGATATGGATGCCATCTGCTGGTGGATGACGGCTGGATCAAGGCGCCATGCCCGCTACAGGGCCCGCCTGATAAGCCACAGCACCAGACCGCTTTCCTAGCGGTGAACGATCTCCCATCAGGGCGACACCAACCACCTGCACTGGACGTGAAGCTGGAAACACGGCAGGCATAAATCCGTGGGGAAAGAATCTGGGCATCGAGGGCGTTTTCCTCCTGCCACTCCCCTGGCCACTTGAGCTCGTTGCACACCGCTCGTAGGTAGGCAGCTTGGCCTTGCGGGCCTCGCCATGGCACAGGCTCTGGCCATGCCCATTGCGACCAGATCGAAGAGGCTCCACCTGTCGTTCGGTTCCACCTGCCCCTCCGGCCAGGGCTTGCCCTTGTCCGGGTCCAGCCCAACGCGCTCGAACGCCAGCTCCTCGTCCTGGCTGGCAAGCGGCTTGCGCACTCGTGATATCGATGGCTTTTCCTTGCCCGAGGTTTGCGCGCTGACTGTTATCCCTCCGCCACCGACATACCGCCATACCGCCATACCGCCATACCGCCATACCGCCATTATCCCTCATCGGGCCTGTTTAACCGCGGCGCCGCCCGGCATGAAGGGGACCTGCGTGAACTAAACTAATTACCTGCTTGCTCGTCTCGACCGACTCGTTTAGCCCGATCACTGGGCAAGCTCAGCAGTTGAGGAGATTGTCATGAAGATGTGGAAAGTTTGCCTGATAGCAGCACAACTCTTGCTGGCAGCCTGCGCCTCCAATGGCGGGGCGACGCCTCCCCCGAGCGGGGATGACGGAAGCAATGCCGGCGGTAAGGGCAGTGGCGGCGGGGGCATGGGCGGTGGTTACTTTACCGATGAGCCCAAAGCACAGTTCGGCATGTCTATGGTGACCACTCCATCACCAAAGTGATGGTCACCCGTGTATTTCAAGCTGGTGTTGGCGCCATGCACGCCTGAGGCTGACACCGGCACCTCTCTCTGGGCACTACAGGACATAGTCATGGATCTGCACACTCTAAAGGCATTCCTGCTCGGCTGCCTGGTCATCAACTATCTCATCCTGCTGGGGTGGTTTGCCGCATTTGTGTTTGCCCACGGCTGGATGTACCGACTGCACAGTCGCTGGTTCCACCTCTCCGAGGAGCGCTTCGATGCCATCCACTACCTGGGGGTCGCCGTCTATAAAATCGGGGTTCTGCTGTTCAATCTGGTGCCATATTTGGCTCTGCTTATCGCGACCGGCTGAGCATAGCGGTGTTCTTTCAACAAGGGGCATCCGAAATGACCAAAGACGGTTTCATCTCTGTGGTGATGGGCTTCACCGGCAAGCAGGCCGCGCTGGCCGCCCGGCCCACATTAAAACATCTGCGGGGATCAAATCTGGACACTGAGAGCAAACAAAAAAGGCCACTATCGCTAGTGGCCTTCGTAAGTCTTTGATTTTAATGGTGCCCGAGGCCGGAATCGAACCGGCACGCCTCGAAAAGCGAGGGATTTTAAATCCCTTGTGTCTACCGATTTCACCACTCGGGCACCGCAATCGGTATCAAGCCCGCGTGGCGGGC
Organism: Aeromonas sp. sif2416; assembly: GCF_019218665.1. Lineage (NCBI taxonomy): Bacteria > Pseudomonadati > Pseudomonadota > Gammaproteobacteria > Aeromonadales > Aeromonadaceae > Aeromonas > Aeromonas sp. sif2416. The sequence goes on from NZ_JAHUXC010000007.1 coordinate 74,637, forward strand.
TTGTCAATATGGAGGCACGTTCCGGAGTCGAACCGGACTAAACGGATTTGCAATCCGCTGCATAACCGCTTTGCTAACGCGCCATGCAAAAGAGAGTTGGCTCTCGATTGTCTGAATTTGGAGCGGGAAACGAGACTCGAACTCGCGACCCCGACCTTGGCAAGGTCGTGCTCTACCAACTGAGCTATTCCCGCATCGGTCTGGCTGATTGCCTGACTACGAGGACGCATTCTAGCGATGTTCCTCGTCCAGTCAACCAAAAACATTTAATACTCTGATCGTTCGGGTGTTTTTTACCCTTATCCCACACTTTCACCGCTCATGGCCGTTTCCCGGCTCCAATGGCAGGGAAACGGCGGTTTGCCTGCCGGCAGACTAAAAGCGGGAGTGGTAGGTCAGATCACCCCAGGCGGCCTTCATGTACTGGAACATGGACCAGAAGGTGAGCACTGTCGCCACATAGAGCAGCACGTAGGCGAGCCACACCATCCAGATGTCGTACTGCCAGATGAGGCCAGTGAGCGACACCATCTGGATCATGGTCTTCCATTTGCCGATCCAGCTGACCGCCACCGAGGAGCGCTTGCCAAGCTCGGCCATCCACTCGCGCAGGGCGGAGATGATGATCTCGCGGCCGATCATGGTCATGGCGGGGATGGTGACCCAGATGGTGTTGTAGTGTTCAACGATGACCACCAGGGCGGCGGCCACCATGATCTTGTCGGCGACCGGATCGAGGAAAGCGCCAAAGGCGGTGGACTGGTTCAGCTTGCGGGCGAGATAGCCATCAAACCAGTCGGTCGCCGCCGCCACGATAAAGACGATGGCGGCCGCCATGTAGGACCACTGATAGGGAAGATAGAACAGGATGACGAAGACGGGGATGAGCAAAATCCGAAAAAACGTCAGCAGGTTAGGAATATTTGTCATTATTTTTCAGCCACTTCTTGTATGCCGCTACATGGTAGCCCCAAGCCGATCGCAGATGCAACCGGGTCGGTGCCCGCCTTGGTCTATGAATCCATCAATAACCTCAGGATGGGGCCATTATGGCATTGGCGGGCCCCCTGCGTCACGGCCCTTGTACGTCAGAAGGGTGAGTTTACCCCCGCTCGGCGGCGCTAATACAAGAGCAGCGCATCGTGGATGCTGTGGGGTTAACCAACTCCTGGCTGATGCCGGATACCACTTGCCCTGAACAGAAGGCTCAGAGCGAGTGCAGCGCATCATGAATGGACTGGGCCAGCTCCTGGCTGATGCCGGGCACCTTGGCGAGCTCGTCCACCCCTGCCTTCTTCACCTCCTGCAACCCGCCCAGGTACTTGAGCAGGGCCTGCCGGCGCTTGGGCCCCACCCCGGGAATATCTTCCAGAGTACTGGTGGTGCGCGCCTTGGCCCGCCGGGCGCGGTGGCCGGTGATGGCAAAACGGTGAGATTCATCGCGAATGTGCTGGATAAGGTGCAAAGCGGGCATATCTGCCGGCAGGTGCAGCTCTTCGTGACTATCTCCCAGGATCAGGGTCTCCAGCCCCGCCTTGCGGGTCACCCCCTTGGCGATGCCCACCAGCAGCGGGTACTTGCCGCCGAGAAACTCCAGCTGACGAGTCAGGATCTCCTCGGCACGGCGCAGCTGGCCGAGGCCGCCGTCGATAAACAGCACGTCCGGCACCTTGTCCGGCTCCTGCAGCTTGCCGAAGCGGCGCTCCAGTGCCTGCTCCATGGCGGCGTAGTCATCGCCGCCGGTGATGCCGTCGATGTTGAAGCGGCGGTATTCCGACGAGAGCGGCCCCTCCCGGTTGAACACCACGCAGGAGGCCACGGTGCGCTCCCCCATGGTGTGGGAGATGTCGAAACACTCCATGCGGGCGATGGGGGCCTCCAGCTCCAGCAGCTCCTCCAGCTGACTGAAGCGGGCGGTGGTGGTGCTCTTGTGGGCGAGGCGCGAGCGCAGCGCCGTCTCGGCATTGATGGTGGCGAGCCTGATGAAGCGTGCTCGTTCACTACGAGTGCGGCTCTGCACCCGGACCTTGTAGCCCGCGGTCTGGCTCAGGGTCTCGGCGATCACCGCCTCATCTTCCAGCGCCACGTCCAGCAGCACCTCGCTCGGGATCTGCCTGCCCCCCTGCCCCGACAGGTAGAACTGCAGCAGGAAGGATTGCACCACTTCCTCGGGCGGCGTATCCGCCGGCACCTTGGGGAAATAGCTGCGCGAGCCGAGCACCTTGCCCTGACGAATGAAGAGCACATGGATGCAGGCCGCCCCCTGATCGAAGGCGACGCCGACCACATCCAGCTCGTCGAGCACGTTGCCGCTCACCGACTGCTGCTCGGTCACCCGCCGCAGCGCCTGGATCTGATCCCGGTAGCGGGCCGCCTCCTCGAAGCGCAGATCGCCGCTGGCGGACTCCATCTTGCCCACCAGCTCTCCTATCACCTGCTGGTTCTTGCCCGCCAGGAACAGCTTGGCCAGCTCCACCTGCTGGGCATACTCCGCCTCGCTCACCAACCCGGCCACGCAGGGTCCGGCGCAGCGCTTGAGCTGATAGAGCAGGCAGGGGCGGCTGCGGTTGGCATAGACCGCATCCTCGCACTGGCGCACCGGGAAGATCTTCTGCATCAGGTGCAGGCTCTCGCGCACGGCGCCACCGGAAGGATAAGGACCGAAGTACTCCCCCTTCACCTTGCGGGCGCCGCGATGAACGCCGATACGGGGATGCCGGTGGGCGGTGATGATGATCCAGGGGTAGGACTTGTCGTCGCGCAGCAGCACGTTGTAACGCGGCTGGTACTGCTTGATGAGGTTGTGCTCGAGGATCAGCGCCTCGGTCTCGGTGTGGGTCACCGTCAGCTGGATATCGGCGATCTGGCGCACCAGGGTGCGGGTCTTGATGCTGTCGACGTTGGTGCGAAAGTAGGAGGCGAGCCGCTTCTTGAGATCCTTGGCCTTGCCCACGTAGATGCAGGTGCCGCCCTGATCATACATGCGATAGACGCCGCTCTGATGCGTCACCGCGTTCAGAAACGCCTTGCTGTCGAAGAGGGGCTCAGGAGAGGTCATGATGGCTCCGGCGACAGACGTCGATATGCTGGTGCGCCACCGCGCTCAGAAACGCCTTGCTGTCGAAGAGGGGCTCGGGGGAAAGGGTCATCTGCTACTCGGCTCAAAACAAAGGGGTCAAGGCTCATGAGCAGAGGATACTGCGCCCCGCCACCCGAAAGCAAAAGGCACCGGAAAGCAAAAGGCGGCCCGGGCCGCCTTTTGCGCATCAGGGTTTCCGGTTACAGGGTGTCAGCATCCAGCATGCCATAGCGAATGGCCAGATGGGTCAGCTCCACATCGCCATTGATGTTGAGCTTGCTGAACAGGCGGTAACGGTAGCTGTTGACCGTCTTCGGGCTCAGGTTCAGCTGCTCGGAGATATCGGTCACCTTCTGTCCCTTGGTGATCATCATCATGATCTGCAGCTCGCGCTCGGAGAGGGACTTGAAAGGGTTCTCGTCGGCCGAGGCAAACTGGCTGAGGGCCATCTGCTGGGCGATCTCCGGGGAGATGTAACGCTGGCCGGAGTGCACCAGCCGGATGGCGTGGATCATCTCGTCCGGGGCCGCGCCCTTGGTCAGATAACCGGCGGCGCCCGCCTGCATCACCTTGGTGGGGAACGGGTTCTCTGAATGAATGGTCAGCACTATGATGCGCACATCGGGCCGGATCCGCAGGATCTTGCGGGTCGCCTCCAGGCCGCCGATGCCCGGCATGTTCATGTCCATCAGGATCACGTCGGGGTGGTGTTGCCGGCAGAAGGTCACGGCTGTCTCGCCGCTCTGTGCCTCGCCCACCACCTTGATCCCGCGGACATCCTCCAAAATGCGTCTTATCCCTGTACGCACCAACTCATGATCATCGACCAGGAATACATTAATCACCCATACACCCCGTTTTTTATCTCGTTATATGCCAGTTAGGGTTAACACGGCGTCTTGCATCATAACCAAACTCGATGATTTGGCAAACCATGCCCTGGAAAAGTTTAGAAGTGTTCGTGAATACTGTTTATTATCAAATAATTATGCACAGATTCAACTTTGAAGCGGCTGTCGCCGCAGACCACCGCCACAATAAAAAAAGCCCCGAATTTCCATCCGGGGCTTTTTAAGGCAGGGTCAACCGCTATTACTTGACCGTGCCCGCCTTGGCCGCCTCCCTGGCCCGCAGATCATGCTGGAATTGATACTCCGGCTGGGTCTCGTTGAGGCGGCTGCGCAGCTCGCCGTTGTGGCCAATGGTCACGTGGCAAGAGACGCATTGGAGTTTTTCCCCTTTTTGTTGCATCTCCTGGTAATGGGCGTGCATCTGCAGTGACTTGGGGTTGGTGGCCACCGTTTTTTCCAGCAGTCCCTGGTGACAGGAGAGGCAGCCCGAATCGTAAACAAACTCCTCGCGCCTATCCCGCTTACCGAGCCAGTCGATCTTGCTGGTATCGGTCAGCGTCACCTTGTAGACGTCGTTGAGACCACTGGTCGCTTTCTTCAGCAGATAGTTGAAGGTGTTGTCATGGGGCAGGTGACAATCGGCACATTCCGCCTTGAAGCCCACCCTGTTGCTACCCCCGTGAATATCATGCCGATAGGCCTCCACCATGGGTTTCATCTCGTGGCAGGAACCACAGAAGCGCTCGTCACCGGTCGCCTTGACCACCTCGGCCCCGATCAGGCTGATCCCCAGGGAGACCAGACCCAGGACGCACGCCAACAGTAGACCGAATTTCATTCGATTCATCAACAAGGCTCCTAGGGGGTGGGACCAAACCAGTCACGGGTATTGTCGTGGCAGGTCTGGCAGAGATTTTGGGACGGCTTGTGCTCGGCATGACACTCGTAGCAATCGAGATCCAGCTTGTCGTGCAGCGAGTTGTGCGGATTGGTGTGGTTCGCATCCATGAAACGGGTGCGATTCGCCACCTTCTGCGCGCTGCCGTGGCACGCCAGACAGTCCTCGGTCTTGAGCCGCTGGTACTGCTTGGGATCCTTCCCCTGGTGGCAGTTCTCACAGGTGAAGCCGAGCTTGCCATGATGCGGCTTGAGGCTATGGCTGGCCGCCGGGGAGACGGGCGTCATCGCCGTGACAGGAGGCTCGGCCAAGGCACCGCCGCCAAACCAGAGGCCTGCCAGCGCCATCAGGGTCAGGAATAATGGTCTCATTCCTCTGCTCCTTAAGCCCAAGGCTCTGTTTTAGCGGCATTTTCGCCGGCGATCATGCCATAGACACCGCTATCCAGGCTGCTGCAGGCGGTCAATCGGATATAACCGAAGGTACCGGCGGCGGCTTCACCGCAGACGAAGACGCCGGGGATGGGCTGTTGGCTGACCACATCCAGCGCTTCGGCCCTGGGGGTGATGAGGGCACCACCCTGGCTGTAGTTGTAACGGGGATTGAGATACATGGCGTAATAGGGCGCCTTGCCGATGGCGATGGCGCTGCCCACCACGGCTCTTGGCTTGCCAAAGGCATCCTGATCCTTGGCCATGTTGGCGTTGTATTCGGCGATGGTCGCCTCCAGCTTGTCCAGATCCATCTCGAAGCGAGCCGCCAATGCGGTCAGGGTATCGAACTTCCAGATGGTGCCCTCGGTGCCATTTTTCGCCTCCAGCGAGAGTTGGAAGCGCTGCTTGTCGTGATAACTGTCCACCCCGGTCTGGTCATAGATGAGGATCGCCTGCTGACCGGGTTTGAGCTTGCGCCGCTCGGCCAGGATCGCCAGCCCCAGACCCTGACGGTCGTTGTTGTTGTGCTCGTTGATGAAACGCTTGCAGGTCCGCGGGTTCACCAGAATGCCCCAGTTGATGTCCTCGGTGGGGATGGCGAAGGCGAAGCGGAAAAGCGTCATGTGCACCGGCTTGAAGCCCGCCTGCATCATGCACTTGAGGGCGCCGCCGGTGGCGCCTGGACTGGCGGTAGAGACGCAATCGTGCAGCACGCCTATCTCATCGCCGCGGAACTTGCGATCCTGATTGAAGCCACCCGAGGCCATTACCAGCGCCCGCTTCACCTTGTAGCGCTTGGTGACGCCCGTGCCGTTGAAGGCGGGATCGTCGTTGCGGCCGAAGTCGGGGGTATTCAGATCGAAGAAATACTCCTCGCGCACCCGCACCCCTACCACGCGGCCGGTCGCATCCCGATAGATCTCTTCCAGCTTGACCCGCTTGCGGATCTCGATGTTGGGCAGGTGCTTGGCCATGTAGCCATGCAGGTTCTTGATGACACCGGTACCGCCCTCTTTTGGCCATACGACCCGGGCGCGGGAGTGACCGCCGAGGTTTTTAACCCCAGTGCCGTTGCCCATGCTCTTGTCATATTCGACGCCGTGCTCGGCCATGAAGTCGAAGAGCTGCAAGCTGTTTTGTGCGACGACCTTGCTGATCTCGGGATGATTAAAGCCCTTGGACTCCTTCTCCATGTCCGCATAGAGCAGCTCCCAGCTGTCATCCGTCACCCCCATCTCTTTTTGCCACCGGGAACCGACCACCGCCATATTGAGGCCGGAGATCAGGGAGGAGCCGCCGAGACGGGACATCTTGTCGGCGATGACGATCTTCATGCCGGCCCGGGTCTCGGCCGCCTTGATGGCCGCAACGGAGCCCGCGATGCCGCTGCCGACGACCAGAATGTCCATCTCCTCATCCCAGGGCAGCTGAGTCGGGTCTATGCAGCTCTGGGCCTGACTGGCGACCGCAGCCGCGGGCAGGGCGGCGGCGATGGACGCAAAGGCGGCTGTCTGCAGGCCCTTGGTCAAAAAATCGCGCCGGGAACGATTGGAATTCTCTTGCATGATGCACTCTCTGCTACTGAAGGAGAGCGCCATGGTCCATAATGCGCGGTCGCCGCTCCATAGTGGCTGACCGCAGATCGGCGCCGAGATTGATCTGCATCAAGGACGCGGGGACGCCTATTGGGTCTCCTTCCCCATGTCCCCCTCCAGGAGCCACGAATTCATGGGCCGCTTCATCCTCTGTGCCTCCCTGCTCTGGTTGAGCTGGCTCGGGCCGACCCCCGCCAAGGAGTGGCAGGCCAACCTCAGGCCGGTGATCCGCATCGGTGTCATCGCCTTCGATCAGCCCGACTCCGAGAAGGCCCGCTGGCAACCGACGGTGGACTACCTCAATCGACGCCTGCCGCAGTATCAGTTTCTGCTGGTGAGCGGGGACGTGCGCAGCCTCAACCAACTCGTCGCCTCCGCCACCCTGGACTTCGTCATCAGCAATGGCCTCAAGTTTCTCGACTATCAGCGTCAGCATGATGCGGTACGCCTCCTGAGCCTGAGCCCCCTGCGGGGCACGGCCGAGCAGGCGGTCGGCTCGACCCTCATCGGCCGCGCCGACGCGCCTCCCGTCGGCGACTGGCAGGCGCTGCGGCACAAGCGCATCGTCGCCACCAGCCCGGAGGCCTTCGGCGGCTTTCAGATCATGCAGGGGCTCTGGCTCAGGGCCGGTCTTCACCCCGAAGAGGCCTTCCCCAACCTGGTCTTCGCCGGCTTGCCGCAGGAGGATCTGTTGCGCCACCTGGCGGAGGGGCGCGCCGAGGTGGCGATACTGCCGACCTGCATCCTGGAGCAGGCCATCGCCCAGGGCCGTTATGACGCCGATCAATTCGTCGTCATCATGCCGCAACCCCAATCCGTGCTCCCCTGCCAGAGTTCGACCCCGCTCTATCCCACCCTGAGCCTGGCCAAGATGGCCCACGTCAACGAGGGCTTCGCCCGGGATCTGGCCAAGGTGCTGCTGGAGATCCCCACCGACTCGGCCGCCGCCCGGGCAGGCCACTATCGGCACTGGACGGTACCGGTCAAGGATGCGGCCGTCATTGCCCTGCAACAGCAGCTGGACGCCGCCAACGCGCAACCATTGGTGGTGCAGGTCTGGTATCAATATCGCGGCTGGCTGCTGATCGCCCTGGGGGGGCTGCTGCTGCTGGGGGGTTATCACCTGAGGGTCAAGTACCTCATCCAGCTGCGCACCCGCCAGCTCAAGGAGAGCAACGCGCGGCTGACCCGGGCGCTGACCGACAATCGCCTCGCCGCCGAGCGTCTGAACCAGCAGCAGAGCCAGCTCTTCTCGGCACAGCGGGTGCTGCTGTCCGGCGAACTGGCGGCCGGGATGGCCCACGAGCTGAACCAGCCGTTGATGGCCCTCAACAACTATCTGGCGGGCTGTCGGCTGCGTCTGGCGGCGGTACCACCGGCGCTGGCCGACGTCGAGCAAGGGCTAGACCTGGCCCTCGCCCAGGTGAGCCAGGCCAAGGGGATCATCGCCCGGTTGCGCGACTTCATGCGCAAGGGTGAGGTGCAGGATCGCCTGATCTCCCTCGACGAGTTGCTGCGCGGTACCCTGCCACTCTTCCACGACCAGTTCGTGCGCCAGCGCATCAGCCTGCACCTGCCACAGGGGGAACCCGTCCATCTGCGGATAGACCCTACCCTGATGCAGCAGGTGCTGGTCAATCTGCTCTGCAACGCCAGCGAGGCGGTGGCGCTCAACCCCGACACCCGACCGCCATCCATCGCCATCCGCCAGCGGATCGAGGCCAATCGGGTGACCATCAGCATTCATGACAACGGCACAGGCATGACAGAGGCGCAGCGGGCCCATCTCTTCGTGCCGTTTCACACCAGCAAGAAAGAGGGGCTGGGCCTCGGCCTTGTCATCTGCAAGCGGATAATCGAGTCCTATGGGGGCACCATTTGGGCGGAAGCGGTGCCGCAGGGGGCGGTGATCGCCTTCTCGCTACCGCTCCAGCCACTGGAAGAAGGAGAACAGGAATGAAGGATAACGTCTATCTGGTCGACGATGATCCCGCCGTGCGGGCGTCGCTGGGCTGGCTGCTGGAGGCGGTGCAGATCAGGCTGCAGAGCTACGACGGGGCCCGCAGCTTCCTGGCCGAGGCCGATCTGAGCCAGCCTGGCTGCCTGATCCTCGATCTCTGCATGCCGGGGATGAGCGGCGGTGAGCTGCAGGAGGCGCTGAACCGGCTCCCGAATACCTTTGCCATCGTCTTCCTCACCGGTGAGGCGGATGTTGCCACTACGGTCAGCCTCTTCAAGCAGGGCGCCTTCGACTTGCTGGAGAAGCCGGTGGACTCAACTGTGCTGCTGGCGGCGATCGGCCGCGCCTGCGCCCACAGCCGCGCGGCACATGAGCGTCAGCTCGCCCGCCAGGTGCTGCAGGCACGGCTCGAGCTGCTGTCGCCACGGGAGCGGGAGATCATGGAACTGGTACAGGAGGGCATGCAGAACAAGCAGATAGCGGATCGGCTCTGCATCGCCCTGCGCACCGCAGAGATCCACCGCCACAACATGATGAAGAAGATGGGTTGTACGACCCCGCTGCAGTTGGTACAGCTGCTGACGGAGGCTCAGTTTCGTTATCCGGCTCGGACAGCGATGGCTCTGGACATCCCAACCCCTGTCTGAGCGACAATAGAAAAACGGCGCCTCTTGGCGCCGTTTTTCTCGGATGGGCACTCCGACCTCAAAGGGCCAGCAGCGCACGCACCTTGTCCAGATCGCGCTGGGTATCCACCCCGACCGGGGGAGCTTCCAGCGCCTGGGCCACGTGGATCTTCTCCCCGTACCAGAGCACCCGCAGCTGCTCCAGCGCCTCGATCTGCTCGAGCTGGCTCGGCGCCCAGTCCACATAGCGCTGGATGAAACCGGCGCGATAGGCGTAGATGCCGATGTGGCGCTGATAATGTGCCCCGATCTGCTCCTGGCTCTGGGCGAAGCGATCCCTGTCCCAGGGAATGCTGGCGCGGCTGAAGTAGAGGGCGTAGCCATCCTTGTCCGTCACCACCTTGACCGCGTTGGGGTTGAACGCCTCTTCGGCATCCACGATGGGCACGGACAGGGTGGCCATGGGCGCACTCGCGCCGGCCAGATTGTCGGCCACCTGGCGGATGATGGCGGGCGGAATGAGCGGCTCATCCCCCTGCACGTTGACGATGATGGTCTCGGGGGTGAAGCCGTAGTGACGGCACACCTCGGCGAGGCGCTCGGTGCCGGACTGATGATCGGCCGAGGTCATGCACAGCTCGACGCCGGCCTGCTCTGCAAACGGCGCCAGTGCGCTGCGCACCCGCTCGTCATCGATCGCGACTATCACCCGCTCGGCACCGGATTGCAGGGCCTTTTCCACCACGTGCTGCACCATGGGCTTGCCATGGATGTCCGCCAGCGGCTTGCCCGGCAACCGGGTAGAGGCGTAGCGGGCCGGAATGACGACGACGAAACTCATGGCTTCAGCTCTTCCAGGGGCAGATGGCGAGCCCGGTTCTCCAGCAGGACGGGGATCCCCTCCTCCAGCGGATAGGCCAGTCTGTCGAAGCGGCAGATGAGCTCCTGTGGCGCCTTGTCAGATTGCGGTTGATAGTGCAGCTTCCCCTTGCAAACCGGGCAGGCGATGATGTCGAGCAATTTAATATCCAGTGCCAAAATGAGACTCCTTCGACAATTTCGAGCAGTTTGATATCCAGCATCCAGCGCCACAACGCGGCTCCTTCAACGACTTCGAGCCATTCAATCTCCAGCGCCACAGCGCGGCGCCTTCAACATATCTCGATCAATTTGATATTCAGCATCCGGCGCCACAAGCAGGCGCCTTCAGCGCAGTCGTACCGGCGCGCAGGCCGGGCAATGCGATCTCTTATTCTCCCGCGTCGGGGCGAGCCGTCTTCAGGGAGTGCAACAGGCTGTCGAGCAAGGAGGCCGGCAACTCGGCGCTGACCGGCAGATACCACCAGCTATCCGGCGCAAAGGCCCGACACTTGACCGCGTCTTTCTCGGTCATCAGCAGGGGACGCCGGTCAAAGCGGGCGAGCAGCTCATCCCGATCAAAGGCCTGATGATCCGCATAACCGGCACTCTGTACCAGCTCATAGCCGAGCCCGGTCAGGGTGGCAAAGAAACGGGGCGGATGGCCTATGCCCGCCAATGCATCCACAGGTCCGGCGAGGGGAGCCTCGAGGGGGGCATCGTCGCATACGCGGCGCGGCGCGGCCGCCACCAGCGCCATGGGGTATTCCCCCTGGGCCGGAGTCCCACCATTGCAGATGATGGCATCGACCCGCTTGAGGCGGGTCATGGGTTCGCGCAGCGGCCCCATGGGCAGCAGGCAGCCATTGCCAAAGCGCCGGGCCCCATCCACCACCACCAGCTCTATGTCCCGAGCCAGGGCGTAGTGCTGCAGGCCGTCGTCGGTGATGATGATGTCCACCTCACCGCTCTGCTCCAGCAGCCGCACCGCATCGCTGCGTTTGGGGGCCACCACCACCGGGCAGCCACAGCGCCTGGCGATGAGCACGGGTTCGTCCCCTGCCTCGATCGTGGTGCTGGCGGCGTCGAGCCGATAAGGATAATGGGGGGCCTTGCCGCCGTAACCACGGCTGACCACCCCGGGGCGCCAGCCACGGGCCTGCAGCTGCTCCACCAGCCAGACCACCACCGGGGTCTTGCCGTTGCCCCCCACCGAGAGATTACCCACCACGATCACCGGCAGGCTGGCCCGATAGCTTTTGAGCCAACCGCGCCGATAGGCGACGCGACGCGCGCCGCTGATGATGGCAAACAGCAGGGCCAAGGGGGCCAGCAGCCAGCGCCAGCCGCTTCGCCCGTACCAGAGCCGATCCAGCATTATGCCTTGTGACCCACTGAGGCGTTACCGAACTGGATGGCGCGCAGCTGGGCATAGGTACCCTGCTGGGCCATCAGGGCGGCATGGTTGCCGCGCTCGACGATATGACCCTCGTCGATCACCAGGATCTCGTCCGCCTTCTCGATGGTGGAGAGGCGGTGGGCGATGACCAGCGAGGTGCGCGCCTTGCACAGCTCATCGATGGCCGCCTGGATGTGACGCTCTGATTCGGTATCCAGCGCCGAGGTCGCCTCGTCGAGCAGCAGAACTGGGGCATCGCGCAGCAGGGCGCGGGCGATGGCGATGCGCTGACGCTGGCCGCCGGAGAGGGAGGCCCCGTTCTCGCCGACCACGGTGTCATAGCCTTGGGGCATCTTGCTGACGAACTCGTCGGCATGGGCGATGCGGGCCGCCTGCTGGATCTCTTCCCGGCTGTAGCGATCCTCCGCCGCATAGGCGATGTTGTTGGCCACCGAATCGTTGAACAGATGCACATGCTGGGAAACCAGGGCGTACTGCTTGCGCAGCTCGCTCAGGCGATATTCGCGGATGTTGACGCCGTCCAGCAGGATCTCGCCCTGCTCGATGTCGTAGAAACGGGTCAGCAGGCTGGCGATGGTGCTCTTGCCGGAGCCGGAGCGACCCACCAGGGCCACGGACTTGCCCGCCTCCACCTTGAAGCTGATGTTGTGCAGCGCCGGGGTGTCTTTGGTCGGGTAGGTGAAGGTGACGTTGCGGAACTCGATCTCGCCACGGGCCCGCTCTAGGGTGCGGGTGCCGGTGTCCTCTTCCGGGGTGGAGTCGAGCAGACCGAACAGGCTCTGGCAGGCGGTGATGCCGCGCTGGAACTGGTTATTCACGTCGGTCAGGCTCTTGAGCGGCTTGAGCAGCATCATCATGGAGGTGACCATGACGGTGAAGGTACCGGCGGTCAGGGTCGCCTTGACGCTGTCGATGGTCGCCACGTAGAGGAACACCGCCAGGGCGACCGAGGCCACCATCTGCACTATGGGGCTGCCGATGGCATCCGCCGCCACCATCTTCATGGTCTGCTGACGCATCCGGTTGCTGACCTGGAAGAAGCGCTTGTCCTCCACCTGCTGGCCACCGAACATCAGCACCTCTTTATGACCCTTGAGCATCTGCTCGGTCGAGGTGGTGATGTCACCCACCGCCTGCTGGATGTGGCGGCTGATCTTGCGAAAACGGCGGCTGATGAGGCCAATCAGCACACCCACTACCGGGCCGACCACCAGGAAGATCACCGACAGCTGCCAGGAGTGCCAGAACATCAGGCCGAGCAGACCGACCACGGTCGCCCCTTCCCGCACCAGCGAGACCAGAGTCGAGCTGGCGGCGGAGGAGACCTGACCGGCGTCGTAGGTCACCTTGGAGAGCAGGTTGCCGGTGTTCTGGCGATCGAAGAAACTCATGGGCATGGCCATCAGGTGGCTGAACACCTGCTGCTGCAGCCGCATCACCACATGGTTGCCGACCCAGGCCATGCAGTAGTTGGAGAGGAAGGCGGCGCAGCCACGCAGGGCCACTATGCCGAGCACGAAGAAGGGCATCCATTTCAGCACTGTGCTGTCGTTGCCGTTCAGCCCCTGATCGATCAGCGGCTTGATGGAATAGACGAAGGTGGTATCCACGGCCGCATAGCCCAGCATGCCGATGATGCCGCCGACCAGTCCCAGCTTGCGATCCCGGACATAACCGAGCAGGCGCTTGAAGACGGGCCAGCTCTCTTGTGAGGTTTCTTGTTGCATGAAAAGCCGTTAATAAGGGAAATGACGGGGTATTCTAGCCAAAGCTTGGGTTTCCACCAAGCGTTGCCATCTTCCTCGCCCCCGCCTCAAAGGGAAATGACGGATTATTGTCCAAGCCAAGGCTGGACCCCACCAAGCGTTGCCATCTCCCACACCCCCGCCTCAAAGGGAAATGACGGATCATTGCTCAAGCCAAAGCCAGTCATCCTTCCGGCACCTGACGCCACCGGCTCAAAACTGAGCCATCTGGGTGAAGAGAAGGGAGCGACGGCTTATTCCTCCGGCCAAAGCCTCGGCCGCCACCAGGCGCCCCCACGCCGATACCAGGGCCCCTGCTCACGCTCGGCCCGGATCTCGAGCCCGGCGTCGCCCACCTCGATCAAAATGGCCCCGTCCTGGCCGGTCACCCACTGCCTGGCGCGCGCATATCGCGCCACCACCTCGGGGCGGGGAAACTGCCACTGGTTCAGATAGCCCGCGCTGTGTACGACCAGATCCGGCTGCACCGCCGCCACGAAGCCCGGGGTCGAGGAGGTGCGGCTGCCATGGTGCGGGCTCACCAACAGGGTGCTGGCGAGCCCCTCCCCCTCCAGCGCCAACAAGCGGCGCTCCGCCTCCTTCTCTATATCGGCGGCGAGCAAGATGCTGTGCTGGCCGTCGCTTATCTGCAGCACGCAGCCATCGTTGTTGTGGCCGGCCCCCGGCCGCTCGGGCCAGAGCACCCTGAACGCCAGCCCCTGCCAGCGCCAGTGCTGACCGCGCCGGCAGAGCTCGGTTGCCCGATCGAACTGGAACGAGGAGAGCTCGCGGCGCACCGGCAGGGCCTGCAGTATGGCGCGTCGGTTGCCCGCATGGTCCCTGTCCTTGTGGCTGATGATGAGCGCATCCAGCACCCGCACCCCGAGCCGATCGAGTTGCGGCAAGATGACCGCATCGGCCATGTTGTAGCCGCCGGGATAGCGATCCCCGGTGTCATAGAGGATGCCCCGCTCCCCGCGGGTGATGAGCACGGACAGGCCCTGCCCCACGTCCAGCACCCGCAGTTGCCAGGGGGCGGGGGCGGGCCAGGCCGCCAGCAACAGGGCCGCCACCACCGGGAGCAGCAAGGCGCGGCCGCCCGGCCACTGCCAGCCCCCCCACAGCAGGAGCAGCAGGACGCTGGCGGGCATCAACCAGCCGGGCACCGGCCACCAGAGCTGCAGATGATCGGCCAGCAGGCCGAGCCCCCACAGCACTCCCTCCAGCCCCAGATTGGCCAGCCAGAACAGGCCGTGGGCCAGAGTGGTGGAGAGCGGCGCCAGCAGCACGCCGATCAGCGCGAGCGGGATGATCCCGACGCAGAACAGCGGCAGCGCCAGCAGATTGAGCAGCAGGGCCAGTGGCGCCATGCCCTCGAACAGCAGCAGTTGCAGGGGGAGCAGGCCGAGCAGCAGCAGGCTCTGCAGGCGCACCAGGCCGGGGCGATCATCCAGCAGGCTGGCCAGCAGCAACAGCGCCACCGCCAGGAAGGAGAGCCAGAATCCGGCCGAATAGAGGGCGAGCGGATCCCACAGCGCGATCACCACGAAGGCCCACAACCAGATGCGATGAGGGGGCCAGTCCCGTTTCAACCAGCGCAGCAGGCTCCACACCCCCACCATGATGAGCGCCCGCTCGGTGGCCACCGCGAATCCCGCCAGGGCGCTATAGGTTGCGGCAAACAGCAGGGAGACAATAATGGCACCTCGCAACCCGAGCAGGCGGCCCAGCCACCAGCCGAGTACGGCCACCAGGGCAATGTGCTGGCCCGAGATGGCGATGATGTGGGTCAGGCCGCTGCCGCGAAACAGCGTCCACTGCTCATCCGTGATGCCCTCCTGCTCGCCGAAGCTGAGCGCCGCCAGCAAGGGAGCCTGACTCAGGCCCCGCCAGCCGGCGTCGGCCTCGGCCAACCAGCGCTCGCGCCAGCCCGGGGTCGCTGCCTCTATCGCAATGATCCTGCGCAGATTGCCGGTCGCCGTGATCCCCTTGCCGAGCAGCAGTCGCCGCCCGTCCAGCCCCGCCTCGTTGGCGAGCCCGTGGGCGGGCTTGAGAGAGCTCACCAGGGTGATGAGGCTGCCGGCCGTCATGGGCGGCAGCGCCTGGTAGGCGTTGAGGCGAACGAGGGGTTCCGGGCTGAGGGGCCTGTCGTCCAGGGTCGAGACCCGCAGCAGCAGGCGGACAAATTTATCACCCTGAGACTCCGTACTTTGCACCCGTGCGGTTATGATATGGCTGGTCTGCACCTCCAGCCGCTCCAGCCATGCCAACCGATACTGCAAGTTGCACTGCATCCAGAGCATGCCAAGCAACAGAAACAGCAGCCGCCAATGACGGCCATAGGCGAGCGGGATGGCGAAGGCCAGCAGCACGCCTCCCCATGCCATCGAGGGTAACCAGGGCCAAAGTAGCGAGGAGCTTGCCCCCAGGGCAAACGACAACAGACGCAGATCCATGGAGCAAGTATTTAGCAAGGTTTCAATCATGCCCAAACGACTCATAAAACGCTGGCTACCCGATCAGGAGAAGCTCAAGGAACACAAGCATTTGCGGCTGTTCGGCAAGCTGCTGCTCGATGCCAACCTCTGGCACCTCAATCGCCGCTCCGCCGCGGGCGCCTTCGCGGTCGGCCTGTTCATGGCCTGGATCCCCCTCCCCTGCCAGATGCTGCTGGCGGCAGGGGGTGCCATCGCCTGCCGGGTCAACCTGCCGCTCTCGGTGGCGCTGGTCTGGCTCTCCAACCCCTTCACCATGCCGCCGCTGTTTTACGGCGCCTATCTGGTCGGCTGCCAGTTGCTGGGCCAGCCCTCCCAGCACATCGACATCGAGTTCACCTGGCCGTGGCTGGTCTCGGTGTTTGAGACCCTGGCCCCACCCCTGCTGCTGGGCTCCCTGGTGCTGGCCGTCCTGAGTTCGCTGATTGGCTACGCCTTCATCCGCACCTTCTGGCGCATCAACACGGTGCGGCAATGGCAGCGGCGCAAGGTGGCCAGGGCATGCTGAGTGGCTGGCTCGCCCGCCTCAAGCTAAACCCGGAGAGCCTGCGCCGGCAGAAGTGGTTTGCCCTGTTCGGGGAGCGGCTGTTTGCCCCGGCCCTGTGGCAGAGTGGCCGGCGGGCGCTGGGTGGCGCCATGGCGGCCGGGATCTTCGCCTGCTGGATCCCGGTGCCCATGCACTCGCTCATCGCGGTTGCCCTGGTGGTCGCCTTTGGCTTCAATCTGCCGCTGGCCCTGCTCGCCGTCTGGTTCAACAACCCGCTGACCCTGCCCTTCATGTATCTGTGGGCCTATCGCACCGGCTGCCTGGTATTGCAACAGACACCTGAGCCCTTCCATCTCAACTGGTCCCTGCACTGGCTGGAGCACGAGGCGGCCACCCTGATGCCCCCCTTCCTGCTCGGTAGCCTGCTGCTGGCGGTGCTGACCTCCCTCGCCGGCGGCCTGCTCACCCTGCTGCTGCTCACCCTGGCCCGACGCGGCAAGCGCCCCCGCTAAGCCATTGACTCGGCACGGGATGACGAGATGCTGACACAAGCCTGACTGCCCCCTCGCCTTGCCATCAACTGGCTCTGCCACCACACTCCTATCAGCCTGATTTCTCTTTGCACGACAAACCGAGATAAGGAGTCCCCCATGGCCGAACCACTGACCCTCGCCTACGCCAATGGCCGTCCCATCTGCCTGCTACCGGCCCTGGCCAATCGCCACGGTCTCATCACCGGCGCCACCGGGACCGGCAAGACGGTGACCCTGCAGGTGATGGCGGAGGGATTCTCCCGGTTGGGGGTGCCCGTGTTCCTGGCGGATGTGAAGGGGGATCTCGCGGGTCTGGGGGCCGCAGGCACCCCCTCCACCAAACTGGATGCCCGCCTGGCCCAACTCGGCATCCCGGCCCCCGCCTTCGCCCCCAGCCCGGTGCTGTGCTGGGATCTGTTCGCCGAGCAGGGTCACCCGGTGCGGGCCACCGTCTCCGACATGGGACCCCTGCTGCTGGCCCGCCTGCTCGTCCTCAATGACACCCAGAGCGGCGTGCTGGAGCTGGTGTTCAGGGTGGCGGACGACGAGGGCCTGCTGCTGCTCGATCTGAAAGACCTGCGCGCCATGGTGCAGTTCGTTGGGGAGAACGCCAAGTTCCTCACCACCCGCTACGGCAACGTCTCCACCGCCTCAGTGGGCGCCATACTGCGCAATCTGCTCACCCTGGAGAGTGCCGGAGGGGATCACTTCTTCGGCGAACCCATGCTGGATATCCAGGATCTGCTGCAGACAGACGCCGCCGGTCACGGCCATCTCAATGTGCTGGCGGCGGCCAGGCTGACCCAGTCCAGCCGGCTCTATGCCTGCTTCCTGCTCTGGCTGCTGTCCGAGCTGTTCGAACAGCTGCCCGAGGTGGGCGATCCGGACAAACCCGTGCTGGTGTTCTTCTTCGATGAGGCGCACCTGCTGTTCAACGACGCGCCCAAGGCGCTGCTGGAGAAGATCGAGCTGGTGGTGCGGCTCATCCGCTCCAAGGGGGTCGGCGTCTACTTCGTGACCCAGAGTCCGGCCGATATCCCGGACAGCGTGCTGGGGCAGCTTGGCAACCGTGTGCAGCATGCCCTGCGCGCCTTCACCCCGAGCGATCAGAAGGCGGTGCGGATCGCCGCCAATACCCTGCGGGCCAACCCGGTGTTCGATGCGGCCGGCGTCATCACCGAACTCGGGGTAGGCGAGGCCCTGGTCTCCCTGCTCGATGAGAAGGGGCGTCCCAGCGTGGTGGAGCGCGCCTTCATTGCGCCCCCCGCCAGCCGCATAGGCCCGCTCAATGAGGCCGAGCGCCAGGCCCTGATCCGGGGCTCCCTGCTCTACGGCCGCTATGAGGCCAGGGAGGATCGCGACTCCGCCTTCGAGCGCCTCAACGGTCAGGCAGAAACCAAAGACCAGGGCGTGGCGCGGGAGAAGCCGACGCTGGCCCCGGCCCAGGCCGACGCCCCCGCCGAGGGGGGACTGCTCGATGCCCTGAGCGACATGCTGTTTGGCCGCACCGGCCCTCGCGGTGGCCAGCACGATGGGGTGGTGCAGACCGCCGCCAAGAGCGTGGCCCGCACCCTGGGCAACGAGGTCGGCCGTCAGCTGGTGCGCGGCGTGCTGGGCTCCCTGCTGGGGGGCAGCAAGCGCCGCCGCTAAGTCAACTCAGCCGATTCAAGATGAAAAAAGCCCGCCGGATATGGCGGGCTTTTTATGGGACGGAACGCGTGTTCAGCGCCGCACAGATGCTTGCTGTATCAGAGCACCTTGGCGATGGCGTCACAGAGCGGATCTATATCGACACGGGGGATCCCGACCGCACTGCGATGGTCCGTTGCTTACAGCACCTTGGCGATGGCATCACACAGCGGATCTATGTTGGCGCGGGTGATCCCGGCCACGCTGATCCGGCCGGAGCCGACGATGTAGATAGCAAACTCGCTCTTGAGGCGCTCGACCTGATCCTTGGAGAGGCCGGAGAAGGAGAACATGCCGTTCTGCTCGCGGATGAAGCCGAAGTCCTGGCTCACCCCGAGGGCCGCCAGCTTCTCGACCAGCAGCTCGCGCATCTCGCGGATCCGCACCCGCATGGCGGTCACCTCTTCCACCCACTCGGCGTAGAGCGCCGGATCGCTGACGATGGCGGTCACCACGGCGGCGCCGTGCGACGGCGGGTTGGAGTAGTTGGCACGGATGACGGTCTTCACCTGGGTGAAGGCCACATCGGCCACGGCCTTGCTCGCGCTGACCAGGGTGAAGGCCCCGACCCGCTCGTTATAGAGGCCGAAGTTCTTGGAGAAGGAGCTCGCCACCAGCAGCTCGTCGTGACACTCGGCGAAGATGCGCAGACCCTCGGCATCTTCCTCTATGCCGCGGGCAAAGCCCTGATAGGCGAAGTCAAACAGCGGCAGCCAGCCGGCGGCCGCGCTCTGCTTGGCCAGGGCACGCCACTGCTCGGTGGTGGGGTCGATGCCGGTCGGGTTGTGACAGCAGCCGTGCAACAGCACCAGCTCGCCGGGCTGCACCTCGGCAAGGGAGGCCTGCATGGCGGCAAAATCGAGCCCCTTGGTCGCCGCATCGTAGTACTTGTACCACTTCACGGTCAGACCAGCGGCCTGGAACACGCTGACGTGGTTGGCCCAGGTGGGATCCGAAATCCAGATGGTGTTGGCCAGGCCGTTGCGCACCACGAACTCGGCGGCGATGCGCAGAGCACCGGTGCCACCCGGCGCCTGCGCCGTCTTGGCACGGCCGCTGGCCATCAGGGCCGAGTCCTGCCCGAACAGCAGTTGCTGAACGATGCGGGCATATTCGATGTTGCCCTCGATACCGAGATAATTCTTGGTCTTCTCATCGCTGAGCAGCTTCTGCTCGGCTTTCTTGACGCAGTGCAGAATGGGGGTGGCACCGGATTCATCCTTGTAGATCCCCACGCCCAGGTTGATCTTGTGGCTGCGAGAGTCGGCACGGAAGGCTTCGGTCAGGCCCAGGATCGGATCCGCTGGGGCGGCAACAACCTTTTCAAACATGGTAGTCCCTGTATTCCATTGAATGTGTTGGGTGGCAGGCGCTT
Source organism: Aeromonas sp. sif2416 (assembly GCF_019218665.1). Lineage (NCBI taxonomy): Bacteria > Pseudomonadati > Pseudomonadota > Gammaproteobacteria > Aeromonadales > Aeromonadaceae > Aeromonas > Aeromonas sp. sif2416. The sequence goes on from NZ_JAHUXC010000007.1 coordinate 94,682, forward strand.
TTTTAAAACAGTGGCAAACAAAAAGCGGCACACAAAAGGTGGCGGACAGAAGCGCTCGTCTGGCAAGCGCTTCGTCAACTCTTTATACCATCGCGCTCAATGAGGGAAAACAGCTTTCTCAACGGCATCTGCGGCAATATCAGCCGATGGCATGCCACTCCGGCGCCAGCGCGCACACCTCGGCCGACAAGCCACCATTTGACTCAATCAAATCGCTACAAATCGCTAACAATGGTCGAGGGATCCGGCTCGGCTCCCAGGGACGAGAACCGGCCGGCGCGCTGGCATAGGCCGCCTTGATGGGCGCCAGATCCCGTGGCAACCACCAGCTGGCCGGACGGCCGAGGCGCTGGGCCAGCACCTGGACCCTATCCACCCCGGCCGGATCGAGCGCGGTGAGATGGCTCCAGAGGATATGGGGCGGCAGGGCCGCGATCAGAGGTTGCAGGGCGCCAGGATCCTCGAGGGGAATCCAGACCAGCAGCGCGTCCGGGGGCAAGGCCAACTCGGCAAAAGCGCCGACGGAATCTGTACTGATCAGCCGCAGGATATCGCCCTCCCCCCACAGGATCTTACCAAGCCCCGCCAGGGTGCGGGCCGGCAGGGCCACCTCCCCCAGCGTCCGCAGCCAGGGAGCCGCATCCAGCAGGGTGCCGTCGCTGAAAAACAGGCTGAAGGGCCGTAAGGAACGCAGCCGGAGCGGCTGATCGCCACACAAGCGGATGCCCTTGTCTTCGAAGTTGATCTGCTCGACCGGGCTGAAGCTCGCCTCCCCCTTGCGATAGAGCGCCGCCAGCACCCGCTCGTTGACCCGCTCACCCAGCTGCCAACCCTGGCCGTGCAGCCACTCCTCGGGCTCGGGCGGCGCGCTGGCCAGCTCGGCCAGCATCAATTCCCGGGTGAGATAGCGGCGACCGGCCGGGGTCAGCTCATAGTGGTGGTTGCCGAGGGCGAGCAGCAGCTGGTTGTCCTTGAGCATGCCGATGAGGGGTTGCCACTGGCGACCGCGGATCACCAGGGGGCTGTCGGTCAGCAGCTGGCGGGCCAACGCCCGCCACTCGGGGTGACTGAAATCGATCAAACGCATCCTTCCCTGTCGGCCGACCTTACTTCAACGATTTGAATAATCTAGCGATTTACGCCAAGAGCGCCAAGGGCAAAAAAGAGACAACGTGAGCTGGCGCAAAGGAGAATAGGGAAAAGAGGGTTGCCAGGGCGGCTGACGAGAGGACAGATGGGAGGAACAGACAAAACAAAACGGCCAAGCAAGCTTGGCCGTTTATCCACTAACTCAGTACCAGGACTGGATTAGAAGTTGTATTGCAGGGCAACAGTGAACTCGTCGTCCAGGTCGTCGATACCCTGGATTTTGTATTCAGTGTAAGCCTTCAGCTTGGAAGTGAAGTTGTACTGCACGCCCAGCAGGGTTTCGTCAACTTGGTCTTCGTAGGAAGAACCAGCCAGCTTGTCCTTGCCTTCCTTGTAGTTGTAACCGGCCAGGAAGGTCCAGGCGTCGACGTTGTAGGAGGCAGCCAGCTCGTAACCGTGGCCTTTGCCGCCGTTACCGTTGCTGTCATTGCTGATCTCGCCTTCGGTGTAGACACCGGCGAAGTAGAAGCCGTTGATGGCGTAGTGTGCGCCAACAGCCCACTCGGTCTTGTCACCGGAATCACCAGTGATCTTGTTCTCCAGGTCGGAGTAAGCGTAACCGGCGTTCAGGCCCAGACCGAAGTCGAAGTCATAACCGGCAGCAGCTGCATAGCCGTAGTTACGCTTCAGGTTGGGGAACACGTCAGTAACGGTTTGACCACCTACGTCAGAGACGATGACAGCGGTGTCGTCGTTGGTCTGATAGGACAGCTTGCCCTTGAAGCCCTGGTAGCTGTTGGAGTAGATGATCTGGCCTTCTTGACGACCGTCGTAGTAGTTACCTACGTCACCCCATTCGTTGAAGATATCGGTCGGCTCCAGCACGTCGTAGAACGCGGTGTCGGTTTGGCCGAAGATGATCTTACCGTATTGGGTACCATCGAAACCGACATAAACGTGACGAGCCTTGAAGGTGTCGCTGTCAGAATCGTTGTTGTTGGAGTTCTCGGAAGCGACCTGCCACTCGGTCTTGGCGATGCCAGACCAGGTGTTATTCAGGGCAACTTTGCCGGACCAACCCAGACGGGAGGTACCGATCAGCTCTGCATCAGCATCGTTGTGGTCGGTGTAGTAGTTAGCCTGAACACGGCCATAGATATCAAAAGAAGTACCGTCTTTGTCATAAACTACTGCGGCGTTAGCGGCAGATGCGAACAGAGCCGGGATAGCGATAGCCAGAATTGTCTTTTTCATAGTTGTTTCCAATGCCTACTGTAATTAAACACTAAGTCCTTGTTATTCCCTGTGTTAGCGATGTTCTTTGCATCACTATGCCGCCGAGACTATCACTGGGTTTTCCGATCCGCAACGAAAAAACTTGGAACTTTTCGGCAAATGCATAGTCAAAACGAAAATTTTGTGAGCTGAATCTCACATTATTTGCTCCGCCAGGGAAAACGTTTACAGCGATAGTCACTGCTTTTCTCGCCCAATTTTGGGGATTTATTGCACCGCCACGAGCCCCCAGACTATAAACGCCGAGTCCGGGCGGCAGAGCCTGATCTCTCCTTGCCTCGACCCCACCAGCCTGTTGCGGGTATCCTGTCTTCCATCCCCTTCGACACGGTCACCGCTCATTCATGCTATCTACCCGCCTCAAAGCCGCCATTCGCAATACCTATCGACAGATTGCCGATGGCTTACCCGGTTTTGTGCCGCGCAAGGAGCAGAATTTTCTGGTGGCCGAGATCGCCAAAACCCTGACCGGCGAATATGACAGGGCCCGTCGTATCCTGGTGGCCGAGGCGGGCACCGGCATCGGCAAATCCCTCTCCTATGCCCAGGGCGCCATCCCGGTGGCGCGCCTCACCCAGAAGAAGCTGATCATCTCCACCGCCACCGTCGCCCTGCAAGAGCAACTGATCCACAAGGATCTGCCGTTCTATCACCGCCACAGCGAGCTGCCGTTTCGCTTCATGCTGGTCAAGGGGCGTCAGCGTTACTGCTGCGAGCACCTGCTGGAGCAGGCCGCCCAGGGCGCGGAGATGGCCAACTTTGAATTCGATTTCGGCGCCCTGAGCAAACACAAGCCGACGGACGCCGACAAGGCGCGCTATCAGGCGCTGTGGCAGGCCTATACCGACGGCAAGTGGGACGGGGACAGAGACAACTGGGCGCAACCCATTCCGGACCTGTGCTGGGAGCGGATCGCCGCCGACCGCCACAGCTGCAACAAGGCGCTGAGCCACCACCAGCACTGCCCCTTCCATCGCGCCCGCAACGACATGGACGCCGCCGATGTGTTGGTGGTCAACCATGCCCTGCTGCTGTCGGATCTCACCATGGGGGGTGGCATCATCCTGCCGCCGCCGGACGAATGCATCTACGTGCTGGATGAGGCCCATCACCTGCCGACCATAGCGCGGGATCACGGCGCCGCTTCCGCCAGCGTGAAGGGCTCGCGCCGCTGGCTGGAGAAGCTGGCGCAGAGCGCGGGCAAGCTGGCCCGGGCCCTCAACAAGGAGAGCCTGATCGATCCCCAGCTGAAGCTGCAGGATGCGCTGGCCTCCCTGCAACCCGATCTCAAGGCGCTGGAGCAGTGGCTCGCCGGCAACGAGCAGCTGTTTGGCAGCGAGCAGCACCACAGATTTGCCGACGGCGTGCTGCCCGAGCCCCTGCCCATGCTGGCGGAGAACCTGAAGGAGGCGAGCAAGAAGGCGCTGCGGGCGCTGGACAGGATGCAAGGCGCCATCGGCGAGGCGCTCAAGGATGGCGAAATCCGGCGCAAGGAGGCCGAGCCCCTGCTGGCGGAGAGCGGTTTTCACCTGCAGCGGCTGGAGAGCTTCTGCGCCCTGTGGGAGATGCTGGGGCGCCACGTGCCGACCGGCAAGACCCCGCTGGCCCGCTGGATGGCCAAGAGCGACGATGGCGACATCTGGCTGCACGCCTCCCCCATCGAGGTGGGCTACCTGCTGGAGGAGTGGCTCTGGTCCCGTTGCATCGGCGCCGTGCTGGTGTCGGCCACCCTCACCGCCCTCTCCTCCTTCAGCTATTTCCGCCATCAGGTGGGACTGAAGGAGCACGATGGCACCCGTTATCTGCGCCTGCGCTCCCCCTTCGATTACCACAAGGCGGAGCTCTACCTGCCCAAGATGGCCCATGAGCCCAGTGCCCCCGCCTTTACCCAGGAGCTGGTCGATACCCTGCCCCGCCTGCTGGCGGGCAAGGAGGCGAGTCTGGTGCTGTTCTCCTCCTACCGGCAGATGAACGAAGTGGCGCTGGGGCTGCGGGCAAAAGGGCTGTCGCTGCTGGTGCAGGGCGAGGCCTCCCGCAACGCCCTGCTCAGCCTGCACAAACAGAAATGCGACGGCGGCCAGGCCAGCATACTGTTCGGCACCGGCAGCTTCTCCGAGGGGCTGGATTTGCCCGGTCACTACCTCACCAATCTGGTGATCACCAAGCTACCCTTCGCCGTGCCGAACTCCCCAGTGGAAGAGGCGACCGCCGAGTGGGTCGAGAAACGGGGTGGCAACCCCTTCCTGCAGCTGACGGTGCCAGAAGCATCCCGCAAACTCATTCAGGCCTGTGGTCGCCTGATCCGCAAGGAAGCCGATCGGGGCCGAGTGACCATTCTCGATCGGCGCCTGCTGACCAAGCGCTACGGCAAGGGCCTGCTCGATGCGCTTCCCCCCTTCACCCGCCGCATCGAGTAACAGGCACCCTGACTTATTTGATAGACAAGTCAGTAGCCATCCCGCCGGGGGCGCCATAAACGCCTATTGCTGCTGTGGGGCAAACCTGCAAAAATGAGCCCCTATTTTTCAGTGGGCAATCGCCTGACTGTTCAAGGAGATGAAATGAAACTGACTGTTCTGGTGCCGGCCCTGGCTGGTCTGTTGTGGGCAGGTAGCGCCCTGGCAAGTAGCCAACTGGAAATAAGCAATCCCTACGTGGTGCAGTTACTCGACGGCGTGACCATCAATCCCAAGCTGCTCGACAAGACCAGCAGCTTCCCCATCGGAGCCGGCAAGCACCAGCTGGTGGTGGCCTTCGAAGGCAACTACTCCAACCGGAACGACATCAAGCTGGTGACCGCCGAACCGCTGGTGATCAACTTCACCGCCGCCGACAACCAGACCCTGATGCTGGATTACAAGAAGCCCCGTACCGAAGAAGAAGCCAAGCAGTTCGTGAAAGAGCAGAAGGTCGTCCTCAAGGACAAGAGCAGCGGCCAGGCCCTGGCCAGCGAGCAGTTCGTCATGCCGACCGTCGGTGGCTTCCAGCTGACCCGCGACTACCAGCAAGAACTGCTCAAGATGGGCAAGGCCTTCAACCAGCCAACCGCCGTTGCCGTCTCCAGCGCCGCCGTGATGGCTGCCGCCAGCGCCCCGGTCGCAGCTGCACCGAGCAAGGCCCAGAGCAATCCGGAAGCCCTGACCCAGCTGCAAAACTGGTACAACAAGGCCGATGCGGAAACCCGCAAAGCCTTCCAGATCTGGGTGATCCAGCAGCAGTAATGGCGTCTTCATGCCAGCAAACAAGGGGAGCCTGGCTCCCCTTTTTCGTATCTTCCCCCGCCTGATCCCATGTCCCTTCGCATCTTTCATCACGCCACTTACTCCGCCCTGACGCTGCCCGAGCGCCACCGCTTTCCGCTGGCCAAGTATCAGGCGCTCTACCAGAGGCTTCTGGCATTAGGGTATCCGCTGGAGGAGGCCCTCCCCGCCAGCCATGAACAGCTGGTGCGGGTCCACGACGCCGACTATGTGCAGGCAGCCCTGGCCGGTCGGCTCGACAAGCAGGCCATCCGCCGGCTCGGTTTCCCCTGGTCGCCCCTGCTGATCGAGCGCACCCTGCACTCGGTCGGCGCCACCCTGGCGGCCAGCCGCCATGCCCTCACCCAGGGCTGTGGCCTGCAGGTGTCCGGCGGCTATCACCATGCCCACAGGGCGCATGGCAGCGGCTTCTGCCTGTTCAACGATCTGGTGATCGCGGCCCGGGCCTGCTTGGACGAGGGACGCTGCGAGCGGGTGCTGATCGTGGATCTCGACGTCCATCAGGGGGATGGCAGCGCGGCGCTGTGCGCCGGCAGCCGTGACATCATCACCCTCTCCCTGCACGGCGAGCACAATTTCCCCCGCGACAAACCGGCCTCCCACCTGGACTTCGCCCTGCCAAGCGGCATGCAGGACGATGCCTACCTCGACACCCTGGCCCAGGCGCTGTCACTGGCGCTGCGCCTGTACGGCCCGGATCTCATCCTCTATCAGGCCGGGGTCGATGTGCATCAGGCCGATGAGCTCGGCTATCTCGCCCTGAGCGATGCCGGGGTGCGCCAGCGGGACGCCATGGTATTCGACTGCGCGTGGCAGCAGGGCCTGCCCATCGCCGCCGTGCCGGGGGGCGGTTACCGGCGCGACTGGCCGCAGCTGATCCCGCTGCACCTGTCCCTGTTCGAAGAGGCGAAAAAACGCTACGGCTAGCACCCCTGCCCCGCTTGCCAGCTCCTGATAACAACAAGGCGGCCCCGGGGCCGCCTCTTCTTATACAGCGCACAACTGCGCCATGCCGAGCCTGTCACCAGAGACAGGACAGGCACGGCGTCATCCATGACTCTCGGCGCCCCTTTCCATCAGGGATGTGCCGTCAGGGCCATCAGGCATGTGCCACCGGCGTCGGATGTTCACCCATGGGACGCCGCAGCATCAGCAGATAGATAAACGACACGCTGGCTATCATGATAAACAGCAGGTTATCCGAGTAGTGCTGCATCAAGAGCGCGGTATAGGCCGGGCCGAGCAGGCTGCCGATGGTGTAGCTCAACAGCAGCGCCTGATTCATCGCCACCAGCTGATGCTGCTCGACCTTCTCGCAGGCCCAGGCCATGGCTACCGGGTAGAGCGTAAAGCCGGCGGCGCCAAGGATGAAGAGCGCCGGGCCCATCGCTACGGCACCGAGCATCGCCAAAGCGCCAAGGATAACCACCAGCACCTGCATCCGCAGTACCGGCAAGCGACCGAACCTGTCCGCCAGACGGCCTATCGGCCACTGCCCCAGGATGCCAGCACTCACCATCACCGCCATCCAGTAGCCAATACCGGCATCACTCACCCCCTGGTGGTTCAGGTAGAGTGGCATCAGGCCATAGAGCGACCCCAGCACTATGCCGGATATGATGCAGCCATTGACCCCAAGACGCGCCTGACGCAGGCGCAGCATCGGCCACACCCGGGTTGTCCCCTGCTGTTCGCTGTGCTCGTTGACAATGCGGGTGAACAGCAGCGGCAGGATCGCGGCCAATACCAGGCCAGTCACCCAGGGCAACACATCCATCAGACCGGTCGGCAGCGTGCTGACCAAGAGTTGCCCGAGCACTGTCCCCATGTAATAGACCATCATGTAGGCGGCGAGCAGGCGCCCCCGATTGCGCGCGTTGCCGCTGCACATCAGCGCACTCTCAACCACCACCCAGATCATGGCGCAGCCGACGCCTGCGATAAATCGCCAGGTGAGCCAGCTCCAGAAGCCAAGGGTGAGCCCTAACCCGACACAGCCTGCGGCAAAGAGGGCGGAGGCCAGGTAGTAGCTGCGGTTGAACCCGACGCGCTTGATCAGCGCTCCCGCCAGCAGGGTCCCCAGCAGGTTGCCGCTGAAATAGGAGGAGCCGACCATGCCCACCTGCCAGGTCGGCAGATTGTCATGGGCGAGCCAGAGCGGTACCAGGGTATTCAACACCGCGATGGCCAGGGTCAACAGCAGCAGGCCACAGAGCAATAACAGCACTGGCCGGGAGTATGTGGTCATGGATAAAACCGTGAGGAGAGTCAAAATGCGAGCGCATCATGCCACTGCCAAATCCATTGTCAATCGGCACTGAACGAGCGGCAGCCAGGTTTGGCTTCGCACAGGCGTTGCCTCATTGATCTGCCCCTGCAACGCCTGCTCAGCAGCAGGATTATCCCATTGATTAACTGGACCTTGGGCTAGCAGGGAAGGGATATGGTCGATTGAGGATCCTCATCCATCTTTTAGCGACGGTATGAAGGTGAAAACGTGCTGCTGGCGCTGCGCGAGGAGGTGAGACGGCAAAAAGCACAGGGTGACGGCGACCGGCGCGACTGGCCGTAGCTGATCCCGCTGCACCTCTCGCCGTTTGAGGAGACCCACAGGCACTTCGGCTGAGGCCATCCCTGAGCCTGGTCCCATCAATAAAAGAGGCGACCCTGGGGTCGCCTCTTTTATTTGCCTCGTCAGCATGGGCCTCCGGTCGTCCGATCAGGTTGTGCCAGTCGAACCCATGGACCCGTCTGAATGAAGGCTGGATGTTTACTTCTGACGCTTCTTGGCGTACTTGCGGCGGGCGCGCGCCTGGCGCTCCTCTTCCCGCTCGGCCTTCTCCTTGGCCTTCTCCTCAGCCTCTTCTGCTGCCGCAACTATCTCGGCGCTCACCATCTCCGGGGTCTCCAGCGAGATGCGACCGAGCAGGCCGGAGCGGAACTCGTTGACCAGGATCTCGGACGCCTTGTGCAGGTCGGCCAGGCCGCCTTTGCGCACGAAGGCGCGCTGACGGGCGATCATCTCCAGCAGCTCGATCTCGGTCTCCGGCAGATCCGCAATCTGGTAGCGCGCCTTGATGCGCTCCGGATAGGCCTTGATGAAGTAATCGGCGGCGAACATGGCGATGTCGGCATAGTCGAACACCGTGTCCTTGATGGCCGCGGTGACCGCCAGCCGATAGCCGCAGGAGGGCGGGTTGAGCTTGGGCCAGAGGAAGCCCGGGGTGTCGGTCAGGATGACGTTGTTGTCGAGCTTGATCCGCTGCTGGGACTTGGTCACCCCCGCCTCGTTGCCGGTGCGGGCTATGGTGCGCCCCGCCAGGGTGTTGATCAGGGTGGACTTGCCCACGTTGGGGATGCCCATGATCATGGCCCGCACGCCGCGCAGGTCGAAGTTACGCTCCGGCAGCATCTCGTGGCACAGGGCCAGCAGGTTCTTGATCTTCTCAGGCTCCTGCTGGGTCAGGGGCAACGCCTTGATCCCCTTCTCTTTCTCCATGTGCGCCACCCACAGCTCGGTGATCGCCGGATCGGCGAGATCCGCCTTGTTCAGCACCTTGATCACCGGGGTATCGCCACGCAATTCGGGCACCAGAGGGTTTTCGCTGGAGAAGGGGATGCGGGCATCGAGCATCTCGATGATGACATCGACCTGGGGCATGACCTCGGCAATCTCTTTGCGGGCCTTGTGCATGTGGCCGGGGAACCAGTTGATGGACATATCCGTTACTCTCTAAAAGGGGCTGCGGGCGCGCTGTGGCGGCTGGAGCGGACGTCGGGCGTCGCAAGGGGGCGCATTTTACCTGCTGGAGCCCCAATTTGACAGGCCATTCTAGCCCGTGGCACGGGAACCACCAAGCTGGCGGTCGGGTCGGGTCCGGGGTGTCGACCGCCAGGGTGCCCACATAAATAAGTGATTGATACAACATCACATTTAAATCCCGCCTTCACCGTATTGTCATCCACATTCACTAAAAGTGTCATCTGATCCCTCTAGGCTTCGCTCAGGTTTTACAAGGAGCGAACCCCAATGAGAAAAATGGCAGGACTTGCATTGATGATCGGCGCCGCCCTGGCCGCCGGCTGCAACTCCACAAACGACAGCGACACCCCTGAACCCAGCGCCAAGAATGTGATCTTCTTCCTCGGCGATGGCATGGGCCTCAACACCCTGACCGCGGCCCGCATCTACGGCGTCGGGGAAGAGGGCAGTCTCACCATCGACACCCTGCCGGAGACGGCCTTCATCAAGACCTTCTCCCACGACTCCCAGGTCACCGACTCGGCCCCCTCCATGGCCGCCTACATGACCGGGGTCAAGAGCAACAACGGCGTCATCAGCATGGACAGTGATGCCACCCAGGAGAGTGACTGCAGCCAGAGCGCCGGCAAGCCGGTCACCACCCTGCTGGAGCTGGCCAAGGCCGACGGCCGCGGCACCGGCGTGGTCACCAGCACCCGGGTCACTCACGCCACCCCGGCCGCCACCTATGCCCACATCTGCAACCGGGATCTGGAGGCGGACATCGCCGCCCAGCTGGTGCCGGGCGGTGCCGGCTACAACGGCGCCTTGAAAGAGGGGCTGGACGTGGTGCTGGGGGGTGGCAGCAGCTTCTTCCTGCCGGCGGCCGACCAGGGCAAGCGGGAGGATGGCCGCAACCTCATCAACGAGATGCAGGCCAAGGGCTACCAGTTCGCCAGCAACCTGGATCAACTGAACCAGGCCGAGGCGGGCAAGCCGCTGCTGGGACTGTTTGGCTCCAGCCACATGAAATATGACCTGGACAGGCCGGCCAGCGAGCCGTCACTGGCCCAGATGACCCTGGCTGCCATCAAGCAGCTCAAGGACAAGGAGAAGGGCTACTTCCTGATGGTGGAAGGGGGCCGCATCGATCACGCCCTGCACGACACCAACGCCAAGCGCGCCCTGCAGGACACCCTCGCCTTCGACGACGCCATCAAGGCCGCCATCGACGAGGTGAAGAAAACCGACCCCGAGCTGAAGAACACCCTGATCGTGGTCACCGCCGACCATGACCATACGCTGGTGCTCAACGGTTATGCCAAGCGTACCGGCAAGACCACCGCCGACAACCCGGGCGTGCTCGGGCTGGTGAAGAACTACGAAACCGGCGAACCGAGCAAGGATGCCGACGGTATGCCCTACACCATCATCGGCTTCGGCAACGGCTACAACCGGGTGGATGGCTCGCGCAGCAGCGTGGCCGCGCTGGACGATGCCACTGTCTCGGCCGACGACTATCACCAGGAGGTGGTGGTCAAGGTGGGTGACATAGGCAACGAAACCCATGGCGGCACCGACGTCTTCCTCGGCGCCATCGGCCAGGGAGCGGACAGCTTCCACGGCTCTCTCGACAACACCGCCGTGTTCGGCAAGGTCAAAGCTGCGGCCAAGCTGTAAGGAGCATTCCATGAGAACAAGCATGACAACAACCATGAAAAAGACCCTGGTGTGCACCGCCCTGTTCGGTGCCCTGGGTGGCCTGTCCCAGGCCCAGGCCAGCGACGCCAAGAATGTGATCCTGTTTATCGGTGACGGCATGGGCCCCACAGTGCTCACCGCCACCCGGCTGTTCAAGGTGGGGGAAGAGGGCAATCTGGAGATCATGAAGCTGCCCCGCAGCGCCCGCATCAAGACCTTCTCCAACGACGCCCAGACCACGGACTCGGCCCCCTCAATGGCGGCCTACACCACGGGCGTCAAGATGAACAACGAGGTGATCGCCATGAGCAGCGATACCCAGGCCGTTGCCCCGGCTAAGGACATCAACGGCAACAAGGGCATCAACAACTGCACCGGCGACAACGGCACCCCGGTGCCGACCATACTGGAGCTGGCCAAGGCGGCGGGTAAATCGGTCGGTGCCGTCACCACCACAGAGCTGACCCATGCCACCCCGGCCGCCACCTACTCCCACATCTGCCACCGGGACGCGGCCTACGCCATCGCCGAGCAGGCGGTACCGGGCGGTGCCGGCTTCAACACCGCGCTCGGGGACGGGGTCGACGTGCTGATGGGGGGCGGTGCCAATCACTGGACCCCCTACAGCGCCAGCAACAAGGGCGGCCGGGCCGATGGCCGGGATCTGACCGCCGAGCTCAGCGCCCAGGGCTATCAATACGTCACCACCCAGGGCGATCTGGCCAAGGTCAGCAGCGGCAAGGTGCTCGGCCTGTTCAGTGCCAAGTCCCACCTCGACTATGAGTTGGACCGCGTCGCCAAGGGCGCCGCCAATACCCAGCCGTCCCTGTCCGAGATGACCGCCAAGGCGATCGATCTGCTGAGCCAGAACAGCCAGGGCTACTTCCTGATGGTGGAGGGGGGTCGCATCGACCACGCCCTGCACGCCACCAACGCCAAGCGCTCCCTCACCGATGCGGTGGCGCTGGACGAGGCGGTCAAGACGGCGCTCGGCAAGGTGGACTTGAGCGATACCCTGATCGTGGTCACCGCCGATCACGACCACACCATGACCATCAACGGCTACTCCGCCAAGGGCAACAAGGTGCTGGATCTGGTCAAGAACGGCGACGGCACTACCCAGAACGACGTGGATGGCAAGCCCTTTACCACCCTGGTATTCGGCAACGGTCCCAACCGCGCCGACGTGCGCCCCACCCTCACCAGCGATCAGGTGATGGCGGACGACTACCTGCAGGAGACCGGCGTCAAGCTCGGCGCCGAGACCCATGGCGGCGGCGATGTGATGCTGTTTGCCGATGGCGCGGGCAGCGACCGCTTCAAGGGCACGCTGGACAACACCAAGGTGTTCGGCAAACTGCGGGAGGCGCTCGGCCTGTAAGTGGCAGGGGCCCGCACGGGCCCCTGCTCTTTCGAGCGACAGATGATGAGAAGACTCTTGCTCCCCTTGCTGCTACTCGGCAGCACCCTCTTTACGCAGGCGCGGGCCGACGAGGCGCCGGATCTCGCCGCCCGCATCAGTTATCAGGACAGCGTCACCGGCAGCGACGGCATAGCCCGGGCGAACCAGTGGCAGGAGAAGTGGATGCGGGTCGGCAACCAGGTGTGGAGCCAGCGGCTGATCCCGCTGCCCCTGGCCCGCGCCTACCACGCCAGCCACGACGCCAACCCCGGCCACAAGCACTTCACCCACCAGATGGCAGCCCGCTGGGTCAGCCGCGCCGAGGATGGCGAGCTGCAGCTGCGCTACGCGGATGCCTGGCACAATCAGCTGGTGGAGGTGCCCGCCGAGGAGTATGGCCAGGTCGCCTTCAAACCCGACTGGACGCGCATTCGCCATCTCGTGGATCCCGCCCTGCTGCAAGGCATGACCGCCCTCGACGAGACGGCGCCCGAGCAGGCGCGCTGGTACGAGAAGCGAGAGGGCAAGCAGCGCACCCGGATCCTCTGGTCGAGCCAATGGCAGATCCCCCTGGTGGTGGAGTCCGCGAGCCTGGACGGCTATCGCAGCTACCGCATGACGCTGACCCTCAAGCCGTTGCCCAAGCAGCTGCCCTGGCAACAGCTGGACGGCTACCAGACCCTGGACCTGCGCGACTTCTTCGACTAAGGGCGCCCCCGCCACGGGAGGCGCTCACTTTACGGGCAGAGATGGTACACTTCGCGTACTCATCCTTGTCCCGGTCCGTTATGCGTATTTCCGTCTTGCTGCTTGCCTTCGGTGCCCTCTTGACCACGGAGTCAGCCCACGCCGTGGTGGTCATCGCGGCCGAGGTGCCCCCCTATGTCATTCGTTCCTACCAGGGCGCCCCGAGCGGCATGACCATCGAGGTGCTGGAGGAGGCGGCCCGCCGCCTGGATGAACCCCTGACCTTCGAGTTGATGCCGATGGCCCGCGCTCTCATCCAGACCCGCCACCGGCCGGACGTGCTGCTGCTGCCGCCGGTGCGCAGCCCCCAGCGCGAGTCCCAGTTTCTCTGGATAACCCCCCTGCTGGACGAGGCCTTCGTGCTGGTCAGCCACCGCCAGCATCATCCCGCCCCGCTCACCATCGAGGAGCTGCCCGCGCAGACCATAGGGGTGATGCGCGGCTCCTATGGCCAGAGCCTGATCCAGTCCATCGCCGAGACCAGGGTGGAGCCGGTGGCGGCGGAGGCCAACAACGCCAACAAGCTGGCGCTGGGCCGCATCCAGGGCTGGGCCGTGGCCTGGAACACCGCCCGCTATACCCAGCAGCAGGCCGGCTTGCCGCTGGCCAGCCTGGTGCGCGGCGAGACCCTGCAGCGCACGGCCATCTACCTCGCCGCCCACCCCGACTTCCCGCCCAAAGAGGCGGCCCGCTGGCGCAAGGCGATCCAGGCCATGCGCCGGGACGGCAGCCTGGCCAACATCATCAAGCAGTACGATTATCAGGCGCCCTGAGCCCTCGGCCGGGGCAATTGCCAAAGCCGTCCAGAATGGTTATGGTATCCACATGAAAGCGCTCATGATTTTTTCAAGTCTGCTCACACCCCATTGAGCCCCCGCCCTCGCCCCTGACCGCGAGTCGTTCGGGGGCACCGCCTGTGCGATCTCTTTACAGCCTCTGACTTTTTCGACCGACCAGCCTGCCCGTCATCCTGGTCCTGTCCGCCATTGATAAGGAATGCCCTATGAAACAACCTCATCTCGTGATCTCCAGCCTGGATCTGGATCGCATCGAACAGTTGCTCGGCAACCATCCCCAGCACCTGGCCCTGCAAGAGGAGCTGGATCGCGCCGAGATCCGCGAGCCCGCCGACATGCCGCCGGACGTGGTGACCATGAACAGCACGGTGCGCTTCAAGATGCAAAACAGCGGCTCCGAGTTCTGCCTGACCCTGGTCTATCCGAAGGATGCCCAGGGGGACGAGTCCAAGATCTCGGTGCTGGCACCGGTCGGCAGCGCCCTGCTGGGCCTGAAGGTGGGTGACAGCATCGCCTGGCCGGGCCCCGCCGGTCGCACCATCCAGGTCGAGATCCTGGAGGTGGTCTACCAGCCGGAGCGGGCGGGCGAGCTGCACCGCTAGTCGCCGCGGACGCGCGTCAGCCTGCTCGGGGCGGCGCGTCCCTTGCTGAGCGGCCAGGCGCCTGCCCTCCTGATCCCGATCAAGCTTTGGGTGCACGCCGCCACTTATCTTGGTCACTCTTTGCCCTCCCCCTTGAGCCTGACCTCGGCCACGGGTATCTTGTTGGCCGCGCCAGCACCCTGGCCGCAGATTTCAGGCTGACATCATGATAAAAATTGCCCTCATCGACGATCACCAGATCGTCCGCTCCGGCTTCGCCCAACTGCTCAATCTCGAACCCGATCTGCGGGTCGTTGCCGAATTCGGCAGCGCCGCCGAGGCGCTGGCGGGCCTGCCCGGCAGCGGCGTCCAGCTGTGCGTGTGCGACATCTCCATGCCGGATCAGTCCGGGCTGGAGCTGCTCAAGCGCCTGCCCGCCGGCCTCGCCGTGGTGATGCTGTCGGTGCACGACAGCCCGGCGCTGATCGAGCAGGCGCTGCAGGCGGGGGCCAAGGGCTTTCTCTCCAAGCGCTGCAGCCCGGAGGAGCTTATCGCCGCGGTGCGCACCGCCGCCCACGGCGGCTGCTACCTGACCCCGGACATCGCCCACAAGCTCGCCAGCCACAGCCGGGATCCCCTCACCAACCGGGAGCGGGAGGTGGCGCAGCTGCTGGCCCGCGGGCTGGAGGTGAAGGCCATCGCCGAGCAGCTCGGGCTCTCCCCCAAGACGGTGCACGTCCACCGCGCCAACCTGATGGACAAACTCCAGGTCAGCAACAACGTGGAGCTGGCCCACCGCATGCTGGACAGCTGGTGATCCCCCGTATTGCCAGCTATGTCGCCATCTCGCTGGCGGCCTGCTTCATCTTCGCCGCCGGCTGGTTCTGCCTGTGGAGTATCGGCCTGCACCTGGCGGGCGGCCCGGTGCTGGCGGTGCTGCTGTTCCCGTTCGGGCTGCGGCTCGGCTTGCTGCTGCAGAGCCCCCTCGCCTACTGGCCGCCCTTGCTGCTGTGTGAAACCCTGCTGCTCTATTGGCTCGACGGCGAGATAGGCCTGCCAGCCTGGCCGCTGATCCAGGCCGGCACCCTGCTCACCCTGCTGCCGCTGCTCATCGCCCGCCGCCAGCGGGTGCGCAACGACTGGCAGCAGCTGCTGGTACTGCTGGCCACCGTCACCGCGGCGGCGCTGCTGCAGTCCCTGCTCTGGCACCTGGCCGGGGAGGATGGCCTCACTGCCCTGCTGCTGACCCTGACCGGCGGCCTGACCCTCACCTCCACCTGCATGCTGATCTGGCACTACCTCACCCGCGCCACCTGGGTGCCGCTCGGTCCGGCGCTGATCGATCAACCGGTGGACTGGCGCTTTCGCCACCTGATCTGGTACCTGCTGCTGTTCGTTCTCAGCCTCTGGCTGCAGCTCGGCCTGCCGGACTCGCTGGTGCGCTTCACCCCCTTCTGCCTCGCCATCCCCATCATGGCCATGGCCTGGCGTTACGGCTGGCAGGGGGCCCTGCTCGCCACCCTGATGAACACGGTGGCGCTGATGGCGGGCCAGGCCTGGCACGATCACCCGCTTGACCTGCTGCTCTCCCTGCTGGCCCAGAGCCTGACCGGCCTGCTGCTCGGCGCCGGCATCCAGCGCCAGCGCGAGCTGAACCAGGCGCTGACCCGCCAGCTCGCCCACAACCGCCAGCTCACCGAGCGGCTGCTGGAGACAGAGGAGAGTATCCGCAAGGAGGTGGCCCGCGAGCTGCACGACGACATAGGCCAGACCATCACCGCCATCCGCACCCAGGCGGGGATAGTGCGCCGGCTGGCGCCGGACAACCCTGGGGTCGGCCAGAGCAGCGCCCTCATCGATACGTTGTCGCTCGGCATCTATGACGCCGTGCGCGGCCTGCTCGGCCGGCTGCGTCCACGCCAGCTCGACGACATGAGCCTGGAGCAGGCGGTGCAGAGCCTGCTGCGGGAGCTGGAGCTGGAACGCCACGGCATAGTCACCCGGCTCGAATGGCGGCTGGCGGACGAGGATCTCTCCGATGCCCAGCGGGCCACCCTGTTCCGGGTCTGCCAGGAGGGGCTCAACAACGTGGTGAAGCACGCCAACGCCAGCTCGGTCCGCATTAGCGCCCAGCAGCAGGGGGAGCGGTTGCAGCTGCTGCTGGAAGACGACGGCTGCGGCCTGCCCGAGCAGACGGCCCAGGGCTACGGCCTGCTCGGCATCCGCGAGCGGGTGCAGGCGCTGGGGGGCAACCTGCAGCTCTCCTGCCTGCACGGCACCCAGCTGACCCTGAGCCTGCCCAGCCGCAAGCGAGACGAGCCCCATGCGTAACGACCCACTCTGGACGAGCCCAGTGCCATGCTGAACTTTATGAAGAGCCGCCCGGCGGCCCCCCTGGTGCGGGATCAGCGCGAGATCGATGCCAGCTATCGCCACTGGCGCCTGCACATCTTGCTGACCATGTATCTGGGCTACGCGGTGTTCTACTTCACCCGCAAGAGCTTCAACTTCGCCATGCCGGACATGCTGGCGAGCGGCATGCTGGACAAGGCCGACATCGGCATGCTGTGGACCCTGTTCTACCTCACCTACGGCTGCTCCAAGTTCTTCTCCGGCATCATCAGCGACAGGGCCAACCCCCGTTACTTCATGGGGTTGGGGCTGATGGCGACCGGGGTCATCAATATATTGTTCGGCCTCTCCTCGTCGCTCTGGCTGTTCGCGGCACTCTGGGTCGCCAACGCCTTCTTTCAGGGCTGGGGCTGGCCCCCCTGCTCCAAGCTGTTGACCAGCTGGTATTCGCGCACCGAGCGCGGCTTCTGGTGGTCGGCCTGGAACACGGCCCACAACGTGGGCGGCGCGCTGATCCCGCTCATCGTCAGCACCATCGCCCTGCAGCATGGCTGGCGCTACGGCATGATAGTGCCGGGCCTCATCGCCATACTGGTCGGGCTGATCCTCTGCTGGCGACTGCGGGATACCCCGAGCACCCTGGGGCTGCCCACGGTCGGGCAGTGGCGAAGCGATGCGCTGGAGATAGCCCAACAGACCCAGGATGCCGATCTGACGCCGCGCCAGATCCTGCGCAAGTACGTGCTCGGCAACCCCTACATCTGGCTGCTGGCCTGCTGCTACGTGCTGGTCTACGTGGTGCGTACCGCCATCAACGACTGGGGCAACCTCTACATGACGGAGCAGCGCGGCTTCAACCTGATGAGCGCCAACTCGGCCATCTCCATGTTCGAGGTCGGGGGCTTTATCGGCGCCCTGGTGGCGGGCTGGGGATCGGACAAGCTGTTCAACGGCAACCGGGGACCGATGAACCTCATCTTCGCGGTGGGGATACTGCTGGCGGTGGGATCGCTCTGGCTGATGCCCTTCTTCAGCTACGTGATGCAGGCGGCCTGCTTCTTCACCATCGGCTTCTTCGTGTTCGGCCCGCAGATGCTGATCGGCATGGCCGCCGCCGAGTGCTCCCACAAGGATTGCGCCGGGGCCGCCACCGGCTTCGTCGGCCTGTTTGCCTACATGGGGGCGGCGCTGGCGGGCTATCCCCTGGCCAAGGTGATGGAGATCTGGCACTGGAACGGCTTCTTCGTGGTGATCTCGGTGGCGGCCGGGGTCTCGGCCCTGTTGCTGCTGCCCTTCCTCAAGGCCCAGGCGCCGCGCCCCCTGCTCGCCGAGCCGGCCTGACGGCGACCTTCGGGTCGGTCCCTCGTCGCGCAGTCAGCATCTCTCCCGCCTCCTGGCCGCCGCTCGGCTTGAGGCCATCGAGTCCCAGCCCACCGCGGCCGAAGAGGGGTCATCCGACTATGGTTCGTCATCATCAAGCCCATTTGATCCCCGTTGATCCGGCGAAAGTGCCCCTTATAAGCTTTTGGACTTGAACCCACGGCGTTAGATGGATATGTTGTTTTCATGTGGTTTTATGAGCCAGGCCGCGAGGAAAAAGTCGCACTAACCTATTGAGTCATCTGGCACAATCGGCTTTTGGTACATTTTTCACTCAGCGCGCCATTCATAGAATCTCATATGGGGCTTCTACCCAACTCAAGACAATAATCCTGTCTTGCCTGTTGCCGGATGCAGCAGTCTCTTGTGCCACGGAGTCGCACGGGATCAGGTTCAAGGCCGAACACACTTTCGACAGAGACGTCACTTATGATCAAAAAACTCATTCTCTCTACCCTGCTGCTGTGCGGGCTGGCCAATGCCGCCCCCAGCTCCACCCTGGATGCCGTGCTGGAGCGCGGTGTGCTGCGCGTCGGCTTCGATGCCGGCTATCAACCCTTCGAGATGACCAACAAGCAGGGCCAGTACATCGGCTTCGACGTGGACCTGGCCAAGATGGTCGCCAAGGAGATGGGGGTCAAGGTCGAGTTCGTCAACACCGCCTGGGACGGCATCATCCCGGCCCTCTTGACCGACAAGTTCGATGTCATCATGGGTGGCATGACGGTCACCCCCCAGCGCAACCTGCGCGTCAACTTCGCCGACCCCTACATAGTCGTCGGTCAGACCATAGTGCTGCGCAAGGACAAGGCGGGCGAGATCAAGTCCTTCCAGGATCTCAACGATCCCAAGTACAAGATCGCGGTCAAGCTCGGCACCACAGGCGAGCAGGCGGTCAAGCGCATGATCCCGAAAGCCACCCTGCTGCAGTATGAAACCCAGGACGACGCCAAGCTGGAAGTGATCAACGGCAAGGTGGATGCCTTCATCTACGATCTGCCCTACAACGCCATCTTCGCCTCCCAGAATCAGGGCGCCGTGGTGCACCTCGACAAGCCGTTCACCTTCGAGCCGCTGGCCTGGGCCATCCGCAAGGGGGATCAGGACACCCTCAACTGGCTGAACAACTACCTGCGCCAGATCAAGGGCGATGGCAGCTACGACCGCCTCTACAAGAAGTGGTTTGAATCCAACGCCTGGTTGAATCAACTCAAATAACCTCTCAAGGGGCGGCCCGGCCGCCCCTTCACGCAGTTCCCCACACAATAACGACAAGAGAGGTTGTGACAGTGATCAACCCCAAATCCACAAGACAGATGGAAAAACAACCCAATCAGCTGCTCTGGCATGGCATCTTCCTGCTGCTGCTGCTGACCGCCGTCTTTGGCATTTACAAGGCCGTGCAATCGGTGGATTACACCTGGCGCTGGGAACGCATCCCCCAGTACATCGCCTACCAGGCCGAACAGAAGAATTACGCCGAGTTTGACGGCACCGTAGTGGCCGGCACCACAGCCGCCGAGAAGGGCCAGCTGTTCCTGCAAAACGATACCGATCCCGGCCAGCGCCAGCCCATTGCCGCCAGCGGCGCCCAGGTTGCCGAAGGGGATACCGTCTTCCTCGGCGATACCCTGGATATCGAACTCACCTGGACCGCAGGCCCCATCGCCTGGGGTGTCTGGGTCACGGTCAAGCTCTCCCTGGTGGCGGGCATCTTCGCCATCCTGCTCGGTACCCTGGCCGGCCTCGCCCGCCTCTCCCCCAACCCGGCCCTGCGCAACCTGGCGGTCACCTATGTGGAGCTGATCCGTGGCACCCCGCTGCTGGTGCAGATCTTCATCGTCTACTTCTTCATCGGCACCGTACTCAATCTGGATCGCTTCACCGCCGGGGTGGCGGCGCTCGCGGTCTTCACCGGCGCCTATGTGGCCGAGATAGTGCGCGCCGGCATCAGCTCCATCCACAAGGGCCAGATGGAGGCGGGCCGCAGCCTGGGGCTGACCTCGGCCCAGACCATGCGCTACGTGATCCTGCCCCAGGCGTTCAAGCGGGTATTGCCCCCCCTGGCAGGCCAGTTCATCAACCTGATCAAGGACTCCTCCCTGGTCTCCGTCATCTCCATCACGGATCTGACCAAGGCCGGCCGCGAGGTGGTCAGCTCCACCTTCAGCCCGTTCGAGGTGTGGTTCACCGTGGCCCTGCTCTATCTGGTATTGACCGGCACCCTCTCCTTCCTGGTGCGTCGTCTGGAGGTGAAATATGCGCGCAGCAACTGATCCCATCATCGAGACCGGCGACCCGAGACAGATCGACGCCGGGAGGACCGAGGCATGACCATGCGTAACAAAGCGGACCCCATCATCAAGGCCACCGGCGTGGAGAAGATCTATGCCGGCGGCGTGCACGCCCTGAAGAACGTCAGCACCCAGGTGGCCGAAGGAGAGGTGGTGGTGATCGTCGGCCCAAGCGGCTCCGGCAAATCCACCTTCCTGCGCACCCTCAACCAGCTGGAGACCATCAACGACGGCGACATCCTGATCGATGGCATCTGCCTGACCGAACCGGGGGATGTCAACAAGCTGCGGGAAGAGGTGGGCATGGTGTTCCAGTCCTTCAACCTCTTCCCCCATCTCAACGTACTGGACAACATCAGTCTCGCTCCCCAGAAGGTGCGCGGTCTGTCGCGCAGCGACGCGCAGGACAGGGCCAAGGCGCTGCTGCTCAAGGTGGGGCTGGCCAACAAGGCCGAGAGTTATCCGTCCCAGCTCTCCGGTGGCCAGCAGCAGCGGGTGGCCATCGCCAGGGCGCTCGCCATGCAGCCGCGCATCATGCTGTTCGATGAGCCTACCAGCGCCCTCGATCCCGAGATGGTGGGCGAGGTGCTGGACGTGATGAAGGGGCTGGCCCGGGAGGGCATGACCATGGTGGTGGTGACCCACGAGATGGGCTTCGCCCGCGAGGTAGCGGACAGGGTGCTGTTCATGGAGGGCGGCGAGCTGCTGGTGGATGAGAAGCCCACCGACTTCTTCGACAACCCCCCCTCCCCGCGCCTGCGCCAGTTCCTGAGCCAGGTGTTGTAAGCAAAAGGAAGAAAACGAAGAGGGAGCCCAGGCTCTCTCTCTTATTTGATGCCGGGACCGGCCAGCGCGGTCCCTCAGAAGCGGTAACGGCTCATCAGCCCCGCATAATGCTGATCGGGCAGCAGAACCGGCGCCAGTAACCAGCGATCCGTACCATAGGCCCCCAGAGCCGCCCCCAGCGCATTGGCCCCCGCATCCAGGGCGGAGAACTCGCCGTTGCTCGACGCCAGCTCCCCCACCACCCCTATGCCGGTGGCAATTCCGAACCCGACCCAGCCCCTCTGCTCCCGATAGCCGTAATGATCGGCAACTGCCGTGAAGCCGGCCCCCATGGCCGCGCCGCCGATGAAATGGCTCAACTCGCTGTTGAAGCTGTCGTTGGCCTGCACACTCGTGCTCAACAGGCCGAACATGACGCACACCAGGATCGCTCTCATCTGTCCTCCACCGCCGGCACCTTGCCGCCCATGGCACCCCGGGAAAGGTACCAGCTTCCAGTGTAAGCGAGGGCTCGCCAGACGACAGGACGCCGGCAGCGGGGTGACGCGTCCAGGGGTGCATCACCAATGCTCATCATTTGCCAGCAGAAACAAGCGGTTGAACAGGTCACCAGGCAGGGCGCCTACACGGCTCAGGGAATGAAATGTTAATGAAATTTTAAATTCATTCGGTATGCTGGAACCCAACTGGTCCAACCGGATGCATCACATGGATGTGCAACTGCTGCTGCTCTACCTCTCCCCCGTCTTTCTGGCCTTCATCGGCTGGGAGATGCTCTATCTGCGTAAACACGGGGCGGCCTTTCCCACCGCCACCTACCAGTGGCGGGATCTGTTTGCCAACGGGGCGCTGGCGCTGATGCATCAGGGCGGCGATGCGCTGGCGGCCATCGCCATCGCTTACTGTTATGACGCCCTCTGGGGCTGGCGGCTGTTCGATATCGAGCTCAACTTCTGGAGCGTACTGCTGCTGTTCTTGCTGCAGGATCTCTGTTACTGGCTGTTCCATTTCGCCAGCCACCATGTGCGCTGGCTCTGGGCCTCCCACGTGGTACACCACAGCTCCGAGCGGCTCAACCTCTCAACCGCCTTTCGCCAGAGCCTGATGTACCCCGTCTCCGGCATGTGGCTGTTCTGGATCCCGATGATCCTCATTGGCTTCCCGCCAGAGGCCGTGGTCGCCACCGTGCTACTGAGCCTGGGCTTCCAGTTCTTCGTCCACACCCAGGTGGTGGGCAAGCTTGGCCGGCTGGAGTGGGTCCTCAATACCCCCTCCCACCACAGGGTGCATCACGCCAGCAACGCCAAGTACATAGACCGCAACTTCGCCGGGGTGCTGATCATCTGGGATCGACTGTTTGGCACCTTCGTGGAAGAGGACCCCACCGAGCCTTGCCGGTTCGGCATCACCAAGCCCATCCGCAGCTTCAACCCCCTCACCCTCACCTTCCACGAGTGGCGCGACATGCTGCGCGAGGCCCGCGGCCTGCCCTGGCAGAAGAAGCTGAGGGTGCTGTTTGGCAAACCGGCCGGCCCCGGCAGCGCCTGAGTCAGAGCCTTGAAGCAGAGCAAAAAAGAGAGCGCCACCAGGGCGCTCTCTTTCATTGCCAGTCACAGACCCGAGTCAGACATGGACAAATGACCAGAGCGCGGGAATGAGGCTCACCAGGGTCATCCCGGCCAGCAGTCGCTCGCGGCCACTGAGCCGTTCGGCGCCAGCCAGCTGGCGGCGGCTGTAGAGAAACAGCAGCAGGCCCGGCCCGTACAGCAGCAACGACAGCAGCAGGTATTCCACCCCGGCGGCATAGAGCAACCAGAGGCCGTAGCCGCTCGACAGCAGCGCCACCGCCCGCATCAAGCCATTGCCCTGCCCACTCAAGGAGAGCTTGAGCAGGAACAGGCCGATCAGCAGATAGGGCACCAGGATCATCGAGGTGGAGATGAGCAGCAGACTAGTATACCCCTTGCCGAGCAGCCACACCAGCAACAGGCAACCCTGCACCGTCAGGCTGGTGAGCCAGAGGGAGGCGATGGGGGTGCCATTGTGGTTCTGGCGCCGGAAGATGGCCGGAAAGGCGCCGTGGCGCGCCGCACTGAACGGCACCTCGGCCGAGAACAGGGTCCAGCTCACGTAGGAGGCCAGCACCGAGACGATGAGGCCGACACTGATCAGCAGCTTGCCCCAGGAGCCGGTCATCTGGGCCATCAGTCCCGCCATGGAGGGGTTGGGCAGGGCCGCCAGCTCGGGTCTGCTCAATATCCCCAGCGCCAGCACCGAGATGAGCACATAGAGCAGCAGTGCCAGCACCACCCCCAGCACGGTGGCCGTGCCCACATCCCGCCTGTTCCTGGCGCGGGCCGACAAGACGGCCGCCCCTTCGATGCCGGTAAAGACCCAGAGGGTGATGAGCATGGTGTTGCGCACCTGCTCGGAGACAGGCACCGCCAGTGTGCTGCCCCCCTGATCCGCCGCGAAGGTCATCGGGTCGAACCAGTAGCAGGCGAACAGGATGAACAGCAGCAACGGCAGGCTCTTGGCCAGGGTCGCCACCAGATTGAACAGGGCCGCCTGTTGCACGCCGCGGGCCACCAGCAGATGCACGGCCCAGAGGATGCAGGACTCGCCGATGAAGGCGGCCAGGGTGTTGCCCTCGCCAAACCAGATGTGCTCTGGCGTGTCGACGAAGCTGCCGAGGGCGGCGAAGGCGATCACCAGACAGCCCACCACGCCTATGGTGGCGCACAGCCAGTAGCCCCAGGCGGAGAAGAAGCCCACCAGATCGCCAAAGCCGGCGCGGGCATAGCTGTAGATGCCGCCATCGAGATCGGGCCTTAGCCGCGACAGATAGAGAAAACTCGCGGCCAGCGCCAATATGCCCACCCCGGTGACGCCCCAACCGATCAGCACGGCCCTGGCACCGGCCACCTCGGCCATGTTCTGGGGCAGGCTGAAGATACCCGCCCCCACCATGGAGCTGAACACCAGGGCGGTGAGGGACCAGAGGCCTATTTTGCTCTCTTTCATATGCTCTCCTTAGCGCAGCCGACTGGCCAGGGCCTGAATATGCTCGGGGCCTATGCCGCAGCAACCGCCGATGAGAGAGGCCCCCACGGCGCGCCAGCGCTCGGCCCAGCCGAGGTAATACAGCGGGCCCAGATCGGCGCGGATCTCGTCCAGACCGTCGTTGGCGGTCGCCTCCTTGGGCTGGGGCGGAAAAGCGTTGGCATAGGCACCGAGGCGAATATCCCCTCGCCCCAGCGCCTGCAATCTGGCGCCGGCCACCGCCAGCGCGGCCTCGATCACCTCGGGCTGACAGCAGTTGAACAGGATGGCATCCACTCCGACCCCGACCAGCGCTGTGACGGCATCCACCACCCGCTCGCCGGAGCGAAGCAGGGGCTCGCGCCCTGGCGTCTCGTCCTCCAGGGTGAAGGAGACCCAGAACGGCTTGCCATCCGCCGGCAACAGCGCCTTGAGCGCCAGCGGCTCGGCGATCAGGCTCATGGTCTCGGCCAGCCAGATGTCCACCTGAGGCGCCAGCGCCCGAATGAGCGGCGCCGCCAGCTCGCTCACCCTGTCCGCCTCGAACAAGTCGGCACGGTAAGAGCCAAACAGCGGCGGCAAGGATCCCGCTACCTGCACGGCGCCATCCTGCTCATCGGCCACGTCGCGAGCCAACTGGCCCGCCAGCGCCGCCAGCGTTTCCCCCTCGGCGGCAAAGCGCTCGGCGCCGATATGAAACGGCACCAGCGCATAGCTGTTGGTGGTGATGACACGGGCACCGCTGGCTACATAGGCCTGATGCACCTCGCGCACCGTCTGCGGCGCCTCCATCAGCGCCAGCGCCGACCACTCGGGCTGGCGAAACGGCGCGCCCCGCCGTGCCAGCTCACGCCCCATGCCACCGTCCAGTACCCACAATGCCTGTGTTTCCATCTGTCCTGTCTCTTTGTTTTTCTGTGTTTGTCTGTTGTGTACCCGGCCATGTCCTGCGGCGATGCGTCGCCGTCGATGTGAATTCGGCACCCCGGGGAATTAGCCATAAAAACATACGGATGTTTAGACGGCCAAAACAAGATAAGA
Source organism: Aeromonas sp. sif2416 (assembly GCF_019218665.1). Lineage (NCBI taxonomy): Bacteria > Pseudomonadati > Pseudomonadota > Gammaproteobacteria > Aeromonadales > Aeromonadaceae > Aeromonas > Aeromonas sp. sif2416. Next base: position 120,192 of record NZ_JAHUXC010000007.1, read on the forward strand.
CAAAGCCGAGCCGACGGCAATCGGTATCACCGGAAATCAGCCGGCAGAAGATGGGGTAACGCAGCGAAAGCGACAGAAGGCAGAAGGCAGAAGGCAGAAGGCAGAAGGCAGAAAAGAGTGAGGCCACCCTGGGGTGGCCTCACTCTTATCTGTGGTGACGGTTTAGCGCCCCGCCAGCACCCGCTTGGTCTGCTTGACCCAGTCGGAGACACGTCCCTGCTGGGGCAGGCCTTGCCAGATCTGCTCCCACTGGGCCGGGCTCAGGGGGCGACCCAGCCTGCGTTGCACCCCGGCATAGAGGTAGTCATGGGCCGTGGTACGCGCCTGAGCGGAGGTGAGGAACTTAGGCACGGGATCCGTCAGTCGCACGTCCCGCATGCCGAGCAGCGGGTAGTCGCTGTGCACCGCCGCCAGCATGGTCTCGCGCATGGCGGACTCGATGTAGCCACGGGCAAACAGGGCCGTCACCGACTCCAGGGATCCCTGCTCCGGCCCCTGATACTCCTCATCGAACACCGGGCTTGGCTCTGCCACGGCGCTTTGCACCACGGCGTCGGGATCCGGCTGCGGCACCACGACGGCGACCTGGGGGGCTGCGGGCTTGGCCGCGGCGGCGGGCTTGCGGGGCGCGCTCTGGCTGCAGGCCCCCAGGGCGATGGCCAGCGCCACACAGGCCAGCGCACGGGAATAAGACGGCATCTTCATGACTCCTGAACGACCTTCTCGGTCACTATGGGTTCCTGGTGGTCCTGCGGCTCATCCCGGCCCGGTCCACCACTTCACACTTATCGTCAACGCATTCTAACGAAAACCGGCCCACTTGGGTCAAGCTTCCCGATCAGACCGCCGGATGTGACTCCTGCGCCAGCTTGTCGCTCGCGATGGGTTCGACCCGGGTGACCAGCAGCTGATCGATCTTGTAGCTGTCGATGTCCACCACTTCGAACTTGTAGCCCGCGTATTTCACCGAGTCGGTGCGCTTGGGGATCTTGCGCAGCATGAACATGATGAAACCGGCGATGGTCTCGTAGTTCTGGTTCCCCGGGAACTCCTCGATGTCGAAGGCCCGCATCACGTCGGAGATGGGGGTGACCCCGTCCACCAGCCAGGAGTTCTCATCCCGCTGCACTATCTGCTCTTCCATCGCATGGGTGGCCCACTCGCCCATGACGGTGCTCATCAGATCGTTCATGGTGACTATCCCCACCACCAGGGCGTATTCGTTCATCACCACGGCGAAGTCGCCCCGATGATTCTTGAAGTACTCCATCGCCTCGTAGAGGTTCAGGGTGTCGGGGATGATGATTACGCTCTGCACCAGGGAGCCGCTGTTGAGATCGATGCTCTGGCCGCTGATGACGCGGATCAGCAGCTCCTTGGCGTCGACGAAGCCCTTGATGCTGTCGAGGTTGTGGTCACACACCAGGAACTTGTTGTGGGGGTGCTCGGCGATCTTGGCCTTGATGCTCTCTTCGCCCTCTTGCAGGGTGAAGTAGATGAGGCTCTCGCGGGCCGTCATGGCGGAGGTGACGCCGAGGGATTGCAACTCGAACACGTTCTCGATGAGCTGATGCTCCTCACGCTGGATGACCCCCGCCTCGGCGCCCGCATCCATCACCGCATAGATGTCGTCCGAGGTGATCTCGTCGTTGCGGATCATGGAGACCCGCAGCAGGCGGAACAACGCGTTCGCCATGCCGTTGAAGAACCACACCAGCGGCATCAGCAGGGTCACGCACAGCAGCATGGGACGCACCACCACCACGGCAACCCGCTCCGGCATGCTCATGGCGAGGCGTTTGGGCATCAGGTCGGCGATCAGGATAAAGAGGCTGGTGACGACCACGAAAGAGACGACCGAGCTTATCTGGGAGAGCCAGGGGCCCTGATAGAAGCTGGTGATGAAGGTCTTGATGGCCGGGTTCAGGGCGGATTCGCCCAGGATGCCACCCAGGATGGCGACGGTGTTGAGGCCTATCTGCACCACGGTGAAGAAGTTACCCGGCTGGGCCTGCAGCGCCAGCACTTTTTCGGCATGGCGGTTTCCCTCGTCGGCCATCACCTGCAACTTGATCTTGCGGGAGGCGGCGAGAGAGATCTCGGAGAGGGAGAAGAACACGCTGCCGGCTACCAGCAGCATTAAAAAGAATAAACTATCGGCAAAACTCATGATTGACCTATTGCGACAGCCGCCTTAGCACAAGACGGCAAACTGGGCCCGGGATACCAGACCGTGAGTCCATCCGGGACTCACACAGGGGCAGTATTCTAGCAGAAAAGCGCCCATTGGGTGGCGTTATCTTAACCTGTCGCCCAATGCAACAAAAAAGGCGCTCAATGCGCCTTTTTATTCATTTCTGACTCAATGCTTGCCGAGCAGGTCGCTCAGTTCATCGGCCTTGGTGTGGCGTACGTCCTTGCCCTTGACGTAGTAGACGATGTACTCGCAGATGTGCTGGCAGCGATCGCCGACCCGCTCGATGGCCCGCGCCGCCCACAGCACGTTCAGTACCTGGGGAATGGTGCGCGGATCTTCCATCATGTAGGTCATCAGCTCGCGGATGATGGACTCGTACTCCCGATCCACCTTGTCATCTTCCTTGTAGACGGCGATGGCCGCCTCCAGATCCATGCGGGCGAAGGCGTCGAGCACGTCGTGCAGCATCTTGATGGTGCGACGGCCCATGTTCTCGAGCGACACCAGCGGCGGCTGCGGCTTGTTGGCGTTGTCGGTCAGCATGCGGGCGATCTTGTCCGCCACGTCGCCGATGCGCTCCAGATCCGTGATGGTCTTGATGATGGCCATCACCAGTCGCAGGTCGGACGCGGTCGGCTGACGCTTGGCGATGATGCGGGTGCACTCCTCGTCGATGGCCACTTCCATGGCGTTGACCTTGTGGTCGTTCGCCACTATCTTGCGCGCCGCGTCCAGATCCTGGATGTGGATGGCCGAGATGGCGTCGGTCAGCTGCTGCTCCACCAGACCGCCCATCACCAGCACCTGGTTGCGCACGTTCTCGAGCTCGGCATTGAACTGACCGGAGATGTGTTTATTGAGGTTCATATTGTCCATACAAATAATCCTTGTTGCTCCGATTATGCCTTAGCCGTTGAACCGACCGCCAATCTGTTTCTGGTCGTGCATGTCAGTCATCCTCATCTCTTAGCCGTAACGACCGGTGATGTAGTCTTCGGTCTTCTTCTTGGCCGGGGTGGTGAAGATGGTGTTGGTGTTCGAGTACTCGATGAGCTCACCCATGTACATGAAGGCGGTCTGATCCGACACCCGCGCCGCCTGCTGCATGTTGTGGGTCACTATCACCACGGTGAACTGGCTCTTGAGCTCGTTGATCAGCTCCTCGATGGTGAGGGTCGAGATGGGGTCGAGCGCCGAGGTTGGTTCATCGAGCAGCAGCACTTCCGGCTCGATGGCGATGGCACGGGCGATCACCAGCCGCTGCTGCTGACCACCGGACAGCCCGAACGCATTGTCGTGCAAGCGATCCTTCACCTCGTCCCACAGCGCGGCGCCGCGCAGTGAACGCTCGGCAGCCTCATCCAGGGTGCGTCTGTCGTTGATGCCCTGCAGGCGCAGGCCATAGACCACGTTCTCGTAGATGGACTTGGGGAATGGGTTCGGGCGCTGGAACACCATGCCCACCTGACGGCGCAGGGCGGAGACATCCACGCTCTTGTCATAGATGTTGTGGCCGTGCAGCTGGATTTCCCCCTCGATGCGGCAGATCTCCACCAGATCGTTCATCCGGTTGATGCAGCGCAGCAGGGTCGACTTGCCGCAGCCGGATGGGCCGATGAAAGCCGTCACCTGCCCTTTCGGGATCTTCATGTTGACGTTGAACAGCGCCTGCTTGTTGCCGTAATACAGGTTGAGATCCTTGACCTCCAGCGCGGTCTGTTCCGGGCTCAGGTTGAGCAGGTCCAGGGCGGTATGCTGGGTCGAAGTCGGTGTTACGTTGATCATCTGTTACCTCAAATCAGTCCAGGGTGGCCGGATACACTCCGGCGACCATCATGCTGTTGATGGCAGCCGCTGGGCCACGCATCTCTTGTCTCAGGGGTGGCCGGATTAATGTTCCAGCGACCGGAATTTCTCGCGCAGGTGGTTGCGGATACCCATGATGCCCGTCAGGTTCATCATCAGTGCTCCAAAGAGCGGAATTTCTCGCGCAAGTGGTTACGAATACCGATGGCCGTCAGGTTCAGGCCGACGATCACCGTCACCAGCAGGAACGAGGTGGCATACACCAGGGGCCGCGCCGCCTCGACGTTCGGGCTCTGGAAGCCGACGTCGTAGATGTGGAAGCCGAGGTGCATGAACTTGCGCTCCACGTGCAGGTACGGGAAGTTGCCATCCATCGGCAGGGTCGGAGCCAGCTTGACCACCCCCACCAGCATCAGCGGTGCCACTTCACCCGCCGCCCGGGCTATCGCCAGGATGAGGCCTGTCATAATGGCCGGGCTCGCCATGGGCAGCACTATGCGCCACAGGGTCTCGGCCTGGGTGGCCCCCAATGCCAGGGAGCCTTGACGTATGGTGCTCGGAATTCGGGCCAGCCCCTCTTCGGTGGAGACGATCACCACCGGCAGGGTCAGGATGGCCAGGGTCAGCGCCGACCAGATGACACCGGGGGAGCCAAAGGTCGGGCTCGGCAGCGCTTCCGGATAGAACAGCTGGTCTAACGAACCACCGAGCGTGTAGACGAAGAAGCCGAGGCCAAACACGCCGTATACGATGGAGGGGACCCCCGCCAGGTTGATCACCGCGATGCGGATGATCTTGGTCAGGTTATTCTTGCCCGCATACTCGTGCAGGTAGACCGCCGCCACCACCCCGAGCGGGGTGACGATGACCGCCATCAGCAACACCATGAACACGGTGCCGAAGATGGCCGGGAACACGCCGCCCTCGGTGTTGGCCTCACGGGGATCGTCTGAGACGAACTTGCCGATCTGATGGAACCAGTGTCCCACCTTGGCCGGCAGGCTCATGTCGTTGGGCCATACCACATCCAGCACCTTGGACATGGGCATGGTGATGAGCTCGCCACGCATGTCCTTGACCGTGATGGCGTCCCGATCCGCCTCGCTGCGCAGGGAGAACAGCTCCTTCTCCAGCACCTGATAACGATCGTTCAGCGCCTGACGCTGCGCGGCGAGATCCGCCTTGAGCGCCTCGGTCAGCTCGTCCTCCAGCTCGGCCTTGCGCTCCTTGAGGCGCAGTCGCTCCAGCTGATAGTTGATGCTGCCGATATCACCCTTTTGCAGATCGTTGGCCTGTTCGGAGAGCGCGTTGGCACGGGCCAGCACCCGCTGCAGGGCGGGATGCAAGTCCTGGCTCAGCTCGCGGCCATCCTCCTTCACCCCGACGATGTAGCCGTAGAAGTTGCCGTTGGTGGTGCGCTCCACCATGGCCAGCTCGGCCGGCTGGGTCCGGGACTTAATGTCGGTCTCCAGCACCCAGCGGAAATCGAGGTCGACGAACTCGCGGTTGCCGGTCTTGACCAGATAACGGGTCAGCTGCTCACGCTCCTCCCCTTCCAGCGCCTGGCCGGCGGAGCGCAACCGCTCGACCGGCACCAGCTCGCGATCGTTGATCTCGCCGATCAGCACGCTCTTGTTGCCGCTGGCGTCTTCCAGCTGCCATTCGTAGATGGGGTGAGGCCAGAAGTAGACCAGACCACGCCAGCCGATCAGCAGCAACAGACCCAGTACCGCCACCAGACTCAGGCTGACGGCGCCGCCTGTCATCCAGATCCAGGGGGCCCCTGATTTAAACCACTTACCCATTGTTGATTCCTTGTCCATATACAGAACGGCCCCTTACAGAGAGCTGTATTTTTCGCGCAACCGCTGACGAATGAACTCGGCCAGGGTGTTGAACATAAAGGTGAATACAAACAGGACGAAGGCCGCGAGGAACAGCACCCGGTAGTGGGAACTGCCCACTTCCGACTCCGGCATCTCCACCGCGATGTTCGCCGCCAGGGTGCGCAGCCCCTGGAACATGGAGAAGTCCATGATGGGGGTATTGCCGGTCGCCATCAGCACTATCATGGTCTCGCCCACGGCGCGGCCAAGGCCCATCATCACCGCCGAGAAGATGCCCGGACTCGCGGTCAGGATCACCACCCGGCTCAGGGTCTGCCAAGGGGTGGCGCCGAGCGCCAGAGACCCTTGAGTGAGGTGCTTGGGCACCGAGAACACAGCATCCTCGGCGATGGAGAAGATGGTGGGTATGACCGCGAAGCCCATGGCGATGCCGACCACCAGGGAGTTGCGCTGGTCAAACTTGATGCCCATCTCGTGGGTCAGCCAGATGCGGGAATCCCCGTGCATAAAGGCGTTCTCGATGAGCGGGCTCAGGGCGAAGGCCCCCCAGCCGATCAGCAGCAGCACCGGAATGAGCAGAATGGCGTGCCAACCGTCAGGCAACCAGGAGCGGCCACGCTCCGGCAGGTAGTTCCAGGCCAGCGCGGTCAGCAACATGCCCATCGGCAGCAGGATCAGCAGCAGTATCACCCCGGGCAGCGAACCCTCGATGATGGGGGCGAGCCAGAGACCGGCCAGGAAGCCCAGGATCACGGTCGGCAGTGCCGCCATGATTTCCACCGTCGGCTTGACGTATTTGCGCAGCCCCGCCGACATGAAGTAAGCGGTGTAGATGGCACCGGCCACCCCGAGCGGCACCGCGAACAGCATGGCGTAGAAAGAGGCCTTGAGGGTCCCGAACACCAGCGGCACCAGGCTCAGCTTGGCCTCGAAGTCGTTGCTGGCGGAGGTCGATTGCCACACATACATGGGCTCGGGATAGCCCTCGTACCACACCTCTTGCCACAGAGCCGACCAGGTCACCTCGGGGTGCTCGTTCTCGACGTCGAACAGCTTGAAGGTGTTCTCCTGCTGCATCAGCAACAGGTTGTGGCGGGGGGAGATGGCGAGCGCCGCCAGGGCACCGCCCTCGATCTTCTCGCTCAGCAGCTTGGACTCGCCGGTGGCGTGGAAGAAGCTGACGGTACCGTCCTTGGCGCCGCTGATGAAGCCCTTGCGAAAGTGCTCGGGGGTCAGCAGGTCGACCGGACCATCGCCCTTGAAGTCGCGGATCTGGGCGAACTGGCGCTTGCCATCCTTCGCCACTTCGAACCACTGGGAGATGACACCGTTGTCGTTGCCCACCAGCAGGGAGGAGGCGCCGGAGAGCAGCTCGACCTTGGTCACGTTGGCGTTGGGGGCATTGATCTCCATGACGTCGCGCAGGGAGATGTCGCTGAGATTGTGGATGTCATAGATCGACAGGCGGTTGCCTTCGCGCACGAACAGGATGCGCAGGTTGGGGGTCAGCAGCATCTGATCCACGTGGCGCGGCAGGGAGGGAATGGCGTAGTTCTGGCTGCTCCACTCAACTTCGCCGGAGAGGAAGTTCTCCTCGCCGCTCAGCACCGTCATCACGCCACGACCATCCTCGGTCACGGCGGCGGCGGCCATCTTGTCCTTGGTCGCCTCGAACACCATGCCCTTGAGCGCCTTGCCCTGGGGATCGACCACCATGGGCTCCTCACCGAAGGGATACTGCAGGCTGGGTTCGATGACGCGCACGTCGTCGGGATAGGAGACCTTGAAGTAAGGCTGGACGACCTGCGCCTTGCCATCGGCAAAGCCGTAGGCGATCAGCTTCTGACCAGGGGCCGGCGTCGCGACCGCGGTGATCTTGCCCGCGATCTGGGCCTGACCCAGCACCTGACCCACCTTGAGGTTGCCATCGTGCTGCACGGCGAAGAAGCTGACCTGACCCTGATCGCTGAAGCGATAACCGATCTCGTTCTGTTCTTCGACGCCGAGCCAGGCGGTCTTGCCCTGCACCGGCAGGGTAAAGGAGGAGGTCGCTTCCATGCTGGCGCCATTGAAGATGGGTTTCACCACATAGAGCAGATAGAAGAAGATAAGCAACAGGGCCACCAATACCAGACCACCGCCTGTGGTGACCCCGTACTTGGCCAACTTGTCCTTGATCCGGCGTTTTCTACTGCCCGCCATGACCAGGTTGATCGATTCCGATGACATGCAAAACCTCAATGTGAGCTAGGCTTGGCGGCATTATATGGCGGTTGCATGACAGTTTTGTTACATCGAGGCGCAGGCAGAGAGGTTATTGCTGAGGAAAATGGTCGCGGTGAAATGGGGCCAACCCTTTGTTTGTACGAGGTGTTTGGACTAGGGTACTGGACCCATCATTCAGTGAGGGGCAGACCGCTCCCCTCGCAGGGGTCAGGACGCGGCGTCGCTCGCCTGTTTTGCCGCCAGTTTTGCCGCCTTCTGCTCGGCCCGGCGCCGCTTGAAGAAGGCCGAGAGCTGGGCCGAGCAGGCATCCGCCAGCACGCCGCCACGGATCTCCACCCTGTGATTGTGCCGCGAGTCCTGCAGGATCTCGAACACCGAGCCCGCGGCCCCAGTCTTGAGATCCCGCGCCCCGTAGACCACTCGCCTGACCCGGCTGTGGATGAGGGCGCCGGCGCACATGCAGCAGGGCTCCAGCGTCACATAGAGGGTGGTGTCGAGCAGCCGATAGTTCGCCAGTCGGGTACCGGCGGCGCGGATCGCCATGATTTCCGCGTGGGCGCAGGCATCGTGCTCGCTGATGGAGCGATTCCAGCCCTCGCCTATCACCTCGTCCCCCAACACCAGCACGGCGCCGACCGGGATCTCGCCGATCCCCTCCGCCTTGCTGGCCAGCGCCATGGCATGCTGCATCCAGCGCTCATCCTGGGTGATCTGCATCTCGGCTGTTCTCTTCTCTGCTGATTCCACGCCCGCTCCTCTTAGGTTTCTATCCGTATTCACAACTCAGACGGCTTGGTGCCCATATGCCACCCGCCGCCGCGGCCGGATGCCGCCATCTCGGGTGGGCGGCGATTATGCCAAATCTCCCGCCATGGCCCAAGTTGCATCTTGTCTGCGCAATAAAGAAGCAATCGGCATCTCCCTGATAAAAAAGGAGTTGCGCCCACTTGCTCAGATCATTAGACTTCCCTCCGTCAGATCGAACTGACCTCGTCGGTGTGTAGCGCAGCCAGGTAGCGCATCTGCATGGGGTGTAGAGGGTCGGAGGTTCGAATCCTCTCACACCGACCATTTTCCCCGAGAAATAGCCCAGTCCCACGACTGGGCTATTTTTTTATCCCCAGATCTCCCTCTACTTTCCTCCCTATTCTTGTTTGTCCCCTTTCCTCCTTTATCTGCTTCACCGCGCATCCCCATCTCCTGCACCCGGCCCCTCGGGAGCGGCATGATTTTTATACAGAACCACTTGAAGCTTTTACAAAGTGTCGCTAGGATACGCCACTTTTCCGCCGGCCATTCAGACAGGGAGGTGGGCATCAGGGTGAGGGAGTCACCAACCGGCTTGCAATCCAATGAGGCAAGCATCCATGACCCAAGCTGTTGAACTTCAACCCGATCAGCCCCTTATTCCGTCACCGCATCCCGACATCGAAGCCACCGACGCCGAACCGGGCAACATGGTGCAGCTCGATGTGATCGATCTCGCCGCCCCGGACGATGACTATTGAGCCGGCCAATGAGCCCCTCTCCCCGCCTGCCAGATGGTGGATCCATGGCCAATTCTGCTACTCCGCACCGCCCTTTCCCCCGGCCAAATCCGGTCGACTAAAAAAACAACAAAATGCTAAATAGACGCAGGTTATTGGCATTATTCACTACCTGCATCCCCTCCCATCCCTCCCCTCTCCCCACAGCTCGCTGATACAAACCTACGTTATTGCTCGTCATTTCAACGACAGGGGCCCCAGACCCCCATCCGCTCCATGCATCCGGATCCAGTTTTAAACAACAGTTCACCATTCAATGCCTGCAGGAGCTAGACGCCAACGGCATTTGCAGGATGTATTTCATACAGATGTTTTTGCAAAGCCTGGAGTAAGGTCGGGATTTGTTTTTGCATTGGTAATTTTATTACGTAATAAATTACATTTTTCATGCTGGAGACAGTCCCCGTTCCCTTCGCCTGAACGGGTGCCTGGCCAAGAGCATAACCATCTAGCTAGAGCTTTTACATCAATCAAATAAATCCATTAAAAACATCAACTTAAATACCAGTCAAAAACACCCGTTTTAAAAATTAGGTTGACGAACCAAGCATTATTTTGCACCTTATGAGTCGTGTTACCCCGCTGTTACGGGGAGTTTAAGAGAAACGGATATAGACGTTAGTCGTAGTTAGTAAGTTCAAAATGTAACTTTCAAAGGAGTGAAACCTATGTCGGCACCGGCCCAGACCATCAGCAGCCACCGTCTGCGCATCCAAGGCGAGATGCTTCCCGATTACGCGCAGATCCTGACGCCGGATGCGGTGGCCCTGGTGTCCGAACTGGTGGAACGCTTCGCTCCTCAGCGCAATGAACTGCTGAAACAACGGGTGGCTCGCCAGGCCCGCATCGATGGCGGCGAATTGCCGGACTTCCTGCCCGAAACCGCCCACATCCGCGAAGGCAGCTGGACGGTGCGTGGCATCCCTGCCGATCTGCAAGACCGCCGTGTGGAGATCACCGGACCGGTCGAGCGCAAGATGGTCATCAACGCCCTCAACGCCAACGTAAAAGTGTTTATGGCGGACTTCGAAGACTCCCTGGCACCGGCCTGGAATAAGGTGATCGAGGGCCAAATCAACCTGCGCGACGCGGTCAATGGCACCATCTCCTACCAGAGCCCCGAGGGCAAATCCTACAGCCTCAAGGCCGATCCGGCGGTGCTGATCTGCCGGGTGCGCGGCCTGCACCTGCCGGAGAAACACGTCACCTTCGACGGCGCCCCCATTCCCGGCGGCCTGTTCGACTTCGCGCTCTACTTCTTGCACAACCATCAGGCGCTGCTGGCCAAAGGCTCAGGCCCCTACTTCTACCTGCCCAAGCTGCAGAGCCATCTGGAGGGGCGCTGGTGGAGCGAGGTGTTCGCCTGGACCGAAGACAAGTTCGGGCTGCCCCGCGGCACCATCAAGGCCACCGTACTCATCGAAACCCTGCCGGCGGTGTTCGAGATGGACGAGCTGCTCTATCAGATGAAGGATCACATAGTCGCGCTCAACTGCGGCCGCTGGGACTACATCTTCAGCTACATCAAGACGCTCAAGGATCATGGGGACAGGGTGCTGCCGGACCGCCAGGTGGTCACCATGGACAAGCCCTTCCTCTCCGCCTATTCACGCCTGCTGATCAAGACCTGTCACCAGCGCGGTGCCCTGGCCATGGGTGGCATGGCCGCCTTCATCCCCGCCAAGGATCCGCTCGTCAACGAGCAGGTGTTCGCCAAGGTCAAGGCGGATAAGGAGCGGGAGGCCCACAACGGTCACGACGGCACCTGGGTGGCTCACCCCGGCCTCGCCGATACCGCCATGGCGGTATTCAACGCCGCCATACCGGCCGACGCCAAGAACCAGATCGGGGTATTGCGTGAACAGGATGCCCCCATCACCGCCGCCGACCTGCTGGCCCCCTGCGAGGGTGAGCGCACCGAGGCCGGCATGCGCACCAATATCCGGGTCGCCCTGCAATATCTGGAAGCCTGGATCGGCGGCAACGGCTGCGTGCCCATCTACGGTCTGATGGAAGACGCGGCCACCGCCGAGATCTCCCGCACCTCCATCTGGCAGTGGATCCGCCACGGCAAGAGCCTCTCCAACGGCAAGGTGGTGACCAAGGCGCTGTTCCGCCAGATGCTGGCCGAGGAGCAGGAGGTGGTCAAAGCCGAGCTGGGCGATGCCCGCTGGCAGGCCGGCCGCTTTGCCGAGGCGAGCGAGCTGATGGAGCAGATCACCTGCGCCGACACCCTGATCGATTTTCTGACGCTGCCCGGTTACGAGCGGCTCTGAATCCGGGCCCCGGGCGGGGCTCGTCCATAACAAATCAATGGAAACGTGAAATCAATGAAAGAGGGAACTGATATGGCACTGACCCGTGAGCAACAGATCCAGGCTATCGAGAAAGACTGGGCAGAGAACCCCCGCTGGAAAGGGATCAAACGCGGCTACAGCGCCGAAGACGTGGTGAACCTGCGTGGCAGCCTGCAGCCGGTACATACCCTGGCCCAGCGCGGTGCCGACAAGCTGTGGGAGCTGATCCACGGCGGCGCCAAGAAGGGCTACGTCAACTGCCTCGGCGCCCTGACCGGCGGCCAGGCGGTGCAGCAGGCCAAGGCGGGCATCGAGGCGATCTACCTCTCCGGCTGGCAGGTGGCGGCAGATAACAACCTTTCCTCCACCATGTACCCGGATCAGTCCCTCTACCCGGCCAACTCGGTACCGTCCGTGGTGGAGCGCATCAACAACTCCTTCGCCCGCGCCGACCAGATCCAGTGGGCCAACAAGCTGGGTCCGCAGGATGCCGGCTTCATCGACTACTTCCTGCCCATAGTGGCGGATGCCGAAGCCGGTTTCGGCGGCGTGCTGAACGCCTTCGAGCTGATGAAGAACATGATTGAGGCGGGCGCCGCCGGCGTGCACTTCGAAGATCAGCTGGCCTCGGTCAAGAAGTGCGGCCACATGGGTGGCAAGGTGCTGGTCCCCACCCAGGAAGCGGTGCAGAAGCTGGTCGCAGCACGTTTGGCAGCGGATGTCTGCGGCACCACCACCCTGGTGATCGCCCGTACCGACGCCAATGCCGCCGACCTGCTGACCACGGACGCCGACCCTTACGATGCCGGCTTCCTGACCGGTGAGCGCACCGCAGAAGGCTTCTACAAAGTGCAGGCGGGTATCGAGCAGGCCATCTCCCGCGGCCTGGCCTATGCCCCTTACGCCGACATGGTGTGGTGTGAAACCGCCAAGCCGGATCTGGACGAGGCGCGCCAGTTTGCCGAAGCCATCAAGGCCCAGTACCCGGACACCATACTGGCCTACAACTGCTCCCCCAGCTTCAACTGGAAGAAGAACCTGGACGATGCCACCATCGCCCGCTTCCAGCAGGAGCTGTCCGACATGGGCTACAAGTACCAGTTCATCACGCTCGCTGGAATCCACAACATGTGGTTCCACATGTACGAGCTGGCCTACCAGTACGCCCGTGGCGAGGGGATGAAGCACTACGTCGAGATGGTGCAGGAGCCGGAATTTGCCGCCGCCAGCCGTGGCTACACCTTCGTGGCGCACCAGCAGGAAGTGGGCACCGGTTACTTCGACAAGGTGACCACCGTCATTCAGGGTGGCCAGTCGTCCGTCACGGCACTGACCGGCTCCACCGAGGAAGATCAGTTCCACTGATGACCGCATAACGCGAACAAAAACCCCGGCCTGGTGCCGGGGTTTCTTTTTTTGCGCGTGAGACATGAAACGGGGCAATACCGCCGGGTCAGAGCTCGAGGATCTCCTTGACGAAGGGGATGGTGAGCTTGCGCTTGGCGCGAAAGGAGGCGTTATCGAGTTGATTGAGGGTAGCGAGCAGGGTGCGCATGTCGCGTGACAGCCGATTGAGCAGGAAGCGACCCACATCGATGGGCAGCTTGAAGCCCCGCAGTTCGGCGCGCAGCTGCAGGGCGCTGAGCTTGCCCTCATCGTCCAGCTCGTCGAGGTGGAAACTCACCCCCCAGTCGAGGCGCGAGGCGAGATCCGGCAGTTGCAGCCCCAGCTTGCGCGGGGCGCTGCAGCCGGTCACCACCAGGGTGCCCTCACCTTTCTCTTTCCAGCGATTGTAGAAGTCGAACAGGGCTCGCTCCCAGAGCGCATTGCCGGCGATGGCCTCCAGGCTGTCGAGGCAGACCAGCGGCAGGCTCTCGAGGGCATCGAGCATGCTGGGATCCAGCTGTTCAAACTGATCCAGGGAGAGATAGGCCGCGGCGGCATCGCGGGCGTTGACCTCGGCGCAGGTGGCGTGCAGCAGGTGGGAACGCCCCGAGCCCTTGGCTCCCCAGAAATAGAGGAAAGGCGCGCCCTGACCGATGGCCGCGTTCTTGAGGGCGGTGATCAGATGGGCATTGTTGCCGGGATAAAAACTGACGAAGGTTTCATCATCCGGTAATTGTACGGCTAAAGACAGTTGGGCCGGTTGCTTCACTCGTTGGGCTTTGACTGTGACATTTGTGCCCAAGTGTATCATCGCCGCGGCAGATAGAGAACCGCCCGGACTCGGCCGGGCGGTTTGGATCCTCAATAAAGATCGGCAGTGCGACCATTGGTAACGCAGACTGCGCGCATTATCTTCGGCTGCAGAGGATCAGGGCTGTGCCCATTGGTAGCGCAAACCGCTCTCATTGTCTTCGATCTGGCGCAGGCGGCTCTCCAGTTGCAGACCGCGTACCAGCTCGGCCTTGTCACCCTGCAGGGAGAGGTTGAAGGTGACCTTGTCCCCCTCCAGCTTGCCGATCGTCACCTTGGTGATGCTGGCCATGCCCTGCAGCATCTTCTGCACCGTGATCATGCCATCGATGCCGGACAAGCCTTCCACCACCAGGGTCTGGCTGGAGGCCACGCCGGACAGGCGGGTGCCGTATTGTTGCACCAGCCAGCCGGCCAGCGCATCGGCCATCCCCTGCGCCACCTCGCCCTGGGAGCCTGAGCCGACGCCCTTGGTCAACTCCGCCAGCTCACCGCCCGCCTTGGGACCATAGAGACCCCAGTCGATGCTCCATTTCCCCTCCTCTTTGTCACCCTCCGGCGTCAGCTTGCCCAGCACCACCATCTCGGCACCGTAACGCTGGCTCGCCTGGAGAATGGGATCGGCGAAGCGGCCCCAGACGTCGGTGGCGTTGACCGCCATGTTGTCATCGAGATCCATCAGCGGAATGCTGACTGGCAGGCCCATGGCCTGGCTCTGGGCACGCAGCGCGGCGGCCCAGCCATCGCTTGACTGATCCGGCAGTATGCGGCGCTCCCCTTCATCGACCACCAGCCAGATCGCCATCTGCGGCCGGGCGGGGCCAAGCAGGGGGAACTTGCTCTGGGCGATCAGGGCGTTGACCTTGGTGACGTCGAAATCGGCCTTGAGGAACTTGACCGGCCCCAGATCCTGGTAACCGTAGTGCTGTACATAATCGCCCGGCGCGGCCAGTGCCTTGACCACCGCCGGCTGGGTGAGGATGTCGCGTCGGCCGGTTACTTTAATCAAGACATCGCCCAGTGCCTGGGTCTGGGCGGCCGCCATGTCACCGCTGGTCGGCGCCTTGCCCTGATAGAGATCGGTCACCTGGGCGGCCGACACCATCAACGACAGGGAGCAGCAGAGGAGCGTCACTAAGCGTTTAAGCATAAAGAAGATTCTCGAAATGGGAGATGGTGCTTATGGTAGCGGCAAGGCGCGCTTCCCAGCAAGACGGGGGACTGTATAAACAGCGAAGCCGGCGAGATGCCGGCTTCGTTTTCCCCCTCTCACGAGCAGAAGGGGCTATGGCATCAGGGTTTATTTGGTGCCGAAGATCTTGTCACCGGCATCGCCCAGACCAGGCACAATGTAGCCCTTCTCGTTCAGGCCCTGATCGACGGAGGCGCAGTAGAGCTCCACGTCGGGGTGAGCGGCTTCCAGCGCCTTGATGCCTTCCGGCGCGGCGACCAGCACCAGCACCTTGATGGACTGGCAGCCCTTCTTCTTGAGCAGGTCGATGGTGGCAATCATGGAGCCGCCGGTGGCCAGCATGGGGTCGATCACCAGGGCCAGACGCTCTTCGATGTTGCTGACGATCTTCTCGAAGTAGGGAACCGGTTGCAGGGTCTCTTCATCGCGGTAGATGCCGACCACGCTGACGCGGGCGCTTGGCATGTGCTCGAGCACACCGTCCATCATGCCAAGACCGGCGCGCAGGATGGGCACCACAGTGACCTTCTTGCCCTTGATCTGGTCAACTTCCACTGGCCCGTTCCAGCCATCGATGGTAACTTTCTCGGTTTCGAAGTCAGAGGTCGCTTCGTAGGTCAACAAACTGCCCACTTCTTTGGCCAGTTCACGGAAACGCTTGGTGCTGATATCGCCTTCACGCATCAGCCCGATCTTGTGCTTGACCAGGGGGTGTTTGACTTCAACGACTTTCATTATTATCTCCTCTAACCTGCCGCGAAAAAATCGCGGAATCATACAACAAAAGCCGCCGCTTGTGGAGCTTTTCCACGCAAAAACGCGCAAACGATTTCCTTTCTGCTTTTACCCCGCCGCTGGTAGAATACGCCCCGAATTTTACCCTCCACTTCTTCATATGACGGGGAATACGCGTGACTGACAAAACCTCACTGAGCTACAAGGATGCTGGCGTGGATATCGATGCCGGCAATGCACTGGTTGAACGTATCAAGGGCGTGTCAAAACGCACTCGTCGTCCTGAAGTCCTTGGTGGTCTTGGCGGCTTTGGGGCCCTGTGTCAAATCCCTGCGGGCTACAAGGAGCCGGTGCTGGTCTCGGGCACCGACGGGGTGGGCACCAAGCTGCGTCTCGCCATCGATCTGAAAAAACACGACACCGTCGGCATCGATCTGGTGGCCATGTGCGTCAATGACCTGATAGTGCAAGGCGCCGAGCCGCTGTTCTTCCTCGACTACTACGCCACCGGCAAGCTGGATGTGGACACCGCCGCCGCCGTGGTGACCGGCATAGGTGCCGGTTGCGAGCAATCCGGCTGCGCCCTGGTGGGCGGCGAAACCGCCGAGATGCCGGGCATGTATGAAGGGGAAGACTACGACATCGCCGGTTTCTGCGTCGGTGTGGTGGAAAAGAGCGAGATCATCGATGGCAGCAAGGTCGGCGAAGGGGACGCCCTGATCGCCCTGGCCGCCAGCGGCCCCCACTCCAACGGCTTCTCCCTGGTGCGCAAGATCCTGGAAGTCTCCAAGGCCGACGTGCACCAGCCGCTGGGTGAGACCACCCTGGCCAACGCCCTGCTGGAGCCGACCCGCATCTATGTGAAGCCGGTGCTCAAGCTCATCAAGGAGTGCGAGATCCACGCGCTGTCCCACATCACCGGCGGCGGCTTCTGGGAGAACATCCCCCGCGTGCTGCCCGCCAACACCCAGGCGGTGATCGACGAACAGAGCTGGCAGTGGCCGGCGGTGTTCGGCTGGCTGCAGCAGGCCGGCAACGTCACCCGTCACGAGATGTACCGTACCTTCAACTGCGGCGTCGGCATGATCATCGCCCTGCCCGCGGATCAGCTGGACAAGGCGCTGACCCTGCTCAAGGCCGAAGGCGAGAACGCATGGCACATCGGCCATATCGCCAAGGCAGCCGATGGTGAGGAGCAGGTCATCATTCAATGAATGACCGGATCAACAGCCAAATGACCTCCCCTATGAAACGCATCCTGGTACTCATCTCCGGCAGCGGCAGCAACCTGCAGGTCATTCTCGACAGTTGCGCCAGCGGCAAGATAGCGGGCCAGGTGGTCGGCGTCATCAGCAACAAGGCCGATGCCTATGGTCTGGTGCGCGCTCAGGAGGCCGGGGTGGCCACCTCCATCCTGGCCCAGCAGCAGTTTGCCAGCCGGGCCGAGTATGACGTCGCCCTGCAGGCGCTGATGGCAGACTATCAGCCGGATCTGGTGGTGCTGGCCGGCTTTATGCGGATCCTGAGTGCCGATCTGGTGCGCCACTTCGCGGGGCGGATGATCAATATCCACCCCTCCCTGCTGCCCAAGTATCAGGGGCTGCACACCCACCAGCGCGCCATCGAGGCGGGGGACAGCGAGCACGGTGCCAGCGTCCACTTCGTCACCGAAGAGCTGGATGGCGGACCGGTGATCCTGCAGGCCCGGGTGCCCATCTTCGAAGGGGATGACGCAGACGAGGTGGCGGCCAGGGTCCAGGCCCAGGAGCACAGCATCTACCCGCTGGTGGTGCAGTGGTTCTGCCAGGGGCGGCTGCGGATGCAGGAGGGCACCGCCCTGCTGGATGGCGTGGCGCTCGGCCCGGCGGGCCATGCCTGCGAGTAGCCGCTAATCACAGCATGCAAAATGTAACAAGGGAGGCTTCAGCCTCCCTTGTCATTTCTACCTATTGCTGCGGTCACGTCCGATTACGCCGCTACGCGGCTAATCGAACCTAGACAGGATTGTCGATATCGATAAAGGTCACCTCCAGCCCGTGCACCGTCGCCAGCCACTCCCCCAGCGCCTTGATGCCGTAACGCTCGGTGGCGTGATGGCCGGCGGCGTAGAAGTGCATCCCCATCTCGCGGGCGGTGTGGATGGTCTGCTCGGAGGCCTCGCCGGAGATGAAGGCATCGATGCCCTGCTCCGCCGCCAGGTTGATGTAGCTCTGACCACCGCCGGTGCACCAGGCCACTGAGCTGATGAGTGCGGGGCCGCTGTCACCGCAGTGAAGCGGCTCACGGCCGAGTCGCTCAGCAATAAGCTTTGCGAAATCGCTGCCGCTCATGGGCTGCTCCAGCTTGCCCACAATGGCCACGCTCTTGCTGTTCCAGGGCTCCAGGCCACGGCGCACCTTGATGCCGAGCAGCTTGGCGAGCTGGGCGTTGTTGCCCACCTCGGGGTGCACATCCAGCGGCAGGTGATAGGCAAACAGGTTGATGTCGTGGGTCAGCAGGGCCTTGAGGCGGCGCTGCTTCATGCCAGTGATCTGGGCCGGTTCCCCGCTCCAGAAGTAGCCGTGATGCACCAGGATGGCGTCGGCATCCAGCGCCACGGCCGCATCGATCAGGGCCTGGCTGGCGGTGACGCCGGTGACCACCTTGCGGATGCGCTCGCGCCCCTCCACCTGCAGGCCATTGGGACAGTAGTCCTTGATGGCATGGGGCTCGAGCAGGTGGTTGAGCACGGTTTCCAGTTTTCGATGAGAGATCATAAGGGTCCCCTAACACAGTCAGACCCCGCGCCTGCAGGCAGCGGCAAGGGTCCTGGGTTCAAATCGTCAGGCCCCCATGATAATCGAGCCGGGCCGTCAAGGCCATGCGCTCAGGCGGGCAGCTCGATGCCGGCGTCCCGCATCTGGGCCAGCTTGTAGCGCAGGGTGCGCGGGCTGATGCCGAGCCGGTCGGCGGCATCCTTGCGGCTGCCGCTGCACTCCTGCAGGGTGTCGAGGATGATCTGATGCTCCTGCAGCTTGAGCTCGCCGCCCAGGCCCTCCCCCGTCAGGCGCTCAGCCGGGCGCACCAGCGCCTCGTCCATCTCCTCCAGGATCAGCTGCGCCGTGCCAATCACCCCATCCGGGCTCAGGATCAGGGCTCGCTGCATCACGTTGTCGAGCTCGCGTACGTTGCCGGGCCAGGAGTGGGCCAGCAGGCGCTCGCGCGCATCCGCCTCCAGCTGCGGCGCCGGCAGCCCCTGCTGACCGGCATGGAGCGCCAACAGGTGCTCGGCCAGCGGCAATATGTCGCCCGGTCGCTCCCAGAGCGAGCTCCAGCGCAGCGGGAAGACGTTGAGCCGGTAGTAGAGATCCTCACGAAACAGCCCGTCCTGCACCGCCTTCTTGAGGTCGCGATTGCTGGTGGCGATGACCCGCACGTCGAGGGGAATAAGCTTGCGGCTGCCGAGCCGCTCCACCTCTTTCTCCTGCAACACCCGCAGCAGCTTGGCCTGCAGCCCCAGATCCATTTCGGTGATCTCGTCGAGCAGCAGGGTGCCGCCCTGGGCCTGCTCGAACTTGCCGGGGCAGCCTTGCACCGCCCCGGTGAAGGCGCCCTTCTCGTAGCCGAACAGGGTCGCCTCCAGCATGTTCTCCGGGATGGCGGCGCAGTTGATGGCGACGAAGCTCTGCTCGGCCCGGCTGGAGTTGTCGTGGATGTAGCGGGCCAGCACCTCTTTGCCGGTGCCGCTCGGCCCGGTCACCATGACGGTGGCCTCGCTCCTCGCCACCCTGGTCGCCAGCTGGAACAGCTCGGCGGTCTTGGGATCCCCGTACACCACGGCCCGCTTCTCGATCTTCTGAGGCGGTACGTAGCGGCTGACCTGGTTGAGCAGCACCTCGGGGGAGAACGGCTTGGCGAGGTAGTCGATGGCGCCCTCGCGCATGGCGCGCACCGCCCCGTCGATGTTGGCATGGGCCGTCATCAGCAGCACCGGCACCTGGGGATACTGCTGGCGGATGTTGGCCAGCAGGGTCAGGCCATCCATGCCCCCCATCTGGATGTCGGAGATGACCATGTCGATGCTCTGGCGCGACAGGGTCAGCAGGGCCCGCTCGCCGCTGTCCGCCTCGCGGCACTCGTAGCCGCCGAGCAGCAGGGTATCCACCAGCGCCTCGCGCAGGCCGCTGTCATCTTCCACCACCAGGATCCGGGCCTGAGTCATGCTACACCTCCCACCACGGCCAATATGGCCTCATCAATATTCACTGACATTGGCCAAACGGCATCGCCACCGGCGCTCAACAGGGATCCGACATGGCTCATGCCACACCTCCCACCACAGCCAATATGGCCTTATCGACATTCATCACCGCAGGCCGGATGGCCTCGGCCGACATAGGGTTCATGCCACACCGCCAAGCCGCATCGCTTGCTGATGCAGGGGGAACGACAGGGTAAAACAGGTGCCCTCACCGGGGACCGAGGCCACGCCGACCTCCCCCTGATGAGCACGCACCACGGATTGCACCACCGCCAGCCCCAGACCGGTGCCCTGGGAGCGGGTGGTGAAGAAGGGTTCGAAAATCTGATTGAGCAGTTGGGCGGGTATCCCCTTGCCGTTGTCGAGGATGCGCATCTCCACCCGGGCGCCGCTGCGCACCGCACTCACCAGCAGGGAGTCGGCCCCGGCCTGCTGGGCGTTGGCGATCAGGTTGTTGATGGCACCGGCCAGGGCGCTGCTGTTGGCGAGCAGGCAGAGATCCGGCTCCGGCGCCTCTATATGCAGCGTGCAGCCCTGCTGCTGGCAGAACGCCTCGGCGCCAGCCTGCACCTCCGCCAGCAGCCCCTGTACCGAGACGGAGGCGACCACCTGGTTGTCGCCGTTGCGGGCAAACAGCAGGATGTCGCTGATCTGCTTCTCCAGGTCTTGCAGCCTGGCCATCAGCTTCTGCTGGAACAGGGTGCGCGACTCCGGCTTGAGGGTGCGGTTGGCGAGGTTGGCCGCATAGAGCATGGCGGCAGAGAGCGGGGTGCGGATCTGGTGAGCCAGGGAGGCGGCCATGTTGCCGAGGGCCGACAGCCGCTTCATGTGGTTGACCCTGTCTTGCAACTGGCGGGTCTCGGTGAGATCGGTGATGAACACCAGCTGGCCGGGCTGATCCGGCAAGGGCTGGGTCGAGAGCTGCACCCGGCGCCCATCGCTCAGGGAGATCTCGTGACCGTCATCCTCGCGGGGCTGGAAACAGCGGGCGATGATCTGGCGCCAGGACTGGCCCTCCAGCGGCTCCCCCAGCAGGGCCAACGCCGCCGGGTTGGCGCGGGTGATCCGACCCTCCCCATCGAGCAGCAGCACGCCGGTCGGCAGCGCCGTGAAGATGGCATAAAGCTGGCTCACCTCGTGTGACTGAAGCGGGTTGTCCTGCTGCAAGATTGTCATAAACCTGACCTCAAACTGGGTTTGGGATCAGGCTATTCAATTTCCATGCCAGTAAAATAACAGCTATATATCAATAGATTGCATATAGGTGTCAAAGCATTGACCTCAGGCTTCCTTGCTCATGCCGTATTTCTTCATCTTCTCCACCAGGGTGGTGCGGCGCATGCTGAGCAGGTCGGCGGCGCGGGCCACCACCCCCTCCTGGGTTTCCAGGGCCTGGCGGATCAGCTCTACCTCGAGGTCGGCCAGCATCTCCTTGAGATTGACCCCCTCCAGTGGCAACTGCATGGGGAGCACGATAGCGCTGCCGGGCTCCGGCTCGGGGAGGCTCTGGAACACGGCTGCCAAGGCATCGCGCTCATCCATCTCGGTGAGCCGCTCGTCCCTGGGTTCGCAGGGCAGCAGGCGGTAGCGACCCGGCAAGTCCGCCACGTCGACGATCTGGTTGGGGTAGAGGATCAACAGCCGCTCGATGAGGTTCGACAGCTCGCGCACGTTGCCGGGCCAGGCATATTGCATCAGGGATTCCATGGCGCGCTGGGTCAGACGAATGAGTCCCCTGTGCTGCTCCGCATGGCGATTGAGCAGCTCCTGCAGCAACAAGGGGATGTCGTCGGATCGCTCGCGCAGCGGCGGCGTTTCGATGGGGAAGACATTGAGGCGGTAATAGAGATCCTCGCGGAAACCCTGGGTGCGGATCAGCGCCTCCAGATCCCGGTGGGTCGCCGCTATCACCCGCACGTCCGCCTGTACCGGCTTGCTGCCGCCGACCCGATCGAACAGGCGCTCCTGCAGCACCCGCAGCAGCTTGACCTGCATCGGCAGTGGCATGTCGCCGATCTCATCGAGGAACAGGGTACCGCCCTGAGCCAGCTCGAAGCGGCCGCGACGGGCGGCGATGGCGCCGGTGAAGGCCCCCTTCTCGTGGCCGAACAGCTCGCTCTCCAGGAGCTCCGCCGGGATGGCGCCGCAGTTGATGGGGACGAAGGGGCCACTGCTGCGGGAAGAGAGTTCATGGATGGCGCGGGCCACCACCTCCTTGCCGGTACCGGACTCCCCCAGGATCAGCACGTTGGCGTCGGTCTCCGCGACCTGACTGATGAGGCGACGCACCGCCTGGATCCCCTTGCCCTTGCCCACCAGCAGTCGCAACAGGGTCTGCCCTTTGTCGTGTTGCTGTTGACGCGGGTGCAGGGAGATGAAGGCCTGGCAGAAATGCAGCTGGCGAGTCAGGGACTCGTACGTGAAGGGAGCGTCTGAGCCACCAATGAAGTTGCAGTTGGGGTGATCGGCCTGTATCAGGGAGAGAAACGGGATGCAGGGAAAGGCGGTCAGCAGTTCTCCGAGCGAACGTTCCATCAGCTCACCGGTCAGGATCCCCTGCAGCGGACCGGACGATTCGATGGCCACATCGAGTTCGGTTTCTACCACCTCCTGCCAGGGGATCCCCATGAACGAGAGCACAGTACCCAGTTGCTGACGTCGCCGTTCATCGGCATCGACAAGCAATACCCCCATCGCCATCATATCCATCTGTCTTACCACCTGAAGCCAAGTTGTTGTTTTTCCGTGCTTATTATTATAATTTTTAGTGTTTGTTGTTATTTCCGTGCCGATAGAGACAGACACGCACGTCATGTGAGGCGCACAAAGTGCCAAAATTATGGCGCGTTGTCAAAAGCTGTCGCGATCGATTCCTGTCGGCGGGACAGCGATCACAATCAGACAGTTTGTGTCATCGAAGAGGCAAAAATAGGTGGGAACCGGGAAAACAGACGAGGAAGGGCTCCGACCGCAGCCGGAGCCAAACTGATGATCAGTGCTTGAGCTGGCCGTGGGGGGCGGCGTAACGGCACTCGGGGAAACGGCTGCAGGCCAGGAACAGGCGGCCGACATGGGGGCCCTTCTTGGCCTCCCGCTCCACCAGGGGGGCATCACAGCGAGGGCAATGGGGGGCCTCGTGGGGCTGATCCTCTTCGTCCGGATCGGCAAACAGGTTGTCCACCAGCCCGGCGTCCGGCTCGATGAACGGGGTCTGATCCAGCACCTTGGCACGCACGGCGGCATGCCCGTGGCGGCTCTCCTCCACATCCACGCCATCGAGCAGCAACGGGCTGAAGGTAGGCTCGCGCCGCTCACCCGGCAACGTCACCTCGATCTGGGGGCTCGCCTTGCTCAGCAGGGGCAGCAGCTGCTCGCGCAGCTCCTCGACCCGATAATGGCTACTCGCCGGGATCTGCAGCAGGGGCAGGCCAGCGCTGTCACAGGCCGACTTCAGGAAGGCATCGCGCACCTTGCGTTTCTGGTGGCGGTGGGAGCTGTCGTCGAGCTCGACGGCGCAGAGAAAGGAGAGATCTTGCGGGTGGCACAGCAGATAATCGAAATGCTTGGCACTGATCCTGTTGAACGCCTGCTGCCATTTGCTCTTGCCCATCCGGGCCTCCGGCGCCAGCACGTCCGCGACCCGCACCTTGGCAAAGACCCGCGCCTGATCACCGACCGCCA
Organism: Aeromonas sp. sif2416; assembly: GCF_019218665.1. Classification (NCBI taxonomy): domain Bacteria; kingdom Pseudomonadati; phylum Pseudomonadota; class Gammaproteobacteria; order Aeromonadales; family Aeromonadaceae; genus Aeromonas; species Aeromonas sp. sif2416. The sequence continues at coordinate 144,156 of NZ_JAHUXC010000007.1, forward strand.
GATCCAGCACCCCGAGGAAGGAGCGCTCGGCCGGGCTGAACAGGGCCTCCTGCAGATCATAGGGCAGCGTTTTGCCTTTCTTGCCTCTGGTCCAGAAGATCGCCAGCAGGAGCAGTACCAATAACACCAATCCCGATACGACTAGGGTATTCATGAGTGCACTATCCAGTTCACAAAACAGAAGAAGGGCCATCACTCTACCACGGGGGAGAAGGGTCAGGCAGCGCAGAAATGGCGGCCGCCTCCGGCATCGGCGTTTTTTCACTACATTTGCGCAAGGCGGGCTTCATATGGCCTGACACTGCAGGCACAATGCTACAGAAACCCAATTCGAAGGAGAGCAGGATGCAAAAGCAATTGGTCGTCACCGTGATCGGCGCGGACAAGCCCGGTATCGTCGAGAGTCTGGCCGACATCATCACCCAGCAGCAGGGCAACTGGCTGGCCAGCTCCATGAGCGAGCTGGCGGGACAATTTGCCGGCATCCTGCATGTCAGCGTCCCCGATGAGCATTACCGTGGCCTGTGCGAGGCGCTGGTGATGCTGCCGGGTCTCACCGTCAGCTTCGCCGAGGGGCAGGTCAGCCAGGAGCCGGAGCGTCAGGTGATGCTGAGCGTCACCGGCAACGACAGGCCCGGCATAGTGCACGAAGTGGCCAGCATACTGCGCCAGCTCAACATCAACGTCGCCGATCTCACCACAGGTTGCGAACCGGCCCCCCACTCCGGTGCCCCGCTGTTCTACGCCCATGCCCTGGTCGCCCTGCCGCCCGGGCTCGAACTCGGCGATCTGATCGCGGCGCTGGAATCCCTCTCCGATGACCTGGTGGTCGACATCGATCAGGCCGTGGCAGAATAGGACTCATTGTCATAAATCTGTCACCTATCCACGCCATAACTGCCGCGCAGACGTAACCTGATCACAGAGGCACCACATGAGCACCGACAAGCAGTATGAAGAGAAAGAGCTGAGTTGGCTCTCATTCAATGAACGGGTGTTACAAGAGGCAATGGACAAGACGGTCCCCCTCATCGAGCGGGTCCGTTTCCTGGGGATCTTCTCCTCCAATCAGGACGAGTTCTTCAAGGTACGGGTATCGGACGTCAAGCGCCGCATCCTCATCAACGAGGTGCACGGCGGCGATGACGACGCCAAGGTGTTGCTGCGCGCCATCCAGCAGAAGGTGATGGCGCTCGGCGAGGCCTTCGACAACACCTATAAAGAGCTGCTGATCGCCCTCGCCCGCCACAACATCTTCCTGGTCAACGAGAACCAGCTCTCCGAGGCGATCCAGCAGTGGCTGCGGGTCTTTTTCAGGGAGAAGGTGCTGCGCCACATCATCCCCATCCTGCTCAACAAGGAGGTCAACCCGGTCAAGTTCCTCAAGGATGAGCACACCTACCTCGCCATCGAGATGAAGAAGGGCGGCCAGGTGATCCAGTACGCCCTGGTGGAGGTGCCGACCGACGATCTGCCCCGCTTCTTCCAGCTGCCGCCGGAGGGAACCCGTCGCAAGAAGCAGATCATCATCCTGGATAACGTCATCCGCTTCTGCCTCGACGAGATCTTCAAGGGCTTCTTCGACTACGACGAGATCGCCGCCTACGCGGTCAAGCTGACCCGGGATGCGGAATACGATCTCTCCGATCAGCTGGACTTGAGCCTGGTGGACAAGATGAGTGATGGCCTGAAACAACGCCTCACCGCCATGCCGGTGCGCTTCGTCTACGAGCGGGAGATGCCCGCCGCCATGATAAGCTTCCTCAAGCTCAAGCTGCAGATCAGCAGCTACGACGCCATCATGCCCGGCGGCCGTTATCACAACTTCAAGGATTTCATCGGCTTCCCCAACGTGGGCCGGGACTATCTGGAAAACCCCAAGCTGCCGGCACTCGATTGCCACGACTTTGATGGCTTCGTCAACGCCTTCGACGCCATCACCAAGCAGGACATACTGCTCTACTACCCCTATCACAAGTTCCACCACTTCACCGAGCTGGTGCGCCAGGCGGCGTTCGATCCGGCGGTGAGTGCCATTCGCATCAATATCTACCGGGTCGCCAAGAAGTCGCGCATCATTCACTCCCTCATCGACGCCGCCAACAACGGCAAGAAGGTGACTGTGGTGGTGGAGCTGCGCGCCCGCTTCGACGAGGCGGCCAACATCGACTGGGCCAACATCCTGACCGATGCCGGGGTCAAGGTGGTGTTCGGGGTGCCGAGCCTCAAGATCCACTCCAAGCTCTGCCTCATCACCCGCCACGAGCATGGCGAGGCGGTGCGCTACGCCCATATCGGCACCGGCAACTTCAACGAGAAGACCGCCAAGATCTACACCGACTTCTCCCTGCTGACCCGCCACCCGGATATCACCGCCGAGGTGGAGGGGGTGTTCGAGTACATCGAGTACCCCTATCGGCGCTACAAGTTCAACCACTTGATGGTCTCCCCCATCAACAGCCGGCGCCAGCTCTATCGCCACATCGACAACGAGCTGGCCAACGCCAAGGCGGGCCAGCCCAGCGGCATCACGCTCAAGATCAACAACCTGGTGGACAGGGATCTCATCAACCGCCTCTATGCCGCCGGCCAGGCCGGAGTGCCCATCCAGATGATCATCCGCGGCATGTGCGCCCTGCGCCCCGGCGTGCCGGGCCTGAGCGAGAATATCCAGGTCATCAGCATCATCGACCGCTTCCTCGAGCACCCGCGGGTCATGGTGTTCCACAACAAGGGCAACCCCCAGCTGTTCATCTCCAGCGCCGACTGGATGAGTCGCAACATCGACGGCCGGATCGAGGTGGGTACCCCCATCTATGACGAGCGGCTCAAGCAGCGCATCCTGGATATTTTGCAGTTGCAGCTGAGCGACACCTGCAAGGCAAGGGTCATCGATGCGAACCAGAGCAACGAATACGTGAAGCGGGGCAACCGCCGCAAGGTTCGTTCTCAGGTCGCGATTTACGACTACCTCAAACGGATAGAGTCAAACCATGGACAATAGTCTGTACGCCGCTGTCGATCTGGGCTCGAACAGCTTTCACATGGTCATCGCCCGCCTCAACGAAGGACGGATGCAGATCGTCGATCGCATCAAGGAGCGGGTCCGGCTGGCGGAGGGCATGGACGAGCAGCGCCGCATGTCGGACGAGGCCATGGACCGGGGGCTCGAGTGCCTCAGCCTGTTCGCCGAGCGGCTGACCAACATCAAGCCGGATCAGATCCGCATCGCCGGCACCTATACCCTGCGCCGCGCCAGCAACGCCCGCGCGTTCGTGAGCGAGGCGGTCAAGGTTTTGAACCATCCCATCGAGATCATCAGCGGCCAGGAAGAGGCGCGCCTCATCTATCAGGGGGTCGCCCACACCCAGCATATTGAAGGCCAGGTACTGGTGGTCGACATCGGCGGCGGCAGCACCGAGCTCATCATCGGCGAGGGCTTCGATCACAAGGCCCTCACCAGCCGCAAGATGGGCTGCGTCAGCTTCACCCAGAGCTTCTTTGCCAACGGCAAGCTGAGCGAGCGGTCCTTCAACGGCGCCGTGTTGGAGGCGCAGCATCAGCTCGCCCCCATCATCAACCAGTACCGCAAGCTGGGCTGGCAGAGCTGCCTCGGCAGCTCAGGCTCCATCCGCACAGTGCGCGACGTCTTGCAGGGTGAGGGCTGGACCGATGGCAGCATCACGCTCACCGGACTTGAACGGCTGAAGAAAGAGATGCTCGAGCACAAGCGGGTGGACCAGCTCAAACTCGCTGGCCTGACCGACGAGCGGCGTGAGGTCTTTGCCGCGGCGGTGGCCATACTGCTCGGGCTCTTCACCTCCCTGCCCATAGAGCGGATGGAGTACTCTGACGGCGCCCTGCGCGAGGGACTGCTGTATGAATTCGAGGAGCGGTTGCAGCATCACGACATCCGCGAGCGCACCGCCCTGGCCCTCAGCACCCACTATCGCATCGACAAGCGCCAGGCCAACCGGGTCGAGCAGAGCGTGTTGGCCCTGTTCGATGCCCTGAGCGGCCCCTGGCAGATGCCGGAGGAACCCTATCGCGCCATCCTAGGCTGGGCGGCGCGGCTGCACGAGATTGGCCTCGCCATCAACTACAGCGGCATCCATCGCCACTCCGCCTATATCTTGCAGAACACCGATCTACCCGGCTTCAACCAGGACGATCAGGCCCTGCTGGCGGCCCTGGTGCGGTTCCAGCGCAAGGGGCTCAAGCTCTCCGAGCTGCCCGCCCTGCCCAACCATGACGAGCAGACGGTGCTGCGTTGCATCCGCATCCTGCGCCTCGCCGTGGCGGCGCACCACAGGCGCCAGGACAACCTGTTGCCGGAATGGAAGGTGCAGGCCGCCGAAGATCAGCTGGTGGTCACCCTGCCGACCGACTGGTGTGACGAGAACCGCCTGCTGATGCAGAACCTGGAGAAAGAGCACCGTTACTGTCAGGAGCAGGGCTGGCCGCTGCTGTTCCAGCTGAGCTGAGTTCCGCCCACAAAAAAAGGCAGCCAATGGCTGCCTTTTTGCTTTCTCGCGGGTCACTGCAGCTCGGGCAGCAGCCACTTGGCGATCTCGAAATAGATGATGAGGCCGGTGCCGTCTACCAGGGTGGAGATGAAGGGGGCCGAGACCACCGCCGGATCGATCCGCAGGCGGCGCAGCACCATGGGGATCACCGAGGCGACCGTCGCGCTCCAGAGCACGATGGCGATGATGGTGAGGGTGACCACCATGCCAATTTCGGGGCCCACCCCCAGGCTCCAGGCCCGCACCCAGGCCGCGATGGCGATGGCCACCGAGATGAGCAGGCCGGTGGAGAGCTCCTTCTTCAGCACTGTGCCGAGGTTGCGCAGACTCACCTCCCCTACGGCCATGGCGCGCACTATGGTGGTGGTGATCTGGGTGCCGCTGTTGCCGCCGGTGCCGATGAGCAGCGGGATGAAGAAGGCCAGCGCGATGGCGGCCTCCAGCTGCTCCTCGAACGCCCGCAGCACTGTGCCGGTATAGGCCTCGGCCACGAACAGGATCAGCAGCCAGCCCACCCGCTTGCGCCACAGCTGCCAGGGGCTCGCCTGCAGGTAGGGGGTGTCCAGCGGCGAGGAGCCGCCCTGCAGCTCGGCATCCTCGGTGGACTCCAGCTCCAGGATGTCGGCGGCGTCGTCCACATGGAAGATCCCCACCAGGCGACCCTGCTCCTCCACCGGCAGGCTCGAGATGTCGCGGTCGATCAGCAGGCGGGCCGCCAGCTCCTGATCCGCCCGGGCGTTGATCCGCACCGCCTCACGGTCCATCAGCTCGCTCACCGGCCGCAGGGGATCCGCGATCAGCAGCGACTTGAGGGAGACGCTGCCGAGCAGCTGCTGCCCCTCATTGACCACGTAGAGATGCTGGAACAGCTGGGCGTTGTCCCAGGCGTCGTGGATCAGCTGCTTGGCGCGCCCCACCGTCTCCCGCTCGCCGATGGCCAGGTATTCGTGGCGCATGTTGGCCCCGACCGACTCGCTCGGCCAGTCCAGCAGCGACTGGAAGCTGGATCGTACCGACTCGGGGAAGCGGGAGAGCAGGGTGTCACGATCCCGCTCATTGAGCCTGCGCAAGATGGCCAGCAGCTCGCGCCTCGGCATGGCCCCCTGCAGCAGGCCGACGAGGCTGGCATGCAGGCGCAGCAGCAGCCGGGCCGCGCAGTCGGGCGGGAGCGACCCGAGCAGGGCGGCCCCCTCCGCCATGGGCAGGGTATCGAAGATGCAGTTGAGCTCTTCCGGACGCAGGGTCAGCAGCTGATCGGCGCGCGCCACCGGATCCAGGTTGTGGGCCAGCCAGCCCTGCAGGGCGGCCAGATCGAGCAGTTGATGACGATTGAGCAGGGTGTGTGTTTTCTTCATCACAGATAACCTCATGTGATCTCAGGCAGGGCCTGAGGGCAACCGGCTCGCACCGGTCACTGTCGATAAGAAAACAGCAATTTGATTGACGAGTAATAGGCAGGAAATGACGCCGTTCGGCGTGTCATCATCCCCACGTACCAGCTTTAGCACTGCATAACGTATCCGGCACGCCGGAAGCCACTTGGGTTGACACCTTAATCCGATGAAAACTGTCCTGATCTTGGGCGTCTCTGGACGTCGTGAGATCAGTGGCCTGTGTTTATGCAGGAGCCTCGCCTAACGAGATGCTGCGAAAAATAGCCACAACCCTGAGGTTGTGCGGGCGGCATCATCGACCAGGGCCGGACCCGAGTCAAGCCGACCGGGCCGCTGGCAATAGCTTGTTACAAATTGAAGGGAAGGATGGCGGATAGGGAGAGGTGGCTCCCCCTGACCGAGGCCAGAGGGAGCAGTCACTCAGCGGATATAGTCGAACAGGGTCAGCTTGCTTATCTTGCTGAAGGAGAGCTGGGAGGCGCTCATGGCGGCCTCCTCCTTGGAGAGCGCGGCTATCACCTCATACATGTCCGCCTCCGAGACCTTGGCCCGCGCCTGCTGGTTCAGGGTGCTGAGCCCGTCGTTGGAGCCCATCACCTGCTCCAGGCTGTTCAAGCGGCTGCCCACATCCCCTTGCCCCCGGTCGACCTGGGTTCTGGCGTTGTTCATGTGGGTGGTGGCATCGGCCACCGCCAGTTGGAAATCCGCCGCCGGTATGGTCGGGTCGCGCAGGGCCGAGATGAAATCGGACATGCCATTGAGCACGCTGTCGTTCTTCGGCGTATCGAGCGCGAAGTTCTGATCCGCGCCGCCCGCGGGCAGGTCCAGGGTCAGCTCCAACCCGTTGAAGGCTATCTTGTTGCCCGCACTGTAGTCACCGCTTTGCACCACAGTGCCGCCGCTGTCCTTGATCTCGTAGCTGTCCGGCGGGCCCGCCAGGGTGCTCACGGTGAACTGGTTGCTGGCCAGGGAGGAGTCGTAGCTGTTGCGATAGAAGCTCTCGAAGTTGCCCTGATCCCCCACGCCGACCTTGATGTTTGCCGTGGTGGCACTGGCGGTGCGCCGGGTGGCGACCGTCTCGAACAGGTTGAAGCCGGAGTCGTTGGCCGGGATCTGCACCGTGGGAGAGACCTGGATGCTGCGCTGGCCCGTGTCCCCCTGGAACACGTAGTTGCCGCTGGCATCCTTGACGAAGGGCTGGGTCTTGCTCTGGTTGCCGCCGAAGATGAACTCCCCCTGGGAGTTCTTGCTGTTCATCAGATCGAACATCTGTTTCTGCAGCCCCTCCAGTTCGCTCGCGATGGCGTTGCGCTCCTCCGAGCCCATGGCCGAGCTGTTCGCCTTCTGGATCAGGGTCTGGGCGCTCAGCATGGCGTTGTTGATGGAGGTGAGCACCGTGTCCTCGTGCCCCAGGCTGTTCTCCAGCAGGCTGCCGTTGACCCCGTATTGCTTGAACAGATCGATCTCCTTGGTCAGCGCCATCTTCTGGCTCATGCCGGAGGGATCTTCCCCCGCCCGGTTGAACTTGTCCCCCGTCATCAACTGCTCATAGGCGGTGTTCTGACGCTCGCTGACCTTGCTCATGGTGGCGAGGTTGCGGTCATAGATCATGTTGGTGGTAATGCGCATGACTTACCTCACGGAAGACAACAGGGTGTCGAAAATGGTCTTGGCGGTGCTGACGATCTGGGCCGAGGCCGCATAGGACTGCTGGAAACGGATGAGGTTGGCCGCCTCCTCCTCCAGGTTGACCCCGGAGACGCTCTCGTAGATGCCGGTGCTCTGGGTCAGCTTGGCCTCGTTGGCCTGCAACAGGGTCTTGGCCTGGCTGGTCTTGTTGCCCACCCCGGTCACCAGCGCGCCATAGGCGTCGTTGAAGGTCATCTTGTCGTTGCTGGTGGCGGCGTTGTTGTTCTTGCGCACCAGCTCCTTGTTCTGCAGCTCCGCCAGGGCCAGGCCGTTGGCGTTGTCGGCGAAACCGTTCTTGTTGTAGCTCAGGTTGAAGCTGTCTTTGGCTTCCACCTTGCCGGTGATGCTGAAGTCATAGCCCGGGCTCTGGTTGGGATCGGCGTAGACCTTGGGGCCGCCCAGCGGACTCTCGAGGGCCGCCATCAGGTTCTGGCCCTTGCTGGCCGCCGGGGCCACCCCGATGAGGGTGGTGCCATCCGCCGCATAGACCTCGTAGTTGCCGCCGTTGTCTATCTTGACGACCTGAGGCGCATTGGGATCCAGGGCATTGGCACCGAAGCCCGACCCCGCTCCCGTGTTATGGATGCCATTCAGCTTGATCTCGCCCGAGCCCAGATTCTGGGCACTCTTGTCGGCCTTGATGGGAGCCGCCAGGGCGATGTCTTCCGGGCGGGTGATCGCGGCCTTCAGTCCGGCGGCGGCATGCTTGGTCGGCTGCAGCAGTATCTTGTCGCCGGCGGCCGGGGTGCCGGACAAGTCGATCTCGAGGCCGTGCCCCGCCAGCTCGAACTTGGCGGGGGGCGTGGTACCGGTCGCCAGCGAGGTACGCTTGCCGGTGCCATCGATGGAGAACACCTCATAGCCGGTGGCGCTGCTGAACTGCACCTCGTAATCGAAGGTGGTGACCTCGGTCCCCTTGCCGGGCACGAAGCTCACGCTGGCGGCGCCGTTGCCCTGGTTGCTGCCGTAGGGCAGCCCCTTGCTGGCCGAGAGGGAGAAGAGATCTCCCCCCAGCTCGTTATCCAGATCCATCCCCAACCGGTTCTGCTGGTTCATGGCATCGGCCATGGCGGCGGCGAGCTGCCCCAGCTCCCGCTTGGAGGGATCCAGATCGTTACGCGCCGTGAACAAGCCGCCGATGGCTCCGCCGATGTCCTTGTCGTTGATATTGACCTTGTTGGAGCCCAGGGTGAGCTGCAGGATCGAGTCGCGGGAGTCGGGATCCCCCGCCGCCACCTTGAACTGGGCCACGCCGCCGTCCAGCACCAGGGAGTGGCCTGTGCTCATGTTGACCAGCATGCTGCCGTTGGGCTGGGTCACGGTGCGGATATCCATCTTCTCGGAAAGCTGGCGCACGGCTTCGTCGCGCTGATCGAACAGCATCAGGTTCTCTTCCGGCGAGCCCTGGGTGCGGATGATGGCCTGGTTCAGATCGTTGATGCTGGTGAGCAGGCTGTTGACCCTGTCGGTCTCGTCGCCGATGGTGGCATTGATGGTGTCAGTCTGCTTGTCGAGCTGGGCAGAGAGGGTCTGGTAGCGGTTCACCATGCCGTTGAGCTCGCTCAGGGTGGTCTTGCGCCCGCCGATCTCGGCCGGCGACTCGTTGGCGGTATGAAACGCCTTGAAATACGAGGTGATGGTGGTGCCCACGCTGTTGCTGGTATCGCCGAGCAGGCTATCCAGCTGGAACAGCTGATCGTAGCGCGTGCCAGAGGCGTGATAGGCGGAGGTGTCGCGGCGCATCTCCCCCTGGGCATAGTTGTTGATGACCCGCTGGGTCACCATGTCGCCGGTCCCCAATCCGATGGAATTGGTATACACCAGGGTGCGTTCACGTACATAGCCCTGGCTATTGACGTTGACGATGTTGTTACTGGTGGTCTGCAGCAGCCGCTGCTGGGCCATCACACCCGAGGTCCCTATTCCAAGCAGATCGCTTGCCATAACTTACAGCTCCATCTCTGTGTGGCTGGTTGCGGCGTAGCCGGCAATGGCATCACTGCGCAACACCTGTTTCAGTTTGCTGGCGTACTGGGGATCGGTGGCATAACCGGCCTGCTGCAGCGCCTCGAAATAACGGTCAGGGCTGTCCGCCTTGGCCAGTGCCCCCCGGTAACGGGAACCTGAGGTCAGGAAATCGACATAGTCGTTGAAGCTCTCTTCGAACGACTCATAGGAGCGAAACGCCGCCTTCTGGCGCGACGCCACCCCTTGCTCATATTCCAGGGTGCTAACCACCGCCTTGGGTCCTTCCCAGCGGGGGTCGGCCTTGATGCCGAACAGGTTGTGGGTCATCTGCCCCTCCCCGTCCTTGATCACCCGCTTGCCCCAGCCGCTCTCGAGGGCGGCCTGGGCCACCAGCACCGCCGGGCTCAGCCCCAGCTTGTCCGCCGCCTTCTTGGCGAGCGGCATCAGGCGGTTGACGAACTCCTCCGGGGTATCGAATACCTTGCCGGTCGCATCCAGTGCCGCCGCGGGCTGGGAGCTCCCCATGGGGGGCACGGTGCGGTGCGGACGTCTGGGCATGGTCAAGGCCGGTTCGGCCCCCTCCATCCCCTTCTCAGCAAAATCTTTGCCAACTTTTGAGGCTGCGATCAGATCGTTGGGGGCAGAGGTGGGCGGCTGGTAGGGTTTGTAGACCCGCTCGGTGCGTTGCGGCAGCTTGAGCACCCGGCCGTCGTTGTGGGTAAACTGCTTCTCGGGGGAGAATTGCTTGACCACCATCTCGGCCAGGCCAATCCCGCCCTTGCTCGACATGTCGGCCACCCGCTGCTCGTCCAGCATGCCCTCGTAGAACTGGGTGTAGCTGCTGCTGAACGGGTTATCATCAGTCAACACCGCATTGGCCTGGCGCATGCCCTTGAACAGGGTCTGGGTGAAGATGGACTCGAACTGGCGGGACGCCGCCATCAGCGCCTCGGCCTTGCCCTCCTTGCTCATGCCCATCCGGCGCAGCTTGTCCAGATTCTGGACGTCCTGCACCATGCCAATATTGATACCGCTCTGGGTGTCGAACTCTGCCATAACCTTCCTCTTTGCCGCCCGTGGCAAACCCTTGCCGCTATTAATTACACAATGACCCGCTGCCCCCTGAGGTGCCGCCCGCTGCGGCACCGCCAGAGAATAACCATAGGCTCGCCTGGACAGCCGCTTACAGAATGACCCGCTGCCCCCTGAGGTGCCGCCCGCTGCGGCGCCGCCAGAGAACAGCCATAGGCTCGCCTGGACAGCCGCCTACAGAATGACCAGCTGCCCCCTGAGGTGCCGCCCGCTGCGGCGCCGCCAGAGAACAGCCATAGGCTCGCCTGGACAGCCTCTTACAGAATGACCAGTTGCCCCTGGATGGCGCCTGCCTGCTGCAGCGCCTCCAGGATCGCCATCAGATCGCCGGGGGCGACCCCAACCTGATTCACCGCCCGCACCAGATCGTCCAGGGTCGCGCCGGTATCAAACTTGAACATCCGCCCCGGCTCCTGCTGCACGTTGATGGTGGAGTTGTTGGTGACCACCGTCTGGCCGCCCGACAGCGGATTGGGTTGGGAGACCTGCTGGTTCTCGGCGATGGTGACCGTCAGCCCGCCGTGGCTGATGGCGGCCGGGCGCAGCTTGACCTGGCTGCCGATGACGATGGTGCCGGTGCGCGAGTTGACGATGATCTTGGCGGACTCGCTGGCCGGATCCACCTCAATGTTCTCGATGGTGGCCAGGTAGGAGACCCGCTGACCCGGGTCACGCGGAGCAAACACCTTGATCGAGGTGGCGTCCAGCGCCTGGGCCATGTTGGGTCCCACCAGATCGTTGACCGCATCGGCCACCCGGCGGGCGGTGGTGAAATCGGGCCGGTTCAGGTTGAAGGTGATGGTATCCCCTTCGGAAAAGGAGTTGGCCACCTCGCGCTCCACGGTCGCGCCGTTGGCGATGCGCCCTACGGTCGGGGTATTCACCACCACCTTGGAGCCATCTGCGCCTTCGGCTCCCAGTCCCCCGACCACCAGGCTGCCCTGGGCCACCGCATAGACGCGGCCATCCAGCCCCTTGAGGAAGGTCTGCAGCAGGGTACCGCCACGCAGACTCTTCGCCTCGCCGATGGCGGAGACGGTCACGTCTATGGTCTGGCCCGGCTTGGAGAAGGGCGGCAGATCGGCGTGGATGGCGACCGGCGCCACATCCTTGATCTTGGGCTTGATGTTGTCCGGCACCTTGATGCCGAAGTTGTTGAGCATGGTCCTGAAGGTCTGTTCGGTGAAGGCGTTGTTCTTCTCGCCGGTGCCGGGCAGGCCCACCACCAGGCCGTAACCGATCAGCTGGTTGCTGCGCACCCCTTCCACCGAGCTGAGATCCTTGATGCGGGAGGCGTGTGCCAGCCCGAGCGGCAGGCAGCAGCACAGCAGGCCAAGCAGACGGAGTCGATTCATGAGATCTCCTAAATAGACCACCAGGGCCCCGTAAATCCTGAATGGGCCTGAGCCCTGAATAAGCCACTGGGGCCCGTGAGTATCAAGCAGGCCGCCGTGGCCCCCTCGCTAGATGGGCCACCAGGGACCGTTGAAGAAGCTGGTCAGCCAGCCCTGCTCCTGGGTGTTGGCCAGATCGCCGGTACCGCCGTAATGGATCCGCGCATTGGCGACCTTCTGGGACGACACACTGTTCTCCGAGCTCACATCCCCGGGACGAACCAGACCGGTAATGCGGATATATTCGTTGCCGTTGTTGAGCATGATCCACTTCTCGCCGCGCACCAGCAGATTGCCGTTCGGCAATACCTTGACCACGCTGACCGAGATACTGCCCTGCAGGCTGTTGCTCTGGTCCGCCTTGGCCTGGCCCTTGAACGCGCTGCTCTGATCGATGGAGGCAGAGAGGTTGTAGGGGCTCGCCGTCACCGGCACGCCGCCCAGGGTGACCGCTTCCAGATCGAAGTTGTTGTCCTTGCCGCTCTGGGTGTTGGCCTTCTTCGACGCCGAGGTCGATTCGGACAGCTCGATGTTGATGATGTCGCCCACCTTGTGGGCCTTGATGTCCGAGTAGATACCATTGACCTGCTCGGGCTGGAAGATGGCACCGGTCGGCCGCACCGACACAGGCTCCGACTCGCCATAGACGGGGGCGAACTCGGGATCGTCGGGCTTGGCGGTGTTGGGGGTGCTGGTACAGCCTGCCAGGCTCAGCAGGCTCAGCAGCCATAGGGCTTTCATCATGGGCCTCCGCTTATGTGCGCTGGGTCAGGAAGGACATCATGGAGTCCACCGCCGAGATGACCTTGGAGTTCATCTCATACACCCGCTGGGCCTGGATCAGGTTCACCAGCTCCTCGGTCACGTTGACGTTGGAGGTCTCCAGCATGCCCTGCTTGACCACCCCCAGCCCGTCCGAGCCGGCCGTGCCCTGAATGGGCGCGCCGCTCGACTGGGTTTCCAGGAAGAGGTTCTCCCCCATGGGCTGCAGCCCGGTCGGGTTGACGAAGTCGGTGGTGTTGATCTGCCCCACCACCTGGGACTGACCATCCCCTTTCAGCTGCACCGACACCTGACCATCCTCCCCCACGGTCACGCTCTGGGCGTTCTCGGGGATCTGGATCTCGGGCTGCAGCGGGTAGCCGTTGCCCGGGGTGACTATGGTGCCCTCGTCGTTGAGGGTGAACTGGCCATTGCGGGTATAGGCCGCGCTGCCATCGGGCAGCTGGATTTCGAAGTAGCCGCGGCCGCTGATCATCAGATCCAGGGAGTTGTCCGTGGTCTGCACGTTGCCCTGGCTGTGGTTCTTCTGGGTGGCGACCACCTTGGCCCCCGCCCCCAGCATCAGGCCGGAGGGCAGCTCGGTGTCGGCCGAGGAGCGGCCACCCGGCTGGTTGATGTTCTGATAGAGCAGATCCTCGAAGATGGCGCGGGCCTTCTTGTAGCCGACGGTGCTGGCGTTCGCCAGGTTGTTCGAGGTGACCGAGATGTTGGTCTGCTGGGCATCGAGGCCGGTCTTGCTGATCCAGAGTGCAGGATTCATTTAATGCTCCTTGATTAGCTGATACGCAGCAGCTGGGTTTGGGCCTCGTCGTTTTCCTCGGCGGTCTTCATGATCTTGACCTGAGTTTCAAACTGACGTTGCAAGCGAATGAGGTTGGTCATCTCGTCGACCACGTTGACGTTGCTGCCCTCCAGCGAACCCGCCAGCAGGCCGACCTCGGCGGAGGCGGCCTCACTCTGGCCATCCTTGCGGCGGAACAGGCCATCCTGGCCCTTCTCCACCGCATCCGCCGGCGGCTTGACCAGCTTGATGCGCTGGTAGTCCTCCGCCAGGTTGGGGGCGGCCCCTTCAGGGCGGCCGCTGATGGTGCCGTCACGGTTGATCTCGATCTTCTCCATCGGCAGCGGCATCACTATGGGCTGGCCACCGTCATCCACCACGTTGAGCCCGGTCGAGGTCTGCAGGTTGCCGGCCCCATTCAGCTGCAGGTTGCCCATGCGGGTATAGGCCTCGCCCCCCTTGGGATCCTGCACCGCAATCCAGCCGGGTCCGTCGACGGCGACGTCAAGATCCCGCCCCGTGGTCATCAGCATGCCGTGCTGCAGGTTCTGACCCGGTCGCTCCGTCATGGCGAACACCCGCGAGGGCAAGCCTTCGCCAAACGCCTGCATGCTGCGCGCCTGCTCGAAGTCAGACTTGAAGCCGATGGTGTTGGCGTTGGCCAGGTTGTTGCCACGCACAGCCAGGCTGTTCATGTTCTCCTTGGCCCCGGACATGGCGATATAAAGCAGGTGATCCATGGGATCCTCCGTCAAACAGATGACTCTGACCGGATAACTGCAAATTGAATGCCAAGACAGATGACGCGGGCCAAACGGGGGAGGAAAAGGGCGAGGGCCGGATGCAGAAAGGGGCGCCGAGGCGCCCCTTGCAGGAGGAGAGTGGGTTAGCGGATCTGCAGTATGCTCTGCTGCAACGAGGTGTTGACCTCCAGCGAACGGGAGTTCGCCTGGAAGTTGCGCTGGGCGGTGATGAGATCCACCAGCTCCGTGGTCAGGTCCACGTTGGACTGCTCCAGTGCCGACGACTTGATGGAGCCGAAGGTGCCCGAATTGGGGGTACCAGGCAGCGCCTCGCCGGACAGCAGGGATTGGCGCCAGGAGGTGTCGCCTATCTGGGTCAGCCCCTGGGAGTTGGCAAACTTGGCCACCGCCACCATGGCCACCTTGACCGTGGTGGCGTTGCTGTAGGTCGCCGAGACGATGCCGTCCGGCGTGATCTCGACCTTGGTCAAGCGGCCGACGGTGGAACCATCCTGGGTCAACTTATTGACTTCAAATGGCGAGGAGTACTGGGTCACGGTGCCGAGCTTGAGCTCGATATCCTGAGTGCCATCCGCGCCGTTGGTGATGATGCCCGCCCCCGGAGTCCCCAGTGCCACCGTCTTGATGACCGCCGGGACGGTGGTGGGGTTCATCTTGCCGGAGGCATCGAAGGTCACGCGGGCGCTCAGGGGCGCCTGGCTGACGCCGGTCGCCATGGTGGTGGGCGTACCGCCCGCCACGTCGACAGGCTTGTCCCCCTGATAGAGGTACATGCGCCAGGCGGTCGGCACCGCCGCCTTGGTCGTGTCGGCCGGGTCGGCTTCTTTGACGAAGTACTGGGTGATGGTGTGCGGCTCCCCCAGGGAGTCATACACCACGACCGAGGTCGAGGAGGAGTAAGTGGCCGAGTCCTTGGGATCGAACTTGGAGGCATCGCCGGCACCATTGCCCGCCGCCAGCGGGGTGGCGGTGGAGGGCAGGTTGAAGCCGGCATCGATCTGGGAGGTCTGGACCGGTTCACCGGCCCGATCCGGGATCTGGATCGGCTTGGTCGCATTGATGCTGACCGCCTTGGGGGTGCCGTCGGCGTTGGTCTCGTAGCCCTGCAGGTAACCCCCTGAGTTGCTGACCATGTAGCTGTTTTCGTTGAGCTTGAAGGCACCGGAGCGGGTGTAGGTGCGGTCCAGACTGGTCATCCCGTCCGAGGTCACGAAGAAGCCGTTGCCCTGGATGGCGAGATCCAGCGCGTTGTTGGTAAATTGCAGCGCCCCCTGGTGGAACTGCTGCGCCACCGCCCCCGTCGCGACCCCGTTGCCGACCTGGGTCTTGGCATTGGCGAAGATGGAGTTGGCATAGACATCGGCAAACTCGGCGCGGGACTCCTTGAAACCGGTGGTATTGACGTTGGCAATGTTGTTCGCGGTGACGTTCAGGTCTTTTTGAGCCGCATTGATGCCACTGAGGGCATTGTTGAATGACATGTCTTTCTCCTTAGATCACTACGCTTTTGAGGTCGGAGCCGGTGTCGTGGTCGACTTGCCGCCCGTCCCGCCAATTTCCAATACATCGGTCAGATAGATGCCGCCCAGTCCCTTGAGTTTGAGGGTGCTTGGGTTGGTGCTGGTGCCCAGAGTGACGCTCTCGACCTTGGCATAGGCCAGGGCCGGGATGCTCTCCGACTTGCCATTGACGGTGCCGTGGATCTCAATCTGGTATTTGCCACTCTTGGCCGGGTTGCCGTCCTTGTCCTTGCCATCCCACTCGAAGGCGACGTTACCCTTCTGTTCCCCCTCGATGGCGAACTCCTTGATGACCTGGCCGCTTGCGTCCTTCACCGTCACCTTGAGGTTGCTGGCACCGTCGCCGGTGGCGACCATGCCGGAAATGACGCCGTCCTTCTCCAGATAACCGGTGTTGGACGGGATCAGCACGTTCTGACCCACCAGCGCCGAGGCCTGCAGCGCCTGGCTGGAGGTCATCAGATCGTTGAGGTTCCCCATCTGGGTGGAGAGGCTGCTGATCCCCTCCGAGGTCGACATCGAAGTCATCTGGGACAACATCTGGGCGTTGTCCACCGGCTTGAAGGGATCCTGATAGGAGAGCTGCATGGTCAGCAGCTTCAGGAAGGAGGCCTGATCCAGCTCCTTCTTCGGGGTAGTTGTATTGCCCGTACTGGTCTGGTTTGCCGAAGCCCGGTTGACGCCAAGCAGGCTGTCATAGGTATCTGCCATTGAATCACCGCCTTCTTTTCAAGGATTGCCAAACCCAGTGTCGGGTGGGCTGCTTATCGATGCCCGGCAAGCTGTCATAGGTCTCTGTCATGGATAATCAACCCTCAGTGTCAGGACTTGCCGAGGCCGAGCGTCTGCTGCAGCATCTTCTTGGCCGCATCGGCGACCTGGACGTTGGTCTGGTAACTGCGGGAGGCGGCGATCATGTCCGCCATCTCCTCCACCATGTTGACGTTGGGCTTGAAGATGAAGCCGTCCTTGTCCGCCATGGGGTGACTGGGGTTGTACTCCTTGAGCAGCGGCGCATCGCTCTCCACGATGCCTTTCACATCCACCCCGACCGAGGCTTGCTTGTCGGACATGGCCTGATCCAGCTGGGCGGCAAAGACTGGCCGCCGGGCGTGGTAAGTTTTTTCCACGCTGGAGCTGACGCTGTCGGCGTTGGCCATGTTGCTGGCGACCGTGTTGAGGCGGACGGATTGCGCGCTCATGGCTGAGCCTGCGATGTCAAAGACCTTGAACAAACTCATCACTGATCTCCTTTCAACGCCTTGAGCAGGCCGCTTATCTTGCTGTTCATAAATTCGAGGGAGGCCTGGTACTCGAGGCTGTTGCGCAGGAATTCGCTGCGCTCCTGCTGCACGTCCACGGTATTGCCGTCACCGGTATCGGGTTGCAGCGGGTTGCGGTACTGGGTCGCCCCCGGGGCATCCATCTGCAGGGCGAAATGCTTCTCGCTGGTGGTGGCCAGCCCGAACCCCTGCTGGCTCTGGGCATCCTGCAACGCCTGGGAGAAGTTGATGTCCCTGGCCTTGAAGCCTGGGGTGTCCGCATTGGCAATGTTGCTGGATAGCACCTCCGCACGCTTGGCGCGAACGCTCAGCGTGTATTGATGAACACCAAATGCCTTGTCGAATGAAATTGCCATAGCACACCTCCTGCTTCACGAATGTTTAGCAAGAGGTGTGCCAAAGAGGGACTAGAGGGGGATTATTTGACTTTGTAGACGATGCCGGGGTTGCAGCGGACCATCTCGAACTTGTCGGTGAGGCCGGCCAGGGACTCCGAGGCCCCCAGCATCAGGTAGCCGCCAGGATTGAGGCTGGCGGCGAACTGGTTGAGGATCTTGGACTTCACCTCGGGGGCAAAGTAGATGAGCACGTTGCGGCAGAAGATGATGTCGAACTTGCCGAGCAGGCTGTAGCTCTCCAGCAGGTTCAACGGCCGGAAACTGGTCAATTTTCTGACACGCTCCGAGATCCGCATCTTGTTGTCGCCGTGCGGCTCGAAGAACAGCTTCTTGCGCTCGGGCGAGAGCCCCCGCGCCAGGGCCAGGCTGTCATAGACCCCCTCCTTGCACTGGTTGAGCATGGTGCTGGAGATGTCGGTCCCCACTATCTGCACCCCGCCCGGCAAGGTGCCCGGCCGTTTGACCTGCTGCTCCAGCGCTATCATGGCGATGGAGTAAGGCTCCTGCCCCGAGGAGGAGGCGGCGGACCAGATCTTGATCGGGCGGCCGCTCTTGCCAAGTTCGGGGAAGATCTTGTCACTCAGCAGCTGGAACGGATAGGAGTCACGAAACCACAGGGTTTCATTGGTGGTCATGGCATCGACCACGGCCATCTTCAGGTCCCGCTCACGCACATTCATCGCCCGCGTCACCAGTTCAGACAGACTCTCGATACCAAACCGAGCCATCAAGGGCGACAGACGGCTCTTGACCAGATACTGTTTGTTGTCACCCAGCACTATGCCGCTCTGCAGCGCCAGAAAATGGCTGAATTGTTTGTATAAGTCGTCCGACAGTGTCTTCATGCAGTTAGTTCTTCTTTATTAGAGAGCGCCTTGTACGGCCTTGGCCAATTCATCCGGCTGGAATTTGGCAATGAAATCGTTCGCTCCGACCTTCTGCACCATGGCCTGATTGAACACCCCGCTCAGAGAGGTGTGCAGGATAACATGCAAGTCCTTGAGATTGGGATTGTTACGGATCTCGGCGGTGAAGGTATAGCCATCCATCTCGGGCATCTCGATGTCGGAGATCACCAGCGCAATCTGATCCTTGATGGGCCCAAGCTTGGCCATCTCCAGCAGCATGTTGAGGGCCTCGCGCCCATCCTTGGCCAGCACGCACTGCACCCCGATCGCCTCGAGCGCCCGCTGCACCTGCTTGCGCGCCACCGAGGAGTCATCGGCCACCAGCACCGGGCGCCCATGGGGATTGCGCTCCACGCTGGCTTCTACCAGCTCGGCGCTCACCTCGGTCGAGACCGGCGAAATCTCGTTGAGGATCCGCTCCACGTCCAGGATCTCCACCAGCTCGCCATCCACCTCGGTGACCGCGGTCATGTAGTTGATGCGACCGGCGCCCTTGGGGGGCGGCAGGATGGACTCCCAGTTCATGTTGATGATGCGTTCGACCGAATGCACCAGGAAGCCCTGAATGGAGCGGTTGTACTCGGAGATGATGATGAAGCACTTGCTCAGATCCTGGATCGGGCGCTTGCCCATCGCCATGCTGAGATCGATCACCGAGATGGTCTGGCCACGGATATGGGCCACCCCCCGCACACTGGAGTTCAGCTTGGGCATAATGGTCAAGGGCGGGCATTGCAGCACCTCGCGCACCTTGAAGACGTTGATGCCAAATCTTTGACGTCCGTTGAGACGAAACAGCAACAGCTCCAGTCTGTTTTGTCCCACCAGCTGGGTCCGTTGGTTGACCGAGTCAAGAATACTCGCCATAAACACTCCCTAAAAAACGCTTGGCACTAATCATGCATGCGTGTTGGCTTGCGTCAGACCATCGCCGTCTCGACAACCGGATCCTGCGACAAACGCAGCAAGCATAGTTAAATACGGTGGTATACGTGAACAACCTATCGGCCGGCACACGAAAATGATTAGTAGACTTTTCCTCATCTTACTGCCGTTTTGCAGCCTCTCTCATGCCATGGCGTCCGAGGTCACTCAATATCTGCAAGAGCAGGCACAGGCGTTCGTACTCGACCAGCTGGAGGTCCCCCTCGATGCCCAGGCCGAGGTGCAGGCCGCCTCCATCGATGAGCGCCTCCCCCTCAACCGCTGCGAGGATGGCCTGACCATCTCCCTCCCCGCCAGGATGGAGATCCGCCGCAACACCACCGTCTATCTCAAGTGCGAGGGCGCCGCGCCCTGGGATCTCTACCTGCCGGTACGGGTCAGCATCCAGAAACCCTATGTCACGGTCGCCACCCCAGTGGCCAAAGGGGACATACTGAGCGAAGCCATGCTGACCCTGGCCTATCAGGATCAGACCCTGATCCGCGGTGACTATCTCAGCGACCCCGCCCCCCTCATCGGGGTGCGCAGCAAGCGTGAACTCAAACCGGGCCAGCCCATTCGGCTCACCCAGGTCTGCGTGGTCTGCAAGGGGGATCAGGTCACACTGAGCGCGGAAAACAGCAGCATGCAGATCAAAACCATGGCCCGAGCCTTGCAAGATGGCAGCTTCGGAGACATGATCAGGCTTGTTAACATTCGCTCAGGCAGACCGGTACAGGGCAAGGTCACGGCCGTTGGGACTGTGGTGGTCCCATTCTGATTGTTGTATTAATGCAGCAATTTTTTTCTAAAGTTCTGACCGCCGTCACCGATAAACAGGTAAGCGAACAGCAAAGCAGACGAAGGTAAACCGTATGGCTATCAACAATATCAACAACTTGGCAAACAACCGGTTGCAGAATACGGCGACCAGCCAGGGTGCGACCAAATCCACGACTTCGGCCGAAGGCAACCGTGCGGCAACCGTCAAGACCGACTCTGTCTCCTTGACCAGCGAGGCGCAGCAATTGCAACAGATGCAGAAAACCCTCAACACCGTCTCGACCGGCAACGAAAGCCGCATCGAGAGCCTGAAGAAGGCCGTGGCCAGCGGGGAGTACAAGGTCGACAGCGAAGCCGTGGCCAAGAAGATGTTCAGTTTTGAAGCCGACCTGGACAAGCGTCTGGGATGATGGATCTGCCTTCACTGCTGCACGCCCAAGACGAGTACCTCTCCCAGATGCAAGCGCTGCTGGCGGAGGAGTTTGACCTGCTCAAACAACATCAGGCCCTGGCCTTGCCGGCCCTGGCCGAGCGCAAGCAGCAACTGCTTGCCACCATAGAAGCGCTGGACAAGAGCCTGGCCGAGCTGCCCGATCTGCGGCAACAGCTCAGCGCCTTCCCCGCCCAGCTGCACTCATTGCAGACCAAGCTGGACGCCTGCCAGGAGCAGAATGACCTCAACGGTCGGCTGCTGGAGCTCAGCATCGTCTCCAACCGTCGATTGGCCAGCTTCCTCAGCAAGCTGCGGGACAGAAACTCCCTGACCTATGACGCCAAGGGCAACACCCGCTCCGGCACCCGCTCCCAGGGCATCAAGGCGTAATACCCTCCCCCTCTTCTCACCCGTTTTAGCGTTTCACAGCACCAGCCGCATCAGCTCGGCCCCGTCGGCGCAGGCATGAATGCGCATGACGCCTCGCTCATAGCAGCCGTAGCTCGCCGCCCACTCCCCTCTCGGAAAACAGATGGATCCCGGATTCATCAGCACCAGCTCCCCTTCCCGCTGCAGCACAGGAACATGGGTGTGGCCGCTGATGAACAGGCTGCCCGCCGGCAAGGGTACCTCGCCTGGGTGGTAGAGGTGACCGTGGCTGACGAACCAGCGCCGCTCATCCACCAGCAGCTGGTTGTAGGGCGCGGTGAGGGGGAAGTGCAGCAGCATCTGATCCACCTCCGAATCACAGTTGCCCCGCACCGCCATGACTTGGGGGGCCAACCGATTGAGCCGCTCGGCCACGGCGGCGGGATCATAGCCCTCGGGGACCGGATTGCGCGGGCCGTGGTTGAGCAGATCCCCGAGCAGCAGGTAGTGATCCGGCTGCCAGGGGGCAAGCTGCGCCAGCACCCGCTCCAGGGCGCTGAGGCTGCCGTGTACGTCGGAGATAATGGCTATCTTCATCTCTCGTTCCTCATGGCTGGCTGAAATAGAGATCCTTGGTGGCGATGGCGCCCTTCAGGTTGCGGCTCGGCAGGCCGCGCAGGCTGGGGTCCACCAGCCGCATCTGGTTGTAGTGATAGACAGGGATGACGGGCATCTCGTCCATCAGCAATTGCTCGGCCTGGCGGTAGAGTCCGGTCCGGACTGTGCCATCCAGGGTGTCCGCTGCCTGCTGCAACAAGCCGTCGAAAGCCGGGTTGCAGTAGCCGCTCTCGTTCTGGGGATCCTGGCAGCGGAAGCTGTTGAGCATGGAGGAAGGCTCCACGTAGTCGCCAAACAGGAAGGAGCGGGCCAGCATGAAGTCGCCGCTGTCTTTGGCCACCTGATAGGCGTTCCACTCCATGTTGTTGAGTTCGAC
This sequence comes from Aeromonas sp. sif2416, assembly GCF_019218665.1. Taxonomy (NCBI): domain Bacteria; kingdom Pseudomonadati; phylum Pseudomonadota; class Gammaproteobacteria; order Aeromonadales; family Aeromonadaceae; genus Aeromonas; species Aeromonas sp. sif2416. The sequence goes on from NZ_JAHUXC010000007.1 coordinate 166,159, forward strand.
GGTCACCCCCAGCGGCTTCCACATGGAGGCCACCGCCAGCGCCAGCTTCTTGTGATTCTCCGAGGTGTTGTAGGTCAGCGTCAGCTTGAGGGGATGGGCGCTGTTGTAGCCCGCCTCCGTCAGCAGGGCGGTCGCCCTCGCCAGCCGGGTCGGCTGATCCTGCAGCGACAGCTCGGACCTCAATGCCTCATAGCCCGGCATGCCGGGCAGCAGGGACCAGGCGGGCTGCTCGCCCTGGCCGCTGACCTTCTCGGTCAGCAGGTGGCGATCTATGGTCATGGCGAGCGCCTGGCGCACCCGCACGTCCTGCAGCTCGGGGCGGCGCAGGTTGAAGGTGTAGAGATAGGTGCCCAGCAGCGGCAGGCCCCAGATCCGCTCCGGGGTCTCCTGCCTGGTCTTCTGGTAATACTCCAGCGCCACCTTGTTGGTGAGCTGGATCTCCCCCGCCTCGTAGCGCAGCCGCTCGGCGTGCTGGGAGGCGAGCGGCAGATAGGTCACCCGCTGGATCCGGGTATGGGCATCGTCCCAGTACTGGGCATTGCGCTCGGCCTCGATGCGCTCGTTCGGCACCCAGTTCACCAGCTTGTAGGCACCGTTGCTGACCAGCTTGCCGGGCTGGGTCCACTGCTTGCCGAACTTGGCCACCGCCTGCTCGTTGACCGGCACGAAGGGGCGCTGGCTGATGAGCTGCAGGAAGTAGGGCACGGGCCGCTCCAGCGTCACCTTGAGGATCTGATCGCCCTCGGCCACCACCCCCAGCGCATTGAGATCGAGCGCCCCGGCATAGATGGATTGGGCATTGTTGATGCCGGTGGCCAGCAGCAAGCCGGCGGAGGGGGAGGCCTGCGCCGGATCCAGCAGCCGCCGCCAGGCATAGACGAAGTCCTGCGCCCTGAGCGGCTCACCGTTGGACCACTTGAGCTGCGGGCGCAGGAAGAAGCGCCACTCCAGCCCATCCTTGCTGGTCTCCCAGCGCTGGGCCTGGGCCGGCACTATCTTGCCCTGGCCATCCTCGCTCACCAGCCCCTCGAACAGGTCCACCAGCACCACCTCGCCCGGGAAGCCGGTGCGGATCTGGGCCGGATCGAGGGACTCCGGCTCGGCCCCGTTGCCCTTGACCAGGGTCTGGCGATCCGCCAGCGGCGGCTGTTGCACGACCTGGGTCGCGTGCAGTGGCGGGGTCAGCAGCAGGCCGAGCAGCAAGGGGGAGCACCAGCGACGGGCCGGCCGAGGGGCAAAACGGTAAAGCATGACAAACCTCATTCAATTCTATGGACTGCAAACAGGGGAAGGCCGGCGGCGCGCCTCGACAGGAATGCATGATGCCGCGCTTGTTATCCCCGAAGACGGCCCGTATTGTATCGGGCTTGCCGAAGAGATGGAGTCTTTCGGGCTGTTTTTTTTCAGGTGTTTTGATGCAGTACGGATGGCAGGCGCTGACAGCAGCCTGACGCGTCTTTCTAGCTACATTTTCAGGGATCTTTATGGGCTACGAGTGGCTGGCGCTGGCAGCGGCCAGTTTATGGGCGATCGCCGCCCTGATTTCGGTCAAACCGGCCCGCCATCTGGGGGCCTTTGCCTACAGTCGCTGGCGGATGTTCCTGGTCAGCCTGATGCTGGGGAGCGCCAGCCTGGCCACGGGCGGCTGGCAGACCCTCACCGAGAGCGCCCTGCCCCTGCTGGCCCTGTCGGGGCTCATCGGCATCTTCATCGGCGATACCGCCCTGTTCGCCTGCATGAACCGGTTGGGACCGCGCCGCAGTGGCCTGCTGTTCTCCTGCCACGCGCTCTTCTCCACCCTGCTCGGGCTCTGGCTGTTCGGTGAACGACTCGGCGGCTGGCGTCTGCTGGGGGCACTGCTGGTGCTGGCCGGCGTCATGCTCGCCATCCTGTTCGGACGGCGCGGCAACCAGCAACACCACGAATGGGAACAGGTGCGTGGCCACCTCGCCGTCGGCATCGCCCTGGGTCTGACCGCAGCCCTGTGTCAGAGCCTCGGCGCCATCATCGCCAAACCCGTGATGATGAGCGGCGAGGTGGATGCGGTGAGTGCCTCCGGCATCCGCATGGGCAGTGCCCTGCTGGCGCACTGCGTGCTGCGGGTGCTGCGGGTGCCGCTCGCCCTGCCGCACAACCCCATCAACCGGCGGGTGCTGGGGATGATAGGCATCAACGGCTTCCTGGCGATGGCCCTGGGGATGACGCTGATCCTGGTCGCCCTGCGTCAGGGTGAGGTGGGCATGGTGGCGATCCTCTCCTCCACCACCCCGGTCATACTGCTGCCCCTGCTGTGGTGGCATTCGGGCCAGCGTCCCGCCCTGGCGGCCTGGGCCGGCGCCCTGCTGGCCACCCTGGGCACGGCCCTGGTGCTGGGCATCAGCGGCCCCTAACGATCCTCACGCCAGTCTCTAAGAGGCTGGCGGTGAGCGGCGCGCAGATCGGCATCCGGCCAGGTTCAACGCCTAGCAGATGCCGACTAACGCCCTTCAGAACTGGGCGATCTCGTCCTCGGTCAGCTCACGGTATTCACCCGGTGCCAACTCTTCGTCCAGGCTCAGCACCCCGATCCGCTCCCGATGCAGCCGGACCACCTTGTTGCCGATGGCGGCAAACATCCGCTTCACCTGGTGATACTTGCCCTCGTGGATGGTCAGCCGCGCCTCGCACTCACCCAGCAGCTCGAGCTGGGCGGGGCGGGTCTTGTCGTCCTCGTTGCGCAGGAATACCCCGTCGGCAAACAGCGAGATGGCGTCCGGGCTCACGGGATCGGCCAGCCAGACATGGTAAGTCTTGGCGCACTCGTGGCGGGGCGAGGTGATGCGGTGGGACCACTGACCGTCATCGGTGATCAGCACCAGGCCGGTGGTGTCGAGATCGAGCCGGCCCACCACGTGCAGCTTGCCCATGGCCGGTTCATCCAGCAGCTGGAAGACGGTGGCGTGGTCCGGATCCTCGTTGGAGCAGACGTAGCCTTCCGGTTTGTGCAGCATGAAGTAGCGATTGCGCTGATCTAGGGTGAGCATGACCCCATCGAACTCCACCTGGCTCTGCTCATTGATGTGGAACGCGGGCTGCTTGACCAGGATCCCGTCCACCATCACCTCACCCTGACGGATCAGCCTGCCCGCCTGGGAACGGGTCAAATCGGAACAATCGCAAAGAAACTTATCGAGCCGCATGCACAACCTCAGAGTCCATCATGAAAGGGGCGTCATTATATAGGCCGAGCCCGACAACGCCAGCACTAAGCGGGCTGGGTGGTCGCATGTCGCCATGACGGGACCGTTGGCCGATGGTAGACTGCAGGCCGAGGACCCAGGTTACCCATAATAATAATGTCAGGAAGCCGTATGAAGTCGAGCACGCCTCATCCCGTCATCCCCGTCAGCCAGCTGCAACCCGGCATGTATGTGATCGCCATCACCAGCCAGACCGGCGCCATGGAAATAGCCCAGATGGGGCTGGTCACGAACCGCAAGCAGATCGAATCCCTGGTGCGGCGTGGCGTCATCACGGTGCGGCTGGATCTCTCCCGCAGCAAGCTGGCGGGCATCGAGCAGATCATCGCCCCCGAACCGATTTCCCCCTCCTCCCCACGCCCGAGTGGCAGCGCTAGCGGCGAAGGCCGCGAACTCAAGATCCGCCGCCTCTACCAGGAGGCCCGCGAGCTGCAAGGCAAGTTCATTCGCCAGCTCAAGGCGGGAGAACCCATCGACATCACACCGCTCGCGACGGTCGCCGAGGAGATGGTGGACACCATGTTCAGCCACGGCGACGCCATGCTCTGCCTGGCCCGGATCCGGGCCAAGGATGCCTACCTGATGGAGCACTCCATGAACGTGGCCATACTGCTGGCCAACTTCGGCCGCTACCTGGGGCTGGAGCGCGACGTGCTCAAGGAGCTGACCCTGGGTGGCCTGCTGCACGACGTGGGCAAGATCATGACGCCGGACGAGGTGCTCAACAAGCCGGGCAAGCTGACGGACGAGGAGTTTGGCGTGATGCGCCAGCACGTGGTGCACAGCGCCGAGATCCTGCTCGCGACGGCCGGCATCACCCCCACCATGCTGGAGGTGGCCGCCAATCACCATGAGCGGCTCGACGGCAGCGGTTATCCCCGCCACCTGAAGGGGGAGCAGCTCTCCCTCTACACCCGCATGAGCGGCATCGTCGATGTCTATGATGCGGTGACGGCGGATCGGGTCTACAAGCAGGGGATGCAGCCGACCCAGGCGTTCCGGATCCTGCTCAAGGGGGCCGATCACCACTTCGATCGGGCGCTGGTGACCCGCTTCATCAAGTGCATGGGGGTCTACCCGGTCGGTACCCTGGTGCAGCTCTCCAACCAGCGGCTGGCCATCGTCATGCAGCGCAATGCGAAGGAGCCGCTCAAGCCGGTGGTGAAGGTGATCTACCACGCCACCCAGCGTCACTACCTCGAGGTGCAGTGGCTGGATCTCGCCAGAAACGGGGGCCAGGAGAGCATAGAGAGCACTGTGGATCCCAAGGAGTACGGGATCGACCTCGCCCACTTCGTCTAGCGGATCTGAGACTCCGGTGCCTGCTCGCGGCAATAGCGGAGGAGGAACTCCTCGTCCAACGGGGAGAGATCGAAACGGACGCAGGCCTCTTCGATGGCCCGGATGTCGTGTTCATGGTGTTCGCTGAGCCAGCGTACGGCGCGGCGCAGATCCTCACCATGGGGCAGCAGGGTATGGTCGCTCATGGGACACCTCCAGTCAGCCATCGGTACCCGCCCGTCAAATCGGGCGCTCTCCTACTAGCTTAGTCCACCCTCCTGCCCCGCCTCGATCCTCACTCACGCCTGTCGTGGACCTCAGGCGAACGCCCGTTGCCAATCCTGATCGAACTTCGCGAGCGCCGCCTCCACCGCCGGCACGCTCAGCATCTGCTCGGCCACGTCGAGCGGCAGGGTGATGGACTGGCAACCCGCCAGCAGGCAGTCCAGCGCCTGGCGCGGGGTGCGGAAGGAGGCCGCCAGCACCTTGCTGCCGGGGGCGTGCAGCGCCAGCAGTTGCTGCAACTCCCGCACCGTGGCGATGCCGTCACCGCCCTGGGCATCCAGCCGGTTGACATAGGGGGCCACATATTCGGCACCTGCCTGGGCCGCCAGCCACCCCTGCAGCGGGGTGTAGACGGCGGTACCCAGGGTCGGCACGCCGTTGGCGGTCAGGCTCTTGATGGCCGCCAACCCCTCTGCGCAGACCGGGATCTTGATCACCAGATCCGGGTCCAGCTCACGCAGGGCGAACGCCTCGCGCACCATCTCGGTCTCGCTCTTGGCCATCACCTGGGCAAACAGCCGCGCCTTGGGCCCCAGCACCTCGCGCAAGGCCGGCAGCAACTCTCTTAACGGCAAGCCCCCGGCGGCGGTGATGGACGGGTTGGTGGTGACGCCGGCCAGCGGCAGTATCCTGGACCAGCGACGCACCGCCGCCACATCGGCGGTATCGAGATAAAGCTCCATATCTGACTCCTCTACAGGCTGTTCAAACTGTCACCATTCTAGCGAAGTTGCGCCCTTCATTTAGTTGATCAAAATCAAAACAACTTACGAATGAATGTTGTTATTACACCAATCAAAAGGAGGTGGTATGATTTTCGGCCTGCAACGTTACTCGACCCACGATGGTCCCGGCATCCGAACCCTGGTATTCCTCAAGGGCTGTTCCCTGGCCTGTCGCTGGTGCCAGAACCCGGAGAGCCGCTCCCCCACACCGGATCTGCTGTTCGATCCAAGGCTCTGCCTCGCGGGGTGCGATCTCTGCCAGCGCGCCTGCCCGTCGGCCATCCGCCGCCAGGACGAGGCCCTCTGCATCGATCGCCGCCGGCTCGGCAGGGACGAGCTGGCATCCTTGCGGACATGCTGCCCGAGCGAGGCGCTCAGGGTGTGCGGCCAGGAACAGAGCCTGGATGATCTGATGAGCGACATACTGCGAGACCGCCCCTTCTTCGAGCGCAGCGGCGGTGGCGTGACGCTGTCCGGGGGCGAACCCTTCATGCAACCCGAACTCGCTCGCGATCTCTTGCGAGCCTGCAAGGCAGAGGGGCTGCACACCGCGGTGGAGAGCTGCTTGCATGTGCCCTGGCGGCAGATTGAACCTAGCCTCCCCCATCTCGATCTGGTGCTGGCCGATCTCAAACACCTCGACCAGGCGCGCTTCTTCGAATGGACCCGCGGCAAGGTGGCGCTGGTGCTGGACAACCTCAGGCGCCTCGCCAAGCGCGGCATCCCGCTGCAGATCCGGGTGCCCCTCATTCCGGGCTTCAATGCCGACAGCGACAGCATCGCGGCCATAGTCGACACCGCCGCCAGCCTGGCGACCGTCCGGGAGATCCACTTCCTGCCCATGGGCAAATATGCCCTGCTGGACCAGCCCTACCTGGCGCCGGACAAGCCCCTCGATGACCCCGATCTGCTCCACTTTGCCCACGCCTACGCCCAACGTCAGGGGCTGACCCCTGTCACCCGAGGATAAGATCATGACCCAGCTCGACCTGAATACCCTCAGCCCCCGGATCCGCGCCCACAAGGAGAGCCTGATCCACATAGTCCAGCCGCCGGTCTGCACCGAGCGCGCCCGCCACTACACGCAAGCCTATCAGGCGCACCTGGCCCGGCCGCTGCCGGTGCGCCGCGCCCTGGCCCGGCCGCTGCCGGTGCGCCGCGCCCTGGCACTGGCTCACCACCTCAAGGAGCGCAGCATCTGGATCAAGCACGACGAGCTGATCGTCGGTAACCAGGCGAGTCAGGTGCGCGGCGCCCCGCTCTTCCCCGAGTACACGGTGGGCTGGATTGAGAAGGAGATAGACGAGCTGGCGGACAGGCCCGGCGCCGGCTTTGCGGTGAGCGAGGCCGACAAGGCGACCATTCACGCCCTCACCCCCTTCTGGCGCGGCCAGACGGTGCAGGATCGCTGCCTCGGCATCTTCACCGACGAGCAGAAGGCGCTGCTGGAGAGCGGCATCATCAAGGCCGAGGGCAACATGACCTCGGGGGATGCCCACCTCGCGGTCAACTTCGAGGAGTTGCTCGCCAAGGGGCTGGCCGGGGTCAAGGCGCGGGTGGCCGAGCGGCGCACCCGGCTCGATCTCGCCGACTGGGCGGATCTGCGGCGCGAGCAGTTCCTGCAGGCGGTGGCCATCACGCTCGATGCGGTGAGCGATCAGATAGAGCGCTACGCCACCCTGGCCCGCGAGATGGCCGGGAGTGAATCCCGTACAGAGCGTCGCAACGAGTTGCTGGCCATGGCCGCCAACTGCGAGCGCATCGCCCACCAGCCGCCGGAAACCTTCTGGCAGGCGCTGCAGCTCTGCTACTTCATCCAGCTCATCTTGCAGATCGAGTCCAACGGCCACTCCGTCTCCTTCGGCCGGATGGATCAGTACCTCTATCCCTGGTATCGCCGCGAGGTTGAGCTGTCAGAGACCCTGCCCCGCGAGCGTGCCATCGAGCTGCTGCAAGGGTGCTGGCTGAAATTGCTGGAGGTGAACAAGATCCGCTCCGGCACCCACTCCAAGGCCTCCGCCGGCAGCCCGCTCTACCAGAACGTCACCATAGGCGGCCAGAACTGGCGCGATGGCCAGGCCCATGACGCGGTCAACGGTCTGTCCTATGCCATCCTCGAGTCCTGCGGCCAGCTGCGCTCGACCCAGCCCAACCTCTCGGTGCGCTACCATGCCGGCATGAGCGAGGCGTTCCTCGACGCCTGCATCCAGGTGATCCGCTGCGGCTTCGGCATGCCGGCCTTCAACAACGACGAGGTTGTCATCCCCGAGTTCATCAAGCTCGGAGTGAGCGTGGAGGATGCCCACCACTACGCCGCCATCGGCTGCATCGAGACAGCGGTGCCCGGCAAGTGGGGCTATCGCTGCACCGGCATGAGCTTCATCAACTTCGCCCGCATCCTGCTGGCGGCGCTGGATGGCGGCCGCGATGCCACCACCGGCAAGGTGTTCCTGCCCCAGGCCCAGGCGCTGCGCCAAGGCAACTTCGGCTCCTTCGAGGAGGTGATGGCCCGCTGGGACGAGCAGGTACGCTACTTCACCCGCAAGTCCATCGAGATCGACTGCGTGGTGGACAGCGTGCTGGAGGAGCAGGCCCACGACATCCTCTGCAGCACGCTAGTGGATGACTGCATCGAGCGCGGCAAGACCATCAAGCAGGGCGGCGCCGTCTATGACTGGGTCTCAGGCCTGCAGGTGGGGATAGCGAACCTCGGCAACAGCCTGGCGGCGGTGAAGAAGCTGGTGTTCGAGCAGGGCATCGTCAATCAGGCGGTGCTGGCCGAGGCACTGGAACAGGACTTCGCCGGACTGGCGGGGGAGCAGTTGCGTCAGCGCCTCACCCATGCGGCCCCCAAGTACGGCAACGATCTGGACGAGGTGGATCTGCTGCTGGTGCGCGCCTACCAGAGCTACATCGATGAGCTCAAGGGGCTGCACAACACCCGCTTCGGCCGGGGTCCCATCGGCGGCACCTACTACGCCGGCACCTCCTCCATCTCCGCCAACGTGCCCTTCGGGGCGGCCACCCAGGCCACCCCGGATGGCCGCCATGCCCGCACCCCGCTGGCGGAAGGGGCCAGCCCGGCCTCGGGTTCGGATCGCCTGGGCCCCACCGCCGTGTTCAATTCGCTGGGCAAGCTGCCTACCGCCGCCATCCTCGGCGGGGTGCTGCTCAACCAGAAGCTGAGCCCGGCGAGCCTGGAGAACGAGCGGGACAAGGCCAAGCTGATGAGCCTGCTGCGCACCTTCTTCGAGGTACACAAGGGCTGGCACGTGCAGTACAACATCGTCTCGCGCGAGACCCTGCTGGCGGCCAAGGCCGACCCTGATCAGTATCGGGATCTGGTGGTGCGGGTGGCGGGCTACTCCGCCTTCTTCACGGCGCTCTCCCCGGATGCGCAAGATGACATCATCGCCCGTACCGAACACAGCCTCTGACGGATGTGCCGAAGGCAACTGAGGGTGGCGACGATCTACCCGATCTTCTTCACCGCGCTCTCCCCGGATGCGCAAGATGACATCATCGCCCGCACCGAGCACAGCCTCTGACGGATGTGCCGAAGGCAACTGAGGGTGGCGACGATCTACCCGATCTTCTTCGCCGCGCTCTCCCCGGATGCGCAGGATGACATCATAGCCCGCACCGAACACAGCCTCTGACGGGCATGGCAGGTGCAAGCGGCGACCTGCCACTCGCGCGCCGGCGCCATCTTATCGCCGGATGCGCGAGGTGATATCATCGCCGCGCCGAGCAGCATCGCTGATCGGCGACCCTCATGGCGGCACTGGCCGCCATGCTTCTCCATCGTTCGAATCGAGCCATCACCATGAACCTACGCCGCCAACAGATCCTCACTCTGGTCCATCAGGCTCGCAAGATGAGCGTGAGCGAGCTGGCTGAACAGACCGGCGTGTCAGAGGTCACGGTGCGCAACGACCTCACCGCACTGGAGAAGCAGGGGCTGCTCAAGCGGGTGCACGGCTCGGCCATGGCGCTGGACAGCGATGATCCCGATGCCCGCATGAACATCAACTACCTGCTCAAGGAGCGCCTCGCCGAGCGGGCCGCCCAGCTGGTGGACGATGGCGAGACGGTGTTTATCGAGGGGGGCAGCGCCAACGCCCTGCTGGCCCGCCATCTGGCCCTGAACAAGCGGGTCACCATCATCACCATCAGCAGCTTCATCGCCCACCTGCTCAAGGACACCCAGACCCCGGTGGTGCTGCTTGGCGGCCTCTACCAGCAGCAGAGCGAGAGCGTGGTGGGGCCGCTCACCCGGCTCTGTATCGAGCAGGTGCACTTCTCCAAGGCCTTCATCGGGGTCGATGGTTTTCATCCCGAGGTGGGCTTCACCGGCCGCGACATGATGCGGGCCGACGTGGTCAACAGTGTGCTGGCCAAGGGGGTGACCAACGTGGTCATCACCGACAGCAGCAAGTTTGGCGCCATCCATCCCAGCCAGCTCGGCCGACCCGGTCAGATCGGCGTGCTGGTCACCGACGATGCCCTGTCCGCCCCCATGCGTGACGCCCTCAAGGCTCGTGGCGTGACGCTGCACTTCGTCGCCGCCTGATTGCCCTGATTGCACCGTGCCAACTTGACGCCGGTCACCCCTTAGAGGTTATGCTCGAGTCTCTGTCGACTCGCCGGCCCGTCCGGCGAGCGCCTCCCTGATCCAACAAGGAAGAGTCATGCAAACCAAGGACAAGTGTCTGGCCGCCCTGGTCATCCTCTGCTGGGGGCTCAACTTCGTGGTGATCAAGTGGGGGCTGGATGGCATACCGCCGCTGCTGCTGGGGGCCCTGCGCTTCATCGGGGTGGTCTTCCCCGCCATCCTGCTGGTGCCCAGGCCCGCCATGCCCTGGCGCTGGCTGCTGGCCTACGGCGGCGCCATCAGCCTGGGGCAGTTCGCCTTCCTGTTCAGCGCCATGAAGTTCGGCATGCCGGCGGGCATGGCCTCCCTGGTGCTGCAATCCCAGGTGCTGTTCACCCTGCTGTTCGCCATGATCTGGCTGGGGGAGCGCTGGCAGACCCACCACTGGGTCGCCCTGCCCCTGGCGGGGGGCGGCCTCTATCTGATCGCCGCCAACGGCGAGGGCAACCTGACCCTGCTCGGCTTCGTCTTGACCCTGTGCGCCTCCGCCTGCTGGGGTCTTGGCAACGTCATCAACCGCCAGATAGGCCTGCGCTACCAGACCTCCCTGCCGAGCCTCATCGCCTGGGGTGGCCTGGTGCCCATCTTGCCGTTCCTCGCCCTCTCCTGGTTGTTCGAGGGGCAGGAGCGCATCGTCGACAGCCTGCAGCACTTCAGCTGGCAGGGGTTGCTGTGCGTGCTCTACCTGTCGCTGGTCGCCACCTGGCTCGGCTACGGCCTCTGGGGCCGCCTGCTGATGCGCTACCCGGTGGCCCAGGTCGCGCCGCTCTCCCTGCTGGTGCCCTGCGTCGGCATGGTGGCCGCCGCCATCCTGCTCGATGAACATCCCACCCCCTTGCAATGGCTGGGCTCAGGGCTGGTGCTGCTCGGCTTCGTGGTGCACCTGCTGGGGGGACGACTGCGGCTGTTCAAGGCACAGCCCAACCACTGAGTCGTCACGCCGCCCATTGACCAATGCGGGGAAAGTTCCCATTCTGAGACAGGCCCTCACGGGCCTGATATCGTTTGATCCCGGCAGGACGCCGAACCTCAGGAGAGCAAGGACATGCTGCACAGTTCATCATCGGCTAGCCACCCGTTACCGCGCGTGCTCCGCACCACGGCGATGGCCCTCACCCTCTGCTGGAGCGCCACCGGCTGGAGTGCCAGCCTGCCAACGGATCTCGCGTGGGAGAGCAACGACACCGATCCTGTCTACGCCGATCCGGCCGCCCGGCGTGGTGGCACCTTCCACGACTTCATGATCAGCTTCCCCCTCACCTTGCGTAAATTTGGGCCGGATTCCAACGGTAGCTTCGCCGGTTACATCAGGGAGACCACCCTGCCCCTGCTCGCCACCCATCCCCTCACCGGCAAGCCCATGCCCATGCTGGCCAACCAGTGGGCGTTCGGTGCCGATCACAAGACGCTCTACTTCAGGATCAACCCCAAGGCTCGCTGGTCCGACGGCCAGCCGGTCAGCGCCGACGACTGGCTGTTCACCCTCAAGATGATGCGCAGCAAGGAGATCAACGATCCCTGGTACAACAACTACTACTCGACCCAGATAGTGGAGGTCACCAAGTTCGACGACAAGACCTTCTCCATCACCAGCGGCAGCGAGAAGAGCCGCGAGGATCTGCTCGACTCGCTCCCCTTCGCCCCCGAGCCGAGCCACGCCATCGCGCTCACCGCCAACTGGGTCAAGGAATATAACTGGAAGGTGCTGCCGGTCACTGGCGCCTATCGGATCGACCAGGTGAAGAAGGGCAAGTCCGTCAGCTTCGTGCGGGTCAAGGATTGGTGGGGCAACGACGAGCGTTACTTCCAGCACCGCTTCAACCCGGACAGGATAGAGATCAAGGTGCTGCGGGATCAGAACATCGCCTGGCAGCACTTCCTGCGCGGCGAGCTGGACAGCTTCCCGCTGACCATTCCCAGCTGGTGGCACGACAAGAGCAAGACCGCCGAATTCGAGAAGGGTTACATCGAGAGGCGCTGGTTCTATACCCGGACACCGCAATCGCCCACCGGGCTCTACCTCAACACCGCCGATCCGCTGCTCAAGGATCTCGATGTGCGGCTCGGCATCCAGCATGCGCTGGCCATCGACAAGATGATCGCGACCCTGCTGCGCGGTGACTATCAGCGCCTCAACAGCTATGGCTCTGGCCAGGGCGCTTTCACCAACACGGATCTCAAGGCACGCCCCTTCGATCCCAAGCTCGCCCGGGAGTACTTCGCCAAGGCGGGCTTCACCAGCACGGGGCCGGATGGCATCCTGCAAAACGCCAAGGGGCAGCCGCTGAGCCTCAGCATCACCTACACCACGGCGGAGCATGCCCAGCGCCTGACCCTGCTGCGGGAGGAGGCGAAGAAGGCGGGTCTCAATCTGGAGCTGAACCTGATGGATGCCTCCGCCGGCTTCAAGTCCATGCTGGAGAAGAAACACCAGAGCGCCTGGATGGCCTGGAGCGGCAGCCGCTACCCCGCCTATTGGGAGTTCTTCCACAAGATCAATGCCAACAAGCCCCAGACCAACAACATCATGAACATCGACGACGATGCCATCTCGGCCCTGGTGGAGCAGTATGACAAAGCATTCGACTTCGCCAGGAAGGCCGAGCTGTCGCGCCAGATCCAGCAGCGGCTCTATGAGCTTGCCAGTTTCGTACCCGCCTATCAGGTGCCCTACACCCGGGCCGGCGCCTGGCGCTGGGTGCGCCTGCCCAAGATCCCGGCGACGCCCCAGAGCGATGTGCTCTACTGGCCGCTCGATGGTGCCAACTCGGGTTACAGCTTCGGCGGCCTGTTCTGGCTTGACGAGAAGCTGAAGGCAGAGACGCTGACCGCCATCAAGAGCGGGCAGCGCTTCCCCCCCGTCACCCTGATCGATACCCGCTATCGGCAGCCTTGAGCCTGGCTGCAAACAAAAAGACCCCGCACAGGAGGGGTCTTTTCATGGTGACAGCACCAGCAGCGAGGCTTAGCCGCGCTTGGCCTGTTTCTGAGCGATGGCGTCGGCCACGTCGGCCGGCTCCAGCACTATGCCTTCCTGATCCGGGGTCGGGAACACGGCGACGCAGAGTTCGTCCTGCTCCATGCCATCGACCCAGCGCTCCAGCCACACCTTGAGGGTGATGGATTGCGGCTTGCAGTCGGCCCACTCGCCTTCGGCCCACGCCTTGGCGTATTCCGGGTGCGGCCAGACCGGGATGCAGTCTTCATCTTCGGTGGTCAGCATCATGACGCCGTGTTCGTCGGTCAGGACATACAGCTCTTCGTGCTCGACCAGCTTGCTGATGAAGTGATCGAAGCGGTAGTCGGCGTTCAGTTGCAGCGCTGCATTGCGCTCGGTGTCGCTAAGTTCATAGCTCATCGGTCAAGTCTCTCATTCAATAAAGGGCGACATGTTCACATCTTGCCGACGGCTTGTCCAGCATGAGCATGCGGTCGACCGGCTGGATGGCTCAACCCAGGGCCGGGGTGATCAGGGTGATCTCCGGGGTTTCGGTGAAACGCTGGCGCAGCCAGTAGGCAGACTCCACCTCCACGAAGCAGAGCTGGGAGCGGCCGGCCTGCACGCCCTGCATGATCTGCTCGAAACGAGCCTGCTGCTGCTGCTCCCAGGCGTCCGCCAGCTTGGTGCCATGGGCTTCATCCACCACCCCACGGCGCAGCTCGAACAGGTTATCGGTGATCGGGCTGTTGATCTTGGCCGGGCTGTGCCAGTACATCAGCAGGTTGTCCAGCATCTCTTCATCGTAACTCGCCAGCCCATCGAGCTCGGGGGTATCGCCCGCATCGCCGGCCGCGAAGTCACACCACCCCGCCGCCAGCGGCGCCAGCAGCTGGGCACTCTTGGCTTTGGCATGCTGACGCAGGGCCGTCACGTCTCCCCCCTTGATGGCCGGCAGCCAGAGATCGCCCTGATGCTCATCGAGCAGGGGCAGCAGCAAGGAGGAGGCATAGACCGGAAAGCGGGGACCTAGGGAGTGCAGCAGAGAGACCAGAGTGACTGTGATCATGAGAGACGCCTTGAGCTGGAAGACCGGTGTTCAACCTGGCCAGAAAGACAAAAGTGGGACTATCCTACCATGTTTGGCGACCCGAGGCCTGAGCCATCACGCCTGCCAGACGCGGGCCTGCGGCCAAAAAAGCAGCGTTCGCACCGCACCGGTCCGGACAAAGCCCAATAGTTTGAGCCAGCGCCCACTAAAGTAAAACCGGGAATGCTAGTTTGCATACATCTTTAGCGTAAGGAGTGCATCCATGAGTGGGATCGACCAGGTTTCTGACGATTTTGTGAATGAGCTGAAAATACTGGCATGCTTTGATCCGGCCAACATGAGTCTGGGGATCAAGTTACGCAGCGACATGTCTGACGAGCTGTGCCTGGCGGCGGAGCGTCTGCATCAGCAAGGCCTGATCAGCGCAACCGATGGCGGCTATCTGACTCCTTTCGGCATGACCATGCTCGAGCACCTCCAACACCTGCTGGTGGCACTCAAACCGAGTTGACCTCCTGCGGCGCCCAGAGCGAGAAGTTGAGCAACTTCCAATGCTCCCCTTGCCGCAGCAGACAAGCAAACAGCAAAGGACCTTCGGGTCCTTTTATCTTGCCGTCGATCAACCACTCCCCCGCCCGTTTCGGCACCGGCTGCGCCCTGATCTCCTCGGGCAGCTCTGCCTTGCCCAGACGTACCTGCACGAATTGCTGGCACACGGTCACCGCCTCGCTTGCCACAGGATCCGGCACGGGGGACTTGGCAAGAATGGATAGCGTCACAGCGAACAAGAGTGATGAGAGCATGATGATCGTCAGAGGCAGATGTGGTGTATGAATATGCCATAAAACAAAAAGCCGTGGCACCAGAGGTACCACGGCTTTCTTAAATTCTGTAAAAATTACAGAGCAGTTACGTTCTCAGCCTGCGGGCCTTTCTGACCTTGGGTCACGGAGAACTGTACGCGCTGACCTTCAGCCAGGGTACGGAAGCCGTTACCGCTGATAGCGCTGAAGTGAACGAAAACGTCCGGGCCGTTTTCTTGCTGGATGAAGCCAAAACCTTTGGTTTCGTTGAAAAACTTAACGGTACCGGTGATCATGTTAGACATATCTTTAACCTGTATTCAAAATAATTACTTAATGCTTTTCAGCGGGTAAAGCTCAAAAATGGGATTAACTTATGAACAACAGGGAAAGATGCAAAACATCATACTCATTGACATAACTAACGCCCTTTCAAGCTGGTTTAGATTATACGTGCCTTTGTTGATTACGCAACCAAATTTGCACCCTGCCAGGGGCAGGGTGCAATCGCTTACGCATCCGCCGCTTCCAGTGCCTGAACCAGGACTTTGAGGAAGCGCGCCGCCTCGCCGCCGGTGCAGCCGCGGTGGTCGAAAGTCATCGACAGTGGCAGTGCCCGAACCGGCCGTGCCTCCCCGTGGATGAAGACCACTTTTTCAAACAACTTGCCCGCCCCTATGATGGCCACCTGTGGCGGCGTGACTATGGGACTGGCGTAGCGACCCGCGATGGCGCCGAAGTTGGTGAGGGTAATGGTCGCCCCTTGCAACATCTCCCGCGGCACGGCTCGCGCCTTCACGTCGGCGATCATCCGGTCCAGCCCCTGGCGGATATCCGCCCTCTCCCGCTCGGCCACGTTCTCCATCACCGGCACATAGAGCCCGTGTTTGGAGTCAACCGCGATGGCCACGTTGACCTCCCTGAACAGCCGTCTCGACAGGGTATCCCCGTCAAACCAGGCATTCATGGAGGGCTCGGCGCGACAGGCCACACCGATGGCCTTGATGAGGCGCACTGTGACGTCCTCATCGGCCCGCCAGTGGCGCAAGTCCACCTCGTCGGTGATGCTGACCGGCACCACCGTCTGGTGGGAGAGCTCCATCGCCTTGGCCATGGCCCGGCGCGAACCCTTGAGGAACTCGTTGCCGCTGCTCTGCAGCGCTTCGAAGGCGGTCTGCACATCCTGCTCGGTCACCATGCCGGCATGGCCGCTGCCCTTGAGCCTGTCGATGTCCAGCCCCAGCTTCTGCGCCAGCAGGCGCACCGCCGGCATGGCCTGCACCAGGGAGCCTCCGGGCGCCATGGTCCCCACCACGAAGTGATCCTCGATGTGTTGCTGATGGGCGCTGACCTTGCCCACCACGGTGCCATCGTCTTCGCCCCCTTCAAACTCCACCAGCGGCGCGCCGATATGGAGTATGTCCCCCTCCTGGCCGCAGAGTCGGGCGATCACCCCCGCCACCGGCGAGGGCACATCCACCAGCGCCTTGGCGGTCTCCACCGACAGCAGCACCTGATCGACACTCACGGTATCGCCGGCACTCACCTTCCATTCGACGATCTCGGCCTCGGCCAATCCTTCGCCCAGATCCGGTAATTTGAAAAATTTCATGACCATTTCTCCATCAGCTGGTGAGCCGCATCCGCAATATCCTGCTCGGTGATGAGGTAATACTCTTCGTTGCGATAGTAGGGCACGGCGGCATCCACCCCGGTGAGCCGCTTGGGCGGCGCCTTGAGGCTGGTAAGCGCCTCCTCGGTGACCCGCGCCACTATCTCGGCACCGACCCCGAAACTGCCGCACGCCTCGTGCACCACCAGCAGGCGGCCAGTCTTGCGCACCGAGGCCAGAATGCTCTCCATGTCCAGCGGCTTGATGGTGGCGAGATCCAGCACCTCGCACTGGATGTCCTGCTCCGCCAACAGGGCGGCGGCCCGCATCACCTCCTGGATACAGGCGCCCCAGGCAACTATGGTGAGATCCCGTCCTGGCCTCAGGGTGAAGCAGACATCCAGCGGCAGGCCGACGCCGTCATCTACCACGTCCGACTTCATGGAGCGATAGATGCGATCCGGCTCGAAGAACATCACCGGATCCGGGTCGCGGATGGCCGAGAGCAGCAAGCCATATGCCCGTCTCGGGCTGGAGGGGATGACCACCCGCAGGCCCGGAATATGGGCGAACAGCGCCTCGACGCTCTCGCTGTGGTGCTCAGGCGAGTGAATGCCGGCGCCATAGGGCGAGCGGTAGACGATGGGACAAGAGAGTCGGCCACGGGTGCGGTTGCGCATCCGGGCCGCCTGGCAGATGATCTGCTCCATGCCGGGGAAGATGAAGCCCTGGAACTGGAACTCGGCCACCGGCTTGAGCCCCTGGGTCGCCATGCCGACCGCCACCCCGGCGATCAGCCCCTCCGCCAGCGGGGTGTCGATCACCCGCTTGAAACCGAACTTGTCGCGCAGGCCCACGGTGGCGCGAAACACCCCGCCGTTGACCCCCACATCCTCACCCAGCACCACCACGTCGGGGTCGCGCTCCATCTCATGGTGCAACGCCAGATTGATCGCTTCGAGCAGTGTGATGTCACTCATGATGTGTCTCCCCGCCGTGCAGCTGCATGCCCTTGGCGATGATGCGCTGGCGCTGCGCCCGATAATCCTTGGGCAGCTCGGCAAACTGGTAATCGAGCACGGTTTCCGGCGCCTGCCGTATCGTGCTCTCGTAAGCGGCGACGGCTCGCTCGACCTCCCGGCTGGCCTCCGTCAGCAGCGCCTGCTCCTGATGCTCGTCCCACCAGCCCTGCCCGGCCATGAACTGGCGCAGCCGCTTGACCGGCTCCTTGGCCCAGGCGGCTTCCACCTCGGCGGCATCGCGGTAGCGGGTCGCATCATCGGCGGTGGTGTGATCCCCGAGCCGGTAGCTGATGGCCTCGATCAGGGTCGGCCCCTTGCCGGCACGCGCCCGCTCGACGGCGGCGCGGGTCGCCTCATAGACAGCCACCACGTCGTTGCCGTCGACCTGAATACTGCGCACCCCGGCCCCTATCCCTTTCTGGGCCAGAGTGGGGGCGCTCGACTGCAACTTGCGCGGTACCGAGATGGCCCACTGGTTGTTGTTGATGACCATCACCATGGGCAGATGCCAGACGCCGGCGCAATTGAGCCCCTCCAGGAAGTCCCCCTTGGAGGTGCCGCCGTCGCCTATGGTGACCACGGCGACGCGGGGCTGATTGCGCAGCTTGAAGGCAGCCGCGATGCCGGCGGCGTGGGTGATCTGGGTGGCGATGGGAACGCAGATGGGCAAGTCTTCCGACAGCTCGCCATCGGCCTTGTAGAAAACGCTGCCCCGTTCATCCCCACCCCAATACTGCAGGTTCTGCTCCATGGGCACGCCCCGCACATAGAGGGTGGGCATGTCCCGGTAGTAGGGCACATAGACATCCTGAGGCTGCATGGCGAGACCGACCCCAATCCCGACCGCCTCTGCCCCCAGGTGGGAGGGAAAGGTGCCGAGCTTGCCGGTTCGCTGCAGTGCAATCGCTTTCTTGTCATAGCTGCGCACCATCACCATGTTGCGGTAGAAGGTGTGCAGGGTCGCCTTGTCCAGCCAGGTCGGTAGTGTCTCGACCGGGCGCCCTTCCTCATCGAGGTAGCGAAGGAAAGGGATGTCGACATGGGTCATAACTGGCTCCTTGCCGTTGTCAACGTCACCACCATGAGGTGACACCTGAAATGTAAACAACATGTTAAGCAAAGGGCAATGGGATTTAACCAGGTAAGACCAGTAGAAACTTCTTTAATTTCAGAAAGAAGATAAGATTTTCGGCGAGCGGAAACGAAGAAGGGAGCCCTTTCGGGCTCCCTGTCAGGGTGAGTTCGGGATCACTGCCATAATCCGATAGCCGCCACCAGCCGCCAGGGGCGCAGGTTCGGCGTGCAGAGGTAGGCTCAGATCACTCCCACAGGCGGGTCGGCACCACCAGCAGCATGGTGCGCTGACCGATGGCCACGCTGGCATTGGGGAACACCACCGCCTCCCGCGGTTTCTCTACCCTGTATTGCAGATCGCCGTCTTCTGCCAGCACAAACCCCTGGGGAAACTCGGTGAAATTGTCCACATCGCTGGCGAACAGGAAACGAAACTGCGCCGAGCGCTTGTTGATCACCCGATCGATGGCAAAAATCGTGAAGTCATCTGCCCGCCAGGGCTCGAGCACCACTTCTTCTTGGGTCACCAGCTCCTGCAATGCCTGCCGCGCCTCGATGAAGCGGGTCATGTCGTTCTCCCCAAACGGGCGCACCTTGCCGAGCTCCACCGTGAAGGCATGGGCACCATGCTGGTGCGAGCTGTAATAGCTGAAGGTGGTGGTCGGGCCGCTGGAGAGCAGTATGGTACGCACCCCGCAGGCGCCGAGGAACTGCACCTGCTCCTTGCAGTGCGGCCGCTCGTGGGGGAAGGGGTAGACCGCAAACTTCTCGTGACGCGAGCCGCGGATGGCGGTGTGCAGATCGTAGTGATAGCGGGGCCTGGCGGGATCGGCGAAGAAGCGGCTCACATGTTGCTCCAGCTCCATGGCGCGGATCCGCTCCCTGTTGCAAAGTCCCTCCCCCTTGCTGTGGGCGCCGGAGAAGAGCCGGTTCATGTTCTCCTCCACCTCCCGCAGCCCCAGGTTCATGGCCGCCGGGTTGCCAAACAGGAACAGCACCCGGTGGCGAGCCCTGAGCTCCCCGCTGAGCAGCCGGCTCAGCAGCTGGTTGCAGATCTCGATGGGGGCTGTCTCGTTACCGTGGATGCCGCAGGAGAGCACTATGTCCTTGCGTCCCCCCGACCCATTGGCGGGCTCCAGGCAGAGCACGCCGGTGTCCCACACGCTCACCCGGGTGCCATCCGGCAGATCGAATGCAAAGGGATAAAGCTGCCATTCGTGGCGGCGGGTCAGGGCCAAAAAGTCATGCTGGGGAATCATCCGTCTCACCCTCTTGTCTGGAATGCTATGGCCGGATTATACCCAAGGCGGGCAGGCTTAAAATCGATTTTTAAACAAATTCAAACAGTAAGGATACAAAGATGGCGATAGCTGGTGACAAGTCGAATTGCACGGGGAACAGATGAGGGAGATTTCAGGACTGAGGCTGCAAGGGGAAAAACGCGTCATGGGGCTGGGTGGCAAGGCGCCACATCGGCAAGCGGGATGCCAGAATACGGGATCAGCAGAAAAACGAGGCATCCATGCCCGGCTGATCAACCACGCCAGAACGGCTTGGTGGTCTCTTGATAGCGGTCGGCTTCGTTCAGGCCGATGTCCTTGAGCAGATAGGCGGGCAGCTCGGAGAGCTGGCGACGGCTGCGGCTGCGTTCCAGCCAGGTCACTACGGTCGTTTTCACGCGAGCAGCCAGATTCGATTGGCTGGAATGCTGATAACCGGCTTCGGTATACGTCATGTTGGCCATGATATGGCTCCTCTCTCTAGTTCTGCGCAAGGCTCGGATTTGATGCGCAAAGCTTAGTCAGGCGGAGGGGGTGGCTCAATTGACGAATTTTGATACAACACATGAGTAAAACTAATGGTTGATATGGCCAACCACCAAGGCATAACCGATTGATTCTAAATGATTAAATTGTGGTCTCATTTCCCTGCATGACCGGGCAGCATATTCTCCTGCATGCGCTACTTCTAACTATGCAGTTTCCAGCAGTAGCTATGCAGACCAGGTATTTCGGGGCGGATGCTGTCACGGGGCATTCACATCCAGTTGTTAATCAAGAGATCTTTTATTGATCCTTATTTAACAACCAGATACAAAATATACACCCTCAAATGGCTACCATTTTCAGGCCGCACCGAATCCTCATAACAGGAGACACTTGGCGCGCTTTCGGCATGCTGGTATGGTTATTTATACAGTAGTTTAGCCATGCATCCCGTCGGCCTCATTGCGAGGGCCGGATCGGATGCGATCACAGGATAAGCCGATGGACACCTTTACCCCGACCGCCGCCTTGCGTCAACAGATGGAGGCCCTCGAAGCGGCGCTGGCCCGCCTGGCTCAGCAGTTGAGTCGACTCCCGCTGCAAGAGGGCCATGTCTATCCCCTCCCCGCCGTGCCGCAGGGGGAGGAGCACGATCCCATCGCCCAAATAGAGGTCGGTTATCTGGGGGGCGACGCGGCGCTGGCCGCCGCGATCGCCGCCTATCAGGATCACAGCGCCCGCCCCGGCTGCTCAACCAAGGCGACCCACCGGCTGCCCGGCTGGCTGCGCTTCCCCGCCGCCAGCGCCAGCCTGCTGCGCCCGCTGCTCGATGAGATCAACGCCCACAAGCTCGCCTTCAAGGCCCTGGTGCAGCAGGCGGGGGGACGGGACGAGAAGTTCGAGCTGGTACACCAGGCGTTGCCCGGGGTCATCACCCTGCAGGTCTACCGCAAGCTGACCCTGCTGGAGGGGGAGCTGCACTCGCTGGGGTTCACCTGGGCCGACAAGCAGAGCATCAGTCGCCTCAGCTGCGAGCAGGTGCTCGAGATGCTGGAGCGCAGCCGCCGCTATATCCCGGCGCTCTCCAACAACGAGGAGTGGAGCAAGATGGTGGATCAGGAGGTGTATGACATTCGCCGTCTGCCCGCCGATGCCGAGCTGCGGATCCGGCGGCCGGTCAAGACCCACCCCATGATCAACCTGCTCTGGCAGGACAGGGAGCCGCGCAAGCAGCAGCTCAAGGCGAGCCTGCCGCTGCTGCTCTGCTCGGACACCCCGCCCAGCGTCACCCACCTCGGCCACTACCCGCCCAAGCTGCGCCAGGCGCGGCGGGATCGCAAGATAGGCGGCGAGGCCATCATAGAGCGGCTACACCTCTATCGCTATCAGGGCTAGCCGCTCCCTCAGCCAGACATATTGCAGAGATGCCCTGACGCTGGAAATGAGCGCCCTGAAGCACTGAAAAAAGACGAGGGGGATGATCACCAAGACCATCCCCCTCTCGCACACAGGCAACCACCGCCGTCATCAGCTCATCAGCAGGGCGCGCAGGCTCTCCACATCCAGGCCACGGACCTCGGACTGACCGCTGAGCAGGCCATCGGCCAGCGCCCGTTTCTCGTCGTGCAGCGCCACTATCTTCTCCTCCACCGTCTGCTCGCACACCAGCCGATACACGGTCACCGGCTGGGTCTGCCCCATCCGGTGGGCCCGATCGCTCGCCTGATCCTCCACCGCCGGGTTCCACCAGGGATCCAGGTGCAGCACGGTATCGGCCTGGGTCAGGTTCAGACCGGTGCCACCGGCCTTGAGGCTGATGAGGAACAGCGGGACAGGTTCGTGACGGAACCGCAGGATGGACTCCTGGCGGGACTTGGCGGAGCAGCCGCCGTCCAGATAGCAGTAGTCCCACTGCTTCTGCTCGATGCGGGCCCGCAGCAGGCTCAGCAGATCGACGAACTGGCTGAACACCAGCACCCGATGACCGCCGTCGATGGCCTCCTCGAGCAGCCCCATGGCCTCGTCCAGCTTGCTGCTGGTCTGACTCCACTCCGGCATCACCAGCTTGGGGGAACAGCAGAGCCGGCGCAACCGGGTCAGGCCGCTCAGCACGTGCATCAGGGCACGGCCATCGGCGCTCTGCACCTGCTGCACCACCTCGCGCCGGGTCGCCTCGTAGAGCTGGCGCTCCTCGGGGGAGAGGCTGATGTGATGGATGATCTCGGTCTTGTCCGGCAGCTCGGTCAGCACCTGCTGCTTGAGGCGGCGCAGGATGAAGGGGCTGATCACCGCCCGCAGCAACGCCATGTGCTGGGGATCCTTCACCGCCTTGCCGAAGCGACGCTTGAACTCGCCGAGGCTACCGAGCAGACCCGGGTTGATGAAGGTGAACAGACTCCACAGTTCCCCCAGGTGGTTCTCGATGGGGGTGCCGGAGAGGGCCAGACGAAAATCTCCCTCGAGCTGGAACAGCAGCTTGGCGCGCTGGGTGCCGGCATTCTTGATCTGCTGGGCCTCGTCCAGCACCATGCTCGCCCAGCGGCGGGACTTGAGTGCCTGCGCCAGGCTGCCGAGCATGCCGTAGTTGACTAGGATGATCTGGCCGGCCCTGGCATCGCGGATCAGCCCTTCCCGCTCGGAGGGCTGCTCGAACACCACCACCTCCAGCTCGGGGGCGAAGCGGGCCACCTCCTCCTGCCAGTTGGTGACCACTGACTTGGGCACCACCACCAGCGCCGGGCCGAGATGCTGGCGCATGCGCAGCACGACCAGCGCCTGCAGCGTCTTGCCAAGGCCCATATCATCGGCCAGACAGGCACCGAAGCCATGATGGGCCAGGGTCGCCATCCAGCGCACCCCGTCCTTCTGATAGTCCCGCAGCGCCGTCAACAGCTCGGGGGCACAGTCCACCTCCTGCTGCCACTCCTGCTGCAACGACTGCCAGGCATCATCCCCTGCGGTGGTCACCGCCGACAGCAGGCGGGCCAGCGGATAGGCCAGCTTGTTGTTGATGCGCTGATCGGCGTCCAGCATGGCACCCAGCATGGTGAGTCGCTCCACCAGCTTGTCGCTCAGCATCAGGCTGGTCTTCTCGTCGAGCTGGACGGTGCGCTGACCCGGGGTCAGCTGGCGCAGGATGAGGCGCAGGTCGAGGATCTGGTGCTCGTCCAGCGCCAGGGCCCCTTCAATCTGGAACCAGTCCTGACGCCGCTCGATGCGCAGGCTGAGGGCCGCCTCGTCGAGGCTCTTGAGGCGAGCGCTGTCCTGATGCCAGTGAATGACCACTCCGGCCTCCACCAGCTCGGGCAGCGAGTTGACCAGGGTCAGCGCCTGCTCACCTTCCAGCTTCCATTCGTTGCCTGGCAGCCCGATGGGCAGCTGGTTGCGCAGCAGTTGGGCCTCGCCCTTCTCGGCGGCGAGATCCCGCTGCCAGTAGTGATAATCCCTGACTCCCTGCCGCACTATGGCCTCCCCCTTGCCGAGCGGCAACGGTGGCAACTCCCCCTGCCGGGTCACCAGCTGAACCACCAGCTGGCCATCCTGCCAATCCAGCTGGACCGAGGGCACCCCGGGCCAGGGGGCGAGTTCGGCATTGCCCTGCAGCCCCGCCACCTGGCTGTGCCACGGCAGCTCGGGGATAGCGTCCAGGGTGCGTTGCAGCTCCGCCAGTCCGGCCTCGGGCAACAGGGGGATGGACTCCAGCGCTGGCAATCTGTCCAGCAGCGCCTGCGGGGTCAGGATGAGCTGCCACAGGTCCTGCGCCAGGGGCACTATGTGCGCCCCGCGCGCCGCGGCAAGCGGGCTCAGCACGGCGCTCATGCCCTGCTCGGTGGCCACTATCTGCAGCAAGGGGGCACTGATGGCCAGTTGCAGCTTCTGCCCCTTGGCGTTGAACAGGCGGGGGTGATCGGCGAGCGGTGCCCAGGCCTCCCGCGGCAGCTTGCTCATCACCCGTGGCAGGGTGCGCACCAGCGCCCAGTCCGCCTCGTCGAGCAGGGCGGCATACTGGGTGGAGAGCAGGGCCGGATCGACCCGGCGGCCGGCGGTCCACTCCCCCTTGGTGCTCTGCTTCTGGATCTTGCACTCCAGCTCGGGGCCATCGGCATGGAGCAGCCACACCAACCGCTCTTGCGCCTTGCGCACGCCGCTGGAGCGCCCCAGCCCCTGCAGCCAGTTCAGCCAGCTGGCCGAGGCGGGCGTCTTGTCTTCGTCATCCTGCTCATTGCTCACATCTACCTCAGCGGCGGCGCGCAGCCGCTGCAACGGGGCGTGCTGCGCCCCCATGCCCAGCAAGAGTCGCAGCAGATCCTGACAGAAGGCCATCAGGCGGTGACGCGGGCTCGCCTCCAGCACATGGGAGAGATCCCACTTGTGCAGGATGGCCACCTGGGGGCTCTGCTCGCCGTGCCGCGCGAGGGCGCAGAGATCGAGCCAGAGATAGCCCCAATGGAGCTCCTCCAGCGGCAGTTGCAGGGTATCGAACAGACCGACCGACTGGCCGTGGCGATCACCGGCCCACTGGCCCAGCAGATCGCTCAGCAGCGGGAAATGATTGCCCAGACTGCGCTGCCACTTCTTGCGCTGCTCGCTGGCGAGCACGGGATCGGCCTGTTGCAGCCAGCCCAGCCAGAGCAGGGCGCTGAACAGCCGGGGCCAGGGCTCTTGCGCCGCCGGCGCCTGCCACTGCCCCAGCGCGCTGAGCAGCCGCTCGGCCAGGGGTTGCTCTCCCCCCCGCTCGGCCAGCTGCTGCAGAGCCGGCCAGTAAGTGGTTACCTCGCCGTCCGGCGCGCCACAGAGCCAGCTCCACTCCGCAGCCAGCGTCCCGACCCGGCCCGCCAGCGCAGGGGCACAGGCCGCCGTGACGCGCGCCAGCGGCCAACCGTCCTCGGGCTCGGCGTCGAGCAGGGTCTGCAGGGCGAAATGCTCGAGCAGCAGCCCTTGCCACTCGGGGCTTGAGCCCGGCAGCAGGCGGTGAGCATCGGGCAAGTCCAGCAGGCTCAAGAGCTCCGCGCTCTGGTAATAGGCCGGGATCTGACCCGCCTCCCCCAGGCAGAGTTCACGCACCAGGGCCTGCGCCAGCTCCTGGCCGGTGACCGAGGGGACCCGGGTCCAGTCCGGCATGGGGCATTCCCCCGCCCGTACCGCCAGGATCAGGGCCAGAGTTCCTTCCGCCGTCAGGCTCCACTGCTGCTCCCCGCGCAGCCGCACTAGCCCTTGCTGCTGCAGCTGGTTCAGCCGATCAGCCAGCGCCAGCCCGGGGGAGTGCTGCGCGTGCAGCGTCTCCTGCAAATAGCGGGTACTGGCGGCGCGCTGCAGTTGCAGCTCGCTGAGCAGGGCATGGCAATCCGAAGAGAGGGTGAAGGCTGACATCAGAACTCGCGGGCAGGTGCAAAGGCGGAATTTTAACGGGAAAGCGGCGGCGGCTCGACCCTTAACCGCGAATTAGTACAAAAAAAAGCGCGGGGCGCATAAAACGAGGGGATGAAACGGGCAGAGCTCACCGCCATGACGAGGTGAAGAAGAGCGGGAATGCCCACCAAAGCGCCATAAAAAAAGGCGCCTGAGCGCCTCTTTGCAATGACGGGATGATTCAGCCTTCCAGCTGGGCCAGCCGCGCCTCCAGGGCCTGTAACT
The DNA here is from genome assembly GCF_019218665.1 of Aeromonas sp. sif2416. NCBI lineage: Bacteria > Pseudomonadati > Pseudomonadota > Gammaproteobacteria > Aeromonadales > Aeromonadaceae > Aeromonas > Aeromonas sp. sif2416. The sequence goes on from NZ_JAHUXC010000007.1 coordinate 192,243, forward strand.
GGGCCTTGAGGCTTTCTACTTCCTCTTCCAACACACTCAGTCGATCGGCGGCGGGAGAGGCAGAGTGACTGGCGGGGACGGCCTCGGCCAGCGCCTGCAGATCGATCTCGCCGCTGAACAGGTGGGCGTAACGGGATTCCCGCTTGCCCGGCTCACGCGGCAGTTTGACCACATAGGGCCCCTGCTCGCTGAGATCGGCCAGCACGGCATCCACCTGGGTCACATCATCGAAGCTGCACAGGCGGTTGGTGCGCGAGCGCAGCTCTCCCGGGGTCTGCGGGCCACGCAACAGCAGCTCGCAGAGGATGCCGAGCGCTTGCGCCGAGAATTTCAGCTCGCCGAATTCGGTATTGCAGAAGCGGTGTTGATAACGGGGCACCCGAGCATTGAAGCCGGCGGTGTTGACCACCAGCCGACGGCGGATCAGTTCATCCACCACGGCGCGGATATCCAGCTCTGAAAGCTCCAGCACGGGTTCGCGGTTGCTCTTCTGATTGCAGGCATTGACCAGCGCGTTGAGAGAGAGGGGGTATTGATCCGGCGTGCAGATCTCTTTCTCTATCAGGCAGCCGATCACGCGCGCCTCGAGTGGGCCTAGTACTAACTCCATTTCAACCTCCCTTGCCAAACGTTAAGGGCCTCATCTTAACCAAGGCGCCCTCGTCGTCCAGCAGAGAAACCTGTTTTTGCGAGCCGGTGAAAACCTTGATGAAACATCGCACAATCCAGAAGGCGGCACCCGGTGAACTGCCAGCCTCTTTCGAGGCTTGGTATTGGTTTGATCAGAGTCGCACATCAACCGTACTGAACCCGAGTGGTGCCATAGCCCGCAGCCGTGCCCTCCTCTCCCCGGTTTATGCTCGCCATGGGACACGGCCTGGATGCCATGACCGAGCAAAGCCCGCCTTAGACCGACTTGTCGACCTGGGTGTCCGTCCCCGTGGTCAAGATGCGCACCTTGTCGCCCTTGTTGAAGATGAGATTGGGATCGTTCTCCTGCACGACGTTGAGCAGTTTTCCTGCCTGAGTCTTGATCTGCAGCTCGACCGTCTGCTTGCCCTGGGTGGTGCCCTGCTCGCTCTGGCGACGGCGTGAGGCCTCGGCCCCCGCGACCGCCCCCACTGTGGTGGCGACGGTCTGGCCGGAGCCACCGCCGAATTGACTGCCGACGGCGGCCCCCAGGGCGGCGGCCCCTATGGTACGCAGCGGTCGGGCGCCCTGATGAGTGGCGGTATTCGCCTGGGTGATGATGCGGCTCTCCTGCACTGTCCCGTATTCCACCTGGCTACTGGAGCCGGCCATGCCGGGTGAACTGATCAGGATGAGCAGGCTGGCGGCGATAGATGCTATTTTCTTCACGATGTCGACTCCGATGACAAAGGCGCCCCGGCGTTGGGCACCTGGCTTGCGGATGGCTGCTAATTGCTGCCATTTTTTCAAGAGACTACACCGCCAATCCTGACTGTGAGCTTGCCCGAAACGAAAATGGCGACGGCCTTGTCCTTGTCATCAAACCAGAATAAATCCTTGGCACAACATCAACTTGACGGCTTGCGCTCCAGAGTCGCCGCGACCGACTTGGCCGCCGAGCCGGTGAGCAAGGGCTCACCCGGATAGAGCATCAGTGCCTGAGTACGCAGGCGCTTCGCCTCCTCCTGCCGCCCCAGCGCATCGAGGGCTAGCACCATGTTGGCGTAGATGTTGGCTCTGGGGGTGTGGCGCACGAACTCCTGCCCCCAGTCGAGATACGCCTCCAATTCCTCCTGATTGTGGGCCTGCAGGCCGACCATCAGGCGCACCGCATTCACGTCAAACTCCACCCGGGTCAGCCAGGCCATGGGGTTGACGATGTCCAGCAACAGGGTCGGCTGCTTGTAGCCGCCACGCTCATACTTGGTCACCACCCAGGCGGTATGAATGGCCGTGAGCATGAAGGGCACCACGACCAGTGGAATACCGATGGCCAGGAAGCGCAGCAACAGCCAGGGGCGATAGACATATTCCCGCCAGTTGGCGTGGCCAAAGGCCTGCGCCCCCTCCTCCACTTCCGCATCCAGCACATAGATGAGCAGCAACAGGGCCCACCACAGGGCGATGGCGTGGTAGAGGGGATACTCGGTCTGGGTGTGCAGCAGGATGGGCGTGATCAGGGCCAGCAGCGACAGGCCCTGTGGCCAGCCGGTCTTGGTCAATCGCCACAGCAGGGTACCGGCCATCAGCAGCATGCCGAGCATGGAGGCAAGCCCCCCTTCCACCGCCCAGTAGAGAAACTCGTTGTGGGGGTGATCCAGGTTGTATTCGATCTGCACCATGGCGGGATTCTGCGCCTTGTCGGCCATGTAGTGCTGCAGGAAGACGGGCTCGAAACTGCCATAACCCCAGCCGGTCCAGGGCGCCTCGGCGATCAACTTGGCGGCATAGGGCCAGTAGATGGAGCGCATGCCACCGGACTGATACATCTCCAGCCCCCGCTTGGCCCCCGCCATCCCGTATTGGGATGCCAACCCCAAGGCGATGCCCAGCCCAACCAGCCCCAGTACCCGGCCTAGCTGCCGCTGGCGATAGAGCTGCGGCGCGAGCAGGAGCAAGGCCAACAGCCCGCCGAGCTGCCCCACCCGCGACTGCAGCACCACCAACAGCAGGCTGGCGGCCAGGATCACGCCATAACGCAGCCCCTTAAGCCAGCCGTTGGCCTGCCCTCGCAGCTCCAGCCAGATGGCAAGGGATAACCCGGTCGCCATGAAGCTGGCCATCACATTGGGTTGCTGGAAGATGCCGTAAGGGCGATTGGTCTGGGTGTCATAGCCGAGCCAGTTGCCCGGCGTCAGCAGGTAGTACTGCACCAAGCCAAGCAGCGCCTCTATGGCCACAGCCCCCAGCAGCAGATAGAGCAGCCGGTCACGCGCCTCGCGAGCCAGTTGCCACTGGTAGAGGCAGAACAGAAACAGCAGACCGGCAAACAGCCCTAACAGCCGGGGAATGGCATAGTCTTTGAATTCGAAACCGGGATAGGCCATGGGCAGCAACAGCAAGCATCCACCGAGCCATAGCCAGGCCTGCAATGGCGAGAACACCAGCCTCTGTTGCAGCGTCACCTGCCACAACCCCAGGCCTATGACGAGGCTGGCAAAGATCCAGCCCCAGGCATTGAATGGCAAATAGAGCCCGGCTCCTCCCGGGTTGTGCATGAAGAAATGCATGCCCAGCAGCCAATAGAGCACACTGACCATGCCAAAGGCCTTAATTGTTACCTTCATCTTCCCTGACCCCCACGCACTCAGATTCATAGCACCATCACCAGCATCCCAAGAAGCAAAAAGGGGGCTGAGCCCCCTTTGATTCACTTAGCAACGATTACGCCTGTTCTGGCCTGCGAAAGGCATGGCGAACCAAGACAATACCGACCCCCAGCATGCCACCGAGCAAGGTGGCCAGCACCACAATCAGGGGACGCTTGGGCTTGTCCCGGCTCAGAGGCTCGTCGGGTGTATCTAAGTAGGAGAACGGCCGGAAGCTTATTCCTTCCAGAGATACGCCTTTCAAACGCGCTATCTGCACTTGCAGAGACTGCAACTTGGGTTGGTAGAGCTCAAGGTCGATAGATTTAAGTAAAGACAACTTCTCTTCTAGCCCCTTGGAGCCAAGCGAGATGGAGAGACGCTCCTGAGTGTCGTAGTTTTCCAGTGGCGCGGCGACACCTGCCGCCTTGGCCACTCTGTTGGCCAAGGCCAACTCGGAAATCTCCTGTTGCAGCGCGCGCTTGGTATCATCCTGCATTATCACATAACGGGTGCTCATATCCTCAAGCTGCAGATCACGCTGCTCACCGAGCCGATGGACCAACTGCTGTTGTTGCAATTTAACGATATAGTCGACATATCCCTCCAGCATCGCCAGCGAGCTCTCGGCGGTGGGAGCGGCAAAGGTGAGCGCAACTCCCGGCGCCTCTCCCTTCTTGTCCACGGGCTGAGCCGTCACCAGCTTGCCCCAGGTGCGCAACCAGAGCCGTTGTGCCTTATCATCCAATCCCAGCTTTTCTGCCTGCTCGGCAAACAAGGGGCTGACCTTCAGGTAGGTCCGACGGTTCTCGTAGGCGTTGAATTCCTGAATAAACTCCTGATAGAGGCTCTTGCCCTCAGGAAATCCCGCGAACCCCAGCGCCGCTGCCTGCATCGCCACTTTTTGCATCGGCATCAGATCTTCTGGTTTGGGCTCTGCAATCACTGCAGTGGCAGACCACTGCTGGGGCGCTGTCAGCGCGTAGACCACACCGATCAAGGCAAACACGCCAGCAACCAGCAGGATCAATATTTTCTGGCGCCACAGCACAAGGACCAGCTCGCGCAGATCAATCTCATCACCCGTTGAGGCCTGCCAACCCTGCGGCAATTTATTATCTGAATTATCGAATACCTGTTTGTTCATACGAAGCTCTAAAGATGAGGTTTTTTCCAAAAAGGGGCGTTACGGTCTTTGTCAGACAAAATTAATGGCACATTTTCGATCAAGGGCCACGCAATAGCTAGCATAGGATCTGACCAGTTGAGAGAACCTTCGAGCTGAGGTGCATAATAGTCAGTACATTTGTACAACACATGGGCCCATTCGCTCTGCACATAAAAACCATGAGCAAACCCTGGGGGAATCCACAGCGATGTGGCCTCCTCTGCCGAGAGTTGCAACCCAACCCATTGGCCGCAAGTTGGGCTGCCAGCTCGAATATCGACCGCCACATCGAAGATAGTGCCAGTAATTACCTGAACCAACTTGCCCTGCGGCCTATCCCTCTGAAAGTGCAGACCACGGAGCACTCCCTGCCGAGAGCGACTCAGGTTGTCCTGAACGAAGCAAACATCACCACATCGCTGCGTCAAGGCCTGATGGCGAAACAGCTCCATGAAACCACCGCGATCATCCTCATGATACTGATGGCGGATACAAAGCACATCTGGAATATTCAATGGAATAAATTGCATATGTCTTGTCTTAGAAGAGGATGTTGTATGTACCGCCCCATCCATAGCGTATTCAATCCCAACTGGGCGGGCTTTTGCCAAAGGGGATTTGCAACAAGCGCAACAAATAACTGCCATACCCGCTTTTGGCAAGGGGCAGTGCCAACTGCCTAAGTTGCTCATCGGAAATCCAGCCACGACGCCAGGCTATCTCCTCAGGGGCCGCCACCTTGAGCCCCTGCCGCTTTTCCAGGGTCTGAATGAAACTGCTGGCCTCTTGCAGACTATCGTGGGTGCCAGTGTCGAGCCAAGCCGAGCCGCGGCCCATAAAGCAGATCTCCAGGCTCTTCTCCTTGAGGTAACTCAGATTAAGATCCGTGATCTCCAGCTCCCCCCGCCCCGAGGGGCGCAGGGTTTGGGCGATCTTGCTTGCCTGACCATCATAAAAATAGATGCCTGTCACCGCGTACTGACTCGGAGGGGAGGCAGGCTTCTCAACGATCGCATGCACCTGCCCATCATCATCAAATCCCAGTACGCCGTACCGCTCTGGATCCTGCACATGATAGGCAAATAGGGTCGCACCTTCAGTTTTCTCACAAGCCCGCTGCAGTTGGCGAGGCAGCTCGGTACCATAGAAAATGTTGTCACCCAGAATAAGGCAACAGGGGCTGCCAGACAGGAAAGACTCGCCAATCAGCAGGGCTTGCGCCAATCCCTTGGGCTCTTCCTGCACGGCATAACTGACATTCATGCCCCACTGACGTCCATCCCCCAACAACATCTTAAAACGAGGCAGATCCAGCGGTGTGCTGATGATCAGGATCTCACGGATGCCCGCCTGCATAAGGGTTGACAGGGGGTAATAGATCATGGGTTTGTCATAGACAGGCAAGAGCTGCTTGCTGATGGCCAGGGTCGCCGGATAGAGACGAGTGGCAGATCCGCCGGCCAGAATGATGCCTTTACGTGTCTTCATGGCACACCTTGAGTTAACGGGTGAAATAGAGTGACGGTGTTATGGGAAGAGACATGTATCCAGCGCAGCAGGAGCGGAGCTTTGACTCGTCAACCAGATGATCAGTTCCTCCCGCCAAGGAGACGAGGTGATGCCAAACACCGTTGAAAACAAGCGACAATCGAGCCGGGAATTCAAGGGACGGCGTGCCTGCTGTGGCCACTGCTCGGAGAGAATGGGATGAACTGTGACCGACTGCGCCAGCAGCCCTAGCCGATGCGCCTCCTCGACCAAGGCCAAGGCAAAACCGTGCCAGCTGGTCTCCCCCTGATTGCTTAAATGGTAGAGCCCAGCCTTGGTGGGCGAGTGCAACACTTGCGACAACGCCATCAAGCTCATCTTTGCCAACCAGCCAACCTGGGTCGGAGCCCCCCACTGATCGGCGACGACACGCAGAGGCAGTCCCTCCTTAGCACGGTGGAGAACAGTACGAGCAAAATGCGCCCCCCCCCCACCATAGAGCCAGCTGGTGCGAAGAATCAGATGATGGGGGCATAGCTCCCGAATCACCTGCTCACCGGCATATTTGCTGGCACCATAGACATTGAGGGGCCTTGGCTGATCCACCTCGGTCCAGGGTCTGGTCCCACTACCATCGAACACATAATCAGTGGAAAAGTGCACCAGTAAAGCACCCAGAGCTTGCGTCTCCCGGGCCAGCTCCATCACGGCCCTATGATTAACACGATCTGCGAGATCGGGTTCAGACTCGGCATGATCGACCGCCGTATAGGCCGCCCCATTGATGATCACATCGGGATTGTGATGGCGCAGAGCGAGCACCAAGGTGCGTGGTTTTGTGATATCGCACTCATCTCGCCCCAGAGCAATCACCTCCCAATAGGGGTACTCACGCCACAGGACGGAAAGAAGAGCTTGGCCCAACTGACCACCTGCTCCCAACAGCAAGATACGCATTCGGGATCACCGTGCCCCGAAGCCGGTCAAGATGGTACGAATGGTTTTGAACACGATGAGCACATCGAGCCAGAGCGAGAAGTGCTTGATGTAGTAAAAATCATGCTCAATCTTGATGCGAGTATCATCGGCATCGGCAGCATAGCCGTGCACGACCTGCGCCCAACCGCTGATCCCCGGTCGCACTATGTGTCGGTACATGTAAAAGGGGATCTCCCGCTCGAACTGATCGACGAAGGTACGCTGTTCCGGCCTTGGCCCGATCAGGCTCATGTCCCCCTTGAGGACATTGAAGAACTGGGGCAGCTCATCGATGCGTAGTTTGCGGATCACCTTGCCCACCCGGGTGACGCGCATGTCACCGTCCTGAGCGAACTGGGCACCGTGCTGCTCGGAGTTCTGGCACATACTGCGAAACTTATAGATCCGAAAATCCTGATTGCCCTTCCCCACTCGGTTTTGCAAGAACATCACCGGGCCCGGGCTCTCCAGCTTGATCAACACAGCTGTCACCAGCATTAGCGGCGAGAACAACGGAATCGCAATCACAGCAGCCAATATATCCATGCCTCGTTTGATAAAGGCATATACAGGAGACGGCAGCAAGGAGCCAAGCTGGTTCTCATGGAGGTGATCGATCTTCACTCGACCGGTAAGCGTCTCGCTAATCTGCTTGATGTGATACACGGGAATATGGGCCAAGGCGCAGCGAGCCAAGAAACGTTCCCACTCTCCAGCCAGGTTTTCATCCCGTAGATCGGCTACCACGGCGTCATAACGAACGGCCCCCAGGTCTGGTTTGTCCAGCAGACGCCACTGCACGCTGTGGTGGCAGGTCAGAGGCTGATAGTCGCCAAATGGGAGCAATGCATACTTAGGCATTCGGTAGCGACGGCCGATAAAATAGGCAAGCCAACAACACAGCAGAGCCACCACATATGACTCAAATAGTACCTGCCTACTGTAAGGCAAGCGCAAAAAGAAGAGAATTCCAACCTGCAAGCCGTACAGAGTCGTAACAGTCGGGATCATATAAGCGACCGGACTGGCTCCGGGGTAACGTAGGAAGCGATGGAGCACAATCCCAGTCAGCAGGAAAGCAATAAATGCCCCCGCCAAGGTATTGACTCTTACCGCATCAAGAGAATCCCAGAACTCCCACCCCCAACGTTCAATGGCAGGCAAGCACACAGCTAACAAGGCGCCAAAGAAAAATAGCGAAATAGGGTTGAAAATAATCAGCTCATACCAGCGAGAATGCCTACGTTCAGGACTTTTAGTCAAAACGCACTCCTTTGATCTTGTTATTAATGAGCATAGAGATGGCTGTAAATGCATAGTGCAGCCAATAGTAAAGTGCTGGTAACAAAGGCAGCTTGAGAATTTTTCTGTAGATATGCCACTGCCATGATGCTGCCTTCAATTTATTGGAGGAGAGCGACCCCTCTGTACGTCGATAATAGGCCAGTGATTGCTTGACACAGTATCCGCGCTTGGCATTGGCCATGATCTCGAGCCACATGACATAATCTTCATGCCCTATTCGCTGCTGGGTGAAAGAGCCAAGCTTGTATCGGTTATAAGCACCAGTCAGGTTGCCGATGTTGTTGCTCTTGAGCATGTCACGATAGGTAAAATTTTCTTTTCTCTGACATTTTCCAACGATGTTAGCAATCTCGCCAGAGAAAATGAAGTAATCGGAACAAACAACATCATAGCCATTGAGAAGGTAATGACGTTGGGTTTCAAGCTTCTGCGGATGCCAGATGTCATCACTATCCAGAAAAGCAACATACTCCCCGTCGGCCATGGCGATCCCCTGGTTGCGTGCTGCTGCAACACCGCCATTCAGAGGCATTTGATGGTAGACCAGTCGCCTTTCCTGACGAGCATAGGTCTCGACAACCTCCCGAGTGTTGTCACTTGATGCATCATCGATGACATACAAAGTCCATGAAGGACAGGTCTGCGCCAATACAGATTCAATGCTCTGCCCTATGGTTGCCGACGCATTGAACGCCGGCATTATGATGGAAAAATGATCAGGTTTCATAGTTCAGGCGATATTTTTGGCGACCGAAATGGCATCTAGCATGGAGTCTTCGATGGAACAGTATTTCCAATCCCCGTAGCGACCAATGGAGTAGATCCCCATATGCTCGAGTTTGCCTTTCACCTCATCCTTCATGGCCGAAAGCTCACTGTTGACATGTACATAAGCGGGATCCATAACAATGTGGCACGACGAGAGCAAGAGGTGGTCGTCAATAATGCCTGCATCCTTGAGCCCTTCCAGGGTTGCCGCAAGCTGTTCATCTACATTGATATCACCGTTCGGTCCATAACCAATCTCGACGTACAGACTCAGCCGCTCGTCATCCAGAATATTGTTGTAAAAACCGACCCGGTAGAAATTGTATTTTTTCTCGGGGAAATAGGCCCAATGCACCTCGTTGTAAGATGAGGCCTTGTCAAACCCGAGGTTGAAGACCAACACCTTGTTCCAAGAGAGACGATCCACAAAATGCTGATAATCGATGTCATCAATACTGGAGAGAAAACGGTTCAAAGGCATCGAGTTGATGAGATAGTCATAGGAGATGCGACGATGAGTCGTCACAGCCATCTTTGCCTTGGCATCGATCGATATCACTTGCTCACGCAGGAACACCTTTTCGGCTGGCAAATCCTGGGCTAGTGCATCAACAAATACCTTGGCTCCTTGCTTGGGGTAAAGGAAGGTGGAGTTGTAACTCCCCTGATACTGCTGCTTGAAATTGCGAATGATCTGCTCAAGATTGGCATAGGGGAAGAAACGCCCCATGGCATCAGTATCTAGAGAGTTCAGATCGCAAGCGTAGAGTTTCTCATTGTATGGCTTGAGGAATTTTTCCGTGATGGATTTGCCAAACTTGCCATACAGCATGTCGAGGAAGGAGGCATAGGTTTCTTTCTCCTCACGGAAATAGAGATCGTAGAAACACTCGATAAATTCTTCTTTTTCCAGCTGATGAATGTTTGTCTGGAATGGAAAGTCTACCACGCTCTCTTTGTAGAAAATCTTGGTGACCTTATCCTTCAGCACAAAAGCATCATCGGGAATTTTACTCTTGAAAAAGGATTTCACTTCTTCATTGGCAAAATGGAAAAAGTGTCCAGCATAATCCCAGATGAACCCATCTTGATAAATGGTTCGGCAGAAACCACCCAGCTCGTTTTCTTTTTCCAAGAGGATAAAGTCATCATCTTTCACCAGATTGGCAAACATCAGCCCGGAGACACCACCACCGACAACCAGATACTTGCAGTGATTATCGCTCATTTCATATCCTCTTTGATAAATTTGATGGAGCCTTGGAACATGGTCATCAGAAACTTGATAAAACTATAACGGTTGGAATATTCACCATATTTCTTTAGAGAAAACACCAGATTGAAGAACATGCCTTTCAACCCGAACAGCCTGACGAATGCCGCGCCCTTGGAAGTAACTAGATGATCATTGAAATCAGTGCCTGAGCTCTCGGCTGGATGGATAACGATAGGGATCGGCAGGTAAAGCAGCTTGAGCCCTTTATCCATTGCATCTTTCAAGAAGATGATCTCGTCGTGCACACGATATTTGCTACCCAGGCCAAAATTGGTATCCATTGACAGACCAGCCTCTAGTATGGCGTCACGGCGAAACGCGATTTCGATTGAGGCACAGCGCAGAATGGAGCGCCAATTGTGCCACTGGGACTGCTGGGGGTAACCCGCATTGAACGGATTGCCTTCCGGGGTGACTATCTGGAACGTGATGATATCTGCATCCGGGTGCTGCTCGAATGCATTCAATAATATCTTTTCCATCCCGTCGACATAACCAACATCATCATCTGCAATCAAGCAGATATCACCCGTCGCATTTTTCAATGCCATATTTCGGCTATTGGATGAACCACGTTCTTGGCAAGAAATCATGGTGACGTTATTTTCAATATCAATTTTATCTGCGTCACATTGATTAACTAACAGCACCGTTGCGTTTGTGTTTTTATAGTTCCAATCGATGTCCAATATCGAATTTTTGTGCATTGTTGCCATTAGTATTTGAATAGATCTCATTTCAACCCCTCGAGTTCTCACCACTCATTTTAATCATACCATTTTCATTTAAAAATAATTTAGGTATCGCAATGACAAATATCGCAAATAAATACGCATCCCATGACTGGAAGAAAAAAATTATATCTGTCCCTGCTCTAATTAGAAAACAAAGTAAAAATGACAACAATATAACATCTCTCCTTTTTAATAAGGATACAACACTAAACACAATAATTGAAATAACAATAAAAGAGTAGAGCCCTAAATTCGCATACATTTTAATAAAACTATTATGTGGATTATCTGAACCATTTGCTAAAAATCTGCAAGAGTTACTATCAAAAGCATCCAGACCTAGAAAAAAAGAATCAAATCCAAATTCTGAATAATAACAACTTATAACATTAAGTCGACCACTATCGCCAAGCCCACCTACGGACAACCGCCTCAGTGTTCCTAGACTATCGAGCGCATAGCTATAAATTTCATTGCCGTGCAAGAAGAATACATAGGAAAGGGATACTAGTACTAACGCAGCCAAAATCAAACCAACGGTAACGTTTCTAATCCATAACTGGTACATCCACCCAAATATAACGACTGTAAAAGATAATATTGCGGAACGGCTATCACTAAACAGAACAACTAGAAATGTTAATAAAAACAGAACTGCATTTATTTTTTCATTCTTGCATGATATATACACAGTAAAGAGTGAAAATATTGCCAAAACAGATATGTAATTCCTACTGGAAAAACTGAAAAGATCAGTATTTAAATCCAAACCAAGTAACATTGCTCGCCCACAATAGGCTATCACTCCTATACAAAATATCAATGCAGGAATAATCAACCTATCTCTATATAGAACAATGAGAAAACCAAACATTGGCATTAATAATGAAAAAGCTATATCGCCAACCTTGTATTTTTCACTAACAATTGTCGTAAAGGTAGAAAAGACAACCATTAACATTAAATAAAAAATGGAATAGAAATTAATATATCTATAAACATAGATACATGATATCAACCCGATAAACATATTACAGAACTGGAATAATATATTTCCATCCTTGACATACATAAATTGAGATAGAAAGAACAAGGAAATTAAGAGTGAAATAATGAAGCCATTTATTCTCTCTAACGAATACAAGCTATTGTTCATTTTTTATTTTCACAAAAAAATACGTCAACGACAACATCATTGAAGCAGATGATGAAATCATAAGTCCAAATGGAACATTATATATTGATAACTCCATCTCGCTTATAACATACAATACAATTAAATGCGTAAGAGATGACAGTGTTGTAATATACAGGACAATTTTGGTATCACTATTAAAAAAAGCAAAATTAATGGATAATATAGAGATAAATATCATAGGGTATGATATGTAATATAAGCTTGATATTTTTTCAGATGTGGCATAGGAACTTGAAAAAAACGAATCTAGCATAAAAGGTGTTGAGATAAATAGGAAAGATATAAACACTAAGAATCCCATAATTAACGTTACAGAAACGTTAATATAAGAACGATAGCTGCGCATAGATAAATATCTCATCATAAAAGGCATTACAGCCTGATTTAATGACAACATAAATATATTCGCAACCATTGCAAATTGGTAACCTACTCCAAACAGAGCCAATTGCGAGATCCCAAAAAACTTTGCCACAAAAAACTTATCTGCCCCAAATCGTACAAAGTTAATCAAACCATTAGGCAAGAGTGGCAAGGTAAATGCCCACAGAGTCTTGATGTCCCCGGTCTGCCCTGACGATGCAGGAAACTGACGCCAGAGCGAATAGCAGGAAAAAGCCCCCAGAAAGACCACAGGTACCAGCAGTGCTGCCAAACGCCAGGTGAGCCCGGGGCTCAGTATCTCGAAGGCACCTATGGTCAGCAGGGAGCTGACAGCTACGTTGAGAAACAGCAACATCGATGCTCTGATCGTTTTCAGCTCGAAACGATACAGGATGGCTCTTATCTGAATAAGGCACATCCCCAGGGCATAGAGCGGCGCAAATACAAACCGCAGATCGTCGGCAACGGCCAACATGACGAGGTTGCTCGCGACAAACACACCTGCCACGCTCAACAACCCCAGACGAAGCATACCGGCAAACACGCTGCGCTCAAGCTTGTGGAAATGAGCCGAACACCAGCCATCAACACCAAACATGATCAGCAGCACCAAAAGGGCCACGTAGGTATTGAATAACTCGAGCAGCCCGAACTCAGCGGTATCGAGACGATGCGTCAGATAGGGCAGCAATAAAAAAGGAATGGCCTTGTTGATCGCATCAAACACGATGAACACGAACGAGTGACCAAGCATATGCCGTAATGAAGATGACATGGATTAGGGCACCACGATTGAGTTTACGAGTCCCAGCCAATGTGAGGCATGCCTCGCATTGAAATACTCTATAGGAACTACCTGCAGATGTTGCTCGGCCACCCACATCTCGTTGGTGGCAAGCGCGGTGGAGCAGAGGGCAGCGCAACAGACAAAGCGGTGGCCGGTGATAGAGGACCAAAGCTCTATCGGGAACGCGGTCGGCAGTTGTTCCACATCACGCCCAAGGCTGTAGGGTGCCTCTTTCGGATGGTGCTTCAGATATACCCGATAACCCCGTACCTGAAACTGGTCGACCAAGCGAGTGTAGATAGCCAGCTTGTCGGCCTCACTGCACAAGCCGACCAGATCGATGGGCTGCGTCAGAATAAGGCATCCCTTGGGTTCATCGAGGCCAATATAACGGTTAAGACCAAAGATGGTTGAAAGACGCAGACGCTGATCATCATCGATGCATGAGAGCAGATTGGCCAGCTTCAGGGGAACCGACTTGCTACGGATGACCTCGGGCAACGCCTCGGGATGCTCTGCCTCCACGCACCCGATCCAGGGCTCGTCACCCCACACCTGCGCACGCCACGGCAGTCCGAAACAGGCCCGGATCACGGCTTTCCTAACTGACAGGGATTGTGAAACGTAATTGGACAAGCCATCTTCCCGCAGCACCATGGTGGCACACAAGCCACGCAACACCTTGGCCAGAAAGGGGCCGGAGTGGTAGATGTAGCCAACGTCGAAGCGCTGACTCGTCAGAAAAGCCGGAATCCACTGCCAAGGTGTGCGAGGGCGCCCTTGTACTGTGATATTTCTGCGCACAATATCGGGCACCCAAGCCGGCAGAGTCGCAAACGACATGATTTGTGCCTGCTCCCGAATAAAATGGAAACAGATATTCGGGTAGGCGCGAATAAGGCGGTAACGGATCTGTATGTCGATATACTGGTAATCAATGGGGCAAACAATGGTGGTAGTGCGACCCGTTTTAAGCGCATCACAGATAGCCATCAGCAATTGCCGATAGGTGATGCAAAGATGAATTGCTTTCATTGTCAGGCACCGTGTCCTATCGCTTCCGCCAGCCGAAAGTCAAACTCATCATCAATGTCGATCGAGCTTGCCTTATCCATCAGATAGGCATAGGAACCTTCACAATATATACCAGAAAGCTCCCCAACATGCTTGCGATCAAATAGGTAGATAGCCCCGTTGATCCGATAAAAGGGTTCAAGATCCTGACTGCGTCTGTTCGCTGCCGGAATGATGAAGCCGTTCAGACTATTGTTGGCAGGCAAACGATTGCAATACTGCACAGGGTGATCCAATTCGCAAACCGACACCACAGAGGTAGCTTGCTTATCCCGATAGAGCTCCACAGCTTCTTTGATATGCTGTGCCGTGCGCAGCGGAGACGTAGGCTGCAAGAGGGCTACCATATCAACCTGTTCATGGTGAGTTTCCACCCACCGTACCACATGGGATATCACATCGTTGGTGGTGGCCGTATCGCTGGCTAGCTCAGCCGGACGCAAACCCGGAAACGTCACACCGGCATCTTGCATCGCAGCGTCCGCGATGGACTGACTATCGGTACTGACGATCACCATATCAAAGACTCCGCTACCGATCGCCGCTTGCGTTGTCCAATTTATTAGCGGCTTGCCAGCCAAAGGCTTGATGTTCTTGCCTGGCAGGCGCTTGCTGCCTCCCCGAGCCGGAATAATCGCAATATTGAGGGACATTACACCAACCCCTTGATATCAAGCTGCGCCTTGTGGAAATCGTCCATACGGCCAATATCAAGCCAATACTCATGGATGGGGAACATCAAAACATCTTCCTGTCTGGCTATTTGCTGTTCCAGCAGGGTCGGCATATCGATGCGCTCCTGGCTTGGCACATTCATAAACAGGCCGGGACTGACAACATAGATGCCCGCATTGACAAAATAGCGCTGGATGGGCTTTTCCTGCATTTCGAGGATGCGATGGCCATCACCACTGATCACCCCATAGGGGATCTGATAGTCATATTCACGAACACACATGGTGGCCACTGGCTGGTATTTGGTATGAAACTCGAGCAGGCGATTGAAATCTACCGTGGTCAATACGTCACCATTGATCATGATGAGTGGTAGAGCAGGTATGTCGGCAGGCAGTAGACCCAGTGCGCCACCCGTGCCTAGCGGCGTCTCTTCATGCACGTAACGGATATTGGCACCCCAGGCAGAACCGTCACCAAAATAACCGGTGATCTGCTCAGGCATATAATGGGTAGAAATATAGATATTCTTGAATCCCGCATTGAGGAACTGATTGAGCAGGGTTTCCAGGATGGGCTTGTCGCCCACCTTCAGCATTGGCTTGGGGCAGCTGTCGGTGAGGGGGCGCAGCCGGGTGCCAAAGCCGCCAGCCATGATAAAGACGGGATTGTCATAAGCCGGGACCTGCGCCGCCTGCTCCCAGGTTTCCAGCCCGATCAACTTGCCTGCTTCATTGACCACCGGCAGGGAAAGAATGCTGCGCTCACGCATGGTCTCCAGCAACTGTGCACGGGACAGTTTGGCCGAGACTGTAATGGGGGTCCGATTCATCACGGCCGTGACGCTCTGCGTCAGGGCCACGTTGTTCAAGATGGCGCGACGAACGTCCCCATCTGTCACGACGCCCAGCAGATGTTGCTCCTGATCCACGACCAGACAGACCCGCAGCGCCTCTTCATTGATCACTGCCAAGGCATCGCGCACCGAATGTTCGGGCGACAGCACCACTTTTTCCCAATTCTTGCTCATCCAATCCATCCTTTACTGCTTGATAGGCATCACGCTGCCCCGGGCAACGTATGCAATCTGCTTTGCTCCCAGCGGCCGCGTCAGCGTAGCACCGGCGCCGACCACGGCATGGGCACCAATCGATATTCCCTGGATCACGGCAGCGCCCGTGCCGATATGGACCCCCTCCCCCGTCACCACACCACCGGATAGCACCGCGCCCGGGGCGATATGGTTGTCGCCGCCAATTTGGCAGTCATGGTCCACTATGGCGCCGGTATTGATGATGCTGTTTGGCCCAATCCGGGTACCGGCCTGAAGGATGGCACCCGCCATGATCTGAGCACCCTCTGCCAACACCGCATGGTCGGAAACGATGGCCCGTCCGCTGACTACTTGGGCAAAGCGATAACCCAGAGCTCGATAACGGGCGAACAGGTCGGATCTCAGTGAACTGCCAGGCAAAGAGCCGATACCGTTGACCAGCTGCACCTCATCCGGGGTGTGAGTCAAGATGCGCTCTTCATCGTGCCAGAGGGGGATATCGGTCAGGGCCGCCCGTGCAACACCCGCGGCCGGAGCCACCAGGGCCATGGGAGACCGACCCTGACTGCGCAGGATATCGACCAGCACGGAGGCGTGCCCTCCAGCCCCCAGTACGATGAGCGGCTTATTCACGGATAGGCTCACCCGCCTGATAGGCGCGTCTGGTCGGCTGCCCGAGGAGTTGCCAGTAGGCATAGGGACTCATTCCATCACCAGGGCGTTTGATGGCGAGGTTTTCTGCACTCAGGGGAGTGCCCTGCTCGATATCGCAGGCAGCCACCAGGCTCTTGCGGGCGATCTCTTTGTTTTTGATTTCGCTCGGACGTGGCCCCTTGATGCCATCGCCGAGAGCCAGCTCCACATCGCGGATCCCCCGCACCATGGCCGCCAGCTCATCGGGCTCGAGGGATGCCTTGTGATCCGGCCCCTCCATGTTTCGATCCAGCGTGAAGTGCTTCTCGATGAGACAGGCGCCCCGGGCAACCGCGGCAACGGGAATGGTGATACCTTGGCTGTGATCCGAATAGCCAACCGGCAGCCGGAACGCATGAGATAGGGTGTCCATGGCCTTGAGGTTGATATCCACCATGGGTGCCGGATATTCGGTGGTGCAATGGAGCAGAGTGACCTTGTTGGCCAGTGCAGCCTGACCGGCCTCACTGGCATAGGCGGCCATAAAAGCAGCCTCGCCCGGTTGCGCATCATGAGGCGCGGTCAGGCCAAAGGCGATCACCCCGAGGGCAGCTTCCACTTCGGCCAAGGTGGCCATGCCAGTGGAGACGATCAACTCGCAACCGGTACGGGCATGGGCCAGTACGAAGGGGGCATTGGTTAGCTCTCCCGAAGGGATCTTCAGAGTCTGTAATTTGAGTTGATTCACCAAGAAATCGAGGCTCTCGGTATCGAAGGCGGTGGACAGAAACTCGATGCCAAGGGACTCGCAATGGGCGATCAGGCGAAGATGGGCATCGAACGAGAGCTCGAGGCGGGAGAGCATGGCAAACTGGCTCTCTTCCCTGCCGGTATTAGCGGTCTGATAGGCAGCCTGCTTGGCTTGGCGGGTCACCAGATTGGCAGCCTTGAAGGTCTGAAACTTGACGACATCGACGCCGGCCTGGTGGGCGGCATCGATCAGTGCCACAGCGAGTGCTTCGTCGCCATTATGGTTGACGCCGGCCTCAGCAATAATGAGTGTCATATTATTTCCTTGATCAACATAAAGGCTTCAGCGGCCTCGGCATTACATTGGGCCCCACGAAGATATGCAAGAGAAGTTAATGCTTTCCGGCTACGTGGGAAAGGAAACTCACCAATCTCTGATTCGAAAACCTCTAATATTGAAATCTTTCTATCAAGATAATCCTGGATATCAATGAAAACATTAGCTTTGAACCCCCCATCTTCCGGCTTCATGCCGAAATCAGTTTCTGAGAGTGTTTCGTAAGCAAGTACTTTTTTGACAAATGGAGTTCGAAATGATTTCACCGCTGACATGACAGAGTCAAATACAACTTCATGATCACTGTGAGCATCATTTCGGTATGGAGCGAAAACCACCTCAGGTCTTATTTCGTTTACCACTGCAGAAATACTAGCGACAATACTTCCTTTTGACAAAGTATCTAATCCAGCAGGAGGATAGTTCAGTTCGTGGATACCATTAAAATCATAAAGATTAGCAACAGTATCAATTTCTTTCTTTCGTGATTCAATTCGCGCCTTGCTGAATCCAGAATGTTCACTCATTCCCGTAACAAGAAGCCAATGGACCTTATAACCTTGAGCTCGAAATCTGAGGATCGTTCCTCCACAGCCTAATGTTTCATCGTCTGCATGAGGTGCAACCACTAATATTGACTTAGCTTCCGACATGCAAGGGGTCCTCATATTTTCGTTGCATTCCTAAAAAATCAATGCTCTTAATTAGCTCTACTGCTCGATCAGATGCATGTCCATCACCATATGGATTTGACAAATGTTCAATCCTATCTAGAAAGTCCGAGCATTTAACATCGCTTAGTGCTTTTTTGATGTGCTCAACATTAGCATCGACAAAGATAACATTCTCCGCACTAAGTCGTCCTCGTTGCCGCATACCAACATTAATGCAAGGAATCGGTACGCTTGCCGCTTCAAGGAGGCCTGCTGATGAATTACCTATAATCAAGCTACACGCTTTGAATAACTGCACAAAGGAATCCCTAGGCAAATTACCATAGAGAGTGACGTTATCATTACCAATATATTCCTCCAGTGTGCGTCTAATCTTATAATTCCCATGATCACTATTTGGTAACCCTGCAAAAACGTGATAATCATCCTCAATCAAGGCATCCATCATACCCACGATGATTTGATCTGCTATCGCAATTTCATCTTCAACTGGATGGAATATAAGGAGTGCAGATTTCTTTTTTAGATTAGTCCCGGATACATGCTGAAGTATATCGGTGCGAGTAGGAATTTCTTGGAATTTGTCTAACGCGACACTACCGATATTATATATCCTATGCTGAGGCTCACCAATTTTCTTCAATCTAGATACATGCTCATCCACACTGACAAAGTGACATGTTGACAACTTTGACACGGCATGACGAATAGGATTATCTATATGCCCATCACTTGCATGATCTCCACCAAAAAAATGTACTGTCGGAATACCAAGATAACCACCAAGTAATGCACCAATCATCACATCTTCTCTATCCCCAGCATAGATAATCAAATCTGGAGAGAATGACTTAACGACATCTATTGATGATATAAGTAATACTGATGCACTTTTTATCCGCGCGGAGCCAGAATCAGAATCGATTAGACTGTCAATTTCACAAAGAATTTTGAATCCATCTTTTTTAATTTCTTCGACTGTCATTCCAAAGGAAGGTGAGTTATGGCACCCTCCGACTAACAGCCTGAGGTCTATCTCTGGGTCATTATCTAACTTTCTATAGACATAACTCATCAGATCATATTCAGAACGGATCGAGGTCAGTGCAAGTATCTTCATTAAAATACGTCCGACATACACATTTGGACAAAGAAGGAGGGTGGCTCCTGCATGTTAAATGTTCTGAAACCAAAACGATATGGGAAAAGAGTTTCACTTTCACCGTTAACTTCATCTGTAACAACTTGTGGCGAGATGATATTTATCGGCTTATTAGAAACTATGTTACTCAATGTATCTACATCCGAATAATACATCAAATCAAAAACACCATCTATCTCTTTAAAACCGACACCATTATTAATGGTCCAAGTTTGTCCTGGCTTATTACAACGCCATACTCTAATATCATCGTGATTCATATCCAGATGATATGATTCCTCTGTTACACACTTCTTTATTAACTTACACTGATGATGCCAATCCTTTGGAGTAACTTGTATGACTTGATATTGTTCAAGTATCGTCCAACCCAAACGCTTTCTAAATCCTGCAGTAGAGTTATCATTTGGAAAACCATAGACCACACTAGGTACTGCAGTTGCCTCTATCCGGCTATAAACTCGCTCAGCCAAAAGTTGAAAAAGCCCAAAACGACGATATGGTGCAGAAACCATCGTTGTCATAGACAGATATCCATTGAGCGTTTTACTTGAGTTATTCAGTGATTGTGGAATTACTGCATAATGACCGACGACAGAGCCATCAACAATAGCTAAGGATACCAATGGCTGGCCACATGGGTTATTTAGGTATGCCCATTCCCATAACGTATCGGACAAGGCTTTATCAAAACATTCAAGAAACAGTGACTGTATTTGCGGCAAGAATTTTACAAGTGTGTCCGCATCTTTTATATCAACAAATTCAATTTGATCGTTCATAAGTGCAATTCCTTGTCAGTATGTTACTCTGGAATATATATCTCAGCCATTCCTGTAATAACTTTTGAAACACCAACTTTACAATATGTATTGAAATGCACACGTCGACGGGGAAGATCTACCTCTATGACCTCAATATATGCTGTGACTGTATCACCAATATATACGGGCTTTCTGAATTTTATGCTTTGAGACACATACACACATCCAGGACCGGGCAATCGCATACCAAATAAAGCAGAAAAAAAGCTGGTACTAAACATTCCATGCGCAATTCGCTTTCCAAAGCGAGACTTCTCCGCATATACATCATCCATATGTACTGGATTGCGGTCTCCTGATATATTGGCAAAATTCTTGACATCTGCTTCTGATATTGTTTGGGAGTATGACTCTACCATGCCAACTTTGATATCTTCCAACTTATACATGCACAGAATCCTTTAAATTTAGCTCAACACAAAATTATATTTCTGTCGGAGAACTAGGCAGATTGATAAGGTGTGTCTCAAGCCACTCGGCGTTAGTCATATCACTGCATAAAGCATTAGTAAACATGGGCAGGCGATGCATCAGCTTCCATACAGGCCGGGTCATGACGCCGGCCTTGTTCAGCTCGGCCAGCAACGTATCCCGCTGGGTTTGATCTTCACAGACAATCGCATTAAGCCAGTAATTGGAGCGCCCATAGGAAGGCTCGGTCACAAACTGGCATGCCTGATCCTTGAAGAACTCGGCATAGTGCATGGCAAGCGCCCGCTTCTGTGCCAGGAACTGAGGCAAGGCTTCCATCTGGGCACACCCCAGAGCCGCATTCAGGTTAGGCATGCGGTAGTTAAAGCCGGGCTCATCGTGATAGAACTCGAATGGGTGAGGCACCTTGGCCGTGGTGGTGATGTGCTTGGTGCGAGCACCCTGCTCTGCATCCTGGCACAACACCATGCCGCCGCCGCCAGTGGTGATGATTTTGTTGCCGTTGAAGCTCAGGGCCGAGAATGAGCTCAGAGTCCCGGTATGCCGCCCCTTGTAATAGGAGCCCAGGCTCTCGGCGGCATCTTCTACCAACGCAATACCCCATGCATGACAGACCACTTGCAGCTCATCAAGCTCCACCGGATGACCGAAGGTATGCATGGGGACGACGGCTCTCAGGGTTCGACCACTCACCTTGTGGATACACCCGGTCTCGGTGCGCTGGGCATGCTCTTCCAGCCAGCTCGCCAAGGCTATGGGACACAATCCCAGACTCTGACGGGAGACATCGACGAACACGGGTTCGGCCCCCATGTGGTGCAAGGCATTACAGGTGGCCACGAAGGTCAGAGGCTGGGTGATCACCAAATCGCCAGCCTGCACACCAGCCATGTACAGGGCGATGTGCAGCGCCGCCGTCCCATTCATGGTGGCAACCGCCCGGGCTGAGCCGGTAAAAGCAGCTATCTGTTGCTCAAACTGCTCAACATAGGCGCCAACACTGGAGACAAAGGTGCTTTCCAAGGTGTCGAGAACATATTGCCGTTCATTGCCGGCAAAGGTCGGTGCATGGAGAGGGATGAAGTCATCGGTCTTGTAGGTATCACGAATAAAACGAATCAATTGAGTATGCACACCGACTCCTTACATCTTGCCGTCGAGATATTTGCCCGTTTCTTTATGACCAAAGTCAGGGAGCATGGCAAAAAACAACTCCACTATCTCTTTCTTGTTCCAGGCACGTTTATTTTTCATGGCAGCAATGGTCTGCTCAAAATGATTGAGCAAGTCATTCTGGTAGGCGGGTTCATTCTTGATGATGCCCAGGTTTTCGAACCTATCCATATCCAGCATTTCTTTATCGGTGAAGAACTCTTCGAAGTCTTTCTCACCCGTGGTGTCGCTCTCGGTAAAGAGGCAAGGCCACATGCCTTGCTCCGGCAGGCTCGCCATCCTGGTCCGAGCCTCATCCTCGTCCTTGCATAGATAAGGCTTGTAACCATGCTGCTCCAGATATTTCACCGCGATCTCGGCGAAGGTAATAAGGTGCAAGGCTTCGCTGAGTTTGGGGAAGAAGATGTCCCGATTTTCACCAAAAATGCAGGACATCAGGCACAGCTCCCCGGACTCTTGCGGCGTCACAAAATAACGCTTGATGTCGCTGGGGGCGACAATGGGCTGATGCTTTTGCAGCCGTTGATTGAAGCCGTGCAGAAGAGAACCATCCGAGAACGCAACGTTGGCGAAGCGCGCGGTGGAAATGGCTATCTGCTCGCTGCGACGCATCAGGAACATCTCCATGATGCGCTTGGACGCGCCCATCATGTTGACCGGGTTGGCCGCCTTGTCCGTCGAGACACAGAAGTACTTCTTCACCCCCATGTCGATGGACTGCTGGATGGTCTTGTCCGTGTTGAACACGTTGACGTCGATCATGCGCATCAGAGTGAAAGGGTCTTTTTCACTGCGCACGTGCTTCAATGCGGAGAGATTAAGTACATAGTCGTAAGCGCCATCGGCTTTGATAAAGGCATCATATTCAATGGAGCCAATATCCAGCGCAAAGGTCTGGAAATCGCCATCGATATACCCGAACGAGCTGCGAATATCTCGCACCAGTTCGACCATATTGTTCTCGCTGATATCCACCACATGTAGTTTACGTGGGTTTCTCTTGAAAATTTCCTTGGTTACAGCCTGACCAATGGAGCCGGCACCACCAAGCACAAGAAATCGGGATTGGCTGACGATATCAGACAATTCCCGCTCATTTTTACCGATGTCATCAACAAATAGGTCTTTATTCCGACCAATGAGACTCAAAATATTATTTTTCATATGAAAATACCAATCTTAAATTCAGTCCGTACAGGACACGCGAATATGTCAGCAATGAAGTCAATCAATTATGTTATTTTGGTCAGACACCAGGTTATCGTCTTGTATATTCCGGATTCAAAACTTTGCTGCGGCAGCCATTTCAGCTCCGAGGCTATCTTGTTGGCATCGATGGCATAGCGGCGATCATGACCGGGACGATCCGCCACATAAGTGATTTGATCGTGGTAGGAGCTGGCCTTGGGCACCAGTTCGTCGAGGAGATCGCAGATGGTCTGCACCACCTCCAGATTTCGTTTCTCGTTGTGACCGCCGATATTGTAGGTCTCCCCGACCTTCCCTTCTGTCAGTACCAGACAGAGGGCGCAGGCATGGTCCTCGACGTAGAGCCAGTCACGGATCTGATCGCCCTTGCCATAGAGGGGGATCGACTTGCCGACTAAGGCATTGCTGATTGTCTGCGGGATCAGCTTCTCCGCATGTTGCCAAGGTCCGTAATTGTTGGAGCAGTTGGTCACCAGAACTGGTAGCCCATAGGTTCGGTGCCAGGCGCGCACCAGATGGTCGCTCGATGCCTTGGCGGCTGAATACGGACTGCTGGGGGCGTAAGGCGTCATCTCGCTAAAGAGCGGCAGAGCCTCACCTTTGCTCACATCATCCGGATGAGGCAGATCGCCATACACCTCATCGGTGGAGATATGGTGGAAACGAAACGCCTCTTTGCGCAGATCAGGAAGTCCGTTCCAGTAAGCACGGGCCGCTTCCAGTAACACATAGGTGCCGACGATGTTGGTCTCGATAAAATCGGCAGGGGCAGTGATAGAACGATCGACGTGGCTCTCGGCCGCCAGGTGCATCACGGCATCGGGTTGATGCGCGGCAAACACCCGGTCCAGCTCGGCGCGGTTGCAGATATCCACCTGCTCGAAGGCATAACGCTCACTAGTAGATACCTCTGCCAGAGACTCCAGATTGCTCGCATAGGTGAGTTTATCTAGGTTGACGACGGAATTTGGAGTATGAGCAATGATATGACGCACAACGGCAGAGCCGATAAAGCCAGCGCCTCCAGTAACAAGAATTTTCATATGGACAGAGGTTCTTGCAAGAAAAGTGAATGGCATAGGAAATAGGGAAAAAAAGGCCGGGTGAGAAACTGATAGCTGAGCCTGTAAATAATTCTGTGTAACTGCCCACTCCATTACAGGTGACCGTTCAGGCGATCACCGAATTCGATAATAAAGCGATTTAGGGCAAGCTTCCAATTCTGGATCGGCATAGTCCATTTCTTG
>NZ_JAHUXC010000008.1:0-206530 GCF_019218665.1 Aeromonas sp. sif2416
CGTTGCAACGTTTTGTCGCTGCGGGAGTGGCATTCTACTCAACCGCCTTCTCGAGTCAAGCCTTATTTTCAGAGGCTTTATCGAGGCACCGACCGGCTTGTTTGCGTTGCCGCTTGCCCTGTCGATGGAGGCGCATTATAGGGAGTAGAAACTTTCTGGCAAGCGGTTAATTGCAGAAATATGGCTTTCGTGATGCGTTCGCTCACAAAGCCACCAACATGCATATTAAGCGAACGAATTCAGCCTGCGACCGGTACCGAAACGGCAAAATCATGCAGGTTGTCATAGATGGCATCCGCCAGAGCAGTACCTTCATCCGTCAGCGGTTTGCCGGTACGCACCATGACTTTATGCCCCACCTTGGCATTGGCGGCGGCCTTCAGGTCGGAAGGCTTATCACCCACCATATAGGAAAGCGCCATATCGATAGCCAGCTCCTGTTGTGCCAGCAGCAGCATACCGGGCTTCGGCTTGCGGCAATCACAGGGTGCACCATGATCCGGGTGATGGGGGCAGAAATAGATGCCATCAAGATCCACATCTCGGTCGGCCAGCGACCAATCCATCCATTCGGTGAGGTTCATGAAGTCGTCTTCACTGAAGTAGCCGCGGGCGATACCTGACTGGTTGGTGACCACGATCAGCAGATAGCCTTTCTGCTTCAGCAGTTGCATGGCTTCGATCACACCAGGCAGGAAATGGAAGTCATCGACCTGGCTGACATAACCGGTGTCTTCGTTGATGACACCGTCACGATCCAGAAAAATGGCGGGTTTACTCACGGGCACTACCTCGGCAATGGATGTTTAAAAAGTATCTCACAGGGCAGATAAAGCCCCAAAAAGTAAAAGGGGTGGCCGAAGCCACCCCTTTTATGTGTGCAGATAGCGAATCGATTAAGCGATTACGCTAGCAACAACACCAGCACCTACGGTACGGCCACCTTCACGGATGGCGAAACGCAGGCCGTCGTCCATCGCGATCGGTGCGATCAGGGTAACAACCATTTTGATGTTGTCGCCTGGCATTACCATTTCAACGCCTTCCGGCAGTTCGATGGTACCGGTCACGTCGGTAGTACGGAAGTAGAACTGAGGACGGTAGCCCTTGAAGAACGGGGTATGACGACCACCTTCTTCTTTGGACAGTACGTACACTTCAGATTCGAACTTGGTGTGCGGCTTGATGGAGCCCGGCTTGGCCAGTACCTGACCACGCTCTACGTCTTCACGCTTCACGCCACGCAGCAGGGCGCCAACGTTCTCACCGGCACGACCTTCGTCCAGCAGCTTGCGGAACATTTCTACACCGGTACAGGTGGTGGTCACGGTATCTTTGATACCGACGATTTCGACGGTCTCACCGACTTTAACGATACCGCGCTCAACACGACCGGTTACTACGGTACCACGGCCAGCGATGGAGAAGACGTCTTCGATAGGCATCAGGAACGGCAGGTCGATTGCACGCTCCGGCTCCGGGATATAGGTATCCAGGTGGTTAGCCAGCTCGATGATTTTCTCTTCCCAAGCAGCGTCGCCTTCCAGCGCTTTCAGCGCGGAACCACGGACTACCGGCAGGTCATCACCCGGGAAGTCGTATTCGGTCAGCAGTTCGCGAACTTCCATCTCGACCAGCTCAAGCAGCTCTTCGTCGTCGACCATGTCGCACTTGTTCATGAACACGATCATGTACGGGATACCAACCTGACGACCCAGCAGGATGTGCTCACGAGTCTGCGGCATCGGGCCGTCAGTCGCAGCTACTACCAGGATCGCGCCGTCCATCTGGGCAGCACCGGTGATCATGTTTTTAACGTAGTCGGCGTGACCCGGGCAATCTACGTGGGCGTAGTGACGGGCAGCGGTGTCGTATTCTACGTGGGAGGTGTTGATGGTGATACCACGCTCACGCTCTTCCGGCGCCTTGTCGATCTGGTCGAAGGCGAAAGCTTTACCACCGAAGTGCTTGGCCAGCACGTTGGTGATGGCGGCGGTCAGGGTGGTTTTACCGTGGTCAACGTGGCCGATGGTGCCGACGTTTACGTGCGGTTTGTTACGCTCAAATTTTTCTTTAGACACGACGTAGTCCTTCTAGGTTAAACCCGCCTACCGTCGTAGGCGGGGAATCATAAATTACTTGGATTTGCGCTCTTCGATGACTGCCTGGGCCACGTTGTTCGGGGCGTCGGAGTACTTAGCGAATTCCATTGCGTAGGAAGCACGACCTTGGGTAGCGGAACGCAGGGCGGTCGCATAACCGAACATCTCGGCCAGCGGCACCAGGGCACGTACGATCTTGCCGGACGGGCCGTCTTCCATACCTTCGATCAGGCCACGACGACGGTTCAGGTCACCGATAACGTCGCCCATGTAATCTTCCGGGGTCTCGACTTCAACCTTCATGATCGGCTCGAGCAGGACCGGGCTTGCCTTCATGTAACCAGCCTTGAAGGCCAGGGAGGCAGCGATCTTGAACGCCAATTCGGAGGAGTCGACATCGTGGTAAGAACCGTAGTGCAGACGCACACCCAGATCCATTACCGGATAACCTGCCAGCGGGCCGGATTTCAGCTGCTCACGGATACCCTTGTCAACGCCCGGGATGTATTCGCCAGGAATCACGCCGCCTTTGATGTCGTTAACGAACTCATAGGCTTTGCCGGCTTCCAGCGGGTACATGTCGATGATGACGTGACCATACTGACCACGACCACCAGACTGCTTGGCGTGCTTACCTTCGATGTCCTTGACGGTTTCACGAATGGTTTCACGGTAGGCAACCTGCGGCTTACCTACGTTCGCTTCAACCTTGAACTCGCGACGCATACGGTCAACGATGATGTCCAAGTGCAGCTCACCCATACCGGCGATGATGGTTTGGCCAGATTCTTCGTCAGTCCATACGCGGAAAGACGGATCTTCCTGCGCCAGACGGCCGAGTGCCAGACCCATCTTCTCTTGGTCAGCCTTGGTTTTCGGCTCAACCGCGATGGAGATTACCGGCTCCGGGAATTCCATACGCTCGAGGATGATCGGTGATTTTTCGTCACACAGGGTGTCACCAGTGGTCACGTCTTTCAGACCGATGGCGGCAGCGATATCGCCTGCGCGAACTTCTTTGATCTCTTCACGCTTGTTGGCGTGCATCTGAACGATACGGCCAAAACGCTCGCGCTTCTCTTTGACAGAGTTCAGCACGGAGTCACCGGAGTTAACTACACCGGAGTACACGCGGAAGAAGGTCAGGTTGCCTACGAACGGGTCGGTAGCAATCTTGAATGCCAGAGCAGAGAACGGCTCTTCATCAGAAGCATGACGCTCGTCTTTGGTGACGCCGTCCAGCTTCAGACCGTCGATGGCAGCTACGTCGGTCGGTGCCGGCAGATAGTCAACCACAGCATCCAGCATGGCCTGTACGCCCTTGTTCTTGAACGCGGAGCCACAGGTAACCAGGATGATTTCGTTGTTCAGAACGCGCAGACGAAGAGCTTTCTTGATCTCTTCCTCGGTCAGTTCTTCACCACCCAGGTATTTTTCCATCAGATCTTCAGACGCTTCAGCAGCGGCTTCGACCAGGGTCATGCGCATTTCTTGCGCTTGTTCCAGCAGCTCAGCCGGGATCTCTTCGTAATCGAAGGATACGCCCTGATCTGCTTCGCTCCAGTTGATGGCTTTCATCTTGACCAGATCGATAACACCCTTGAAGTTCTCTTCTGAACCGATGTTCAGTTGCAGCGGAACCGGGTTACCTTTCAGGCGGGTCTTAATGTGCTCAACGCAGCGCAGATAGTTGGCACCAGTACGGTCCATCTTGTTGACGAACGCGATACGGGGAACCTTGTACTTGTTAGCCTGACGCCATACGGTCTCAGACTGTGGCTGTACGCCACCTACGGCACAGTACACCATCACGGCACCGTCCAGAACACGCATTGAACGCTCTACTTCGATAGTAAAGTCAACGTGGCCGGGGGTATCGATGATGTTGATACGGTGCGGTTGGAACTGTTTGCCCATACCGGACCAGAACGCGGTGGTCGCGGCGGAGGTGATGGTAATACCACGCTCTTGTTCCTGTTCCATCCAGTCCATGGTGGCAGCGCCATCGTGAACTTCACCGATCTTGTGACTTACACCGGTATAAAACAGAACGCGCTCGGTAGTGGTAGTCTTACCGGCGTCGATGTGAGCGGAGATACCGATGTTACGATAACGCTCAATGGGGGTTGTACGAGCCATTGTCATCCTCTTACTAGGAGCGTACCCCTAGATAACTGAAGGTGCGCAGAGCCAAAAGACCCTGCGCAAGCGGATTACCAGCGGAAGTGAGCGAAGGCCTTGTTCGCTTCAGCCATACGGTGAACGTCTTCACGTTTCTTGACAGACGAACCCTTATTGTCAGCGGCATCCAGCAGCTCGCCAGCCAAACGCTGAGCCATTGATTTTTCACCACGTTTACGAGCGGCGTCAACCAACCAGCGCATTGCCAGGGCATTGCGACGGACCGGACGAACTTCTACCGGTACCTGATAAGTTGCACCACCGACACGACGAGATTTAACCTCGACGGACGGACGGATGTTGTCCAGAGCGACTTCGAACAGGGCCAGGTGCTCTTTGCCAGATTTGGTGGCAATGATGTCCAGGGCGCCATAAACGATGGCTTCTGCAACAGATTTCTTACCGTCAACCATTACTACGTTGACAAATTTAGCCAGCAGCTCTGATCCGAACTTAGGATCCGGCAGGATTTTACGCTGACCAACAACACGACGTCTTGGCATTTCAAATTCTCCGTAACTTCAGGGATTACCCAAAACTAGAAAGTTATCTAACTAGAAACGAATTAACGTTTGGCCTTACTTAACGGAGAACCATTAAGCTTTAGGACGCTTCACGCCATACTTGGAGCGAGCCTGCTTACGGTCTTTAACACCGGCACAGTCCAACGCACCACGAACGGTGTGATAACGAACACCTGGCAAATCCTTGACACGACCGCCACGGATCAGAACAACGGAGTGTTCCTGCAGGTTGTGACCTTCACCGCCGATATAGGAGGTGACTTCGAAGCCGTTGGTCAGACGTACACGGCAGACTTTACGCAGTGCAGAGTTAGGCTTCTTGGGGGTGGTGGTATATACACGGGTGCATACGCCACGCTTCTGAGGGCACGCTTCCAGCGCCGGCACGTTGCTTTTCACAACGAGCTTGATGCGTGGCTTGCGAACCAACTGGTTAATAGTTGCCATCAAAAGGCTCCTGATAATGACTTCATAAACGTGTGAAAAATCCTCCCCGCAGATACGGGGACGCGAAATTTTATGCCCTGTTGTCTGGGGAGTCAAGATTTATACAATTCGTGCGCCAAAAGGGCAAATGACATCCCGCCACTAATGTGGTAACCACCTGAGCTATCAAGCAAAAATTAAAACTAACCGGCCCAGGTCTGGGGTGATCCATGCTCGGCGATCAGGCTGATCAGGCCGGGCATGTCGAGTTCCATCCCGATCCTGCACGACAATCCCCTCGCCCGCAGGTCCTCCCCCATCACATAGAGCGGGATCCCGGCCAATCGTTCACACCACTCCGGCGCGACAACAGCCACCACGGCATCCTGCATCAACACCAGCGGATCCTCTGCCTGGCGATAGCGCAGTGCCTGCTCGAGGTCCTGGTTCAGGAAGGGAGAACTCAATACCAGCTGAATCATGGGCACCTCAGAAGCTGATGTGGGTGGTGCAACGGCCCCACTGGTGACGGATCTCTGCGGGGGACAGCACCGTCACGGGGATCAGCAGATCCACCGCGGTCAGGCCACGCTCGGCCAGCGAAGCCGCACAGACATAGACCTCCTCGATGTCGTACAGTTCCAGCATCTTGAAGGTCGGAGCGTAGTGGCGCTGCAGTATCGCCTGTGGCGACTGTTCCTTCACCAGCTGCAACACGCCGTCCCCCAGCAGGAACAGGGCCAAAGACTCGGTCAATGCCGAGGTAGCCAGCAGGGCATCCAGCCCTTCCCGACCGCTCGCCGTGCCATGGGGACCCCGCCGGCAGATAAAGGCAATCTTGCTCATCTCATCCCCCTAGAACTGGACGAAGCGATCGGCAGTCAGGCTGGCCTCGGCCAGCTGCCCCAATCCACTCAGGCGAAATGGCGCCTGCAGGTTGAACTGGGTCTTGCCGACCCCCTTCGCCTCGGTCTCGTCGAGCACACCACGCCGCATGGCGGCGGCGACACACACATCGATGGCAATGCCCTGCGCCAGAGCCAGATCGCGCCACAGCGTCACCAGGTCGGCCTCATCGGACGCGGGGGCATGCAAGCTGCTGCCGTTATAGACCCCATCCTGATAGAAGAACAGGTGAGACAGGCGATGGCCCTGCTCGATGAGGCTCAGGGCGAAGCGATAGGCGGTGCTGGCCGTCTGGGTGCCATAGGCGGGCCCGGTGACCAGCAGGGCAAAATTCAGACTCATGTCCGGACTCCTGCGCAAATATGCATCCATTCTACCTCAAAGACGAAAAAGCCCCTCCTGGGAGGGGCTCTTCCAATGACCGTGACTCAGACGTAGGCGATGGCTTCGACTTCGACCAGGACG
Source organism: Aeromonas sp. sif2416 (assembly GCF_019218665.1). Classification (NCBI taxonomy): domain Bacteria; kingdom Pseudomonadati; phylum Pseudomonadota; class Gammaproteobacteria; order Aeromonadales; family Aeromonadaceae; genus Aeromonas; species Aeromonas sp. sif2416. The sequence continues at coordinate 6,605 of NZ_JAHUXC010000008.1, forward strand.
TCCTTGGGCAGGCGAGCCACTTCCACACAGGAGCGCGCCGGTGCGGCGTCGCCGAAGTAGCGGGCATACACCTGATTGAAGGCCACGAAGTTGTTCATGTCGCTGAGGAAGCAGGTTGTTTTAAGCACCTTGCCGGTATCGGCGCCGGCCGCCTTCAATACTGCAACCAGGTTCTTCATCACCTGCTCGGCCTGCGCTTCGATGCCACCGGCGACTATGTCCATGGTGGCGGGATCGAGCGGGATCTGCCCGGAGGTGAAGACCAAATCACCCAGCTTGGTAGCCTGGACGTACGGGCCAATTGCGGCAGGTGCCTTGTCGGTTGCAATCACTTCTTTAGCCATTCTCACTATCCCCTTCTATGGCACTTATTCGTTCTCTTCTTCACCCTGCTTGCGCTGTCGGATGTACAGATAAACGGTATGTTTGGAAATATTCAACTTGTCGGCGACCAGGTTGATCGAGTCCTTGATATCAAATATGCCCTTCTCGAACAGCTGGGTCACGATAAAACGATTCTTGGCATTGTTGGCCACGGTCGGATCACGATTGATCTCGTCGATGGTGTTGTCCACCGTCTGGGCGACCAACTCCTCCACGCTGTTGGCAAAGGTTTCCGGCGATTGACGCTCCGCTTGCTGCGGGGTCGGGAAAAACTCGGCCACGAACTCGTGGAAGGGCGCATTGATGTGCAGGTTGATGCAGATAAGCCCGACCACCTGCTTGTCGCTGTTGCGGATGGCGATGGTACTCGACTTCATCAGCGCACCGGTCCGGCTGCGCGCGAAGTAACTCTGGGTGTGATCCTGGCCGGTGCTCTCGATGTCCTTGAGCATACGCAGGGCCAGATCGGTGATCGGCGCCCCCAGGGTTCGTCCCGTGTTAAAGCCGTTTGCTATCTTGATCACTGACTCATGCAGATTTTCCAGGGAATGAAGCACCACCTCGCAGTGCTTGCCGAACAGATCGGCCAAGCCTTCGATGAGGCCCTCATATGAACGCAACAATTCCCTGTCTTCGTCTGTAAAAGCGCGACCGCTCAGTCGTTCTTCGGGAAGCAGTACTTCCTCGATACCTGCAGCCATGTTCTACCCCTGTAATAACCATTCAACTTTCCCGAGTTTTCAATTGCGGGGGATCAATGTCAACTTTTTTTGATTTTTTGCTCTATAACCTTGCACTGGATCATCCCCTGCCCCAGCACCGTGCAAAGCCGTGGCGCGCGACAGGCATAAAAAAGGGCCCCGCGAAGGGGCCCTTTTTAATCACAACGGCTGAAGATTACTCTTCGTCAAAGCTGCCGGCTGCGTTGAGCAGATCCGCCAGGTTTTGCTGAGCCTCATCGGCAGTCACCTGCGGTACACCGACAGCACGGGCTGCGGCGGCACGCTGGTTGATCCGGGCATGGTGGTAGGCAAAGCCGGTACCAGCCGGGATCAGACGACCCACGATCACGTTCTCTTTCAGGCCACGCAGTTCGTCACGCTTGCCGCCAACGGCCGCTTCGGTCAGAACACGAGTGGTTTCCTGGAAGGAAGCCGCGGAGATGAAGGACTCGGTGCTCAGAGATGCCTTGGTAATACCCATCAGGATATGACGGAAGGTGGCCGGAGTCTTACCCTCGGCAACCAGCTTACGGTTGGCAATCTTCACACGAGCCACTTCAACCTGCTCACCTTCGATCAGGTCGGTGTCGCCGGCGCTCAGGATCTCGCACTTGCGCAGCATCTGACGGACGATGACTTCGATGTGCTTGTCGTTGATCTTAACGCCTTGCAGACGGTAAACGTCCTGCACTTCGTTGGCGATATAGTTGGCGACCGGGCTGATACCGCGCAGACGCAGGATGTCGTGAGCAGACTCAGGACCGTCCGCCAGCACTTCACCCTTCTCAACTTTTTCACCTTCGAACACGTTCAGGTGACGCCACTTCGGAATCATCTCTTCGTAGATGTCGCCACCGTCGGTCGGGGTGATGACCAGACGGCGCTTGCCCTTGGTCTCTTTCCCGAAGGAGATGGTACCGGAGATCTCGGCCAGGATAGCCGGTTCCTTCGGTTGACGTGCTTCGAACAGATCCGCAACGCGCGGCAGACCACCGGTGATGTCCTTGGTACCGCTGGACTCTTGCGGGATACGCGCAACCGCGTCACCCACACCCACGTTGGCACCATCTTCCAGGTTCACGATCGCCTTGCCCGGCAGGAAGTACTGGGCGGCAACATCGGTACCCGGGATCATGACATCCTTGCCATTCTGGTCGACCAGTTTCACGGTCGGACGCATCTCTTTACCGGCGCTCGGACGTTCGTTGACATCCAGCACGACGATGGAGGAGAGACCGGTCAGCTCGTCGGTCTGACGAGTGATGGTCACGCCATCGATCATGTGTTCGAAGTCCAGGCGACCTGCTACTTCGGTGATGATCGGGTGGGTGTGCGGATCCCAGTTGGCGACGGTGTCACCGGCACTCACGGCCTGGCCATCTTTCACTTCCAGGACGGAACCGTAAGGCAGCTTGTGGCTTTCCTTGGTACGGCCCATCTCGTCCATGATGGTCAGTTCGGTAGAACGGGAGGTGATTACCAGCTTGTCAGCACTGTTGGTAACAAACTTGGCGTTCTGCAGCTTGATGCTACCGGTGTTCTTGACCTGGATGCTGCTCTCGGCAGCGGCTCGGGATGCAGCACCACCGATGTGGAAGGTACGCATCGTCAGCTGGGTACCCGGCTCACCGATGGACTGGGCGGCGATAACACCGACAGCCTCACCCTTGTTCACCAGGTGACCACGGGCCAGATCACGGCCGTAGCAGTGAGCACAGTTACCGAAGTCGGTCTCACAGGTGATGGCAGAACGTACCTTCACGCGGTCGACAGAGTTACGTTCCAGCAGATCACACAGATACTCGTCGAGCAGGGTATTGCGCGCGACCAGGATCTCGCTTTCAGTACCCGGCTTGATCACGTCTTCCGCGACCACACGACCCAGCACGCGCTCACGCAGCGGCTCGACCACATCGCCACCTTCGATCAGCGGAGTCATCCACAGACCTTCGGTAGTGCCGCAATCGTCCTCGGTGACCACCATGTCCTGCGCCACGTCGACCAGACGACGAGTCAGGTAACCGGAGTTCGCCGTCTTCAATGCGGTATCCGCCAGACCTTTACGAGCACCGTGAGTGGAGATGAAGTACTGGAGTACGTTCAGACCTTCACGGAAGTTCGCCACGATCGGCGTTTCGATGATGGAGCCATCCGGCTTGGCCATCAGGCCACGCATACCGGCCAGCTGACGGATCTGGGCGGCGGAGCCCCGCGCACCAGAGTCGGCCATCATGAAGATGCTGTTGAACGAGGCCTGCTCTTCTTCTTCGCCCAGGGAGTTGACGTTACGCTCCTTGGACAGGTTATCCATCATGGCCTTGGAGACGCGATCGTTCGCGCTGGCCCAGATATCGATAACCTTGTTATAGCGTTCGCCCGCGGTCACCAGACCGGACAGGAACTGGTCCTGGATCTCGGCAACTTCGGCTTCGGCAGCGGCAACGATGTCTTTCTTGGCATCCGGGATGACCATGTCATCGATACCAACAGAGGCACCAGACAGGGCCGCATAGTGGAAACCGGTATACATCAGCTGGTCAGCGAAGATGACGGTGTCCTTCAGGCCCTGCTTGCGATAACAGGTGTTCAGCAGACGGGAGATGAGCTTCTTGCCCAACGCCTTGTTGGAGACGCTCTTGATCCAGTTCTGCGGATTGGCATCCAGATCGGCCTGCTCTGCCGCAGTCAGCACCTTCGGCTCGTCGATCAGCGCGTATTCCATGCCTTTCGGCAGGATCAGGCTCAGGATCGCACGACCAACGGTGGTGTTCTTCAGCTCGGTACGCTCTACCAGCGAATCATCTGCTTGACGCAGGTATTCGGTGATACGCACTTTGACGCGAGCATGCAGATCGGCCAGACCGGCGCGATAGACCTTCTCGGCTTCTTTCGGGCCGGCCAGCACCATACCTTCGCCCTTGGCGTTGATACGGGCACGGGTCATGTAGTACAGACCCAAGACCACGTCCTGGGAAGGAACGATGATCGGCTCACCGGAGGCAGGCGACAGGATGTTGTTGGTAGACATCATCAGGGCGCGCGCTTCCAGCTGGGCTTCCAGGGTCAGCGGTACGTGGACCGCCATCTGGTCACCATCGAAGTCCGCGTTATAGGCGGCACAGACGAGCGGGTGCAGCTGGATGGCCTTGCCTTCGATCAGGGTCGGTTCGAACGCCTGGATACCCAGACGGTGCAGGGTCGGTGCACGGTTCAGCAGGACCGGGTGTTCGCGGATCACTTCGTCCAGGATGTCCCAAACGACGGCTTCTTCGCGCTCCACCATCTTCTTGGCGGCCTTGATAGTGGTCGCCAGACCGCGGGATTCCAGCTTGCCATAGATGAAGGGCTTGAACAGCTCCAGCGCCATCTTCTTCGGCAGACCGCACTGATGCAGACGCAGGGTCGGACCTACGGTGATAACGGAACGACCGGAATAGTCGACGCGCTTACCCAGCAGGTTTTGACGGAAACGACCTTGCTTACCCTTGATCATGTCGGCCAAGGATTTCAGCGGGCGCTTGTTGGAACCAGTGATGGCACGACCACGACGGCCGTTGTCCAGCAGGGCATCCACGGACTCTTGCAGCATGCGCTTTTCGTTGCGCACGATGATGTCCGGGGCGGCCAGGTCCAGCAGACGCTTCAGGCGGTTGTTACGGTTGATCACGCGACGATACAGATCGTTCAGATCTGAAGTTGCGAAACGACCGCCATCCAGCGGTACCAGCGGACGCAGGTCCGGCGGCAGCACAGGCAGCACTGTCATGATCATCCACTCCGGCTTGTTGCCGGACTGCAGGAAAGCTTCCATCAGCTTCAGACGCTTGGTGGTCTTCTTGCGCTTGGTCTCGGAGTTGGTCTGATCCAGCTCCTCGCGCATGGTCTTGACTTCACCTTCCAGATCGATGGCACGCAGCAATGCAAGTATTGCTTCGGCACCCATCTTGGCGTCAAATTCGTCGCCCCACTCTTCCAGTGCGTCCAGATAGTTCTCTTCGGACAGCATCTGGCTGCGCTCGAGGTTGGTCATGCCGGGCTCGATCACCACATAGGATTCGAAATACAGCACGCGCTCGATGTCACGCAGGGTCATGTCCAGCAGCAGACCGATACGGGACGGCAGGGACTTCAGGAACCAGATGTGGGCAGTCGGGCTGGCCAGCTCGATGTGGCCCATGCGCTCGCGACGGACCTTGGTCTGGGTCACTTCTACGCCGCACTTCTCGCAGATCACACCACGGTGTTTCAGGCGCTTGTACTTGCCGCACAGACACTCGTAGTCCTTCACCGGTCCGAATATACGGGCACAGAACAGACCATCACGTTCCGGCTTGAAAGTCCGGTAGTTGATGGTCTCAGGCTTTTTGACCTCACCGAATGACCAGGAGCGGATCATGTCAGGAGAGGCCAGACCGATCTTGATACTGTCAAACTCTTCGGTCTTGGTCTGAGCCTTCAAAAACTTGAGTAAGTCTTTCACGTGTTTCCCCTGTCAGGAGTCTAACCTCGGCGCCCCAACTGCCAAAGCAGCGGGGCGCCCACGTCAATTCTCGAACAATAAGTAAGAGCGAGCTCTTACTCTTCGTCCAGCTCGATGTTGATACCCAGAGAGCGAATTTCCTTCAGCAATACGTTGAAGGACTCGGGCATGCCCGGCTCCATACGGTGGTCGCCATCCACGATGTTCTTGTACATCTTGGTACGGCCATTCACATCGTCAGACTTGACGGTCAGCATTTCCTGCAGGGTATATGCCGCACCGTAAGCCTCCAGGGCCCACACTTCCATCTCACCGAACCGCTGGCCACCAAACTGTGCCTTACCACCCAGCGGCTGCTGGGTAACCAGACTGTAGGAGCCGGTAGAACGCGCATGCATCTTGTCGTCTACCAAGTGGTTCAGCTTGAGCATGTACATGTAACCCACGGTGACCTTACGCTCGAAAGTGTTACCGGTACGACCGTCGAACAGGGAGATCTGACCGGATTCCGGCAGATCGGCCAGCTTCAGCAGGGCCTTGATTTCGTGCTCTTTGGCACCATCAAAGACAGGTGTAGCAACTGGCAGACCCTTACGCAGGTTACCCGCAAGGGTACGTACGTCGTCGTCAGACAGCTCGGCAATGTTCACTTGCTGGGTGTCTTTCTCGCCCAGGTCATAGACCTGTTGCAGGAATTCACGCATCTCGTGCAGCTCGCGCTGATCTTTGATCATGCGGTCGATCTTCTCGCCGATGCCCTTGGCCGCGAGGCCCAGATGCACTTCGAGGATCTGACCGATGTTCATACGGGACGGTACACCCAGCGGGTTCAGTACGATGTCGACCGGACGGCCGAACTCGTCATGGGGCATATCCTCGACCGGGCAGATCTTGGAGATAACACCCTTGTTACCGTGACGGCCCGCCATCTTGTCACCCGGTTGGATGCGACGCTTGACTGCCAGGTAAACCTTGACGATTTTCAGTACGCCCGGCGCCAGATCATCACCCTGGATAATCTTGCGACGCTTGTTCTCGAACTTCTTGTCGAAGTCGGCTTTCAGCTCGATGTGCTGCTCGCCGATCTGCTCCAGTTCGATCTGCTTGGCTTCATCTTCGATGGCCAACTCAAACCACTTGGAACGATCCAGCTTGTTCAGACGATCTTCGCTGTAACCGGCGGCCAGCAGCAGGTTGCGGGAGCGGCCGAAGATGCCGTCTTCCAGGATCTTGAACTCTTCGGTCAAGTCCTTCTTCGCTTCCTTCAGCTGCATCTCTTCGATTTCTTTGGCGCGCTTGTCTTTTTCCACGCCATCGCGGGTAAAGACTTGCACGTCAACCACGGTACCGTACACACCGTTCGGCACACGCAGAGAGGAGTCCTTCACATCGGAGGCCTTCTCACCGAAGATGGCACGCAGCAGCTTCTCTTCCGGCGTCAGCTGGGTTTCACCCTTGGGTGTTACCTTACCAACCAGAATGTCGCCGCCCTTCACTTCGGCACCCACGTAGACGATACCGGACTCGTCCAGCTTGGACAGAGCGGCTTCACCCACGTTCGGGATGTCGGCAGTGATCTCTTCCGGACCCAGCTTGGTGTCACGGGAGATACAGGCCAGTTCCTGGATATGGATGGTGGTCAGGCGATCTTCCTGTACCACGCGCTCGTTTACCAAGATCGAATCTTCGAAGTTGTAACCGTTCCACGGCATGAACGCGACGCGCAGGTTTTGGCCCAGCGCCAGTTCGCCCAGATCGGTAGACGGACCGTCAGCGACCACGTCGCCCGCCATCACCGGCTCACCCAACATCACGCAAGGACGCTGGTTGATACAGGTGTTCTGGTTGGAACGGGTGTACTTGGTCAGGCTGTAGATGTCGATGCCGGCTTCGCCTGGCAGCAGCTCATCTTCATTGACCTTGATAACGATACGGGAGGCATCGACGTAGTCGATCATGCCGCCACGCTTGGCCACTACGGTTACCCCGGAGTCGACGGCCACGGCGCGTTCCATACCGGTACCTACCAGCGGCTTGTCAGCACGCAGAGTCGGTACGGCTTGACGTTGCATGTTCGAACCCATCAGGGCTCGGTTAGCATCATCGTGTTCCAGGAACGGGATCAGAGCAGCAGCCACAGAGACGATCTGTTGCGGGCTCACGTCCATGTACTGGATCTGGTCGGCGTTCATAAAGGTGGATTCACCCTTATGGCGGCACGGGATCAACTCATCTTTCAGACGGCCATCTTCGGAGGTCGCGGCGTTAGCCTGAGCGATCACGTACTTGCCTTCTTCGATTGCAGACAGGTAATCCACTTCGTCGGTGATCACACCGTCGATGACCTTGCGGTACGGGGTCTCGAGGAAACCGTACTCGTTGGTGCGGGAATACACGGACAGCGAGTTGATCAGACCGATGTTCGGACCTTCCGGAGTTTCGATAGGGCACAGACGACCGTAGTGAGTCGGGTGTACATCTCGAACTTCGAAGCCGGCACGCTCACGGGTCAGACCACCCGGGCCCAGCGCGGAAATACGACGCTTGTGGGTCACTTCGGACAGCGGGTTGTTCTGGTCCATGAACTGGGACAGCTGGCTGGAACCGAAGAACTCTTTGACCGCGGCGGAGATCGGCTTGGCGTTGATCAGATCCTGCGGCATCAGGGTGTCCAGGTCGCCCAGAGAGAGACGCTCCTTGACCGCACGCTCGACACGCACCAGACCGACACGGAACTGGTTCTCGGCCATTTCACCGACAGAACGGATACGACGGTTACCCAGGTGGTCGATATCGTCCACCTCGTCATTGCCGTTACGGATGTCGATCAGGCGCTTCATGACCTCGACGATGTCGTCTTTGGTCAGCACACCTACGCCGGTCTCATCTTCACGACCCAGACGGCGGTTGAACTTCATCCGACCCACGGTAGACAGGTCGTAACGCTCGGAAGAGAAGAACAGGTTCTCGAACAGCTGCTCAGCCGCTTCGCGGGTGGGCGGCTCGCCCGGACGCATCATGCGGTAGATCTCGACCAGCGCTTCCAAACGGGTGGAGCTGGAGTCGATGCGCAGGGTCTCGGACATGTAAGCACCGTGATCCAGTTCGTTGGTGAACAGAACCTCGAAGTGCTTGAAGCCGGCTTGGGACAGGTTGGCAACCGCTTCCAGGCTCAACGCCTGGTTGGCAGTCACGACCACTTCGCCAGTCTGCGGATGTGCGTAGTTCTTGGCTGCAACTTTGCCAACAACATACTCCACCGGCACCTCAATCTGGGTGATGGCGTCTTTTTCCAACTGACGGATGTGGCGCGCGGTTACCCGACGACCGGTTTCAACCACCACGGCGCCATTGGCGATGATGTCGAAGGTCGCAGTCTCACCACGCAGGCGCTCGGGCACCAGGTCCATCATCAACTTGCCATCTTTAACCTCGAAACCTATGGTCTCGAAGAAGGTGGCCAGAATCTGTTCGGAACCGAAGTCCAGGGCGCGCAGAATAATGGATGCCGGCAATTTACGACGACGGTCGATACGGACAAACAGGTTGTCTTTTGCATCGAACTCGAAGTCCAGCCAGGAGCCACGGTAGGGGATAACGCGGGCGTTATACAGTACCTTACCGGATGAATGTGTTTTGCCTTTATCATGGTCGAAGAAGACGCCTGGGCTGCGGTGCAGCTGGGAGACGATGACCCGCTCGGTACCATTGATAACAAAGGTGCCGTTTTCGGTCATGAGCGGAATTTCGCCCATGTAAACTTCTTGTTCCTTGATGTCTTTGACGGTGCCGGCAGCTGCTTCACGGTCGTACAGAACCATACGAAGCTTGACACGCAGCGGCGCGGAGTAGGTCACTCCACGGATCTGGCATTCTTTTACGTCAAATACCGGCTCACCCAGGCGATAGCTGACATACTGAAGCTCAGCACTACCGGAGTAACTGGTGATCGGGAAAACGCTACGGAAAGCGGCCTCTAGGCCGTATTCACCTTCCGGGTCAGCCTCGATGAACTGCTTGAAGGAGTCCAGCTGAATGGACAACAAATAAGGCGTGTCCAGTACCTGGTCTCGCTTACCGAAGTCCTTACGAATGCGTTTTTTTTCGGTATAAGAGTAAACCATAGGGTTCCTCAGCTCGCTGATAAGTGACCCACTCTGTCCCGCAGGACAGCTCTGTCTCAACACCGTTTTGTGTTGGCCCGGACGATGATACGGTCCGGATTGCTGGTGCACCGAGAGTCGTAAACGGTGTGAAATGCTCTCAGTCTACAGCGCAAAAAGGCTGGTGAACAAATATTCACCAGCCCTAGCCTGTTTTATCAGGCTAATCTACATAAATGCAGATTATTTGATCTCAACAGAAGCACCAGCTTCTTCAAGCTGCTTCTTCAGAGCTTCAGCTTCATCTTTGGAGATGGCTTCTTTCAGGTTGGTCGGTGCAGCTTCTACCAGGTCCTTGGCTTCTTTCAGGCCCAGACCGGTGGCAGCACGAACGGCCTTGATGACGGCAACTTTGTTGGCGCCAGCAGCAGTCAGAACTACGTCGAACTCGGTCTTCTCTTCTACTGCTTCAGCGGCCGGACCGGCAGCTACAGCAACAGCGGCAGAAACACCGAACTTCTCTTCCATTGCTTCGATCAGCTCAACAACTTCCATTACGGACATGGAAGCAACGGCTTCGATGATTTGGTCTTTAGTGATAGACATGACAAAAATTCCTGATGTTGAATAAACTCAAACAGCCTAAATAGGCGAGAATCAAGCAGCAGCTTGTTTCTGGTCGCGAACAGCAGCGATAGTACGAACCAGCTTGCCAGCAGAGGCTTCCTTCATGGTAGCCATCAACTTCGAAATCGCTTCGTCGTAGGTCGGCAGCGTGGCCAGACGATCAATTTGTGCTGCGGCGATAAACTCACCGTTAAAAGCGCCAGCCTTGATTTCGAACTTTTGGTTCGCTTTGGCAAACTCTTTGAACAGACGAGCGGCAGCGCCCGGGTGTTCGTTAGAGAAAGCAATCAAGGTAGGACCAGTCAATACGTCGTTCAGGCAACCGAAATCGGTGCCCTCTACCGCGCGACGCAGCAGGGTGTTACGCACAACGCGCATGTACACACCGGCTTCACGAGCGGATTTACGCAGGACGGTCATCTTGTCAACAGTCACACCGCGAGAATCGGCTACAACTGCAGACAGAGCGCCTTTGGCAGCTTCGTTGACTTCAGCAACAATTGCCTTTTTGTCTTCGAGTCCCAATGCCATTGGCTTAACTCCTGGATTGAATCTGAGTCTCATGACTCAGTACTGACACATCCCCCCTACCTTCACAACAGAGGGGAACGATGCGGTAGCAGGATTCCAGAAGAGAAAGAAAACTTTCTCGCTGGGTGTCCGGCACCGTCTACGCAGGAAGGATTAAGGCCATGCGGCCACCTGCGGTCTTGGACGGAGGTCGAAACCCCCAACCAATCAAGGCGCAAAATTATAGATTAAATTTTGCGCCTTGTAAAATCCATCAATTAGCCCTGAGCTTCCAGAGAAGCTTGGTCTACGGCAACACCGGCACCCATGGTGGTGGAGATGCTGACTTTCTTGATGAAGATACCTTTGGCGGAAGAGGGTTTGCCCTTTTTCAGAGCAACCAGCAGAGCTTCCAAGTTTTCTTTCAGCTGAACTTCGTCGAAAGAAACCTTACCCAGAGTGGTATGGATGATACCATTCTTGTCATTGCGGTAACGAACCTGACCGGCTTTAGCATTCTTCACAGCTTCAGCAACGTTCGGGGTCACGGTACCCACTTTCGGGTTAGGCATCAGGCCACGCGGGCCCAGGATTTGGCCCAGTTGACCAACAACACGCATGGCATCCGGGGATGCGATCACGACGTCGAAGTTCATCTCGCCTTTCTTGACCAGATCGGCCAAGTCATCCATACCAACCAGTTCAGCACCGGCAGCTTTGGCAGCTTCGGCGTTGGCACCCTGGGTGAATACGGCAACGCGTACATCACGACCGGTACCGTGCGGCAGTACAGTAGCACCACGTACGTTCTGGTCAGATTTACGAGCATCGATACCCAGGTTAACGGCAACGTCAACGCTTTCAACGAACTTGGCGGTAGCCAGTTCTTTCAGCAGGGCAATGGCTTCGTTGATGGAGTACTCTTTGGTACCGTCAACTTTTTCGCGAATAACGCGCATACGCTTGGAAAGTTTTGCCATTGTCTTAATCCTCCACTACCAGGCCCATGGAACGAGCGGAGCCTGCGATGCAACGTACTTTTGCATCCAGATCGGCACCAGTCATGTCCGGCTCTTTGGTCTTGGCGATTTCTTGCAGCTGAGCAACAGTCACCTTACCAACTTTGTCTTTGTTCGGCTTGGCGGAACCAGACTGGATACCAGCGGCTTTCTTCAGCAGGAAGGAAGCAGGCGGAGTCTTGGTTTCGAAGGTGAAGGAACGGTCGCTGTAAACGGTGATCACGACCGGAGTCGGTGAGCCTTTTTCCAGCTTCTCTGTACGAGCGTTGAACGCCTTACAGAATTCCATGATGTTGACACCGTGCTGACCCAGCGCAGGACCAACGGGAGGGCTGGGGTTAGCACTGCCAGCCTTAACTTGCAGCTTGATATAAGCTGTGACTTTCTTAGCCATTACGAAAATACCTCAAAAATGGGTTCTAGCGCCTCGGAGACATACTCCTGCAAACGGCTCCCCAACAAATAAAGGGGCAGCGAATTATAGAGATATTCGCTGCCCCTGACAACCGTTAAACGTACAGACTTTAATCAGCCTTTTTCGACCTGACCAAAATCCAGTTCTACCGGCGTTGAGCGACCAAAGATCAGTACCGAGACCTTCACGCGACTCTTCTCGTAGTCCACCTCTTCAACGGTACCGTTGAAGTCGGCAAACGGACCATCGGCAACCCGCACCATCTCACCCGGTTCAAACAGGGTTTTCGGCCGCGGCTTGTCATGGGCATCTTGCAGACGATTGAGGATGGCATCCGCTTCCTTATCGGAGATAGGAGCAGGGCGATCGGAAGTACCGCCGATGAAACCCATCACGCGCGGTACGTTACGCACCAGGTGCCAGGTGGTTTCATCCATCAGCATCTGCACCAGGACATAACCCGGGAAAAATTTGCGCTCACTCTTGCGCTTCTGGCCAGCACGCATCTCGACCACTTCTTCGGTCGGGACCAGCACTTCGCCAAACATCTCTTCCATGCCATGCATCTTGATATGTTCACGCAGGGATTTGGCAACCCGACCTTCATAGCCGGAAAATGCCTGCACGACATACCATCTCATACGTTGTTCACGTTGTTCAGTCATGGCTTATCCTTACACACCGGTAATCAAATTGACCAACCAGACCAAGGCACCGTCCAGAAGGAACAGCAAAAGCCCCATCACGGCGGTCACCGCCAGCACAATCAGGGTTGTCTGAATGGCTTCCTGACGGGTCGGCCATACGACCTTGCGGACTTCCAGGCGCGACTCACGAGCAAATGCCAGTGTTGCCTTACCTTTGGTGGTTTGCAGGGCCACTGCACCAGCAGCGGCGATGACAACGACCACACCCAGGGCGCGGACGGCTGCGACAACATCGTGCAGCAGGTAATTACCCACTACAGCGGCCGCCAGGATGATGAAAACCAGACCCCAAAGCAGGGTATCCTTGTTTCCGCCCTGTCCCTCAGAACTAACACTCATACAACCCACCTGTATCTGACGTAACCAAAGACACAAAAGCCCCGTACGAGACGAGGTATATGGCAGGGGCGGCAGGACTCGAACCCGCAACCATCGGTTTTGGAGACCGCTGTTCTACCAATTCGAACTACGCCCCTGCATAAGAAAGCCCCTATTATAGGGGCTTCGCTTTATTTATGTAAGCCAAGATTACGCGATTACGCTGGCTACAACACCAGCACCTACGGTACGGCCACCTTCACGGATGGCGAAACGCAGGCCGTCGTCCATCGCGATCGGTGCGATCAGGGTAACAACCATTTTGATGTTGTCGCCTGGCATTACCATTTCAACGCCTTCCGGCAGTTCGATGGTACCGGTCACGTCGGTAGTACGGAAGTAGAACTGAGGACGGTAGCCCTTGAAGAACGGGGTATGACGACCACCTTCTTCTTTGGACAGTACGTACACTTCAGATTCGAACTTGGTGTGCGGCTTGATGGAGCCCGGCTTGGCCAGTACCTGACCACGCTCTACGTCTTCACGCTTCACGCCACGCAGCAGGGCGCCAACGTTCTCACCGGCACGACCTTCGTCCAGCAGCTTGCGGAACATTTCTACACCGGTACAGGTGGTGGTCACGGTATCTTTGATACCGACGATTTCGACGGTCTCACCGACTTTAACGATACCGCGCTCAACACGACCGGTTACTACGGTACCACGGCCAGCGATGGAGAAGACGTCTTCGATAGGCATCAGGAACGGCAGGTCGATTGCACGCTCCGGCTCCGGGATATAGGTATCCAGGTGGTTAGCCAGCTCGATGATTTTCTCTTCCCAAGCAGCGTCGCCTTCCAGCGCTTTCAGCGCGGAACCACGGACTACCGGCAGGTCATCACCCGGGAAGTCGTATTCGGTCAGCAGTTCGCGAACTTCCATCTCGACCAGCTCAAGCAGCTCTTCGTCGTCGACCATGTCGCACTTGTTCATGAACACGATCATGTACGGGATACCAACCTGACGACCCAGCAGGATGTGCTCACGAGTCTGCGGCATCGGGCCGTCAGTCGCAGCTACTACCAGGATCGCGCCGTCCATCTGGGCAGCACCGGTGATCATGTTTTTAACGTAGTCGGCGTGACCCGGGCAATCTACGTGGGCGTAGTGACGGGCAGCGGTGTCGTATTCTACGTGGGAGGTGTTGATGGTGATACCACGCTCACGCTCTTCCGGCGCCTTGTCGATCTGGTCGAAGGCGAAAGCTTTACCACCGAAGTGCTTGGCCAGCACGTTGGTGATGGCGGCGGTCAGGGTGGTTTTACCGTGGTCAACGTGGCCGATGGTACCCACGTTAACGTGCGGTTTATTACGCTCAAATTTTTCTTTAGACATGATCGTCCCTCTAAACTAACGCTGAGTACGCGGTGGCAAGCTAACCACAGAACAGTTTATATGATGGATTTGAATCTGGTGGGAATAGAGAGGCTGGTGCTGGCAGGCAGGTTCGATTGCCGAACACACCCTAGGGTGTGGCTCTCAGTATCACCTGAGCCATATCAGCATCTTGGAGCGGGCAGCGGGAATCGAACCCGCATCATCAGCTTGGAAGGCTGAGGTAATAGCCATTATACGATGCCCGCATTTCTCTAACCCAAAGAACTCAAACCGCAGAGAAATATGGTGGAGGGAGAAGGATTCGAACCTTCGAAGGCAGAGCCGTCAGATTTACAGTCTGATCCCTTTGGCCGCTCGGGAACCCCTCCGGTACCTCAATGCCACAACGGTAATTCTGCTTGCACCCGTTGTTTTGTCGCTTTTGCCGGGCAAATAGACGACAGACATCTAAGCGTCGCGCATTTTATTGTAAGGATTTTGGGGATGCAACCATTGCACCCTGCAAAAAGTGCATTATTGCAGGGATCCATGCAAAAAAAGCCTCCTTCCCCGTCCGAACCGGATGCGTCGCTTGTCGCTCCCGATCCCTTGGTGTATGGTCGCCCTGCCCAAGAAACAGTGATGACATCATGACGACAGAGCATAACCCCTATTTGCAATTCACCCGCGAACAATGGGCGTTATTGCGCGATGCAGTCCCCCTGACCCTGACCGAAACCGACCTGCATACCCTGCGCGGGATCAACGAGAAGGTGTCATTGCGCGAGGTAGAAGAGATCTATCTGCCCCTCTCCCGCCTGCTCAATCTCTACGTCAAGGCCAAGCAGCGCCGCAGCCGGGTGCTGGAGCAGTTCCTCGGCCAGTCCCGTGGCAAGGGCACCTACATCATCAGCATCGCCGGCAGCGTGGCGGGGGGCAAGAGCACCACGGCCCGCATCATGCAGGCGCTGTTGGAGCGCTGGCCCGAGCATCCACGCGTCGAACTGGTCACCACGGATGGCTTCCTGTACCCCAACAAGGAGCTGGAGGAGCGCGGGCTGATGCGCCGCAAGGGCTTCCCGGAGTCCTACGACATCCGCCACCTGG
The DNA here is from genome assembly GCF_019218665.1 of Aeromonas sp. sif2416. Taxonomy (NCBI): domain Bacteria; kingdom Pseudomonadati; phylum Pseudomonadota; class Gammaproteobacteria; order Aeromonadales; family Aeromonadaceae; genus Aeromonas; species Aeromonas sp. sif2416. Next base: position 22,374 of record NZ_JAHUXC010000008.1, read on the forward strand.
TAGAGTTTGTCGCCAATATTCGCGCCGGCCACGAGAAGGTCGAGGCCCCCGTTTACTCCCACCTCATCTACGACATACTGCCGGATGAGAAGAAGGTGGTGGAGCAACCAGACATCCTGATCCTGGAGGGGCTGAACGTACTGCAGAGCGGTATGGATTACCCGCAGGAACCTCACCGGGTCTTCGTGTCAGATTTTGTCGACTTCTCCATCTATGTGGATGCCGATGCCGAGCTGCTGCGCAGCTGGTACATAGATCGCTTCCTCAAGTTCCGCAGCGGCGCCTTCTCGGATCCGGACTCCTACTTCCATCACTACGCCAAGCTGGCGGAGAGTGAAGCCACCGAGATTGCCAGCAACATATGGCAAGACATCAACTATCTGAATTTGAAAGAGAATATCCTGCCAACCCGGGAACGGGCCAACCTGATCCTGACCAAGGGTCACGAGCACGCCATCGAGCAGATCAAGCTGCGAAAGTGATGGCAGGCGCCAACGGCGGACAAACAAAGGGGGCCTTCGGGCCCCCTTTGTTATTGTGGTCGAAGGTCGATGCCTCGCCTCTGGCTCAGTCCCCGCGCCGCAGGGAGATCTCGCCCCCCAGGTAGTATTTTATCCCCTCGTCCGTCTCCAGTCGCAGTGCGCCACGATCGTCGATGCCGCGGGCGATGCCACGGATCTCCTGCTCCCCCATCAGCAACCGCACCGGTCGGCCGGCAAAGTAGTCGAGTCGGTTCCAGCTCTCGACGAAGCTGGCCAGGCCGCTCTGCTCGAAGGTCTGCATGGCCCCTTGCAGGTGCAGTAGCACGCAGGCCGCCAGCTGGTTGCGATCCACCAGTTCGGGCTGGACGTGGCGCAGTTCGGACCAGGCCTGATCGATCTTCTCCCCCTGCCGGGCCGGCATCGCCAGGTTGAGGCCGATGCCGATCACCAGATGGCAGCTGGCACCGGCGCTGCCGCTCATCTCCACCAGGATGCCCGCCAGCTTGCGGCCCTGATAGTAGAGGTCGTTCGGCCACTTCAGCTCGACGCCCGGATAACCGAGCGACTCCAGCGCCTCCACCACGGCCACCCCGACCGCCAGGCTCAACCCCATGGCCGCCGCCATGCCCTGCTCGAGCCGCCAGTACATGCTCAGGATCAGCTGACAGCCGAAGGGAGAGACCCAGGGCTTGCCACGACGGCCACGACCGGCGGTCTGGCACTCCGCCAGGCAGCTCTCGCCGGACTGAAGCCGGCTCACCCGCTCCAGCAGATGCTGGTTGGTGGAGTCGATCACCGAGAAGCAGTGCACCGGCGCCATGGGAGCCAGGGTCTGCAGCTGCGCCTGATCGTACAGCGCCATGGGCACCGCCAGCCGATAGCCCTTGCCGGTCAGGCTGAACAGGTCCAGCCCGAGATCCTTGAGGGCGGCCATGTGCTTGCTCACCGCAGCCCGGCTGATGCCGAGCTGCTCGCCGAGCTGCTCACCGGAGTGGAACTGACCATCGCTGAGCAGGTTGATCAGGGTCTGTCTGATGGGGGTGAGGCTCATGCCAGCACCTCGTCGAGCCAGGTCTCGCCGGTGAGCCCCATGAAGCGCACCTCGTGCTCCAGCAAGACGCCGAAGCGCTGCTCTACACTGTCGCGCACATGGGCCGCCAGGGCGATCAGCTCCATGGCGCTGGCCCCGCCGAGGTTCACCAGCACCAGAGCCTGCTGCTGGTGCACAGCGGCGCGGCCGATGGCGAAGCCCTTGAGACCGCACTGATCGATGAGCCAGCCCGCCGCCAACTTGGCCTGCCCCTCCCCGGCGGGATAGACCGGCAGTTGCGGGTGCTGCAGCTTGAGCCGCTCGGCCTGCGCCAGGCTGACCAGGGGGTTCTTGAAGAAGCTGCCGGCATTGCCGAGCACGGCCGGATCCGGCAGCTTGGCCATGCGGGTGGCGCAGACGGTGTCGAAGATGGCCTGCGCTGTGGGGTCTTCACCTAGCGCCGCGAGCGGGCCATACCCCAACACCGGCTGCCAGGCCTTGGGCAGGCGCAGACCGACGGCGGTGATGAAGTGGGAATCCTGGCAGCCGTGCTTGAAGATGCTGTCGCGATAGCCGAACTGGCAGTCGGCGGCCTGGATGCGCTCCACCTCGCCCGTCTGCCAGTTGAATGCCTCCACATAGGCACAGAAGTCGGCCAGCTCGACGCCGTAGGCGCCGATGTTCTGCACCGGGGCGGCACCAACAGTGCCCGGGATCAACGCCAGATTCTCCAGCCCATGCCAACCCTGCTGCAGGGCGTGGCGCACCAGCTGGTGCCACTCCTCCCCCGCCGCCACGTGCAGCAGCCAGTGGTCGCCCTCCTCCTGCAGCTCGATGCCCTGCAGGCGGTTGAGCACCACCAGACCGGCAAAGTCATTGCAGAACAGGATATTGCTCCCACCCCCCAGCACCAGGCGTGGCAGGGCATTCAGCTCGGAGTTGGCCATCAAGGATCTGAGGTCATCGAGCCGGGTCACCTCTGCCAGCCAGAGGCAATGGGCATCGAGGGCCAGGGTGTTGAGGGTCAACAAGGGGGCGTGGGGGGTGAGTTTCATCTGCGTGTCCCGACAAGAGCAAGCGGGCAGTTTACCCCAGATCCCGCGGGACGAAAAATCCAGGCACTTTTCGGACTCAATCTGCTGGGGTAGAGTAACTCCTTCAGCCCTCTGAGGAAGCATAAATGAACAACCAATTTGCCGTCATAGGCCTCGGCCTGTTCGGCAGCGCCCTGTGCGAAGAGTTGCAACGGCAGGATGCCGAGGTACTGGCGATCGACATCGACGAGGTCAGAACCCGTCAGATCGCCACCCTGTGCAATCATGTCATCGTCGCCGATGCCACCGATGAGGCTACCGTCGCCGAGCTCGGCCTGGCCAACTTCGACATCGTCTTCGTCGCCATAGGTGACAACCTGGAGACCAGCATTCTCACCACGCTCGTGCTGAAGGAGGCGGGGGTGAAGAAGGTGTGGGTCAAGGCGCGCGACAAGTTTCACGCCAAGATCCTGCAGAAAGTGGGCGCCGACAAGGTGATCAACCCGGAGTGGGACATGGGGCGCCGGGTCGCCCAGAGCATGCTGGACAACCGCCTGTTCGACTACCTGGAGTTGGGCCACGACATGGTGCTGACCGAGTTTGTCATCGGCCTGGCGCAAAATGGCCGTACCCTGGCCGACCTGCACCTGTTGCAGCAGACCGAACTGCAGTTGCTGGCCATCAAGCGCGGCCAGGTGCTGCACAACGTACTGACCGGCAAGATGGAGCTGCAACTCGGCGACATCCTGATCCTGGCCGGTAACAAGCATGCCATCGATCACTGGCTCGACACCCTATGATCAACTGGCGCAGCAGCTATGCCTTTGCCCTGCATCGGGATGCCGACTCCCGCTGGAGCGAAGCCAGGCTGATCCTCGGCAGTTTCCTCGTCATCCTGTTGATCGGCACCCTGTTCCTAGTCCAGCCCTCCAGCCACAAGGGCGAAGTCACCTTCGTCAACGCCCTGTTCACCGCCACCTCGGCCATCAGCGTGACCGGCCTCGGGGTGGTGGATACCGGCACCGCCTTCACCCTGCAGGGGCAGATCTTCCTGCTGATGCTGATGGAGATCGGCGGCCTTGGCCAGATGACCATGACCCTGCTGCTGATCGCCATGTTCAGCAAGCGAGTCGGCCTGCGCCAGCAGGTGCTGGCCAAGGAGGCACTGGGTCAGGAGGGCTCGGTCAACATCATCCAGCTGGTGAAGCGCATAGTGCTGTTCGCCCTGGTAGCCCAGCTGATCGGCACCGGCCTCATGGCCATTCGCTGGGTGCCGGAGATGGGCTGGGCCCACGGCCTCTATGTCAGCTTCTTCCATGCGGTGTCCGCCTTCAATAACGCCGGCTTCTCGCTGTTTGCCAACAATCTGATCAGCTATCGGGATGATCCCATCATCAGCCTGACCATCGCCGGTCTGCTGATCCTCGGCGGGATCGGCTTCACCGTCATCGTCGATCTGGTGCGCAACCGGCGCTGGCGCAAGCTGAAGCTGCACAGCAAGCTGATGCTGCTGATGACCCCGGCGCTGTTGCTGGCCGGTACCCTGATGTTCTGGCTACTTGAGCACAACAACCCAGGCACCCTCGGCAACGCCGGCATTGGCGGCCAGCTGTTGGCGGCCTTCTTCCAGTCCGCCACGGCGCGCACGGCGGGCTTCAACACCATCGACATCGGCTTGATGACCCCTGCGGCCCTGCTGTTCATGATGATGCTGATGTTCATCGGCGCCGGCGCCACCTCCACCGGGGGCGGCATCAAGGTAACCACCTTCGCCGTGGTGGTGCTGGCCACCAAGGCCTTCCTGACCAAGCGGCCCCATGTCACCGCGTTCGGCCGCACCCTGTCACCCCAGATAGTGACCCGCTCGCTGGCCATCATCATCGTCAGCACCATGGTGCTGATGCTGGCCATGTTCCTGCTGATGATCACCGAGTCACAACCCTTCGACAAGATCATGTTCGAGACCATCTCGGCCTTTGCCACCGTGGGGCTCACCACCGGCATCACCGCCGAGTTGAGCGAACCCGGCAAGTGCATCCTGGTGCTGGTGATGATCTGTGGCCGTCTCGGCCCCCTCACCCTGGCGCTGATGCTGGCCAGACCGAGCGAGACCCGGATCCGCTACCCGGAAGAGGGGGTCTATACGGGCTAATCTTCCATAGATGCGAGAAAGGGGCCCATGGCCCCTTTCTTTTTTCCTGTGCATCCACGGCTCAGGCCACCTTGCCCCTGGCCGGACGTTTGGCCACGCTCTTGCGGGAGCTGCCGCCGGCACTGCTCTTGCTCCCCTTGCGGCTGAAGCGGCGTTTGTCGGCGCCCGCGGCCGCCTTGGGCAGGGCGCTGAAGCTGGCGCCGGAGTCCTGCCTTGCCCCCTCGATCAGTCCATGCAGCTGCTCGGTGAGCGGCCCCATGAACTGCTGGTAGCTGGCGTGACGCTCGGCGATCTGGCCGAGGTGCTGCTCCCACAGCGCCGTCATGTCCGGGGTGGTAGCGCTGGCGGGCAGCGCCAGGATCAGCGCCCGCCCGGTGGGGGTGGCCTTGATGCTCTTGCCCTGGCGCACCAGGAAGCGTCGCTTGAACAGCAGATCTATGATGCCGGCCCGGGTCGCCTCGGTGCCGAGGCCATCGGTCTCGCGCAGGGTCTTGCGGATCTCGGGATCCTGCACATGGCGGGCGATGCCGGTCATGGCGGCCAGCAGGGTGGCGTCGGTGAACGACTTGGGCGCCTGGGTCATCTTCTCCAGCAACTCGCCCCGTTCACACTGCAACTGCTCGCCCTGGCGCAGGGCGGGCAGGCTCCCCGCCTCCTCCTCATCGTCCTCTTCCACCCCCAGCAGCGCCTTCCAGCCGGCCTTGAGAATGCGCCTGGCCTTGGCCTGGAACAGGCCACCGGCGATGCGCAGCAACACCCTGCTGTCGTTGTATTCGAACGGCGGGTAGAACTGCAGCAGATACTGGCGGGCGATCAGGCCATAGATCTTGCTCTCCTCGGCGGAGAGACTGCCTTCGTTGCCACGCTTCTCGGTGGGAATGATTGCGTGGTGGGCATCGACCTTGCTGTCGTTCCAGGCCTTGCTGCGGATCTTGCCATCCGCCTCGCTCACCGCCTTGGCCAGAGCCGGCGCGGTCGCGGCTATGGCGTCGCGCACCTGAGGGGCCCGGCTGAAGTGATCGCCCGGCAGGTGCCGGCTGTCGGATCTGGGATAGGTGATGAGCTTGTGGCGCTCGTAGAGTGCCTGGCAGACATCCAGCACCCGCTTGGCATCCATGCCGAAGCGCTTGGCGGCGTCGATCTGCAGGCTGGAGAGGTTGTAGGGCAGCGGCGCCGTCTGCTTGCGGGCCTGCTCCTCGACCTCCTCCACCTGGGCAGGCTGGCCTTTGATCCGCTCCACCACCTTGGCGGCCAAGGCCCGGTTGAGCACCCGTCCCTCCTCATCCTGCCAGGGAGCGCAGGCCTCGGACGGCAGCCACTTCGCGTTGAACCGCTCGCTGCCCTGGGTCACCACATGGGCCAGCACCTCGAAGAAGGGTTTGGGCACGAAAGCATCGATCTCCAGATCCCGCCGCACCACCAGCCCCAGCAGCGGGGTCTGCACCCGGCCGACCGACAGCAACTCGCTACAGCCCCCCTTGCGCCCGAGCAGGGTGTAGGCCCGGGTCATGTTGATGCCATAGAGCCAGTCGGCACGGCTGCGGGCCAGGGCCGAGACCGCCAGCGGCACGAACTCCTTGTTGTCCCGCAGCTTGTCGAGGGCCCGGCGCACCGCCGGCGGGTTGAGGTCGCTGATGAGGCAGCGCTGCACCGGCTTGGTCTTGGGATAGCCGAGAAAGTCGATCACCTCGTCCACCAGCAACTGCCCCTCCCGGTCCGGATCGCCGGCATTCACCACGCAGTCGGCCTGCTTGATCAGCCGCTTGATGACGGTGAGCTGGGTCCTGGTCTTGGGCTTGGCCACCAGCTGCCACTGGCCGGGAATGATGGGGAGCTGCTCCATGCGCCACTGCTTGTAGGCGGCGTCATAGGCATCGGGCTCGGCCTGCTCCAGCAGGTGGCCGATGCACCAGGTCACCACGTCGCCCTCGGCGGTCTCGATAAAGCCCTCCCCCTTCTTGTGGGGCTTGGGCAGGGCATCGGCGATGGCGCGGCCCAGGCTGGGCTTCTCGGCAATAAAGAGTCGCATGACTGACAAACCTGATCACTGTATATGCAAACAGTATATATCGAGCCTTTCGCAAAGCCCAACACCTGTCCATTCAGAGCCCGGCTGTCATACCGGGGAGCAAAACGTCGAGTCAGAGCCGTTTCCAGCATGACTCGTGCGGATTTGATGATTTAAAGGGTGTCAAATAAGGCTAAACTAACAAGGTTAACAACTAGAATTTGATTTAAATTCATACATGAAAATTTAAATGGAATTTAAAACGAAAAAAATCCAATTTAAAGAATAAAAACCATAACCGAGGTCAACCCCTCATCCGCCAAGACTACTACTATATTGGTAATATTTGATCGTAGGGAACTGCCGCCATGCTTGGAAAAATGTTGAGAAAGACCTGGTTCTGGCTCCTGCTGCTCGGGGCCCTGCTGGGCGTCGCGGCGCTGGGAGTCACCGTCACCGTGCTGCACAAGACCAGCTCCACCGAGTTCTGTGTCTCCTGCCACTCCATGCAGACACCGCTGGCCGAATATCAGGGCAGCGTGCACTTCCAGAACGTGAAGGGGATCCGGGCCGAGTGCGCCGACTGCCACATCCCCAATGACCCCGGCTCCTATCTGTGGACCAAGATCCGCGCCGTGAAGGATATCTACCACGAGGCCCTCGGTACCCTGGATAGCCCCCAGAAGTATGAGGAGCACAAGCTGCGCATGGCCCAGACCGTCTGGGATCAGCTCAAGGCCAATGACTCCGCCACCTGCCGCAGCTGCCACAGCTACGCCGCCATGGACATCCTGGCCCAGCGTCCCAACGCCCGCGCCGAGCACCCGGTGGCCATCAAGGAGGGCCAGACCTGCATCGACTGTCACCGCGGGGTCGCCCACATCATGCCGGACATGAGTGGCCTGGCCGCCGCCGGCGCCAGTGAACTGGCGGCGGCCGCCGCCCAGACCCCGGCGACTGTCACCACTCGCTACGCCATCGCCACCACGCCGCTGTTCCTCGATGCCAAGGCGACCACGGACGAGGGCACCCTGATGCCATCGACGCAAGTCGAGATCCTGGCCAACGACAACGGTCGCGCCCAGGTACGGATCGAAGGCTGGCAGCAGGACGGGGTGAGCGAGGTGTTCTACGCCGCCCCCGGCAAGCGCATCCTGAGCGTGCTGGTCGGCGACGCCGCCAAGCAGGCGCTGGTCACCGGCAAGAGCGAGACCGACAGCGCCACCAACCTCACCTGGCATCAGGTCAAGCTGACCGCCTGGGTGGATCAGCGCCAGCTCATCGGCGATCAGGGCAAGCTGTGGCAATACGCCTCCACCCTGATGTCCAACAACTGCACCGGCTGCCACGGCCTGACCGCGCTGGATCACTTCAACGCCAACCAGTGGATCGGCGTCATCAAGGGCATGGAATCACGCACCTCTCTTACCCCGGAGCAGGCCCGCATGCTGACCCAATACGTGCAAAAACACGCCAGTGACATGAGCGCGGCACACTAAGGCTGGAACAGAGGAATTCGATATGACTTTTTTCAATGACCAACAGACCAATCTGTCCCGCCGCAGCCTGCTCAAGGGACTGGGGGCCTGTGCCGCCCTGCCGCTGCTCGCCGGCCTGTTCCCGAAGCACGCCCTGGCGCAAGCCATCAGCACGGCGCTTGAACAGTTCCCGACTCTGGTACCGGCCCAGAAGGGCATACTGACCGGCGCCCACTGGGGTGCCTTTGAAGCCATAGTCGCCGATGGCCGCATGATCCGCGTGCAGCCGGTGGCCGACGATCCGGCACCGAACGATCTCATCGACATGGCGCCGTTCCAGGTCCATGCCAAGAACCGCATCAAGTACCCCATGGTGCGCAAGAGCTGGCTGGAGCATGGCCCGGGCGCCAAGCCCGAGCTGCGCGGCGCCGACGAGTGGGTGCGGGTGAGCTGGGAGCAGGCCATCGAACTGGTGGCCGGCGAGATCAAGCGGGTGCAGGGCGAGTTCGGCCCCCAGGCCATCCACGCCGGATCCTACGGCTGGAAGAGTGTCGGCATGTTCCACAACAGCCGCACCCTGCTGCACCGGCTGATGAACCTGGCCGGTGGCTTCACCGGTTATGCCGGCGACTACTCCACCGGCGCGGCCCAGGTGATCATGTCCCACGTGATGGGCTCCATCGAGGTGTACGAGCAGCAGACCGCCTGGCCGAACGTGGTGGAACATGCGGAACTGGTGGTGCTGTGGGGGGTCAACGCCCAGGTGACCCTGAAGAACAGCTGGAACATACCGGATCACGAGGGTCAGGCCGGTTTCAAGGCGCTGAAGGAGAAGGGCACCCGCATCATCAGCATAGATCCCGTCTACAACGAGACCGCCAAGCTGGCCAACGCCGAGTGGATTGCGCCGAACGCCTACACCGATGTGGCCATGATGCTGGGGGTTGCTCATACCCTCTATAGCGAGAAGAAGCACGATCAGGCCTTCCTCGAGCGCTACACCGTCGGCTTCGACAAGTTCCTCGACTACCTGCTCGGCAAGGACGACGGTCAGCCGAAGAGCGCCGAGTGGGCTGCCACCGTCTGCGGGGTCGAGGCCAAGGTGATCCGCCAGCTGGCCCTCGACATGGCCTCCAAGCGCACCATGATCATGGCGGGCTGGGGCATGCAGCGTCAGCATCACGGCGAACAGCCGAACTGGATGCTGGTCACCCTGGCCGCCATGCTGGGCCAGATCGGCCTGCCGGGGGGCGGCTACGGCTTCAGTTATCACTACTCATCCGGCGGCAGCCCCACCGCCAAGGGCGGCATATTGGCAGGCATCTCGGCCGGGACGGCGCCGCAGAACAGCCCGGCGCCCATCCCGGTGGCCCGCATCGCCGACTGCCTGGCCAACCCCGGCAAGACCATCGACTTCAACGGCCGCAAGCTGACCTACCCGGATGTCAAACTGGTCTACGTGGCGGGTGGCAACCCCTTCCACCACCATCAGGACACCAACAACCTGCTGCAGGCCTGGCGCAAGCCGCAGACGGTGATAGTGCACGAGCCCTACTGGACCGCCACCGCCAAGCACGCCGATATAGTGCTGCCGGTGACCACCAGCTACGAGCGCAACGATCTCGAGATGGGGGGTGACTACTCCCAGCGCTACGTCTTCCCCATGCACCAGTGTGTGCCGCCCCAGCACGAGTCGCGCAACGACTTCGACATCTTCAGCGCCGTCGCCGCCAAGCTCGGCCTGCAGGAGGCCTATACCGAGGGCAAGGACGAGACCCTGTGGCTCAAGCAGATGTACGACGGCATGGCCGCCCAGGCCCGCGGTGCCAAGGTGGCGCTGCCGCCGTTCAACATGTTCTGGGAGTCCAACAACTACATCCGCTTCCCCATCCCTGAGGCGAACCGCCAGTGGATCCGTCACGCCGATTTTCGCGACAACCCGCTGCTCAACCCGCTCGGCACCCCGTCCGGCAAGATAGAGATCTTCTCCAATGCCATCGCCGGCATGAGCTATGCCGATTGTGTCGGCCATCCCAAGTGGTATGAGCCCAAGGAGTGGGCCCAGGGCGAACAGGCCAGCCGCTATCCGCTGTCCCTGAACACCTCGCACCCGACCCAGCGACTGCACTCCCAGCTGGACAACACCCCGCTGCGGGACAAGTTCGCCATCGCCGATCGGGAGGCCATCCTGATCCACCCGGACGATGCCAAGGCCCGTGGCATCCAGGCCGGGGATCTGGTGCGCGCCTTCAACGAGCGCGGCCAGATCCTGGTGGGCGCCCTGGTGTCGAAGGACATTCGCCAGGGGGTGGTGCGGATCTGCGAGGGGGCCTGGTTCGATCCGGCCAAGCCGGGCGAGGTCGGCGCCATCTGCAAGAACGGCAACGTCAACTGCCTGACCTTCGATGAAGGCTCCTCCAGCCTGGCGCAAGGCAACTGCGGCCACATGGCCCAGCTGCAGATCGAGAAGTACAGCGGGCCCGAGCTGCCCAACACCGCCCATGAGGTCCCCGCCAACGCCTGAGTCGGCGGTCGGCCAACCAAAACGGCGCCCTCGAGGCGCCGTTTTTTATTGTTTGTCTCAGGACGATTCAGCCGCCCCTTCCATCCTGTACTATTCCGCTCATTCCACTCTGAGGTGGCCAGAGGGGGATGGAATGACTCAGAAGTCTCCCTCTACCATGTACTCTTCCGCACATTCGACCAGCTGGGGCCAGAGATCTTCCTGTATCCAGGCCTCGGGGTCATCCTCGTCGCCGTCATACTGGGTCCAGAAGAAGGCGCGTAGCCCGCTGGCAAAGTCGTCGCTGACCTCGGCCAGCTCGGAGAGCGGCCCCAACCAGGCGATGCGGCGCAGGCCGGAGGCGAGATCGTTGATGGCATCCATCAGGCCGCGATCATCGCCGCACTGCTCCACCAGCAGGGTGAAGCGCTCACGGGCGCTCGCGGTCTGATCCTCATCCAGCTCGCCGGCATCGGCCAGCAACTCGACGAAGTCTTCCAGCAAGAATTCGATCAGGGATTCCCGATCCTCAAACCACTGGAGCTGGGCCCCCTTGGTGCCCAGCACAGAGGCATCGAACGAATCATCGAGATGACAGAGTGCCCACGGATCGTCAGTCATTGCTACCCTTCCTACACCTTAAAACAAGAGCCATATCTTAAGCCTAGCGCTCGCCCCTTGCCAGCTCGGGCAGAGACGGGAAGAGCACCAGACCACCATCATGCCGGCCGTCCCATGACGAGACGGCGTTGCTAGCTCTCCACCCTGGCCACCTGGGGCAGCGACGGAAGGGCACCAGACCACTATTATGTCGTCCGTCCCATGATGAGACGGCGTTGCTAGCTCTCCACCCTGGCCACCTTGGGCAGCGACAGAGAGGCTGCCAGGCCGCCCAGTTCGGCTCGTCCCATGATGAAACTGCCGCGATAGGCTTCGGCCAAGTCTGACACTATGTTGAGCCCGAGCCCTGAGCCCGGCACCTTCTCGTCGAGCCGCACACCGCGCAGCACCGCCTTGGCGATCTGATCCTCACTCATGCCGGGGCCGTCGTCCTCGATGCGCAGGGTGATCCAGCCCCCCAGCTCGGCGCTGGAGATGCGCAGCTGGCTGCTGGACCACTTGAAGGCGTTCTCCAGCAGGTTGCCCACCATCTCGTCGAAATCCTGCTCCTCCACCCCGACCGCCAGGTTGGCCGGCACCTGCAGATCCACCTCCTTGCCCGGATAGAGGCGGGAGAAGGCGCGGCAGATGTATTCGACCCTGGCCCGCACCGGGGTCGAGACCCCCAGGATCTTGGCGGCCCCGGTCACCCTGGCCTTACCGAGGTGATAATCGATGTGGCGCTGGATCTGGTCGAGCTGCTCGTCGATGGCGGCCCTGTCCTCCGGCGGCAACTGGGCCACCTGGTTGCGCATGATGCTGAGGGGCGTCTTGAGCGCGTGGGCCAGGTTGCCGGTGTGAGAGCGGGCCCGCTGCAGCAGCTCACTGTAGTGGTGCAGCAGCCGGTTGATGTCTTCCACCAGCGGCTGGATCTCCAGCGGATAGCGCAGCCGGAACCCTTCCTGATGGCCCTGATGCACCCGTCCCAGCTCACGGCGCAGCAGGTGCAGCGGCCGCAGGCCGTAGACGATCTGGAACATGAAGCCCAGCACCAGCCCGGCGGCGGCGAAGCCCAGCCCCAGGAACAGGCTGATGCGGGTCTTCTTCAGGGTCTGGGTCAGGACGCTGCTGTCCTTGGCCATCACCAGGGTGAACACCCGATCCGAGCCCGGCAGCAGCACGGTGCGGGTCATGATCAGCAGCGGCTCCTTGTTGGGCCCCTTGCCGACGAACAGATCCGGATCGCCAAAGGCCGACTTCAGGCCATGGGCGCTGAGGTGGGCATCCCACAGGGAGCGGGAGCGGCTGACCACGTCGCTGCCCAGCTCCAGCTGCCAGTAGTAGCCCGAGTAGGGCTGGCGATAGCGGGGATCGGCCATGGGCTCGGTGACCACAGGCAGCCCATTGGGCTGGATCTCGAGGCGGGAGAGCAGATCATAGAGCTGCAGGCGCAGGCCATCCGCCTCCGCCTCCTGCCAGTAGTTGCGCATCATGGTCTGCAGGCTGAAGCCGGTGGCGAACAGGAAGAGCCCGCACCAGACCAGGGCGATGACCACCAGCCGGCCGCGCAGGGTGCGCACCAGCCTCATGGGCTCACCCGCCACGCACCATGCCTACCGGAACAGCTCAACACCAAGGTCATTCGTTGATCCTGTACCCTAGCCCGCGCACCGTCTCGATCAGATCTGGGTGGGTCTTCTTGCGGATCCGGCCGATGAACACCTCCACGGTATTGGAGTCCCGATCGAAATCCTGGGCGTAGATGTGGTCGATCAGCTCGCTGCGCGACACCACCTTGCCCCTGTGCTGCATCAGGTAGCCCAGCACCCGGAACTCGTGGGCGGTGAGCTTGATGGGGGTGCCCTCGTACCACACCTGGGAGGCCGCCATGTCGAGCCGCACCCCGCCGATCTCGAGGATCGAGCTGGCATTGCCCGCCGCACGCCGCACCAGGGCATGGACACGGGCCACCAGTTCGGCGACCTGGAAGGGTTTGGTGAGGTAGTCGTCGGCGCCGGCGTTCAGCCCCTCGATCTTCTCGTGCAGCTGGCCACGGGCGGTCAGCACCAGCACAGGAGTGTCTATCCCCTTGCTGCGCCACTCTTTCAGCACGCTCAGGCCGTCGCGGCCCGGCAGGCCCAGATCCAGAATGATGGCGTCATAGGGTTCGGTCTCGCCGAGGAAACCAGCCTCATTGCCATCGTGGCAGAGATCGGTGACGAAACCGGACAGGCGCAGCTGTTCAGCCAGCTGGCCTGCCAGGGTCTTCTCATCTTCAACTATCAGAATTCGCATGAATTATTTTCCAAAGTGGGGGCACTTCCGGCCGCTCGGGATGAGACGCGGCGAGTCGCGGCGCCCTGTCCGGGCGGCAGCTTTGCAAGACGGTCTCGGGGTCACTCTTCTTCCAATGGCGGGCGGGGCTCGAACAGGCGTTCCAGATGGTGGCCCTTGAGCCACACCATCTCCAGATTGTCGGCGCGGTAGCCCACCTTGATGACGCTGTTTTCGCTGTCGATGAGCCGAAGCTCATAGAGCCAGACGCCATTCTCCTCCCCCAGATCGACGCGCAGCACGCGCACCGGCAGGCGGGAGGCGACCTCCATCAGCTCATGAAAAGGTCTGATCCGCCCCTCGCTGACCGCCTGTTGCAGCAGGGCCTCGTTCGGCTGGGCCGCCTGCACCAGTGCCGGCAGCAACAGCCCAAGCAGGGACAGGGCTCTATTCATGGATGATTCATCTCCCAAAACCTAACATAATGCCGTTTATAGTGTGCCAGCCATGAATCCGGAATGAATATGATCCCACGCAGTATCCTGCTGATTCTTTGCCTCTTTTCCACCCTTGGCTGGGCGGCCCAGACGCGTCTCGACATGCCTGCCCTGGTCAAGCTGCTGCTGGCACAAGGGTACCACGACATTCGGGAAGTCGAGCTGGAAGGTGACACATTTGACGTCAGCACCCTGGACGCCAGGGAGCAGAAGGTGCGGCTCAGCGTCGACGCCCACAGCGGCAAGATCACCCAACAGAAAGAGGCCGATTAGGCCTCTTTTGCTATGCGCGTCTGGATGGGTGGAGGGGATCACGCCTCCTCCAGTTTCTGGCGTTGCCGCAGCCTCTGGCGCTGGCGCCAGGGACGCAGCAGCTTCTCGCGCCGCGGCACCAACAGGGCACAGGCCAGCAGCAGGTAGATGAGCGGCTCCTGCCAACCGCTCTTGACCGACCACCAGTAATGCACCGGTACCAGCAGGGCCACCGCATAGATCCAGTTGTGCAGCCGCTGCCAGCTCGGGCCCATGGCCCGCAGCAGGGCCGGGATCGAGGTGATGCTCAGGGCCAGCAGCAGCAGCAGCGCCACCGCCCCCACCATGATGTAGCTGCGCTTCACCAGCTCGCCGCCGATGAGCCTCCAGTCGAACTGCAGATCCAGCCCCAGCCACACCATGAAGTGCAATACTGCCCAGGCCGCACACCAGAGTCCGAGTGGCCGGCGCAGCTTGACGAGCTGCCCCTGCCGCCAGCGTTTGGCGAGCGGCGAGATCAGCAGGGTCAGCAGCAGCAGGTGCAGGGCGCCCTTGCCGAGGTAATGGGTCAGCCCCTGCACCGGATCCCCTCCCAGCAAGCCGGCCGGCACCGCATAGCCCAGCCAGAGCAAGAAGCCAAGGGACGCCAGATGCACCAGGGCCCGCAGCAGGCCGATGTGACGGCCGGTCAGTCTCGGTGTCAGTACCATTTGCGCAGATCCATGCCCTGATAGAGGGAGGCCACCTCGTCACCGTAGCCGTTGAACAGCAGGGTGGGCTGGCGCTTGGCGCCGAAGATGCTGCCCTCCCCGATGAAGCGTTCGCTGGCCTGGCTCCAGCGCGGGTGATCCACCTGCGGATTGACGTTGGCGTAGAAGCCATATTCGTTCGGTGCCAGCAGATTCCAGGTGGTGGGGGGCATCTCTTCCACCAAGCGGATGGAGACGATGCTCTTGATGCTCTTGAAGCCGTACTTCCAGGGTACCACCAGCCGGATCGGCGCCCCGTTCTGGGCGGGCAGCGTCTTGCCGTAGAGCCCCATCGCCAGGAAGGAGAGCGGGTGCATCGCCTCGTCCATCCGCAGCCCCTCCACATAGGGATAATCGATGCCGCCCCCCAGGCCGCTGGACGCCTGCCCCGGCAACTGCGCCGGATCATAGAGCGTCTCGAACGCCACGAACTTGGCGCGGCTGGTCGGCTCGGCGCGGCGGATTATCTCCGCAAGGGGAATGCCGCTCCAGGGCAGCACCATGGACCAGGCCTCCACGCAGCGCAGCCGGTAGATCCGCTCCTCCAGCTCGCGCTTGTTGATGAGATCCCACACGTCCAGGGTGAAGGGCTTGGCCACCTCCCCCTCCACCTTCAGCGTCCAGGGCTCGGGTTTGAGATAGTGAGCATTGCGGGCCGGATCCCCCTTGTCGGTCCCCAGCTCGTAGAAGTTGTTGTGGCTGGTCGCCTTCTCCAGCGGGGTCAGGGTCAGCCCCTCAGGCCGGGTCGCGGCCTTGTACTGGATGGCCTTGGTGGCGGCGGCCGGGGCCGGGGTCTCGCTGGAGAAGAGATCGAGCAGACTGGCCTTGACCGGGAAGGCCAGGCTGGCGGTGCCCAGCCCCAATCCCTTGAGGATGAGGCGGCGATCCTGATAGACGGCTTCCGGGGTGACATCCCGCTCGGTGGGGTGAAGAGGGTTCGAGTGCTTGATAAACATGAAAAACTCCCGGGGCTATGAGACGACATTCATTAGACCGGCCCCGGCGAGGTTTTATTTCACAGCTTTACATCATCTGATACAGAGGCAGTGCCTTGGCCATGGTACCGGCCAGAAACAGCACTATGAACACCAGCAGAGGAACGATCACGTTTGGCACCATCAGACTCACTCCATGAGCAGGACAGGGCCTCTAACTATGGTGCAGCCCCCAAGAAGCCACCAATGAATTTTTTTCGCGAGCGCAAGCGTATTCCCGAGTTGAAAAAGGTGACTCAGATCACACACAATCCGGCCCCTGCTTGCCGCCTCTCAGCCGAAGGGTAGGCTGCCTCCTTTTCCGGATTCAACCACTGAGAGTCATGTCATGAGCCCATTGATCGCCATCGCCATCACGACCGGGATCCTCTCCGCCGTCTGGGGCGGACTGGCCGCCGCCCTCGGCCTCATCTCCTGGGTCGGCTTCCTCGGTTGCACCAGCTACTTCGCCTCGAGTGGCGGCTACAAGGCGCTGCTGCAGACCCTGCTGTGCAATGCCAGCGGCATGCTGTGGGCACTGGTGCTGATCCACGGGGAGAGCTGGTGGGGCGCCGGCATGGCGGGCTATCTGATGACGGGAGTGGTGGCGACCCTGATGTGCGCCCAGGCCAAGCAGCAGTGGCTCGGCTACATTCCCGGCACCTTCGCCGGTTGCTGCGCCACCTTCGGGGCGGCGGGGGAGTGGCGCCTGATCTTGCCATCCCTGGTGATCGGCGCCCTGTTCGGCTATCTGATGAAGGCGAGCGGCCTCTGGCTGTCCCACAAAACCCAGAAGGCCCAGGCCACGAGCAGCGTGGTCGACCCCGCCTGATCCCGACCGAGCGCCTGGTGATCGGCGTTCCGCCCGGTTATCCGATGAAGGCGAGCGGGCTCTGGCTGTCACGCCGTACCCAGGCCACGACCCGTGTGGCCAAAGCGCCTGACGTTACCCCTTCGACTTGAAGTTCGCCGCCTCGATACCGTGTCGATTCAATAGCTTGTAGAAATCGGTACGGTTGCGGCCCGCCATATTGGCCGCCAGGGTCACGTTGCCCTCTGTGGTGCGCAGCAGGCGGATCAGGTACTCCTTCTCGAACTCGGCACGCGCCTCGTTGAACGAGGGGATGCCGCCCACCCCGCCACTCAGGGCCGACTCGACCATGGCGGCCCCGATCACCGGGCTGCAGCAGAGGCTGGCGAGCTGTTCCACCACCCCATAGAGCTGGCGTACGTTACCGGGCCAGGCCGCCGCCGCCAGCAGGGCCAGCGCCTCCGGCGAGAAGCCGAGCGCGGCGCAGCTGTCGTGGCGGCTGCGGTATTCATCCAGCGCCTGGCGGGCCAGCAACGGGATGTCCTCGCTGCGGGCGCTGAGGGGCGGCAGGGTGATGTTGGCCACGTTGAGCCGGTAGAAGAGATCCTCCCGAAAGCGCCCCTCCTCCATCGCCGTGACCAGATCCTGGTGGCTTGAGCTGATGACCCTCACCTCGGGGGTGCCCTGGCCATACTCCGCCAGCACCTGCAGCAGCTTGGCCTGCAGTGACTCGGACAGGTTGCCTATCTCATCCAGAAACAGGGTCGCGCCCTTGGCCTGGGCGAACAGACCGGACTGACCATCTTCCCCGAACAGCTGCAGATCCAACGCTGGCCAGGGCAGGGCCGCACAGTTGATGGCGTGCAGCGGCTTGTCGTGGCGGTTGCTGGCCTGGTGCAAAGCCTGAGTCATCACCCCCTTGCCGGAGCCGGAAGGCCCCAGGATCAACACCGGCACCTCCATGGTGGCGATGCTGCTCGCCTGGATCAGCAGCTGCTCCATCTGCGGATTGCGGGTCTGGATCAGGGACTGCCACTCCCGCTGCTGCTTGGGTCGGGTCAGGCTGAGGGCATGCTCTATGGTGGCGAGCAGCTCATCCTTGTCGATGGGCTTGGTGAGAAAGCTGAACACCCCGGAGCGGGTCGCCTGAATGGCGTCGGGAATGGTGCCGTGGGCGGTCATGATGATGACCGGCATGCCGAGCCACTGGGACTGGATCCGCTCGAACAGCGCCAGCCCATCCATGCCCCCCATCCGCAAGTCGCTCAGCACCAGATCGGCGCGCTGCTGGCGCAGCCTGTCCAGCGCCCCTTCGGCGCTGTCGGCGGTATCCACCTCATAGCCCTGGCTGCGCAGCCGCATGCTCATCAGCTTGAGCAGGCTGGCGTCGTCATCGACCAGCAGGATGCGGCTCATGGCTGGGTCCCGCCATTGAGTTTGCGCTGGTTCAGCTGCTCATCGATGGCGCTGAGCTGCTCGATCTGGCGACGCAGGCGCTGCACCTCCTGGCTCTGATCGTCGCGGCGGCTGTCACGGGCCAGCAGCTCCTCGCCGAGGGCGATCCAGCTGCGCAGGAAGGCCTGGGCGTCCAGGCCGAGTTCGGGCAGCAGGGACTTGAGCTGATCCAGCCCGGCCCGGCGGCTCGCCACCGACTCGGAGGGATGGGTGTTGACCATGGCCAGGTTGACCCGGCTCTCGAGGTCGGTGGCACCGGTCAGACGCTGACGCTCCTGTACCCGTTGCTGGGGGTGACTGGCCAGCAGCCAGTCCGAGTATTGCAGGCGGACCTGCATCTCTTTATTGGCAAATTCCATCCGCTTGGCGAGGGCCTGCTCCGACGGCGCCGTCAGACTGGACGACGGCAGCAGGGAACAACCCGAGAGCAGGCTCATCATCAATGCGGGAACAACAAATCGTTTCATTTTGAACTTCACTTCAGATCCAACCGGAAACAGACATCAGCCTGTTCATCTTCAATCAATTTAAGTTCTCCCCCCAGGCTCATCGCCGACTCGCGGGCGATGGAGAGGCCCATGCCAGACCCCTTCAGCAGTCCTTGCCGCACCGTGCTGCCCTGCTCGAACGGCTCGAAGATCCGCTCCTGCTCGGCCTGCGGGATGACGGGCCCTTCGTTGGCCACCTCCAGCCAGCCACCGCTGGCGTCTGCCCCCGCCCGGATCCAGATCTGGCCGCCCTTGGCGCCATAGCTGACCGCGTTGGAGAACAGGTTATCGAGGATGAGTCGCAGGCGATAGGGTTCGGCCTGCAGGCTGATGGGCTCGGCCGGCAAGTGTACACTGATTTGTTTGGATTCCAGTGCCAACCGGTATTCTGTCAACAGTTCATTCAGCAAGGGGGTCAACGGCACCGGCGTCAGGCTGAAGACCTCCTGCTGGCTGAGGCGGTTGAAGTCGAGCAGCCGCTCGATCAGGGTCTGCAGCCGGCGGCTGTTCTCCTCCAGCATCTGGCAGATCTCCTGCTGATCCGGATTGAGCGGACCCACCAGCTGTTCTGACAGCAGATCCGCCCCCTCCCGCAGCACCGCGAGCGGCGTCTTCAGCTCGTGGGAGACGTGGCGCAGGAACTGATACTTCTGTTGCTCCAGCTCTTTAAGCCTATCGTGCAACCAGCCGATCCGCTCCCCCAGCAGCACCAGTTCGGCCGGGCCGTCGACCGGGCGCTTGTCCGGCTCCACGCCGGCCCCCAGGCTCAGGATCCGCGACTCAATCTGACGTACCGGGTGGATGATCAGATAGGTAAACAGCAGCACCAGCAGCAGGCTCAGCACGGCCACGAAGCCGCTGGCCCACCAGATCTCGGTCCTCAGATCGGCGATGGCGGTTCGCATGCGCACCACGTGTTCATCGACCTGGCTGCGGGTGATCACCTCCAGTTGCTGGCTGAGCTGGTTGAATTGATCGAACTTGGGGCTGGTCGCATCGCTCTTCGCCTTGCGCAAGTCCTGTAAGTCATCCAGCCAGGCCAGCGAGGTCTCGAGGCCGGCATAGGCGGCCACATCCGGGATGGATTGCTGATGGGTGGCGAGCAGCTCGCGGTAGTTCGCCAGCTGCTGCTGGTAGCTGGCGAGGATGCGATCATCCCCCAGCACCGCGTAACGCCGCAGGGTGCGCTCCAGATCGACGGCCTGGGTCGTGAGCAGGGTCGCCCGGCGGGTATCGCGCACCGCCCGCTCCAGCTCGTCGCTGGTCAGCTGACTCAGGTGAGATAAGGCCTGGCTGTCGTGCCAGATCATGCCCCCCAGGGGCATCAGGACCAGGACGAAGCCCATCAATACCACCTGTAGCAGGGAACGGGGGCGTACCTTGGTCATCTTGTGCTGTCTCGACTCTTCATGGGGGGCCCAGCATATCCGCACTGCATCAAAAAGCAAAACCGGCCGAATGGCCGGTTTGATGCGATACGGGGATGGTGCTCACGCCAATCCGACGGATGCCACACAGATGATCAGGATCACTGCCAGGGCCCCGGAGGCGGTCAACAGCGCCCATTTCAGCTCAACACTCATGCAAACCTCCTTTCTGCCAATCAGAGTTGGATCACAACAGATAAAACTATGTTAATTCATAGTAAATCTGATAACCGTGAGCTGCGTATATATTTCAGACGAGACCAACCAAAGGAATGGCAAGCATGTTCTACCTGTGCAGCATTGGCTCAAATCTTGACCCCGCCCATCACGTCAGCCTGGCCGTGGGGGAGCTGCTGGCGCGCTTCGGTCACCTGCGCCTGAGTTCGGTGATCCAGACCAAGCCGGTGGGCATGCGCTCGCACCACGACTTCCTCAACTGTCTGTTCATCGTCGAGAGCGAGCTGTCGCCGCCCCAACTGAAGGCCGAATTTGTCAGCATGGAGCTGGCCCACGGCCGGGATCGCAGCAATCCCCACTGCAAGGTGACGGACCGACCGCTGGATATCGACATCCTGGCCAGCGGCCCGGTGGCGGACTTCGCCGGCAGCCCGGTGGATGCCTACCTTTGCGAGTTGCTGGCCGAGTGCCATGGCGGCGGTCAGGTGCAGGATCCCAAGGTGGCGCTGCGCCTGCACAGCAGCAAGGTGTTTGCGGAGCAGCGCTTTGGTCAGGCCCCCGTCGATCTCTGGCAGCCAGAGCGTGAGCAGGGCCAGGTCATCGTCCACCCGGACGCAGATCCCCACCATGTCGCCACCCGTCATCACTAGCCTGAGCACCTAGATGACGGCCAGGGCCCGGCCACCGTCCACTCTGATGCTGGCCCCCGTCATGTAGTCATTGGTCATCAGCAGTGTGACCGCCTGCCAGATGGGCTCCAGCCCCCCCTCCCTGGCCAGCGGCGTCCTGGACAGCACCTGCTGGCGCCAGGCGTCGCCGTGTTCATCGAGAAACAGTATGGGGCCCGGCTCTATGGTGTTGACCCGCACGGCCGGGGCCAGCTCGCGGGCAAAGCTCATGGCGAGCGAATGAGCCCCCGCCTTGGTGGCCACATAGGCGGCAAACTGCGGCGCAGGGGCGTGAATATAGATGTCGGTGATGTGGATGATGCTGGCGTTGTCATGGCGGGCCAGCCGGGGCGCCAGCGCGCGATTGAGCTGAAACGGCGCCGCCATGTGCACCCGGTAGAACAGCTCGAACTGGGCGAGCTGCGCCGCCGGCTCGCTGGCCTCTGGTTCAAACGCCGAGGCATTGTGGATGATCAGCGCCAGATCGTCATGGGCGCTGAGCGCCCCGATCAGCCGCTCGACCTCCGCTGCCTGCGCAAAGTCCGCCTGCACCAGCTCCACCCCCAGGGCCCGCAGATGGGCCAGCTCGGGGCGTTCGCTGCGATAGCTGCCCGTCACCTGCCAACCCGCAGCCACCAGTTGCTCGCACAGGTAGAAACCCAGTCGGCGGCCACAGCCCGTCACCAATGCACGCATAGCCTCTCCTTGTGTCATTAACCATCCTGGCCAACCTTTCTCGGGCAAGATGATGCTGCTGTCATTTGCCTATCAATGCCCGAGGCAGAACCCATTGGCCGCGTCGTCGGGGGCAAGGGCATAGTGGCCTCATTGAATCTTATGGAGCCACCATCATGCTACAAGTTCGCGATCATATGCAGCGCCTGACCCACTCACTCAGCCCCCAACTCGGCCTGGCCGAGGCGCTGGACCGCTTGCACCAGGCCGGATTGAGCGGGCTGCCGGTGCTCGACGAGCGCCAGCAGCTGATCGGTTTTCTCTCCGAGCAGGACTGCATTCCCAGCCTGCTCACCGGCAGCTATCACTGTGACAGCCGCACCCGGGTGGAGGATCTGATGAGCCACACGCCGCTCTCGGTCGCACCGGATGACAGCATCCTGGATCTCGCGCGCCAGATGACGGGCTCCAAGCCCAAGATCTACCCCGTGTTGCAGCAAGGCAAGGTGATCGGCATCATCAGCCGCCCACTGGTGCTGCAGGCACTCAACCGGCAGATGAAGAGCTGTCAGGCCACCTAGAGCTGATAGCGCCCCCTGTCACCGATATCGAAGTGCAGGGGCATCCGCCACTTGGCCAGACTGAGCAGACAGAGCAGCAGGCCGCACATCAGGGCCACCAGGGCGACGGCCCAATCGAGCCGGGCCCACTCCAGCAGCCATAACAGTGGCAGCAACAGGGGCACCGCCTTGATGCCGGGGATGGCGAAGCAGAACTGCTCCTTGAACGCCAAGCCGGAGAGCGTTGCCAGCCCGGCCCCCAGCACCAGTGCATCAGGTGCGCCGCAGGCCGCCAGCATCAGCCCGCCCCAACCCAATCCCTGCAGCAGGAAACGGACTCGCTTGTCATAGATGTGCAGGCAGAACCCGCACAGGCCGCTCGCCACCACCAACGCCGTCAACCAGAGGCGTTGAGGTAAAAAATCCTGCCCGATCAGCAGGCTCCCCCCTCGACACAACAGCAGCAAAGCTGCCAGACTCAAGCCGAGACGATAGAGACAGACCGAACATTTGTCGATCGGGTCCAGTTCACTTTCTACTTCAGGATTTGCCATCCGGGGTCGCCTCTGTTGCCTATCTGCCGGCCAATATACCCAAATGCAGGTGAACCCGCCCCATGCGTAGGAGATGTGATTTGCGCAGCTTGCTGCTGCTCTGCCTGTTGCTGCCCTGTTGGCTGTCGGCCAAGGAGCTGGTCATCGGCGGCACCCTGGAAGCACCGCTGAAGTCGCTGGATGCCGCCGCCAGGCCCTATGGCCTGGATGTGGATCTGGTGACCGCCATCTTCGGCGCCCTCAAGGTGCCCATCAGGATAGAGCTGACCGATTCGGGGGCCAGGCTCACCCGCAATGCCAAGATGGGTGAGTATGATCTGTTGATGAGCCTCTCCCACAAACCGGAGCGGGAGAGCTATCTGATCTACCCCAAACAGGCCCATATCCGCCACAGCTGGCACTTCTTCGCGCGCAAAGCCGACCTGGACAAGATCCACTACGACACCCTGGCAGACCTCAAGCCCTGGCGCATCGGCATCACCAAGGATTACGCCTACACCCCTGAGCTGAGCGCCGCCGAGCAGGATCCCGACTACCACTTCCAGCAGATCCCCCTCAACCAGTTGCAGCTGCGCAAGCTGGTCGCCGGCCGCATCGATCTGGTGCCCATGTCACTGGTGACCGCCTTCGGCCAGATCCGGAAGGAGCACCTGGAAGACAAGCTCGGCTACCTGCCTAAGCCGCTCAAGACCAACCCCTACTACCATGTCTGGTGCAAGGCGCGCGCCGATGAGCAGACCCCGGCCCTGATGGCGGCCTACGACGCCGAACTGCTGCGCATGAAGCAGGACGGTCGCCTCAAGGCCCTCTACGACAGATACGGCATCCCCTATCTCGAACCCTGATCCTCGGCCACAGAGGTGATCAGGGTTTCACATCCCGCAGGATAGGGTTCTGCAACGAGCTCAGCGTCTCCATAGGGAAATGGATCTCATCCCATACACCGGAGCGGGCAATCATCAGGGCTTCACATCCCTCAATATCGGGTTCTGCAACGAGATCAGGGTCTCGGTGGACTGGATCTCGTCTATGGTCTGGATCTTGTGGATCAGCACCGTCTGCAGCTCGTCGATGGAGCGGGTCATCACCTTCATGAAGATGCTGTAGTGGCCCGTGGTGTAATAGGCCTCCACCACCTCGTCCAGCGCCTGCAGCTTGGCCAGCGCCGAGGGGTAATCTTTCGCACTCTTGAGATTGATGCCGATGAAGCAGCAGACGTCGTAGCCCAGCTTCTTCGCATTCACCTGCACCCTGGTGCCCTCGATGATCCCCGCCTGCTTCATCTTCTCCACCCGCACATGGATGGTGCCCGGGCTGACCAGCAGCTGTTTGGCCAGCTCGGCATAAGGAATGCGCGCATTGTCCATCAGGGCGGTGAGGATGGCCTGATCGAGATTATCGATCCGATAATTTTCTGGCACTTTTTTGCACTCCCGTTAACGATATCTCAGTAATACCCCGAACATTTTGAACAAAAAAATACGTAAAGCCTATTTCTATTGTCGAATATTGAATTTAGTACGCCATCTGTTGAAGAATCGCTACATCCAACGGGTTTGAAACAGGTATTTCCCATGAAACAGCACTACATTCGCAGCCAACAACAGATCAGCTTCGTCAAAGAGATGTTCTCCCGCCAGCTCGCCCAGCAGCTCGGTCTGATGGAGGTGCAAGCCCCCATACTGAGCCGGGTCGGTGATGGCACTCAGGACAACCTCTCCGGCTGTGAGCATGCGGTGCAGGTCAAGGTGAAGACCCTGCCGGAGCACAGCTACGAGGTGGTGCACTCCCTGGCCAAATGGAAGCGCCAGACCCTTGGCCGCTTCGGCTTCGGCCCGGGTGAAGGCATCTACACCCACATGAAGGCGCTGCGCCCGGACGAAGACAGACTCACCCCCATCCACTCCGTCTATGTGGATCAGTGGGACTGGGAGAAGGTGATGCCGAGCGAGCGCCGGGATCTGGCCTACCTGCAGGAGACGGTGCGCGGCATCTGGGCCGCCATCAAGGCCACCGAGCGCGCGGTCTGTGCCGAGCACGAGCTGACCCCCTTCCTGCCGAGCGAGATCCAGTTCCTGCACAGCGAAGAGCTGCTGAGCCGTTACCCGGATCTGGATGCCAAGGGCCGTGAGCGCGCCATCGCCAAGGAGCTGGGGGCCGTGTTCCTCATCGGCATCGGCGGTGCCCTGTCCCACGGCGAGCGCCACGACGTGCGCGCCCCGGACTACGACGACTGGAGCAGCGAGAACGATCTCGGCCAGGGTCTGGCGGGGCTGAACGGCGACATCCTGGTGTGGAACCCGGTGCTGGAAGACAGCTTCGAGATCTCCTCCATGGGGATCCGGGTCGATGCCGAGGCGCTGCGTCGCCAGCTCGCCACCACAGGGGATGAGGATCGCCTGCAGTACGACTGGCACCAGGCACTGCTGGCAGGAGAGATGCCGCAGACCATAGGGGGCGGCATAGGCCAATCCCGTCTGGCCATGTTGCTGCTGCAAAAGGAGCACATAGGTCAGGTCCAGGTCGGCGTCTGGTCGGCCGAGATGAAGGCCGCTGTGCCGGGCATGTTGTAAGCAGATTGATGCCTTGCACCTGGCTGGAGGCTGCTCAGGCAGCAGATCGGTCGGGTGCAACGCGAAGTGTGGCCACCCGGGATGGAGAGCGCATCCCGGGCAGGCTGTAAGGAGGGTGACCGCGGTTTGCGGTTCTCTTCGAAACCGGGGCTGCCCCTGCGACCCGCTCAACCCACGTCAGGTCGCATCGAATACATTCCTCTCGGCAATCCTCGGATTGCCGCTTTTTTTATGGCCGGAACACATGTTCAAAGCCCGCCCCGATCTGGGTCTGCCCCGGCAGCCCGGCCTTCCGCTTGCCGGTGCAGTGGCAGGCGAAGAGGCTGTCCACCCCTTCCCGTTGCAGATAGAGCCCCAGCGCCTCCGCCCGCCGCGGGCCGGAAAACTTGAGGTGCAGGCCGCCGATGACGGCCTGGATCCGCTCGTCGCCGCATATCTCCCTGGCCCGCTGCACTATGTTCTCGACCCCGGCATGACCGCAGCCGATGAAGATGATGAGACCCAGCTCACCCTTGTAGGCCAGCGCCGAGTCATCGCTGATGAGATCTTTCTCCACTCGGCCGCCACGCAGCATATAGCCGAGCAGGGAGGGGGCGGCCCGATCGCGCCGCAGTATGGATCCCAGGAATACCAGCCGCTCGGATAGCCAGACCGGCTCGGCCGAGCAGTGGGGGTTCAGCCCCCTGGCCGCCAGTTGCAGCGGATCCAGCTCACCCGAGAGGCGGTAGAGGTTGTAGCGCCGGGACAGCAACGGCAGGAAGTAGCCGCGCTCATTGAACACATCCGGGCAGGCGATCAGCGGGATGGGATCGGGGTAAACAGGCAGGGAGCCGATGCCACCCACATGGTCGTAATGACCGTGGGACAGCACGACGTGGGTGAGGGAGCCGAGATCCATGCCCATGAGATCGGCGTTATGGCGCAAGGCCCGCCCTCTGCCGCTATCGAACAGCACCTTGAGGCCATCGCACTCCAGCACCATCGACAGCCCTCGCTCCGGCAGACAACCTGGGCTGTGCACCTCGTCATCCACCAGCACTGAAAACTTCAGCATGCTATCTCCTTGAAAGCAAAACGCAGGCACGAGGCCTGCGTCTTGATCGATAACCCCATCACTGGGTCATGGTGAGGCCGCTGCTGTCGGCCCCCAGCAGCAATTTCTTGCCGGGGATGACCCGACCGCTGAGCAGCGCCTGGGCCAGCGGGTTCTCCACCTTCTGCTGGATCGCCCGCTTGAGGGGACGCGCCCCGTAGACGGGATCGAAACCGGCATGCACCAGCTTGGTCAGCAGCTCCTCGCTCACCTCCACCTCGAAGCCCTGGGACTCCAGACGGCCCATCAGGCTCTTGAGCTGGATGCGGGCGATGGACTTGATGTGATCCTCGCCGAGCGGGTGGAACACCACAGTCTCGTCGATCCGGTTGATGAACTCCGGTCGGAAGCTGCGGGTCAGCAGCTCCATCAACAGGGCCTTCATCTCCTCATAGTCCTTCTCGGCATAGTGCTCCTGGATCAGATCCGAGCCGAGGTTGGAGGTCATGATCACCACCGTATTGCGGAAATCGACGGTACGGCCCTGACCATCGGTCAGACGACCATCGTCCAGCACCTGCAGCAGGATGTTGAACACATCCGGGTGCGCCTTCTCCACCTCGTCCAGCAGGATCACCGAGTAGGGGCGACGGCGTACCGCCTCGGTCAAATAACCCCCCTCCTCGTAGCCCACGTAGCCGGGAGGCGCCCCCACCAGCCGCGCCACGCTGTGCTTCTCCATGAACTCAGACATGTCGATGCGCACCATGGCGTCCTGGGTATCGAACAGGAACTCGGCCAGCGCCTTGCACAACTCGGTCTTGCCCACCCCGGTCGGGCCGAGGAACAGGAAGGAGCCGATCGGTCGGTTCGGATCGGACAGCCCGGCCCGGGAGCGGCGAATGGCGTTGGAGACGGCTTCCACCGCCTCTTCCTGGCCGATCACCCGGCTGTGCAGTTGATCTTCCATCCGCAGCAGCTTGTCCCGCTCCCCTTCCAGCATCCGCGCCACCGGGATCCCGGTCCAGCGCGCCAGCACATCGGCGATCTCCACGTCGGTGACCCGGTTGCGCAGCAGGCTGGTCTCCTGCATCTCGGCCTGGGTGGCGAGATCGAGCTGCTTCTCCAGCTCGGGGATGCGGCCGTATTGCAGCTCGGACATGCGGGCCAGATCCCCGGCGCGGCGTGCCACCTCGAGATCCTGACGGGCCTGCTCCAGCGCGGCCTTGATGTGCTGGGTACCGGCCAGCGCCGCCTTCTCGGCCTTCCACACCTCTTCCAGCTCGTTGTATTCGCGCTCCTTCTCGCCGAGCTCCTGGTTGAGCAGATCGAGCCGCTTGCGGCTGGCGTCGTCATCCTCTTTCAGCAGCGCCTGCTGCTCGAGTTTGAGCTGGATGATGCGCCGCTCCAGCCTGTCCAGGGATTCCGGTTTGGAGTCGATCTGCAGCCGGATGCTGGCCGCCGCCTCGTCGATGAGGTCGATGGCCTTGTCCGGCAGCTGGCGATCGGCGATGTAGCGGTGCGACAGCTGGGCCGCAGCCACGATCGCAGGGTCGGTGATCTGCACATGGTGGTGCAGCTCATAACGCTCCTTCAGGCCGCGCAAGATGGCGATGGTGTCCTCCACCGAGGGCTCCTCCACCAGCACCTTCTGGAAGCGGCGCTCCAGGGCGGCATCTTTTTCCACGTACTGGCGATATTCATCCAGGGTGGTGGCACCGACGCAGTGCAGCTCACCGCGCGCCAGGGCCGGTTTGAGCATGTTGCCCGCGTCCATGGCCCCCTCGCCCTTGCCGGCGCCGACCATGGTGTGCAGCTCGTCGACGAAGAGGATGACGTTGCCCTCCTCCTTGGCGAGATCGCTGAGCACCGCCTTGAGCCGCTCCTCGAACTCACCGCGATACTTGGCACCGGCCACCAGGGCCCCCATGTCCAGGGAGAGCACCCGCTTGTTCTTGAGCCCTTCCGGCACCTCGCCGTTGATGATGCGCTGGGCCAGCCCCTCGACGATGGCGGTCTTACCGACACCGGGGGCCCCAATCAGCACGGGGTTGTTCTTGGTACGGCGCTGCAGCACCTGGATGGTGCGGCGGATCTCTTCATCCCGCCCGATGACGGGGTCAAGCTTGCCGAGTTCGGCCCGCTCGGTGAGATCGACGGTGTACTTCTCCAGCGCCTGACGGTTCTCCTCGGCGTTGGCGTCATCGATCTTCTTGCCGCCACGGACCTTGTCGATGGCCTGCTCGAGTTTCTCCTTGGTCAGGCCCTGGGCGCGCAGCAGCTCCCCCAGGTTGCCCTTCTCGTCGAGGGCCGCCAGCACGAACAGCTCGGACGAGATGAACTGATCCTTGCGCTGCTGGGCCAGCTTGTCGCAAACGTTGAGCAGCCGGCCCAGGCCATTGGAGAGCTGCACGTCCCCCTCGACGCCGCTCACTCTGGGCTGGCGGTCGAGCTCCTCGCCGAGGCGCGAGCGTAGGGCGTTGATGTCCATCCCGCACAGGGTCAAGAGCGGACGAATAGAACCGCCATCCTGGTTGACCAGGGCGGTCATCAGGTGAGCGGGTTCGATAAATTGATGATCACGACCCAGTGCGAGTGACTGGGCATCGGAGATAGCTACTTGGAATTTACTGGTCAGGCGATCGAGGCGCATTGCACTCCCCCCTTTGAAACAGACGCCGCCCTGGGCGGCAACAACAGAACTTTCTGACAAGGAAGATGAGGTCAAGGGCCGCGATTTCAAGGGGAAGGGCTGTTTATTTTTCCCTCAATATGGGGATCGGAGGGAGCCGCCCCGGCCAGGCAAGGGCGGCCATCAGATCGCTCCGGCCATCACGGCAGAAACAGGCATCGAGGACGCCCCGATTCAGTCCACCAGCCAGATGAGCGAGGCCATGCGGCCGGTCTGGCCGTCGCGGCGATAGGAGTAGAACCGCTCGTCATCGCTGAAGGTGCAGTGCTCGCCGCCATAGACGGCGCTCACCCCGGCGCGGGCCAGCCGCAGCCGGGCCAGCTGGTAGATGTCCGCCAGCCACTTGCCCTCGTTGACAGAGGGCGCGAAGGCGGCGGCCGCCTCGGCCTGCTCGGCCAGGAAGGCGTCGCGCACCTCGCCCCCCACCTCGAACGCCCGGGGGCCTATGGCCGGCCCAAGCCAGGCGAGCAGATCAGCCGGCTCGCAGCCCATGGCGGCGATGCTGGCCTCCAGCACGCCATCCTGCAGCCCGCGCCAGCCGGCGTGAGCGGCGGCCACCCGGGTGCCTGCCCGGTCGCAGAGCAACACCGGCAGGCAGTCGGCGGTCATCACTATGCAGACCAGGCCGGCCTCGTGGGCGCAGGCCGCATCGGCCTGCGGCGTGGCGCCGAGCGCGTTGCTGACCGGGTGGACGGCGGTGCCGTGTACCTGATCGAGCCAGTTTAGCCGACCCGGGATCCCGGCCGCCTGCTGCAGCGCGGTGCGATTGGCCTCGACCCTGGCCGCCTCGTCGCCCACATGGGCCCCCAGGTTCAGGCCGCGAAAGACCCCCTCGCTGACACCGCCATCCCGGGTGGTCGACAGCGCCCGCACTGAGGCCGGCGCCGGCCAGTCAGGTACGATCCACCTCATCTTCTCTCCTTCATTTTCAACAAATAAAAAAGGGGCTCCTTATCTGTCATCAGCTAAGGAGCCCCGTTTGGCCTGCTATCCGGGCCTGGTTACGGCAGAAGCCGACGCAGGCCTCGATCGATCAGCCCCAGACCAGATCGTCCGGGTTGGCCAGGGTATCGGCACGCAGCACTTCCATCAGATCCAGCATGTCTTGCGGGGTGGCAGAGTGCCACTCCATTACTTCGCCGGTGATGGGGTGCGCCAGCTTCAGCATGGTGGCATGCAACGCCTGGCGGTGGAAGCCGCGCAGCGCCTGAGTCAGCTCCGGAGTCGCGTTGCGCAGCAGGCGCATACGGCCACCGTAGGCGGGATCCCCCACCAGTGGGTGCTTGATATGAGCCATGTGCACGCGGATCTGGTGGGTACGCCCCGTCTCCAGCCGCAGACGCAGTCGGGTGTGGCCACGGAACTTCTCATGTACCCGGAAGTGGGTCACGGAAGGACGGCCATTGGGCACCACAGCCATGTGGGTACGCTGGGTCGGGTGACGGCCGATGGGGGCGTCCACTGTGCCGCCTGCGGTCATGTGACCGATGGCGATGGCTTCATACTCACGGGTGATCTGGCGCGCCTGCAGCGCCTCCACCAGATGGGTCTGGGCCGGTACCGTCTTGGCGACCACCATCAGACCGGTGGTGTCCTTATCCAGACGGTGCACTATGCCGGCACGGGGCACCTCGGCAATGCCGGGGTAGCGGTGCAGCAGGGCGTTGAGGATGGTGCCATCCGGTGTGCCGGCGCCCGGGTGAACCACCAGGCCAGCCGGCTTGTCGATCACCAGGATGTGTTCATCTTCATAGATGATGTTGAGTTCGATATCCTGAGCATCCCAACGGGTGTCATCTTCCAACTCGACATCTACATGTACCTGTTGCCCTGCCAGCACTTTCTCGCGCGGGGTGTTGGCAACCTGACCGTCCAGGGTCACTCTGTCCTGTAAAATCCACTCCTTGATGCGGGTTCTGGAGTAGTCTGGAAACAATTCAGCCAGGGCCTGGTCGAGTCGCTGCCCGAATTGGTGATCCTGAAATTCGCCTGTCAGTTCAATATGCTGGCTCATGTATGGTCTCTTGAGCGGGGGTATCAATTCGAAATAATCCGGGTATTCTAGCTTTTCTTTTAGCCAAGCATAACGGATACTTTGCCAATTTCGTGGAAATGGACCGGATGTTGTTGATGGGAAAGAAGTCTCACCTGCTGATGTCGCTCGCCTTGATCGCTACCCTGATCACTGGCTGTTCCAGCACCAAACCCAAGGTTCCCGACGAACCGCCGGAAGTCCTGTACCAACAGGCACGCCTCAAGCTGGATACAGGTAACTACCTGAATGCCATCGAGTTACTGGAAGCATTGGACTCACGCTACCCCTTCGGTGCCTACTCCAGCCAGGTTCAGCTTGACCTGATCTACGCCTACTACAAACAGGATGATACCGCCCAGGCCATCGCCAATATCGACCGGTTCATCCGCCTCAATCCTGCCCACAAGAACATAGATTATGTGTTCTACATGCGTGGCCTGACCAACATGGCGGCGGATTACAACTTCTTCCAGGACTTCCTGGGGATAGATCGGGACGACAAGGACCCCTCCTACGCCCGTCAGGCCTTCCAGGACTTCAAGACGCTGCTGCAGAACTACCCCAACAGCAGCTTTGCCGCCGATGCCCGTGCCCGCATGATAGGTCTGAAGACCCGTCTCGCTCGCTACGATCTGGGGGTGGCCGAGTATTACGTGAAGCGTGATGCGCTGATCGCCGCCGCCAACCGCGCCAAGATGGTGGTCGAGACCTATCCCGATACCGTCGAGACCGAGAAGGCGCTGGAGATCATGGTCAACGCCTACGATACCCTGAAGATGCCGACCCTGGCCCAGCACGCCCGCGAGGTGCTGGCCAAGAACTACCCGGACAATCGCCTCGGCCGTGGCTGAGTGAGACCGGAACAAAAAACCGATGCCTAGGCATCGGTTTTTTTATGGGCGCGATCCGGGCGCGACCAGTGCTGCGTCCGGATGCCTGCTCTACTTGGCGACATTGCCCGCTACGTTGAGCACATCCCACGTATGGGAAAAGAGCGCATAGGCAAGCGCCGCCATGACGGTCCGGCTACTTTGCCACATTGCCCGCTACGTTGAGCACATCCCAGGTGCGGGAGAAGGGCGGCGCGTAGGCGAAGTCCAGCATGCCGAGCTGCTCGGTGGTGACCCCCATGGTGATGGCCACCGCCAGCGCATCGATACGGTGCACGGCCCCCTTGCGCCCCAGGATCTGGCCCCCCAGCAGGCGCTTGCTGCCCGCCTCATACACCAGCTTGACGTGGATGTCGGACTGGCCAGGGCAGTAGTTGGTGTGGCACTTGTCCTTGATCAGCACGGTGCGATAGTCGATGCCCAGCGCCTGCGCCTCCCGCTCGGACAGGCCGGTGCGGCCCGCCTCCAGCCCTAGCACCTTGAGCGCCGCAGAGCCTAACGTGCCTGGGAATTCCTGTTCGGCACCGGCCAGGTTCTCACCCACCATGCGCCCCAGCTTGTTGGCGATGGTGGCGAGCGGCACATAGACCTGTTGCTGCTTCACGCTGTGCCAGACGCTGGCACAGTCCCCCGCCGACCAGACGTTGGGCAGCGAGCTGCGGCCCTGCCGATCCACCTCGATGGCGCCGTTGGCCAGTCGTTTGATGCCGGTATCGGCCAGGAACTCGGTGTTGGGCCTGACCCCGGTACAGACCACCACTATATCGGCCTCGTAGCAGCCCTGGTCGGTGCGCACGCCACTGACCCTGCCCTCCCCCAGCAGCGCCTCCACCCGCTCTCCCAGGTGCACAGAGACGCCCTGCTCACGCAGCTCGGTCTCGATGTGCTGAGTGATCTCTGAATCGAAGGCATCGGGGATGACCCGATCCGCCAGCTCGATGAGGCGCACCTCCTTGCCCTGATGCACCAGCGCCTCCACCACCTCCAGCCCGATGAAGCCGGAGCCGATGACGACGGCTTTCTGCTTGCTGCCATCCTGCACCGCGGCCTTCAACGCCAGGCCATCGGCCAGACGGCGCAGGCCGAACACCCCCTCCTGCTGCAGGCCGGGGATCGGCGGCATCTGCTCGCGGGCGCCGGTGGCGATCATCAGGCGATCGTAATGGTCGCTGAAGCTGTCGCCGTTGTGCTCGACCCTCAGGGTCTGATTCTTGGCATCCAGCGCCAGCACCCGGTGGCCGGTCTTGACCTCGATCCCCTTGGCGGCGAACTGCGCCGGGGTGAACTCGGCCATGTAGCCGGGCTCCTGGAAGTCGTCGCCGACGAAGTAGGGCAGCCCGCAGGCCCCGAAGGAGATCACCTCGGAGGCCTCATAGACCACAATCTCGGCATCCTTGGCCAGACGGCGGGCCTTGGCGGCCGCACTCATGCCGGCGGCTTCGCCACCTATGATCACAATACGCATTGCTTGACTCCTGTTACGACAGGGGAGGCATCGCCTCCCCTGATTGATCAACTACCTGGGAACGGGTCCCGTGGATGGGTCAGACCGCGGACTCTTCGCCGTCCAGGCTGACCTCGGCATCACTGTTGAAGACCGCCATGTCGGTCTGCCCCATCAGGCGACCGGTAATGGTGCCTGCGGTGATGGAGCCGGAGACGTTGAGGGCGGTGCGGCCCATGTCGATGAGCGGCTCGATGGAGATGAGCAGGCCCGCCAGCGCCACCGGGAAGTCCAGTGCCGACAGCACGATCAGCGCCGCGAAGGTGGCACCGCCACCGACTCCGGCCACCCCGAACGAGCTGACGGTGATGATGGCGATCAGCGTCATGATGAAGCCGGGATCCATCGGGTTGACGCCGACGGTCGGGGCTATCATCACCGCCAGCATGGCCGGGTAGATGCCGGCGCAGCCGTTCTGGCCTATGGTGGCGCCGAAGGAGGCGGCGAAGTTCGCGATCCCTTCAGGCACGCCGAGCGCCTTGGTCTGGGTCTGCACGTTCATCGGGATCGAGCCCGCGCTGGTGCGCGAGGTGAAGGCGAACGCCAGCACCGGCATGATCTTCTTCAGGAAGCGGGCCGGGTTGATGCCCACCAGGCTCACCAGCAGCAGGTGCACGCCAAACATGATGGCGATGGCGCCGTAGGAGGCCAGCACGAAGTTCAGCAGGTTGATGATGTCGGCGTAGTTGGAGCCGGAGACCACCTTGGCCATCAGCGCCAGCACGCCATAGGGGGTGAGGCGCAGCACCAGGGTCACCATCCGCATCACTATGGCGTGGGCCACCAGCATGAAGCGTTCGAAGCTGGCGAAGATCTCGGGTTTCTTGCGGGCGATACCGGTGGCGGACAGGCCGATGAAGATGGAGAAGATCACCACGGCTATGGTGGAGGTCTTGCGCGCCCCCGTCATGTCGAGGAAGGGGTTGGCCGGGATGAACTCCAGCACCATCTTGGCGAAGGACATGCTCTCGACACTGCCGAGGCTGGTCTGCAAGGCCGCGCCACGGGCGGTCTCGGCGGCGCCGGCGACCAGTCCCTCGGCGGTCAGGCCGAACAGGTTGGACATCAGTATGCCCGCCCCGGCGGCGATCATGGTGGTGAAGATCAGCACCCCTATGGTCATGGCGCTGATCTTGCCGAGCGAGCTGCCGCCGCTCAGCTTGAGGATGGCGCCTATGATGGAGACCATGATAAGCGGCACTATGATCATCTGCAGCAGCTTCACGTAGCCGCTGCCGACGATGTCCAGATAGTCATTGGTCTGCACCAGTACCTCGGAGCCGACCCCGTGCAGCAGTTGCAGCGCCCCGCCAAACAAGATGCCCAACCCCAGCCCCGAGAAGACCCGGCGGGTGAAGCTGACATGAGTCTGCTGCAACCGGTAGAGAAACAGCAACAACATGACCAGGATGGCCAGATTACCGATAACGCTAAGTGTCATGATATTCCCCAAAAAATAAACGGGCGAGGCCCGAGATTGACGGACGGGCGCCTCGTGCGCCTCGCCCTGAAACTGACCGCATCGTGGCGGTCCGTCCCCCGGTATGCCGGGGTGACGTCAATGCATGCAAACACCGAGGGTGGCCTGCGCCACCCTCGTCATCAGTTCCCCTTGCCCTGCTGTTTGGCCCGCATGATGTTGATGATCTCGATGTCGGTATCCAGCATCCCCCGCTTGGAGAGGCGCCCCAGATTGGCGATGGTCTGATCCACGTCATCGGAGACTATGCCCTCGCTCTGGGGCACGTGCAGGTTGTTGATCGCCATCAGCGACGACTTGACCGCCGCCGAGGTGGAGGTCGACACCTTCATGGAGCAGGCGCTGCCCGCACCGTCGCAGATGATACCGGAAACATCGCCGATCATGTTGTTGATGCAGTGACTGATCTGCTCGAACTGACCCCCCAGCAGCCAGGTGATGGCGGCCCCCGAGCCCATGGCGGCGGTGCTGGCGGCGCACAGGGCCGACAGCTTGTTCTGGTACATCTTGATGTAGATGGCGACCAGATGGCTCATCACCAGCGCCCGGGTCAGCTGCTCCTCGTCGGCCTTGAGGAAGCGGGCGGCGGCCACCACCGGCATGGTGGCGGCGATGCCCTGATTGCCCGAGCCCGAGTTGGACATGGCGGGCAGCATGGCACCGTCCATGCGCGCATCCGACGCGGCCGACGACAGGCGCATGGCCAGCGTCATCAGATCGTCGGACAGCAGCTTGCGCTCCACCTGTTCGGTCAGGATCTTGCCGATGCTCAGGCCATAGCCCTGCAGCCCCTCGTCCGCCAGCGCCTGGTTCATGCTGGCCGCCTCGCGGATGAACGCGATCTCGGCCAGCGGCACCTCCAGGGCGAACGCCACGATTTCGCGCAAGGTCATGCCGGGCTTGTCGGACTTGGCGGGCTGGATCTGCACGCCGGGGGCGCTGGCCTGCTCCATCAGCACCTCGCCATCCTTCTCCAGCAGCACGATGCGGGTGTGATCGGTGCAGATCACCACCCGGGCGCTGTGACCGTCGGCCTCGGCCAATACCTCGGCGTAGAGCACGTCCGGCACGTCCTTCACATCCACCTGGATGACGGGCAGCAGCGCCTTGGCGGCCTCCACCTGGGCCGGGGTGAGGCCCTTGAGCACCTCCAGTCCGGCGTCCGGGTTACCCCCGGTGATGCCGACCGCGGCGGCGACCGGCAGGCCTATCATGCCGGTGCCGGGCACGCCGACCCCCATGCCGTTCTTGAACAGGTTGCCACTGACCCAGATGCTGATGCGGGTCGGTACCTGGCCCAGCAGCTTGCGGCAGTTGGCCGCCGCCAGCGCCACCGACATGGGCTCGGTGCAGCCAAGGGCCGGCACCACTTCACGCTTGAGCAGGGTTATGAAATCGGTCCATTGTGCTTTCATCTGTGGTTTCTCTGGTTCGCTATGCCGCTGGGCACATACTGCATTATCGGATCGGATCCACCCTGATGGTGAACGGGAGGAGGGCGCCAGCCTGGCAGGCCCTCCCCTCTGTAAATTTATTTGATCTTAGTGACGCCGGACTCAAATAAAATTGAGCCAGCTCGCTTTTCGCCGCCATTATGCCTTCCAGCAGGGGCAACGTCACCGGATTGCGATCCCGATCACGACCCGCCGCCCGCCTGGGTCCCTGCCCCCTCCGCCTCGCTACCCGACAGTGCCTTTGCCATCAATGGCTTGGCTCCGTGGCGTGAAATAATCGCAATAAAAAAGGAGGCCGAAGCCTCCTCTTGTCTCATCCGGTCAAGGCTTACAGTGCCTTCAGGATGGCCTCGACGCTGGCCTTGGCATCGCCAAACAGCATCTGGGTGTTCTCCTTGAAGAACAGCGGGTTCTGTACCCCGGCGTAACCGGTGTTCATGGAGCGCTTGAAGCCGATGACGTTCTGCGCCTTCCACACTTCCAGCACCGGCATGCCGGCGATCGGGCTGCCCGGATCTTCCATCGCGGCCGGGTTGACGGTGTCGTTGGCACCGATCACCAGCACCACGTCGGTGTCGTTGAAGTCGTCGTTGATCTCGTCCATTTCCAGAACTATGTCATACGGGACTTTCGCTTCCGCCAGCAGCACGTTCATGTGGCCTGGCAGACGACCGGCCACCGGGTGGATACCGAAGCGCACCTTGACGCCGCGCTCACGCAGCTTGTGGGTGATCTCGGCCACCGGGTACTGCGCCTGCGCCACCGCCATGCCGTAGCCTGGGGTGATGATGACGGAGCTGGCATTCTTCAGCATGTCGGCCACGTCTTCGGCGTTGGTCTCGCGGTACTCGCCCATCTCCTGATCGGCGGTCGATGCGACACCGTCGGAGCCGAAGCCACCGGCGATCACCGAGATGAAGGAGCGGTTCATCGCCTTGCACATGATGTAGGAGAGGATCGCACCGGAGGAACCCACCAGCGCACCCACCACGATCAGCAGGTCGTTGGAGAGCATGAAGCCCGCCGCCGCCGCCGCCCAACCGGAGTAGGAGTTCAGCATGGAGACCACGACCGGCATGTCGGCGCCACCTATGCTGGCTACCAGATGCCAGCCGAAGGCGAAGGCGATCAGGGTCATCAGCAGCAGCGCGAAGGTGGAGCCACCGGCGTTGACGAAGTGGATCATCAGCGCCAGGGAGACCACCACGGCCAGCAGGTTCAGCTTGTGGCGATGGGGCAGTTGCAGCGGCTTGGAAGAGATCAGGCCACGCAGCTTGCCGAACGCCACTATGGAGCCGGTGAAGGTCACGGCACCGATGAAGACGCCGAGGAAGATTTCCACCAGATGGATGTTCAGCATGGCGCCGGAGAGGTGCTCGACCTGGGCGACGCTGGCCGCCTGCTCGAACGCCGCCCGGGCCGCGGCCAGGGTCGCATCCAGGTTGGAGCCGACGGAGACCACTACCTCAGCGGGCGCGGAGGGGTGCAGATCGATGAAGCTGTTGAAGCCCACCAGCACCGCCGCCATGCCCACGAAGCTGTGCAGTATGGCCACCAGCTCGGGCATCTCGGTCATCTCGACCTTGAGCGCCAGACGCACACCGATGGCACCACCGATGACCATGGCCAGGATGATCCAGTGCACGCCACTGGTCTCCGGGTTGAGTACGGTCGCGAGCAGCGCTATGGCCATCCCCGCGATACCGAACAGGTTGCCATGTTTGGCCGTTTCTTGCTTCGACAGTCCCGCGAGACTGAGGATGAAGAGCACGGCGGCAACGATATAGGATGCTGTTACCAGTCCTTGAGACACGTTAAACCCCCTTAATCCTTACGGAACATCTTCAGCATGCGCTGAGTGACGGTGAAGCCACCGAAGATGTTGATACTGGCAATCAGCACGGCGATAAAGGCCAATACGGTGACCAGGGTCGACCCTTGCCCAATCTGCAGCAGGGCACCGACCACGATAATGCCGGAGATGGCATTGGTGACCGACATCAGCGGCGTGTGCAGGGAGTGAGAAACGTTCCACACCACGTAGTAACCGACCACGCAGGACAGGATGAAGACGGTGAAGTGGGACAGGAACTCGGCGGGTGCTACCGCAGCTACCCAACCGAAGGCGGCGATGCCGAGGGCACCGAACACGAACTTCTTGTTGGAGGGCTTCTTCTCTTCGGTCTGCTTGGGCGCAACCTTGGCGGCTGGCTTCTGCGGGGCCGCGGAGACGGCGATGGCGGGCGGCGGGAAGGTCACTTCACCGGCCTGGATCACCGTCATGTTGCGCTGGACCACGTCCTCGAAGTCGATGGCGACGTTGCCGTCCTTCTCCTTGCACATCAGCTTCATCAGGTTGACCAGGTTGGTACCGTAGAGCTGGGAGGATTGGGCGGGCAGGCGGCCAGGCAGGTCGGTGTAACCGATCACCTTGACGCCGTTGGGGGTCACGAACAGCTCGGTCGGCTTGGTGTATTCACAGTTGCCGCCGGTCGCCGCCGCCAGATCCACGATCACCGAACCCGGCTTCATGCTGTCGACCATCCCCTTGGTGATCAGCTTGGGAGCGGGACGACCCGGGATCAGGGCGGTGGTGATGATGATGTCCACGTCCTTGGCCTGCTGGGCAAACAGCTCCATCTCGGCCTTGATGAACTCATCGGACATGACCTTGGCATAACCATCGCTGGAGGCGCCATCTTCATTGCCGAAGTCCAGCTTGAGGAATTCACCCCCCATGGACTCGATCTGCTCGGCGACTTCCAGACGGGTATCGAAGGCACGCACTATGGCGCCGAGGGAACCGGCGGTCCCGATGGCGGCCAGACCGGCCACACCGGCACCGATCACCAATACCTTGGCAGGGGGAACCTTGCCGGCGGCGGTGATCTGACCGGTGAAGAAGCGACCGAACTGGTGGGCGGCTTCGACCACGGCGCGATAGCCACCGATGTTGGCCATGGAGGAGAGGGCATCGAGGGACTGGGCACGGGAGATCCGCGGCACCATGTCCATCGCCATCACATTGATGTTGCGCTCGGACAGCTTCTTGACCAACTCAGGGTTCTGGGCAGGCCAGATGAAGCTCACCAGGGTGGCGCCATCTTTAATCTGTGTGATCTCGGCATCGGTCGGCGCATTGACCTTGAAAATAAGGTCGGCTTGCCAGACGCTCGGCACCACGCTGGCACCGGCAGCCTCGAAGGCGGCATCATCGAAGCTGGCCAACGAGCCAGCACCGGCCTCGATGGCGACCTCGAAGCCGAGCTTTTTCAGCTGCTCAACGGTGGCCGGGGTCGCTGCGACCCGGGTCTCACCGGCGAGACTCTCTCTCGGTATTCCAATCTGCATGACTATTCCCTGATGGTTAATAAACAATCATTGCCCAGTCTCTCATGTCTGAGCCGACAAGGCATGACCAAAGTACAGGTCACGGGCCCTTTGTTATGAAAATCAGCAGGCTTCACCTCAACCTCCTGTCATGGTCAGGCCCCCACTTTTCAGGCGCGAAGGTGATTAGTATCAAATTTTGGAGTTTTATTACAACCGCAGCCCGGGCGGCGCCGGTACAGAATTCAGCCCATCCCGAGAGGGTATTTAAAAAAACAAACCAAATTAGCGACTTATACCAGCAAAATACGCTGAAAAAAGTGATCCAACCAGTCAAAAAAAATGTTTTGCCGGCCCTCTATCTTAGCGTTTTTTGTTCTTACGAAATCTATTCCCGGCTCACCTCGCGAGCCGAAAAGGAAAAAAGTAACCTTTTTGTAACGAGCAGGGGGCCGCTCCCCTGCCATGCGGCAGGTTCGGGCCCCCTCGATTCGGTACTGCTGTCGACCGGATACGGCGCCAGCCGCTTACCAGGCCGCCTCATAAATATGCTGACTCTGCACCAGATCGATGTCGCCGTGCTCGCCGAGGGCGGTCATGCCGTGCTCCGCCAGTTTGGCCAGCAGGGTGTCGATGCCGGCATCGGCCATGCCATAGTCTCGCAGCCGGGTCTTGAGCCCCATCCGCTCGAAGAAGTCGCGGGTGGCGGCGATGGCGCCGTCGATGCGATCCTCCTCGCTGCCGCTGCGCAGGTCCCACACCCGCTCGGCGTATTGCAGCAGCTTGGCGTGTTTCTGCTCACGCTTGGCCTGCAGCAGGGCCGGCAGCACCACCGCCAGGGTCTGGGCATGGTCGAGGCCGTGCAGGGCGGTCAGCTCGTGGCCCAGCATGTGGGTCGCCCAGTCCTGGGGCACGCCGGCCCCGATCAGGCCGTTGAGCGCCATGGTGGCACTCCACATGATGTTGGCGCGCACGTCGTAATTCTCCGGCTCCACCAGCGCCTTGGGACCCTCCTCGACCAGGGTCAGCAGCAGCCCCTCGGCGAAGCGATCCTGCACCTTGGCGTTGACCGGGTAGGTGAGGTACTGCTCCAGGGTGTGGATGAAGGCATCCACCACGCCGTTCGCCACCTGACGGGCGGGCAGGGTGTAGGTCAGCACCGGATCCAGCACGGCGAAGCGCGGCATCACGAACGGCGAGAAGAAGTGCTGCTTGTCGCCGCTGCTCTTGCGGGTGATGACGGCCCCCATGTTCATCTCGGAGCCGGTGGCCGGCAGGGTCAGCACGGCGCCAAGCGGAATGGCGGAGGCCACCTCGCCACCGACGGTCTCGAGGATGAGCCAGGGATCCCTGGCCGGATCGTAGTGGGCGGCGGCGGCGATAAACTTGGTGCCATCCAGCACCGATCCACCACCGACCGCCAGCAGGAAGTCGATCTGCTCAGCGCGGGCCAGGGTCACGGCCTCCATCAGGGTCTCATAGGTGGGGTTGGGCTCTATGCCGCCGAACTCGAACAGGGACATGCCGGCCAGCTCGCCGCGGATCTGCGCCAGCAGACCGCTGCGCACCACGCTGCCACCGCCATAGGTGATCAGGATGCGAGCATCGGTGGGGAGCTGTTCGCGCAGCTGGGCGACCTGGCCCTTGCCGAACAGGATCTTGGTCGGGGTGTGCAGGGTGAAATTGTGCATCGACATTACCTTCATGCTGACGAGGCGGCTGAGCCGCAAAATGTTGATTGCATTTTTCTACAGACAACCCCTACCATCAAGGCAACATTCTGCACATTGTTTGCCTATTTCTACAAAACACCAGATTTTACCGGAGCCGCCATGCCCAATCGCTACGCCGAACTCGCCGCCAGGCTGACCCGCCATGTCGCTGCGCCCGGCATCACCCCCTCCCCGGTGGAGCAGGTGAACCTCATCTACACCACCGAGTATCACGGCCGCACTCCTGTGCTCTACCAGCCGCGGATGATAGTGATACTGCAGGGGCACAAGGTGGGCTATCTGGCGGATCAGGTGTTTCGCTACGATCCCAACCACTACCTGCTGATGACGCTGTCGCTGCCGTGCGAGTGCGAGTGCTTCGCCTCCCCCGAGCAGCCGCTCATCGGCTTCTCCATCGAGATCAACGTCGCCACCCTGCAGGAGCTGCTGCTGGAGCTGGGGGACAGCCTGCCCGCCCCGCCGCCCCAGCAGAGCGGCGTGCTGGCGGTACAGCTCTCCGAGCAGATGTTCTGCGCCGCCGAGCGACTGATCGAGCTGATGGACAAGCCCCAGCACGCCAGGGTGCTGGGGCCGCAGACGGTGCGGGAGATGCTGTTCTACGCCCTCCATGAGTCGGGCGGGCCGGCGCTGCAGGCGCTCGCCAACCGCCACAACCACATGGGCCAGATAGCCCGGGTGCTGCGCCTCATCGAGCAGCGCTACGCCGACACCCTGACCATGGAGGAGCTGGCGCGGGAGGTGAACATGAGCGTCTCCGCCTTCCATCACCACTTCAAGGCGGTCACCTCCACCTCGCCGCTGCAGTACATCAAGTCGTTTCGCCTGCACAAGGCGCGCATGATGATGCTGCATGACGGCATCAAGGCGGGGGCGGCGGCGGCCAGGGTCGGCTACGAGAGCAACTCCCAGTTCAGCCGGGAGTACAAGCGCTTCTTCGGCAGCACGCCGACGGATCAGGCCTCCCGCTTCCGGGACGGCCAGCTGCGCATCATCGAAGGCTAAAAGAGAGGGATCCCCCATGCGTTCACTGCTTTGTCTGCTCACCGTTTGGCTGCTGACGGCCTGTACCGGCCTCGCCGACGGCATCCGCCCCGTCACCGGCTTCCAGCTCGACCGCTACCTCGGCACCTGGTACGAGATAGCACGCCTCGACCACAGCTTCGAGCGGGGGCTGGAGCGGGTGAGCGCCACTTACAGCCTGCGTGACGACGGTGGCGTCAAGGTACTAAACAGAGGCCTCCAGAGTGATGGCCGCTGGCGCGAGGCCGAGGGCAAGGCCTACTTCGTGGGCAACCCGGACGAGGCGCGGCTCAAGGTGAGCTTCTTCGGCCCCTTCTACGGC
Organism: Aeromonas sp. sif2416; assembly: GCF_019218665.1. Taxonomy (NCBI): domain Bacteria; kingdom Pseudomonadati; phylum Pseudomonadota; class Gammaproteobacteria; order Aeromonadales; family Aeromonadaceae; genus Aeromonas; species Aeromonas sp. sif2416. The sequence continues at coordinate 65,288 of NZ_JAHUXC010000008.1, forward strand.
GGCTACAACGTCATCGATCTGGACCCCGACTACCAGCTCTCCCTGGTGACCAGCTACAACCACGACTATCTGTGGATCCTCTCCCGCTCCCCCAACCCGCCCAAAGCCAAGGTGGATGCACTGATCGCCAAGGCCAAGGGACTGGGCTTTGCCACCGACCGGCTCATCTGGGTCAAACAGAGCCCCTGAGACTCACAGGAATGCAAAAGGGCAGCCCGCAGGCTGCCCTTTTTTCTGGCAACAGGATCAGAGCCGGAAGCGGCCTATCTCCTGCTCCAATCGCTCGGTCAACGCCTTGAGCTCCACCGCCTGGGTCGCCTCCCCCTGCGCCTGCTCGGCCAGTTCCTGAGAGACGTGGCGGATGTTCTCGGTGTTGCGGCTGATCTCGCCGGTGACCGAGGTCTGCTCCTCCGCCGCCGCAGCTATCTGGGTCGCCATGTCGCTGATGGAGCCGATGGCCTCGTTGATCCGGGCCAGGCTCTGGTTGGCGGCCTCCGCATCCTCCACACTGGTGCCCGCCAGCTGACGACTGGTCTCCATGCCGGTGACGGCGCGCCTGGTGGTCTGCTGCAGGGTCTCGATCATCTGCTGGATTTCGTCGGTGGAGTCGTGGGTGCGCCTGGACAGCACCCGCACCTCGTCCGCCACCACCGCGAAGCCGCGCCCCTGCTCGCCAGCACGGGCCGCCTCGATGGCGGCGTTCAGCGCCAGCAGGTTGGTCTGCTCGGCGATGCCGCTGATGGTGGCCAGGATGCCGCTGATCTTCTGGGCATGGGCATCCAGCTCATGGATGGTCTGGCTGGCATCGGCCACCTCGTCCGCGAGACCCGTGATGCTGCGCTGGCTCTGACCGACCTGGGACTGACCGGCGACGGCCAGCTTGACCGCCTCCCCCGAGGTGGTGGCGGCGAATTCGGCGTTGCCGGCGATCTCCTGGGTGGCGGAGGCCATCTCGGTCACCGCGGTCGCCACCATGACGATCTCGTCCTGCTGCTGGCGCACCCGCTGGCTGCGGGCCTCAGCACCCTGCGCCTGGACCCGGGACTGGGCCGCCAGCTCGCCGGTCACGTCCCGCAGGCGGCTGACGATGCCGTGCAGCCGCGCCACGAACTGGTTGAAGCTCTGGGCCAGCTGGCCCACCTCATCCTTGCTGCGGGTGTCGATGTGAACGGTGAGATCCCCCTCGCCGTGGGCGATGTCGTGCAGCGCACCGGCCACCCGGCCGAGATCCTGGAACAGGAACTTGAAGGTACTGGTCAGCACCAGGCCGAACACCAGGATCAGGCCGGCGCTGATGAGCGCCAGCTCGCCGAGCAAGCGCTGCAACGGTGCCATCAGCACATCCTCGTGCATCACCATGGCCAGCAGCCAGTCGGTGTTGGGGATGGGCAGCACCAGCATCTGGCTGTCGCGCCCGCCGATCTGCACCGCCTGCAGGCCACCCTGCTGGCTCATGCTCACCAGTCGGCCGGCATCCAGCTCGGGGGCCAGATCCTGGCTCTTCTTGAGCGCCAGCTCCTTGTTCGGGTGGGCGACGATGAGGCCGCTCTTGTCCAGCAGCATGGCGTAGCCGTCCCCCTGCACCCGCATCGCCAGCACATCCTGAATGAGCTGATCCAGCGCCAGGTTGGCCCCCACTACACCCATCAGGCGCCCTTGCTGCAGCACCGGCTCGGCCAGGGTCACCACCAGCTGCTGCATGGTCACGCTGATGTAGGGCTCGGTGATGATGAGCCGGCCCGCCTTGGCGGCATCCTGGTACCAGGGGCGCTCGCGCGGGTCATAGTTGCCCTTGTTGAGGGAGGGATCGTTGCGGGTCATGACCCCCTCCGCCGAGCCGTAATAGGCCAGCCCGAAGCCGCCGGAGCGCAGGGTCTGCTGCAGATGGGGCACCAGCTCGGACGCCGGGTGGTTGGCGATCACCTCGACCTGGGCGGTCAGGCTCTCGCGCCTGTCCTGCATCCACTTGCCGATCCCCTCCGCGTAGGCGCTGGCATAGTTGCGCGCCTCGCTGTCGATGGCACTCAGGGTCTGGCTCTTCAGGGTATAGAAGGCGGTCATGCCGAGCAGGCAGACGGTGATCAACACCACGCCCAGGCTGGTTGCGAGCAATTTGCCGCGAAGGGAAAGGTTCATGGAATGTCCTCATAGCGATATAAGTGGCGTCAAATAAAGCCTGCACACCTCGTGTGGACTATATCGACCAGAAATACCCGACCATGAACGGCCATTGCTTAATTTTTGATAGGTCAACAAGCGGTTAGCACCGCCAGGCCCAGAGGAGAACGGGCTAACCGCCCGGAATGGCAACCTGTGGCACGGGCAGCCCACCCGCGCTATGGCGGTGTTGAGGCGCAGCCTGCTGGCACCTGCGCTGGCAAGCTGTATCTGTGATAGGTTGGCACTCCCGTAGTTCCCAAGGAGACCCTCATACCATGCCCAGAAATATCGAGATCAAGGCCAGGATCGCACGGATCGACGCCCTCCTCCCCAAGGCGGCCGCCATCGCCGATCAGGGTCCCGTCGAGATAGCGCAGGATGATACTTTCTTTCGCTGCGAGTCAGGCCGTCTCAAGCTGCGCACCCTGTCGCCCTCCGCCGGCCAGCTCATCTTCTACCGCCGAGCCGATCGGCAAGGCCCCAAGGAGAGCTTCTATCAGGTCACTCCGACGAGCGCGCCGGACAGCCTGCGAGAGACCCTCAGCCTGGCCTGTGGCCAGATCGGCCGGGTGCAGAAGACGCGCACCCTGTTTCTGGTCGGCAGGACCCGGATCCATCTCGATCGGGTGGAGGGGCTAGGCCACTTTCTCGAGCTGGAGGTAGTGCTGGAGGATGAGGAACCGCTCGAGGCGGGGATACAGGAGGCCCATGACATCATGGCGCGCCTCGGAGTGGAGCCGTCCCAGTTGATCGAAGGCGCCTATCTGGATCTGCTGGCCAAGACGCTGGCCTGATCGCAGGGTAACAAACAGGCCGCCCGCAGGCGGCCTGTTTCCATATGAATGATCCTCACTTCACCCGTGCGATGGCGGTGTTGAGCCGCAGGTTGGTGGCCTCCAGACTCGGGCTCTGGCCATGGAAGTCGAACGTCAGCTCCACCCCCTTGCGAAACACCAGGCAGTGGGTCGAGCCGCCGAAGTGGAACATGCCGAGCTGATCCCCCTTCTTCACCCTGTCCCCCGCCTTCACCGTGATGTCGCAGCTCGACACCTCGGCCATCCCCACCGGCACCACGCACATCAGGCCGATCTTGGGGTTGTCTGCCTCAATGAAGATCAGCGCCCGGGTCGCCACCGAGGTGAGGAAGGGCTGTGAGTTGTTGGGGGCACTGGGATCGGCACCGTCGGCATCGAGGAAACCCTCGTACTGGTTTTCCAGGTAGTAGGTGCCGTTGACCACCCGCACCTTGCGGATGGTGCCGCTCACCGGGCTGTGCCAGCGGTGGTAGCTCAAGGCGCTGAGGAAGGCCTGATAGACGGTGCCGCCGTCGAACAGCAGCGCCGTGTCGTCGAAGTCGAGCATGTTGTCGAGGGAATAGGGCTGACCCTTGAGCCAGAAGCGATCGCTGCGGCTCACCCCGCTCTTCACCTGCAGCGGGGCCGACTCGCAGGCGCTGACGATGACATTGTCGTCCTCCGGCGCCGACACCGGCCGCACGCCGGGGCGGAAGGTGCGGGTGAAGAACTCATCCCAGCAGCCGAAGCCATGGTATTCGGCCGCCGGATCGCACTGGAAGATGGCATCGAAGCTGTCCGGGGTCGGGTTGGCACCCTCCCCCAGGGCGGAGCGGGCCACCTGCACCATCTCGCCCTGGGCCAGCTTGCCGAGCCAGGGCACTATCAGGGTCTCCCTGTCCAGCCGGCTGACCGGCTCGGTCAGCACGTAGCGCGAGGCCGGGCTTTGCAGAAACTGCGCCCAGTAGCCGAGGATCTTCTTGAATTGTTGATTGATCAGGGCGTTGGCAAAGAACAGGTAGCCGGAGCGGGTCGCCATGGGCCAGTCGAGCAGGGCGTTGATGGGGAAGCCGATGAGCCCGGAGGGGGACTGGCTCGGGATATCCTGATAGGCCTCGGGCGCCGTGGTCATGATGCCGTTGAGCAGGATCAGGAAGTCGTCGAAGCTCTTCAGCTCGATCTGTCCGAGCGGCGTCAAGTGCTCGTGACGCCAGGCCTCCCTGAACATGGCGTCGGCCTGGGCGTGCAGCAGGGGATCCGACCTGACCAGATCCTGCAGCTGGGCGATGGGGGCCACCAGCGGCCGCGGTTGCTGCGCCACATACAGCTGGAGCCGTTTGATCCAGCGTGTGATGTGGGCCTGATCCTGTGGCACCCAGCCACCGGGGCGGGACTTGTTCAATCGGGTTTCAACGGCCTTGTTCATGACTCATCTCCTCGCATTGTCTCCACGCCCAGAATCCACGGCTTGAGCATCCATGCTGACGAACCGCCACGCGCGCCCTAGGCAGCGCGTGGCACAGCTCATGTGGTGTAGCACAGGGATGCGGACGGCACGACTGCCAGAAACGACAGGGCAGAAAGCGGCAATAGCGACTAGCGAAGGGCAACTGGGCCAAGCCCTTGAAAGGCAGGGGAAGCCAAGGCGTCAGGAGGAGAAGCGGAGCGGGGTCGCCGCAGAAAACCGGAAAGGCAGAAATGCGAAAGGCCAGCTCAATGAGCTGGCCTCTCTAAAAATGGCAGGGGCGGCAGGACTCGAACCCGCAACCATCGGTTTTGGAGACCGCTGTTCTACCAATTGGAACTACGCCCCTGCAACAAACGAGGCGAATTATACAAAGCCGGGATCAAAGGTAAAGGCTTTTTTTCTCAGTTTCGATGCGATCGAACAAATGACGAGCAACTCGCGCCAATTTGCCCATTCTGGCGGGGTAACTCGCTGTATTTACAGCCGTGCCCGGGTAGGAAAGGCGCCCGAATGGGGGTAGGGTGGATGTTGGCAAGAGGAGGATGCTCATGCTCAATTACCGCCTACTTCAACAACTTGCGCCACTCAACTTCAGGGATGAGCGCAAAACCGAGTCTCTGCCCGATTATCTAGACCGGGTCGCCCCGCTGGTGCCCTTCATTCCCCAGAACGTACTGACCCAGTGGATTTACCGCCATTGGCGCGGTTTTGAGTCCAACTGGAGCTTTATCGATCTCGCCCGCCACCGCTTCGAGTGTGAATCCTGGAGCACGGAGCAGGTCGTGACCCACATCAGCTCCCGCCACATGGAGGTGATCGAGCGCTGGGGCGAGATGTTGCGCCACAATCGCTACGTGCGCCGCTCCTGGCTCGGCGAGGACATGCTGAGCCGGGGCACCTGGTCCGAGCCCATCATAGTGCTCGCCCCCGCCGCGGACGCCTGCTACCCGGACGGGCGGCCACTGCCACAACCCTATTGCCTGCTGGAAGGGCATCACAGGCTAGGTTATCTGCGCAGCATGGCCGAAGATGGCTTGGCGCTGTCGGATCGACACCAGCTGTGGGTTTGCCGACCCGTTCACGACACTTAAACGTTTTTACGGGCAAATCTTGCCTTTGAAATAAATTTTTGACAATTCGAAAAGCGACTCTATAATCTGTCCGGTTTTGAAAAAGGTCGGGACATGACGATGCAGTTTTTGAACAAGAAAACAGCCTTGCAGACGGGTGGAGCGCACCAGAGCGGCCCCGTTGTTTTCGGTTCCCGACCCACAGATCCCCAATTATTTTTAAAAAGAGCCCCTGTTTCAGGGGCTTTTTTTTGTGCCCGAAAAACCTTCATTGATGTCAAAGGGAATGCAGACGATGGCCAATCCACTCTATAACAAACACGTCATCTCCATCTCGGATCTGACCCGGTCCGACATGGAACTGGTGGTCGCAACCGCCCAGCGGTTGAAGGCCGAACCCGACACCCGCCTGTTGAAAGACAAGCTGGTCGCCAGCTGTTTCTTCGAAGCCTCCACTCGCACCCGCCTCTCGTTCGAGACCGCGGTCCAGCGCCTTGGCGGCAACATCATCGGCTTCGCCGACGGCGGCAACACCAGCGCCAAGAAGGGTGAGACCCTGGCCGACTCCATCAAGATCATCGGCTCCTACTCCGATGCCGTGGTGATGCGCCATCCGAAGGAGGGCGCCGCCCGCCTCGCCTCCGAGTTCTCCCGCGTGCCGGTCATCAACGGCGGCGATGGCTCCAACCAGCATCCGACCCAGACCCTGCTCGATCTCTTCTCCATCCACGAAACCCAGGGCAAGCTGGACGGCCTCAACGTTGCCTTCGTCGGTGACCTCAAGTACGGCCGCACCGTCCACTCCCTGGCCCAGGCCCTGAGCCTGTTCAACTGCCGCTTCTTCTTCATCTCCCCGGAGGCGCTGGCGATGCCGGACTACCTGTGCGAAGAGCTGGAAGAGAAGGGCATCCAGTTCAGCGTGCACGAGACCATGGAAGAGGTGATGCCGGAGCTCGACATCCTCTACATGACCCGGGTCCAGAAAGAGCGCTTCGACGAGACCGAGTACAAGCACATGGCCGCCAAGTTCGTGCTGGAGCTGGCGACCCTGGAAGGAGCCAAGCCCAGCATGAAGATCCTGCATCCCCTGCCCCGCGTCGACGAGATCGAGGTGGCGGTCGACAAGACTCCCCATGCCTACTACTTCCAGCAGGCAGAAAACGGGGTCTACGCGCGCCAGGCACTGCTGGCACTGGTACTGAACGAAACTGTCTGAGCCGAGGGGAACACATCATGTCCGAGAAGAACCAACTGCAAGTCGAAGCCATCCGTCACGGCTCCGTCATCGACCACGTCCCCGCCGGCCAGGGCATCAAGATCCTCAAGCTGTTCCAGCTGATCGAGACCCAGGAGCGCATCACCGTCGGTTTCAACCTGAAATCCGGCGCGCTCGGCAAGAAGGATCTGATCAAGATCGAGAACACCCGCTTGACCGCAGAGCAGGCCAACCAGCTGGCGCTGTTCGCCCCCAAGGCGACCGTCAACATCATCGAAGACTTCAACGTGGTGAAGAAGCACCAGCTGGAGCTGCCGGAGTTCATCGCCGGGGTGTTCCACTGCCCCAACTCCAACTGCATCTCCCACAACGAACCGGTGGACAGCTACTTCCGGGTACGCGAGGTGAAGGGTGTGGTACGCATGAAGTGCAAATACTGCGAGAAGTCCTTCACCCAGGACATCGTCAGCGAACGTTATTGATATTCAGCTGGGCCCTCTGGGGCCCATTTTTGACCCCTGTCACATCCCCGATTCTCCGTTTGGTTATAATTTGCCATCCCGCAACGGCTAGACATCGTTCATTCCCTGCCTCTCACCTTACAGTCAGAGTTTTTTGCTATTAAAAGCACTGATGGCAGGTTTCGTTCGATAGCCATTGGTCATAGTCAAAGGAAGCCATCGTGGTCAAGACCCCCAGTCGTCCCGTTGAACAAGAATCGGACCTGGCCCAGCTGGATGCCTGTCGCCAGATCATCGGCCAACACTGCTACAGCACCCAGGAAGAGATCCGCCGTGAGCTGGCCGAACGGGGCTTCGCCGACATCAGCCAATCCACCATCTCCCGCCTGCTGCGCCGCCTCGGCGTGGCCAAGGCCCAGAACGCCAACGGCAAGAAGGTCTACACCCTGGTGGATGACCAGCTGGAGCCCGCCGGCAGCACCCGCTCCATCCACGACATGGTGCGCGGAGTGGTCCATAACCAGCAGATGGTGCTGGTGCACACCACCCCTGGTGCCGCGACCGTGGTGGCCCGCCTGCTGGATCGCAACGCCGATCCCGAGATCCTGGGCGCCGTGGCCGGCAACGACGTGGTACTGGTTGCCCCCCGCCATATCAGCCGCACCCGCCTGGCCCACGCCGCCGTGGTGCGCACCCTGGCGCAGGCGCGCTGACCGCCCTCCCCCGAATACAGAAGGCGACCCCGGGGTCGCCTTTTTACTGTCTGTCTTGCTTGCCTCACTCTGTTTCATCTCTGCCCCACGGCGAGTACCGCTCCGACCACCAAGCGCGGCGGCCACGCTCTGACTGCCCTCACCATAAAAAACGGGAGCCCGCAGGCTCCCGTTTCATTCGACTCGTCTTCTCGTGCTACTTCACTCAGGAGAGCATGGCTCCCAGACTCAGGCAGACCACGATCAGCAGGGTCAGGATACCCAGCAGCGGGGCGACCCACTTCAACCAGCGGACATAGGGTACCTTGGCGATGGCCAGGCCACCCATGACCACGGCGGAGGTCGGGGTCACCAGGTTCACCAGGCCGGAGGCAGACTGGTAGGCGGTGACCACCAGCTCGCGACCCACGTTGGCGAAGTCGGCAAGGGGCGCCATGATCGGCATGGTCAGCACGGCCAGGCCGGAGGAGGACGGCACCAGGAAGGAGAGCACCACTTCCAGCACGAACATCACGTTGATGAACACCACTGTGGAGAGGCCGGTCACTATCCCTTCTGCGCTGTGCAAGATGGTGTGGGTGATCATGCCGTTGTCCATCACCACCACGATACCGCGGGCGATACCGATGATCAGGGCCACGCCGAGCAGGTCACGGGCACCGTCGATGAAGTTGGTGGTCAGCTCCTCCTCGCTCATGCGGGAGATGACGCCGACTATGATGGCCGCGGCCAGGAAGACGCCGGAGATCTGCGCCATCCACCAGCCGAGCACGGCCACACCGTAGATCATCACGGCGAAGGCGGCGACAAAGATGCCGAGCACGATTTTACGGGTCAGGGTGAACTCCAGCATCTCATCGCTCTTGTTGCCGAGGAAGTGGGCACGGTTCTCTTCCCACTTGTCAGCCACCAGAGATTTGCTGGGGTCGTTGCGCACCATCTTGGCGTAACGCATCACATAGGCGACGCACAGCAGCCAGCCGGCCACCAGCATGGCGACCCGCAGCCAGATACCGTCGGTGAAGGAGATGCCGGCGGCGTTGGCGGCGATCACGGTGGCGAACGGGTTGATGGTGGAGCCCAGGGTACCTATACCGGCGCCGAGCAGCACGGTCGCGGCGGCGACCACGGGGTCGAAGCGGGCGGCCATCATCACCGGCACCAGCAGGGTGTAGAACGGCAGCGACTCTTCGGCCATGCCATAGATGGTGCCCCCTGCGGCGAACAGCGCCATCAGGATCGGGATCATCCACTCCTCGCGGCCACGCAGCCGATCGGTGACGCGCTCAATACCGGCATCGATGGCGCCGGTCTTGGTCACTATGCCAAGGAAGCCACCAATGATCAGGATGAAGAGGGAGACGTCGATGGCGCCTGCCTCATAGGTGTCGTGGTTGTAGAGACCATCGATGGGTGCCAGCAGCACGTCGACTATCCCCTGGGGATTGCCATCCACCAGCTTGTAGGTCCCCGCCACCGGCACTTCCTTGCCGAGGGCGTCGTTCATTATCATGTCGTATTTGCCGGCCGGCACTACCCAGCTCAGGGCGGCCACCAGGGCGATCAGCACAAACAATATCGTGTAGGCTGATGGGAACTTGAATTTAGTCATGGTCCAGCTTCCTTCTGCGGTATCCATGCAAGCTGCGGGTCGTAGGGTTCGAGGTATTATGCCGCCGTCACATGGTCGAAAAGCCGGGGGTTGCCCCCCGGCACCACTACTGCGACCTTAGTCGCCCAGCGTAGCAACCATCACTGCCTTGATGGTGTGCATCCGGTTTTCGGCCTCGTCGAATACTATACTGTGCTCGGATTCGAACACGTCCTCGGTCACTTCCAGACCCTTCATGCCATATTTGTCGGCCACTTCCTTGCCCATGGTGGTCTCATCGTTGTGGAACGCCGGCAGGCAGTGCATGAACTTCACATCCGGGTTCTTGGTGGCGTTGATGACGTCCATGTTGATCTGATAGGGAGTCATCAGTTTCACCCGTTGATCCCAGGCTTCTTTCGCTTCACCCATGGAAACCCAGACATCGGTGTAGAGGAAGTCGGTACCCAGCACACCCTCTTTCACGTCTTCGGTCAGGTGAATGCGCGCACCGGTCTCTTCGGCGATCTGGCGGCACTTGGCAACCAGCTCTTCTTCCGGCCAGAAGGCCTTGGGAGCAACCAGGCGAATGTCCATGCCCATCTTGGCGGCACCGACCATCAGGGAGTTGCCCATGTTGTTGCGGGCATCACCCAGGTAGGCGAACTTGATCTGGTCCAGGCGCTTGCCCTTGCCGTGCTCCAGCATGGTCATGAAGTCGGCCAGGATCTGGGTCGGGTGGAATTCGTTGGTCAGGCCGTTCCAGACCGGCACACCGGCATAGGCACCCAGCTCTTCCACTATCTCCTGGCCATAGCCACGGTATTCGATGCCGTCATACATGCGGCCCAGCACACGGGCGGTGTCCTTCATGGACTCCTTGTGGCCAATCTGGGAACCGCTTGGGCCGAGGTAGGAGACCTGGGCACCCTGGTCGAAGGCCGCGACTTCGAAGGCACAACGGGTGCGGGTGGAGGTCTTCTCGAAGATCAGGGCAATGTTCTTGCCGCCCAGATGCTTGCGCTCATAGCCACCGTATTTGGCCTTCTTCAGGTCGATGGCCAGGTCGATCATGTATTGGATTTCGCGCGGGGTGAAGTCCAGCAGTTTCAGGAAGTTACGGTTACGCAGATTAAAAGCCATGATGAGTTCTCTCTATATTTGTTCAGACCAATTTGGGCAGTGTTATTGACTACGCATACACAGTACAAAGTTGCTCGGTTACTCAGGCATTCACGGTATGGGTGGCGACGATATTGGTGCCAGCCTCGCCCCTGAGGATGGCCAGACCATCTTCCAGGGAGCCGATCCCGACCATGCCGCCGGTCGCTTTGACAAATTCACAGGACGCCTCGATCTTCGGCCCCATGGAGCCTGCATCGAACTGGACGCCAGCCAGCTCGGCCGGGCTGGTGACCCGCAGCGGGTGCTGGGTCGGCTTGCCCCAATCCAGGTAGACGGCATCGGCGTCGGTCAGGATCAGCAGGGCGTCGGCCTTGATCTGCTTGGCCAGGTAGGCGGCAGACATGTCCTTGTCGATGACGGCTTCGATGCCGGTCAGACGCAGGCCATCCCAGGTCACCGGAATGCCACCACCACCGGTACAGATGATGAGGTGTCCCTGGGCAATCAGGGTCTCGATGGCATCGCCTTCGACGATGCGCTGGGGCAGCGGGGACGGCACCACGCGGCGGAAGAACTTGCCGTCGGCCTTGACGCTCCACTGCTTCTCTTCGGCCAGGGCGCGGGCTTCGGCCTCTTCATAGACGGGACCGATGAACTTGGTCGGATTGGCGAAGGCAGGATCCTTGGGGTCGACCTGCACCTGGGTCAGCAGCGCGGTGACGTTGCTGCTCGGCATCAGGTTCTTCAGCTCCTGGATCAGCATGTAGCCGATCATGCCCTGGGTCTCGGCGCCCAGCACATCCAGCGGATAGGGGGACACCTTGGTATAGGCGCTGTTTTGCAGGGCCAGCAGACCGACCTGCGGGCCGTTGCCGTGCACCAGCACTACGTTGTATTCCTGGGCGATCTGGGCGATGGTCTTGGCGGCGGTGGCGATGTTCTTGCGCTGGATATCCGCTTCAAGCGGCTCACCGCGACGGAGCAGGGCATTGCCCCCCAGGGCGACGACGACAGTTGGTTTTTTCATAGTGGTTGATCTCGATTCGGGGTCTGTGTGGCGCCAGCCTCTGCCGGCGCCACGCCGTCTTGTTAGATGCCGTCACGTTCCATCGGGCAGCTCATGCAGCGGGCGCCGCCGCGGCCACGGCCCAGTTCTTCACCTGGGATGGACAGCACTGTGATGCCGGCCTTGTCGTACTTCTCGTTGGTGTAGGTGTTGCGCTCGTAGCCCACGACCACGCCGGGACGCACGGTCAGCACGTTGTTGGCGTCGTTCCACTGCTCGCGCTCGGCCTCGAAGCTGTCACCGCCGGTGGTGATGAGCTTGAGCTGATCCACACCCAGCGCCTTCTCGATGGCGGTCACGAAGTAACCTTCTTCCTTGATGTTCATGCCGGTGGCACCGCCCGGGGTCAGGCTCCAGCAGTTCACATCCTTGCGGATGACTTCCGGATAGACGGAGAAGGTGTCTATGTCCATGTGGGTCATGACGGTGTCGAGGTGCATGCAACTGCGGTGTTTCGGCAGTTGCATGGCGATGACTTGCTTGGCCTGGCCGTGTTTGAACAGGCTGCGTGCCAGGTGCTCGACCCCTTGCGGCGTGGTGCGCTCGGACATGCCGATGAGCACGGCGCCGCGGCCGATGACCAAAACGTCGCCCCCTTCGATGGTGGAGTTGTCGTAGTCACGATCCTCGTCACCGAAGTACTTGATGAAGTCTTGACCGGCGAACTGCGGGTGCCAGCGGTAGATGGCCTTCACATGGTTGGTCTCACGGCGACGGGCGGCCTTGGCCATGGGGTTGATGGAGACGCCACCGTAAACCCAGCAGGAGGTGTCACGGGTGAAGAGGTGGTTGGGCAGCGGCTCTATGATGAAATCGGTCGGGGCGTGCATGCCCACTACCATGTTGACGCCGCTGAACGGCATCTCGGAGTAGGTCAGGCCGCCGGAGAGGATGCGGGCCAGCTCGCGGTGTGGCATGTCGGCAAGGAAGCAGCGCACGTCGTTGGCCAGTGCGGTGCCGAGGCGGTAATCGGAGACCTGATGTTGCAGCAGCCAGGCTTTGGCTTCCGGCACATCCAGGGTTTCGGCCAGCAGGTTGGTCAGCAGGAAGACTTCGACATTCTGATCGCGCAGCACTTGAGCGAATTTGTCGTGCTCCTGACCGGCGCGTTCAACCGACAAGACGTCATCGAACAGCAGGTCCTGGCAGTTGGAAGGCGTCAGACGCTTCAGGCTGAGGTTGGGGCGGTGCAACATGACACGGCGCAATTGGCCAACTTCAGAACCTACATAAAATTTGCTCATGATTATATTCCGTCTAGCAGTGGTCCCTGCGAGTGATTGAATAGATTCCTTCTATTCATGCTCGTGGCTAAGGCGGGATATTCTTTATGTAGGGTACTCAGCTTGTGTTCTATCCTGCCCTTGCCTTTCGAGACCGAGGTTAGACCTGCATATGACGCTAAAACCAGACATTGATCACATTCAACTTCAACTGAATAAATTCATGACTTAATTTTTGATAGGGCTTACATAAATGACATTTAGCCATTTCCTATAGACGCATTAATAATCAAAAACCCATGGTTTTATTTCAAAAAATGACCAATTCCATTCATTTACCCTATCTACAAAGGGATAATGCAAAACTTAAATAGTGTTTAAAATTAATAAGATATAAAAACATCAAGTTTAAATTGAATTTAATATGCAGTAGAGTGAATTTCTCCGCGCTGGTGTGGGGGAGAATGGCCACATAAATAGTCACAATCACAATCCTGGCTGAATAATCCATCTCTTGTCCCAGATCATGGCATTGACGCCAGCCCGCCTGGGATAGGCCTCGGATGACAGCGATGAGGCTATCTCTTTTATATGGATATGCATTCCTAGCGCATCTTGGTCACGCCTCCCGCCCTGTTCTCACCCTCTCCCGGTTTTAATCTTTTTTCATTAGTTGAATTTATCCGGTCGCCTTGCGTCGCAAGGCGACTCGACTTAACTCAAAAAGTGATCCGGATCACACCGAATCCTGTCACCAAGGAGATATCCATGAAGATCAAATTGCTGCTCATCGCCCTGGCTCTGTCCATGAGCCCGGCATTGGTCAGCGCCGAGGGGGCTCCCGCCGTGCCCGAGGTGGTGTGCCACGTCGACCAGGCACCCCAGATGCTGGTCCCCGAGTATCTGTGCCAGCAGTATGGCGGCGAGCAGTACGACTGAAGCCGAAGCCCAAGGGGAGGCCTCCTCCTCTTGGCTAGGCCGGCAGGCACCATCACCAGGCGGTCCACCCCTCTACTATATGTACCTCGCTTCCTCCACCCGCAGGCTCATTGATGAGAAGTCGATAGCCGGCGCCTGACCCTTGCTCCCTTTATCTCTCCCTCACGCCCCATGGAGCTAGACAGGCAGCCTTGCGAACATTCATCCGCTCCGGGCTCGCGACGCCGGCCGCCAAGTCGATGTGGCAGGACCATTCATGCCTGCCGATCTTGCGTGGCGAGCGCCCGGCATCTGCGAACGGCTCTGGTCTCTGTGACTTTTCTGAACCTCAGTTAAACGAAGCGTGAGACATTCGCCATAGCTGGCGTAAGTGAAACGCCCATAAAATTCCCGCCATAGTCGGAAGATAGGATCAAAAAACCTGCACACATAAATTTCAATGCGATGATTTATAACAATAAAGTTGCATTACGGTTTCCTGAGAAACGAGTTGTGTAAAAACGTTTTTCAGCATGCCGTTGTCGTCCGCCATGAAATCCTTATAGTTACTCCTGCACGGACGCAGTAGAAGTCGGTCAGGAAGACAGGCTGCCAGGGTTAGGCAAATGGACTCACCACAGGATGTGGTAAAGGACACCTCCCAGGACGGAGAAAGTGCGACGGGAATGGATGACTCGTCAGGCCAAGATGGCTAAAGGACACCCCAAAGGATTGGGAAGGGGAAACCTAAAGGAAGAGGTAAACAGTCAGGGATTGCAGGGAGCAACTTCGTTCAAGGATCTGAGCGATAAGACTACCGGGGGCGACGCGAGTCGCCCCCATCTTTTTGGCCATTTTTTGCCTCGGCCACCGGCTACTACTCCAGCCTGAAACTCCCTACGATGTCATTCAACCTGTCATAGGTGTGCCGCATGGACACCGAGCTGCCCACCGTCTGCTCACCATTGGTCTTGAGCTGGGTGATCACCTCGGCGATGGCGCTGATGTTGCGGTTGATCTCTTCGGCGACGGCGCTCTGCTGCTCGGCAGCGGTGGCGATGTGGCTGATGAGATCGTTGATCTCCACCACCTCTCCCGCCATCAGATCCAGTGACGCATTCACCCTGTTCGTGTTCTCGGCCGCATCCTGGCAACTCTGCCGGGTATTGCCCATGGCCTCCACCACGGTTTGGGTGCCCCGCTGCAGCCTGCTCAGCATGGTCTGAATCTCGGCAGTGCTCTGCTGGGTACGCCCCGCCAGGGAGCGCACCTCATCGGCCACTACCGCAAAACCGCGGCCCTGCTCGCCGGCCCGGGCGGCCTCGATGGCCGCGTTGAGTGCCAGCAGGTTGGTCTGCTCGGCGATGCTGCCGATGACCCCGAGAATGGATCCTATCTGCTGCACATCCTGCTGCATGGCGGTGATGGACTGGGCCGTGCTCTCCACCTCTGCCACCAGCGCGGTCACGCTGGCCATGGCCTGATCGACCACCAGGCGCGACTGGCTCGCCAGCTGCTGGCTCTGGCCGGTCAACTGGGCCGTGCTGGCCGCACTCTCGGATACCGACACTGCGGTGCGGCTCATCTCGTTGATGGCGGTGACGACCTGCTCCGTCTCGCGCACATGCTCGGCCAGCAACCCTTGAGCCGAGCCGGTCTGTCTGGCCAGGCCGGCGATGCCGTCATTGAGCTGGCCGCTGGCCTCCCTCACCTCCCCCATCATCTCCTGCAGACGCTCGATGAAGCGGTTGATACCGGCCGAGATCTGGCTGAGGTCGTCCCTGCCGGTCACCGTCAGGCGGCGGGTCAGGTCACCATTGCCTTGCGACAGCTCCAGCACCAGGTCGCGCAGGGAGAGGATGGGGCGATAGGCCAGATTGAGCGCCACCATGGACAGCAGCAACACCAGCGCCGCAACCCCGAACAGGGCCAGGGTGATCTTGCCATTGAGCGCCTGGGTCATGGTCTGGATATAGTCGAGATCCACGTAACCGGTCAGCGTCCACTGGCTGCCCCGGATATCCAGCTGGTTGGGGCGAGCCTCGCTCTCCCCTTGCGGCTTGCTGTCGTAGAGCACCTTGCCCTGACTGTCGGCCAGCGAGAAATAGCGCCCCTCGCCGCTCACCTTGGCCAGCAACTGCTTGAACTCGCTCATATCGAGGTAATAGAGGTAGGCGGAGTCGGCGCCCCTGGGCACCAGGATGGAGATGACGGGCTTGCCATCCAGCTGCTGCAGCGGGCTGACGGTGATCTGGTTGTTGGCGGCGGGGATCAGCTTGCGCAGTGCCTCTACCCTGGCCGGATCATTGATGACCCCGTTCACGTCGAACGCCATGTCACCGATGAGCTTGACGATGTTGTGGAATCCGGTCTCCTGCAGGGCCTTCTTGACGCTGGTCACCCCGAGGTTGAGATTGGCCGCCAGCAGCACCTTCTGATTGATGTCCCCCGCCAGCTTCTCTTTGACCAGGGTGATCTGCTCGTTGATGTTCTGGGTGGCCTGGGTGCGGATGTAGCCGCTGATGAAGTGATTGACGCTGAGCCAGGCGGTGCCGATGGTGACCAGGATGGCGAGCAGCAGGAGGACGTTGATCTTGACTTTAAATGGCATGGAATGGGTCCTTCCAAAGAGAGAGGGCCGGTCTCTCCCGGCCCTCTCTGCCAATGCTTACTTCTTCTTGGCGTACTTCATGGAGTCCAGCGCGACCGCCAGTATGATGATGCCGCCCTTGATGATGAACTGCCAGTAGGGGCTGACACCGATATAGGTCAGACCGTAGTTGATCAGGGTGAAGATGAGCACCCCGGTGATGACTCCGGCCACTGTGCCCACACCACCGGCGAAGGAGACCCCGCCCACCACGCAGGCCGCGATGGCGTCGAGCTCATACATGAAGCCGAGGTTGTTGGTGGCGCTGCCGATACGGCCTGCCTCCAGCATGCCACCGAAGGCGTAGAACACCCCGGCCAGGGCATAGATCACCACCAGGTTGACGGCGACGTTGACGCCGGACACCTTGGCGGCCTCGGGGTTGCCGCCGATAGCGAAGATGTTCTTGCCGAAGCGGGTCTTGTTCCACAGCACCCAGACGAACACGCTGGCAATGGCGGCGTAGAAGGTGAGGTAGGATAGCTTGAACCCCCCCAGCTTGATGAACCCCTGCGCGAAGCTCGAGAAGCGGGGATCGAAGCCGGCTACCGGCGAGGCACCCACGGAATCGAAGTACAGCGAGTTGATGCCGTAGACGATGATCATGGTACCCAGGGTGGTAATGAAGGGGGTCACGTTCAGGTAGGCCACGATCAGACCGTTGAGCAGACCGATCAGGGCCCCCACGGCACAGACCAGCAGGATCACCACCGGAATGGGCACTTCACCCAGGCTGGGGAACACCTTGTTGACGTTGGTCAGCGCCTGCAACATGGTGGCGGCGATCAGGGCGGCCAGGCCGACCTGACGACCGGCCGACAGGTCGGTGCCCTGGGTGATGATGATGCCCGCCACCCCGAGTGCGATGATGACCCGCACCGAGGACTGGGTCAGGATGTTACTGAAGTTGGTGAGGCTCAGGAAGGAGGGCTCCTTGATCACTATGACCATGAGCAACACCAGCAGCACCACATAGATGCCGTTCTCTTTGAGCGCCTGCATCAGATTGAAATTTTTAGCCGACTCCATAAATATCTTCCTGTCTATAGGTACAGAGATGCCAGGCGTAGGATCTCGCTCTGGTCAGTTTCTTTGGTGTTGACGATCCCGGCGACCCGGCCATTGCTCATGACCATGATGCGATCCGTGATCCCGAGCAGCTCCGGCATCTCTGAGGAGATGATGATGATGCCCTTGTCCTTCTTGGCCAGCTCCAGGATGAGCTGGTAGATCTCGAACTTGGCACCGACGTCGATACCCCGGGTCGGTTCATCCAGCATCAGGATCTCAGGTTGGGTCAGCAGCCAGCGGCCGATGATGACCTTCTGCTGGTTGCCACCGGACAGGGAGCCAATCTGTGTCTGCTGGGTCGGGGTCTTGACCCGCATGGAGTCGATGACCCACTGGGTGTCGCTCTTCATCTTGTTGTTGCTGAGCAGCCCCATGGAACTCTTGTAGCTGTCCATGTTGGCGATCAGGGAGTTGAACGCGATGTCGAGACGGGAATAGATACCGGTGGAGCGCCGCTCCTCGGTGACCAGGGCGAAGCCGTTCTGGATCGCCTCGTGGGCATTGTGATTGGCCACCTCTTTGCCATGCAGCTTGATGGCGCCGCCGCTGCGATCGCGGATGCCAAACAGGGTCTCGACGATGTCGGTGCGCTTGGCACCGACCAAGCCGGCGATACCGAGGATCTCACCCTTGTGCAGGTCGAAGGTGACGTCCTGAATGGATGGCTGGTTCTTCGCCGTCAGATGCTCAACCTCCAGGATGACCTCTTTCGGCTGATTGGTTTTCTCCGGGAAGCGCTGGGTCAACTCACGACCAACCATCATGCCGATGATCTGATCCATGGTCATGCCCTTGAGCGGCTGAGTCGCCACCCATTGCCCATCCCGCAATATGGTGATCTCGTCACACAGCTGGAAGATCTCTTCCATCTTGTGGGAGATGTAAACGATGCCGCAGCCCTTCTCTTTCAGCTTGTTGATGATCTTGAAGAGGTGATTGACCTCTTTCTCGGTCAAGGAGGAGGTGGGCTCGTCCATGATGACAATCTTGGCATCGTAAGAGAACGCCTTGGCGATCTCGATCATCTGCATCTGGGACACGGAGAGCGTGCCCACCTTGACCCGAGGATCGATATCGATATCCAGTTCGTCGAAGATATGTTTGGTGTCGTGGTACATCTTGCCGTGGTCGACGAACCAGCCCTTGGTGGGGTAGCGGCCGAGCCACATGTTGTCCATCACGGTGCGCTGCAAGACCAGATTCAACTCCTGGTGCACCATGGAGACGCCGTTCTCCAGCGCCTCTTTGGACGAGGTGAAGTTGACCTCCTCGCCCTTGAAGAAGATCTTGCCCTCATCCTTCTCATAAATGCCGAACAAGCACTTGAGCAGCGTGGATTTACCCGCGCCATTCTCGCCCATCAACGCATGCACAGAATGAGGACGGACCCGTAAATTGACATTATCGAGTGCCTTGACGCCGGGAAAGCTCTTACTGACGTCAATCATCTCCAACAGCCATTCTGATTGTTGCCGTGTTGTCATATCAGCCATCACATCGGGTTGAAATAGAGGGCAAGGGGTCGCCTTGCCCAGGAGGAGGGAATTACTCGAATTGAGCCAGGTTGTCTTTGTCTACGCCCACGTAGGCAACGCGGACGACCTTGTTGTCGATCTTCCACTTGGTGCCTTCACCGGCCGGTTTGCCTTCAGCCAGGTTCTTGGTCAGCTCGAAGGTGGCTTTCGCCTGGTTGGCCGCATCGTTCAGCACTGTACCCGCCATGGCACCGCTCTTGACCATGGCCAGCGCCTCGGGCAACGCATCGACACCGAACACCGGGATGGCGGTCTTGCCTTGGGCCTTGAGGGATTCAACAGCGCCCATTGCCATGCCATCGTTGTTGGCGATCACCACTTCGATCTTGTTGGCGTTAGGACCGGAGATCCAGGCATCCATCTTGTCTTTGGCCATGGCGGTATCCCACATACCGGTATCCATGTGCAGCTGCTGGGTCTTGAGGCCGCCGTCGTTCAGGGTCTTGACGACATAGGTGGTGCGAGCTTCGGCATCCGGGTGGCCAGGCTCACCTTTGAGCAGCACGAACTGGATGACGCCATCCTTGTTCAGATCCCACTCCGGATGGGCTTTCCAATGTTTGGCGATCAGCTGACCCTGGATGATGCCTGACTCCTTGGAGTCGGTGCCCACGTAGTAGGCCTTGTCATAGCTGGCGAGATCGGCCGCACTCGGTTCCTTGTTGTAGAACACCACGGGTACATCTTCGCCACGGGCTTTCTCAATCACGACAGGGGCCGCCGCAGGATCAACCAGGTTGATCGCCAGCGCCTTCACACCCTTGGCCAGCAGCACGTCGATCTGGTCGTTCTGCTTGGACTGGTCATTCTGGGAGTCATTCATCAGCAGCTCGACACCTGGGTTCGCCACTGCTTCCTTCTCAATTGCCTTGCGTACCACGGCCATGAAGTTGTCGTCGTACTTGTAGACGGTCACACCGATACGGGTTTCAGCGTGGGCGGTGGCACCGGCCGTCAGTCCCATCAGCAGGGCGGCAACTGTCGTGAGTTTTTTCATTGTTATGCTCCGATCTCTAATATCTGTTTTTGTAGGGAATGCTGTACACCATGTGAACTGGCGCGAGCCTAATGTAATCAGTTTGTTGTCTGGAGTTCTGTGATCCTGACGACAAAATGAAAACGTTTACACTCTGTTACACAGCAACAAACTCGTTAAATATTAACTACTTAAACACAATCAAGACTCAATCGATTCGTTTTGGCGTTCATGGGGGAGTCAGATTCAGCGTAGAACACAGTTCCAATAGTAGCTCCCTGGCCGCAGCCAATATTCTGGCCGCACGCTCTGGCTCCAGGAGTCGTCACCCCCAACCCCCATGTGGAAGCCATCGAGACAGAGGTGCAGCCCACCCTCCGCCACCAGATCGGTCTGATGGCGGGCCAGGGCGAGTTGCGGCTGGCTGTAACGGCTGACGCTGAAGTGGAACTTGCCAGCGATGGTGATCTCCCCCAGCTGCAGCCGGTGGGTATCGCAACGCAGGCCGTTGTCGGTCGGGAACACATAGGGAGTGTGCAGGGCATCGAGCGGCAGTTGCCAGCGACCGAGATCGGCGGCGAGCAGGCGATCCGGGTAGTTCTCATGGGGGCCTCGCCCCAGCCAACTCACCTCGTCGATATCATCAACCAGCCAGAGCCGGGCCCCGATGCGGGGTAGCGACGGCAGGTCGGCGGCGACCTCCACCTCGATGGCGAGCGCCATGGCACCATCGGCACCGAAGCTGTGGCGCCAGTGGGTCAGCAGCTTGAGCTCTTCTCCGACGAAGTAACCGTGCCGGACCAGTGCTGTCCCCTGGTCCGGGTTCACCGTCAGCCCCAGGCAGCGATGCTGCAGGTCGTTGAGTCCAGCCTCCTGCCAGCGGGCGATCCAGGCGTTGGGATCTATGTGATCCGCCTCGCTGGCGCCGATGTCGTTGTCCAGCGGCGCGCGGTAGAAGTGATCGGCGATGGCATCCCGCAGCCGATCCTGCCCCTGCTTTTGCCAGCTGCGGATCTGCCCGCTGGCCTTGTCCAGCCGCCATTCGCTGTTGGCGGCCACGATGAGCCAATGGTCCGCCAGCTCCTGCATCGAGGCGGGGGGGTTCGCCGAGGGCAGCGCCAGGGGGCTGGGCAGCATGAACTGCTGGCGAGCCACCTCGTGACCCGCCTCGGCCCAGGCCGTGGCGTCAGGCTGCACTATGGCCAGCTCCAACCAGGCCAGAGAACCGGCAGTGAAGGTCGGCAGCTGCTCCAGCAGGGTCAGGCTCAGGCTGGCCTTGGGTGCCAGGCCGAGCGGGCATTCCCCCTGCGCCAGCACGGCGCCGTCCTCACACAGCCGCCAGCGCAGCAGCTCGTTGTCCGTGGTGCGGAACAGGTAGTCGCTGGTGATCTCGACCTCCAGCGGCCGTTGGCTTTTCAGCGCCAACACGAAAGGTTGCTGGGCGCGTTTGGCCTCGAACAGGGCGGGATGAGGGGTCCTGTCCGGGAACAGCAGGCCGTTGCAGCAGAATTGGCGATCGTTGGGCATGTCGCCGAAGTCGCCACCGTAGGCCCAATAGTGGCGGCCATCGTCGGTCGACTTGTCGAGCCCCTGATCGACCCAGTCCCAGACAAAGCCGCCCTGCAGGCGCGGATGATCGCGAAACGCCTGCCAGTAGTGGGCGAAGCCCCCCAGGCTGTTGCCCATGGCATGGGCGTACTCGCACAGGATCAGCGGCCGGGTCTCGTCTGGCAGCCCGATCCACTTGGCCAGCGCCCACTTGGGCACCGCCGGGAAGGGCTGATCCTGGTGGGTGCGGGCATACATGGGGCAGATGATGTCGGTGGCCGGGGTATCGGCCCCGCCCCCCTCGTACTGGACCGGGCGGCTCGGATCGGCGCGCTTGACCCACTGGTACATGGCATCGTGGGCGGGGCCATAGCCGGACTCGTTGCCCAGGGACCAGATGATGATGCTGGGATGGTTGAAGTCCCGCGCCACCATGCGAGTGACCCGCTCCAGGAAGGCGCTGCTCCAGGCGGGATCCCGCGCCAGCCGCCCCATGGGGGTCATACCGTGGGTCTCCAGATTCGCCTCGTCCACCACATAGAGGCCAAGGCGGTCACACAGTCGATAAAACTCGGGGTGATTGGGGTAGTGGGAGCAGCGCACCGCGTTGAAGTTGTGCTGCTTCATCAGCCGCAGATCCTGCTCCATGGCGGCCGGGGTCACCACATGACCCAGGGCGGGATCGTGCTCGTGGCGATTGGCGCCGCGGATCAGCAGGGGCTGGCCGTTGACCCGCAGCAGACCGCCGCGGATCTCCACCGCCCGAAAGCCCACGTCATGGGCCTCGCTCTCGATGGGCAGGCCATGCTCGTCCAGCAACGTCAGGGTCAGGCGATAGAGGTGGGGGGTCTCGGCGCTCCATTTATGGGGCGCCGGCACCTCCAGCCACAGCTCGGCGCGATCCCCGAAGGCCCCCTTCTCGTCGATGGCCCCGGTGCCGAGCGGCTGGCGTCGGCGGGTGATCAACTCGCCGCCAAGATAGAGGCTCGCCTCCACCGCCAGCCCGCTGCCATCGTTGACCTGCAGCGCCACCTTGAGGCGGGCATCCCGGTAGCAGGCATCCAGCAGCGGCGTGACCCGCACGTCCAGCAAATGGCGCTCGGGTTTGTGGAGCAGGCTGACGGAGCGGAAGATGCCGCTGAGGCGCCACATGTCCTGATCCTCCAGATAGGAGCCATCGGACCAGCGCAGCACCAGCGCCGCTAGCCGGTTGGGACCGGCCTGCAGGAAGGGGCTGAGATCGAATTCGGCGGGCAGCCGGCTGTCCTGGGAGTAACCGACCCAGCGACCGTTGCAGAACAGATAGAAGGCGCTGTCGACCCCGTCGAAGATGACCCGGGTCTGACCCTCGGCCAGCCAGTCGGCGGGCAGTTCGAACTCACGGGAGTAGCAGCCGGTCGGATTGGCCGCCGGCACCCTGGGCGGATCGCAGGGGAAGGGATACTTGATATTGGTGTAGATGGGGCGATCGAAACCCTGCAGCTGCCAGTTACCCGGCACAGCGACGGTCGTCGCCTCCGGCAGATCCTGATGCAGCCAGGCATCGGGCACCTGTTCGGGCGCCGCGAAGAAGGAGAACTGCCAGTCGCCATCGAGCAATAGCCGCGACGGCGAGGCGAGCCCGCTCCGCGCATCGGCCTCGCTGCGCCAGCTGGACAGCGGGGTATGGGCTGGCAGCCGGTTGACGGCGGTAATGGCCTGGGTCTGCCAGTCCTGACGGGCCAAGATCTCCCTGATCATCCTCTCTCTTCCTGTATGAGCGTTGAACACGTCAGCAGTGTAGGAGAGTTTCACACCCGAAACGGCGATCTCGCTCACACAGGTGTAAACGATTACACTGGAGATGTTAAGTAAAACAGGGTAAAAATGATTAAAGATGAGTAAAAAACGACGAGCGTCACCATGAGTGGACTCACGGCGACGATAAAACGGAATAGCGGGCTTCGTTCAGCCCCATATTTGGGTCATGGAGTGGCTATTGAGGCACGACCAGAGCCTGCAGTGTGAGGAGTGAACAGCAACTTGGGAGCGTGCAAAGGGGCCATCATCTCCCGCTCAATCGTCATCGAGGCAGGATCAGGGTCTGACCGGGGCTACCGAGTGGCGATTGATCAGGGTCGGGGTGTAGACGCGGCTCTGCACCACCTCGCTCTCGCCCGCGGCGAGTTGCAACGCCAGCTTGGCCGCCTGCGCCGCCATCAGCTCGATGGGGTAGCGCATGGTGGAAAGCTTGGGCCTCAGGTATCTGGCGTAGATGATGTCATCGAAGCCGACCACGGAGACCTCTTCCGGCACCTTGAGGCCATTGTCGGCCAGCACCGAGATGGCCCCCGCCGCCATGGCGTCGTTGTAAGCCACCACGGCCGTGATGCTGAGCCCCTTGGCCAGCAGGTTGAGCATGGCGCGCTCCCCCCCCTCTTCATTGGGCATGCCGCTTTCGACCAGTTCGGGATCCGCACTCAGACCCGCCTCGAGCAGGGCATCCTGATAGCCCTGCAGGCGCTGCTGGGCATCCTCGATGGCATGATCCGAGCTGACGAAGGCGATGTGACGATGACCCAGCTCCAGCAGATGGCGGGTCGCGGTGGCGGCCCCCTGCCGGTTGTTGAGGGCGATGCAGCGCCCCCTCAGGGCCGGAATATCTCGATTGATCAACACCATGCCGGGTACCCGCAGGGCATAGTCGATCAACTCCTCATCGCTCAGCGCCTTGCTGTGTACCACCAGCGCCTCGCAGCGTTTGCCGATCAACAGCTCGATGGACTCCCGCTCCTGCTGTGCCCTGTGAAAACCGTTACCCATCAGCAGGTGTAACCCTTGTTCCACCGCCACCGCAGCCACCCCCTTGACCAGGGCTCCGAAGAAGGGATCCGCCACATCGCCGACCACCACACCCATGGTGTCACAGGTCTGGTTGACCAGCGCCCGGGCGTTGGCATTGGGGGTGTAGCCCAGCTCGGCCATGGCTTTTCGCACCACCTCGCGGGAGGCGGCGCTGGCCTTGGGTGAGTTGTTCATCACCCGTGAAACCGTTGCCACCGATACGTTGGCCAAACGGGCGACATCCTTGATGGTACTCATGCTGTTTTCACTTATTTCACGGTTTTGGACGGGGCCATTATACCGAGCAATCCCACTGATGACAGGGGAAAAGCCGAGGTCGTTCATTTTTGCCTCAGCAATTTTGTGTAATCGTTTACACAAATATGTTAGCCCGCTCACAGTTTGAGGGGGAGCGCCTCGGCTAGACTCCTGCTCAGGCTTTCCTATGTGGGGAACGGATAGTGGAGAAGAGGATGAAAGTACTGGTCACCGGCGGCTGTGGTTACATTGGCAGCCATACCTGCCTTGCCTTGCAGGCCGCAGGCATGGAACCCGTGGTGGTGGACAATCTGTGCAACAGCAAGCCCGGCGTGCTGGCGCGGATCGCCGCCATCAGCGGGCGTGAACCCCTGTTCTATCGGGGCGACATTCGTGACGAGGCCCTGCTGGATCGCATCTTCGCCGAGCAGGAGATCGAGGCGGTGATCCACTTCGCCGCCCTCAAGGCGGTCGGCGAGTCGACCCGCATCCCCCTCGACTACTACCAGAACAACCTGAGCGGCACCCTGGTCCTGCTGCAGGCCATGAAGCGCGCCGGCGTCCACAACCTGGTGTTCAGCTCCTCGGCCACCGTCTATGGTGACCCGGCAAGCACCCCCATCCGGGAAGATTTCCCGCGCAGCGCCACCAACCCCTACGGCCGATCCAAGCTGATCATCGAGCAGATCCTCGAGGATCTGCAGGCCGCCGAGCCCCACTGGAGCATGACGCTGCTGCGCTACTTCAACCCGGTCGGCGCCCACGAATCCGGCACCATGGGGGAGGATCCCCAGGGCATTCCCAACAATCTGATGCCCTTCCTGACCCAGGTCGCCATCGGCCGTCGCGACTGCCTCTCCGTCTTTGGAAACGATTACAATACCCTGGACGGCACCGGTGTGCGCGACTACATCCATGTGGTGGATCTCGCCGAGGGGCACGTCAAGGCGCTGCAGCACTGCACCCATAAGGGTGGCGTCCACCCCTACAACCTGGGTACCGGCCTGGGCCAGAGCGTGTTGCAGATGGTCGCGGCGTTCGAGGCGGCCTGCGGTCACCCCCTGCCCTATCGCATCGAGCCGAGACGCCCTGGCGACATCGCCGAGTGCTGGGCCGATCCGGCCAAGGCCGAGCGCGAGCTGGGCTGGCACGCCAGCCGGGATCTCGCCGCCATGTGCGCCGACAGCTGGCGCTGGCAATCCACCAATCCACGGGGGTATGAGTCGTGATGGCACACGCCTTCCCCATTAACGCCCCTGCGGCGGCTACCCTTTTCATTTCACCAGGCATTGAGGAGTGATGATGTTCAACCCGGTTGATCACCCCCACCGTCGTTTCAACCCGCTGACCGGCCAGTATGTGCTGGTCTCCCCCCACAGGGCCAAGCGCCCCTGGCAGGGTCAGGTTGAGAAGATAAGCCAGGCCCCGAGCCAGGCCCACGACCCCGACTGTTTCCTCTGCGCGGGCAATCGCCGGGTCACCGGCGACCAGAACCCCGACTATCAGGAGACCTTCGTCTTCACCAACGACTTCGCCGCCCTGATGCAGGACACCCCGGCCGCCAGCGACGCCCAGGATCCCCTGCTGCGACTGGAAGCCGCCCGTGGCACCAGCCGGGTCATCTGCTTCTCGCCGGATCACGGCAAGACCCTGCCCGAGCTGACGCTGCCCGCCATCGAGGCGGTGATCCAGACCTGGCGGGATCAGGTGAGCGAGCTCTCCGCCCAATGGGAGTGGGTGCAAGTATTTGAAAACAAGGGCGCCGTCATGGGCTGCTCCAACCCTCATCCCCATGGCCAGCTGTGGGGCAGCGACTTCCTGCCCAACGAGATCGCCCGCGAAGAGCAGCACCAGCGCGACTGGCTGGCCGAGCATGGCCGCCCGCTGCTGGTCGACTACGTGGAGCGGGAACTGAACGATCGCTCCCGCATCGTGGTGGAAACCGAGCACTGGCTGGCGGTGGTCCCCTTCTGGGCGGCCTGGCCGTTCGAGACCCTGCTGCTACCCAAGGCCCATGTGCCCTCTCTGCTGAGCCTCAGCCCCGAGCAGCAACAGGATCTGGCGGTGGCGCTCAAGGAGCTCACCAGCCGCTACGACAACCTGTTCGAGTGCAGCTTCCCCTACTCCATGGGCTGGCACTTTGCGCCGCCCAACTCGGATTGCCCCGACGCCTGGCAGTTGCACGCCCACTTCTACCCGCCCCTGCTGCGCTCCGCCACTGTGCGCAAGTTCATGGTGGGCTTCGAGATGCTGGCCGAGACCCAGCGCGATCTGACGCCGGAACAAGCCGCCGAGCGGCTGCGCGCGCTCAGCCCCATTCACTACAACCAAGCCAAAGAGGAAGCAGTATGACTCCCAGCCAACGCGTCAGCGCCGTCTATGCCGAGCAGTTTGAGCAGCCGCCCGAGCTGCTGGTGCGCGCCCCCGGTCGCGTCAACCTCATCGGCGAACACACAGATTACAATGACGGCTTCGTGCTGCCCTGCGCCATCGACTACGAGACCTGTGTCGCCATCGGCCTGCGCGACGACAACCTGGTGCAGGTGATCGCCGCCGACTACGACAACCAGCGCGATCTGTTCGATCTCGCACAGCCCATCGAACACCATGCCGACCAGCGCTGGAGCGACTACATCCGCGGCGTGGTGAAGCACCTGCAGGCCCGCGGCCATGTGCTGCGCGGCCTCAATCTGGTGGTCTCCGGCAACGTGCCGCAGGGCACGGGGCTCTCCTCCTCCGCCTCGCTGGAGGTGGCCATCGGCCAGTCCTTCAAGGAGGCGCTGGGGCTTCACATCAGCCAGGCCGAGATCGCCCTCAATGGCCAGCAGGCGGAGAACCAGTTCGTCGGCTGCAACTGCGGCATCATGGATCAGATGATCTCCGCCAGCGGCAAGACGGATCACGCCCTGCTGCTGGACTGCCGCTCGCTGGAGACCCGCCTCATCCCCATGCCCGCCGATCTGGCGGTGCTGATCGTCAACTCCAACGTGCGCCGCGGCCTGGTGGACAGCGAATACAACACCCGCCGCCAGCAGTGTGAGACCGCCGCCCGCCACTATGGGGTCAAGGCACTGCGGGATCTGGATCTGGCCGCACTGGAGGCCGGCAAGGCCGGGCTGGATGAAGCCTGCTATCGCCGTGCCCGCCACGTGGTGGGGGAAAACGCCCGCACCCTGGCCGCCGCCGATGCGCTGGCCTGCGGCAATCTGGTTCGCCTCGGCGAGCTGATGGGTCAATCCCATGTCGCCATGCGCGACGACTTCGAGATCACAGTGCCCGCCATCGACGGCCTGGTGGAGATCATCAAGGCGCAGATCGGCACCCAGGGTGGCGTGCGCATGACCGGCGGCGGCTTCGGCGGCTGCGTGGTCGCCCTGCTGCGCCCGGAGCAGGTGAATGAGGTGATCGCCGCGGTCGAGGCCCAGTACCCTGCCAGGTTCGGCCTCAAGGCGGACAGCTATGTCTGCCGCGCCAGCGCCGGAGCCGGGGTGATCGCATGAAGGAGTTCCATCTGCAGAACGACGCCGGGTTGCGCCTCGGCGTGCTCGACTTCGGTGCCACCCTGACCGCCCTCGAGCTGCCGGTCGATGGCCATTATCGCAACGTGCTGCTCGCCTGCGAACCGACCGACTACCCCGGGCAGAACGCCTATCTCGGTGCCATCGTCGGCCGTTTTGCCAACCGCATCGGTGGCGCCCGCCTGACACGGGACGGCCAGCACTGGTCTCTCGATGCCAACGAAGGCACCACCTGCCTGCACGGCGGCAGCCAGTCGTTGCATAACAGGGAGTGGCAGGTATCCGAACTGGCCGGGGATCGCATTCGCCTACACACCCGGCTGGCCGACGGCGAGCAGGGCTTCCCCGGCAATCTGGATGTCAACCTGGAGTACCGGCTCGAGCAGCAGGACTTGGTGATCGAACTCACCGCCACCACGGATGCACAGACTCCGGTGAATCTCACCAGCCACGCCTACTTCAATCTGGATGGCGGTGATGTGCGCGAGCACAGCATCAGCATCGCGGCCGATCACTACCTGCCGATCGACGAGCACTCGCTGCCGCTGGGCAAGGCCGAGGTGACGGGTCCATTCGACCTGCGCCAGCGCCGCCTCGTTGGTGAGGAGTGGTTGAGTCACCCGCAGCAGATCGGGGCCTGTGGCTACGATCACTGCTTCCTGCTGAACCCGCTCCCCGGTCAAGCCGCCGTGACCCTCGTCTCGGGCGATGAGCGCCTTCGCATGGAAATGTATACCGACCAGCCTGGCGTGCAGCTCTACACTGGCAACTGGCTGGCGGGCACCCCGGCCAGAGGCGGCGGCGAGTGGCAGAACCATCAGGGACTCTGCCTGGAGGCGCAACAGCTGCCGGACAGCCCCAACCGCCCCGAGCTGGGGGATCCCTGGTTGCAGCCGGGCGAGACCTACCGCCACGTCACCCGTTACCGCCTGATCCCCGCGCGCTAAGCCCCGCCCTCTCTCCCAAAGGGAGGGAGAAGGGATTAGGGTTGCGCTGCCGTCGTCACCGTTGGGTGATGGCGGCTGCCAGTCCCCTTCTCCCCTCGCGGGAGCAGGGTGGGGAATGCAGGGAATATCTGACCGCTCAAATCCAATATCGTGAACCAGCCCCAACCCAGGAGTTTTTATGGATGACAACTACCTAGCGGCACCCGACCGTTACCAGCGCCAACCCTATCGCGCCGTGGGCCGCCACGGCCTGCGCCTGCCCAGCATAGGGCTGGGGCTCTGGCACAACTTCGGCGAGGGCAGCGATCCCGCCAAGGTGAAGGCCATGGTGCATCAGGCGTTCGATCTGGGCATCACCCACTTCGATCTGGCCAACAACTACGGGCCGCCCCCCGGCTCCGCCGAGACCACCTTCGGCACCGTGCTCAAGCGCAGCCTGGCCCCCTATAGAGACGAGCTGATCATCGCCAGCAAGGCGGGCTACGTGATGTGGGATGGCCCCTATGGGGACGGCGGCAGCGCCAAGTACCTGTTTGCCAGCCTGCACCAGAGCCTGCGCCGACTCGGCCTCGACTACGTCGACATCTTCTACCACCACAGGCCGGACTCCCGCACCCCGCTGGAGGAGACCTGCCAGGCGCTGGCGCTGATGGTGCGCCAGGGCAAGGCGCTCTACGTCGGCCTTTCCAACTACCCGGCCGAACTGGCCGCCAGGGCGGCGACCCGGCTGGCGGAACTCGGCACCCCCTGCCTGGTCAATCAGCTCAAATACTCCCTGTTCCAGCGGGAAATCGAGGCCGAGACCCTGCCGGTCTGCCGCGAGCAGGGGGTGGGGGTCGTGGCCTTCTCCCCCCTGGCCGGCGGCCTGCTCAGCGATCGCTACCTGGCCGGGATCCCAGCGGATTCCCGCGCCGCCAGCGCCAGCCCCTTCCTCCAGCCCGATCAGATCACCCCGGAGAAACTGGTCAGGATCCGGGCCCTGCATGCCCTGGCACAGCAGCGGGGGCAGGAGTTGTCACAGCTGGCACTGCAATGGGTGCTGCGCGATCCCGTGGTGAGCTGCGCCCTGATCGGCGCCAGCAATCCGCAGCAGATAGCCAGCGCGGTCGATGCCCTCAACCTGCCGCCGTTGGATGCCGAGTGGCAGCAAAAAATCCTGGCGGTGCTCCACTGACTGCGGCGCAATATTCTCTGGTTGCCCGGGTTATTTTCCGCCATCATTGGTCGCCCCGACTCCGCTCGGGGCTGCTTTTATCCGGACCAATCAACCAAGAGATCTGAATCATGACAGAGTCCTACGCCCTGTTTGTCGCCTTTGTGCTGGGCATAGTGGAAGGCCTGACCGAGTTTCTGCCCGTTTCATCCACCGGCCACATGATCATCGTCGGCCACCTGCTCGGTTTCGAAGGCCCCAAGGCCGCCACCTTCGAGGTGGTCATTCAGATGGGCTCCATACTGGCGGTCGTGGCCGTGTTCTGGCGCCGGCTGTTCGGGCTGATTGGCATCCATTTCGGCCAGAAGCCAGCCAAGGGCCACGCCACCCTGTCGCTGATCCACATCATCCTCGGCATGCTGCCCGCCGTGGTCATAGGCCTGGCCATTCACAGCTGGATCAAGGCCAACCTGTTCGGCCCCGAGACCGTGATGTATGCCCTGGTCGCCGGCGGCATCCTGCTGATCATCGCCGAGAAGTTCCGCCCTGCGGTGCGCTCCGAGACCCTGGATGACATCAGTTACCAGCAGGCGCTCGGCATAGGCCTGTTCCAGTGCCTGGCGCTCTGGCCCGGCTTCTCCCGCTCCGGCGCCACCATCAGCGGCGGCATGCTGATGGGGATCAGCCGTCAGGCGGCGGCCGAGTTCTCCTTCATCCTGGCGGTGCCCATGATGGTGGCTGCCAGCGGGCTGGATCTCTACAAGAGCCGCGACTTCCTCTCCATGGCCGACTTCCCCATGTTCACGGTGGGTTTCGTCACCGCCTTCGTGGTGGCCATGATCGCCATCAAGACCTTCCTCGCGCTGATCCGCCGGCTCGACTTCATCCCGTTCGCCATCTACCGCTTCGTGGTGGCCTTCGCCGTCTATCTGGTGTTCGTGGCCTGAGCCACGCAGAGCGACCAACAAAAAGGGACCCGACGGGTCCCTTTTTTTATGCCTGCGACCGGCCTCAGTAGAGCCGATCCCTGAGGCCGTTCAGCAGCCGTGACAGCCCCCTGGTGAAGCGGACCGGGGCATCCAGCACCGTGTAGCAGAGGCAGCCGTCCGGGGTGTGCGGGCTGTGGGAGTGGCTGGCATCGCGCCAGATGAAGTCCCCCGCCTGATAGCGGACCTCGCCATCCTGGATGTTGCCCGCCAGCAGCAGGGTCAGCTCGTAGCCCTGATGGGTGTGCTCCGGGATGCGCCCGCCCGCCTCTATGTGCAGCAGGCTGGCCCGCGCCCCCTGCTCCACCAACGGCAGCCGGTGCTGACGGATGGCGCCGACGTGGCGCCAGTCGGCCTCATGGTAGCGGGCAAGGGCCCTGGGCAGGGGATACTCCCGGCCGGCCACCCGCAGCTCGGGGACGGGGTCGGCGGCGCTCACCACGGGTAGCAGGGGTTGCTGCAGTATCTCCGCCAGCATGGCATCCAGCACCGGCACCATGGCCTCTTCGGGAGCCGGGGTCTCGAGATGGCGGGCCGCCAGCTCCTCCTCACAGGCGTGCAGCCAGGCGCCACAATCGGCACAGAGTTCGCAGTGGGCCGAGACGCCGACCGTCAGCGGCAGTGGCAATTCGCCGGCGGCAAAGGCGCGCAGCATGACGTGGGTGGGATGGGCTTTAATCATGCTCTTGCTCCACATGCTCTTTCAGCTTCTGCAATGCCAGCCGCAGCCTGGACTTGATGGTACCGAGCGGGACCCCGAGCAGATCCGCCAGCTCCTGCTGGGAGAGTTCCTGCAGGTAGATGCCGCGTACCACCTGCTGCTGGGCCTGGGGCAGGGCGTCCAGATGGTGCGCCATCTGGCTCGTCAGCACGGCCCCTTCCCCCTCGCTCAGTCGATCCTCTTCTGCCCTGAACTCCAGCACGGGCCACAGCTCCTCGGCGCAGAGATCCTCCTTGCTGGCCCGGCGCCGGCGCAGCATGTCGAAACACTGGTTGCGCATCACCGTGTAGATCCAGGTGGTGGGGGCGCCCCGCTCGGGGTGATAGAGCCGCGCCTTCTGCCAGACCAGCAGCATGGTCTCCTGCACCAGCTCCAGCGCATTGGCTTCGCTGCCGAGATGGCGCAGGCCATAGCCGCGGATGCGGGGGGCGAAGTGGTGAAACAGGGTGGCGAAGGCAGCCTTGTCGGCCTGCTCCGCCACGCGCAGCAGGTTCGCCTTCAGGTCACCATCTGGGTTATCCATGCGGGTCGAGGTCCTGTGACGGATAAATGATGGGTGGCTAGTATATGTCATCGCGCCCTACCTTGATGGCTATCGCCCTTGCCAGTACGACGGCCAGTGAAAAAAGATCATTCCTCCCCATGCCGTCAATGGCTCGCCACCAGCAGCCCGCTCAGCAGCGAGAGCGCCGGCTGGTTGTTCTCGGCCGCCACCAGCCACTGCTTCTGCTCCACCGGGATGGGCAGCACCTCGAGCCAGCGCTGCGCCACCCAGCTGGCGTCGTCCCAGTCGGGGGTGGGGTAGAGCGCCGCGTATTCGGGGTAATCGTTGAACACATCCTGCAACGCCTTGACCAGGGAGTGCTGATCCGCATTGAGCCGGCTGGTCTGCCAGGGGGGCAGCGGCTCCACCTCGCCCACCCGCAGACCATCGGACTCCTGCCACAGATCGACTATCCTGACCCGCGCCACCCCGAGCACGGTGATGCCGAGCAGGCCGTCCGGCAGCAGATCGAAATCGATGATCCGCACCCGGGTGGCGATGGGGTACATGTTGCGCAGCGCCTCCGGCTGACGGGGATCCAGCATGCAGATGGCAAACTCCCGCGTCTGCGCCTCGGCGACCATGCGCTGATACCTGGGCTCGAAGATGCGCAGCGGCATGATGCCACCGGGCAGCAGGTGAGCGGAGAGCGGAAACAGCGCCAGTTTCATCAGGATCATCCTCCAACGACTTCCTCTGATGATACGACCGTGGCACGGGGCGGGATCATTCAGATCGAGATGGAATAAAAAACCCGTTAACAATCAGGGGAAAATAGCCTGGACAAGCCGCTTCGATATGCAGTAGAAATGGATAACCACCACTTATTCCAATCAATATTCTGTATTGTGGTGGAAAACGCAGTGAAATATCCGCCGTGCCAATACGGGCGGGCCATTCCTATAGTTTTCTCGGCCCGATGCGGGTAAAATTCACGCCCTTATCTAGTCAGTCATTTTTCGACGCGCAACCTCGGTGGTCAGTTATGAAAGAGCATATTCATCATCTACTTGAACAAACGGTAGCCAATCTCAAGTCCGCGGGCGTGTTGCCGGCCGACCTGGAAGCCCGGGTGCAAGTAGACCGATGCAAGGAGAAGGCTCACGGTGACCTGGCCACCAACCTGGCCATGCTGCTGGCCAAACCGGCCCGCAAGAATCCCCGCGAGCTGGCCACCGCCATCATCGAGCACCTGCCCGCCTCCGACCTGATCGCCAAGGTCGAGATCGCCGGCCCCGGCTTCATCAACTTCTTCTTCGACCAGCGCTGGCTGGCCGGCCAGGTCGAGGCCATGGTGACCTCCGCCAACGCCAACGTGAAGCTGCCGACCCCGCAGACAGTGGTGGTGGACTACTCCGCCCCCAACGTGGCCAAGGAGATGGCGGTGCACCACATCCGTTCCACCGTGCTCGGTGACGTGGCGGCCCGCGCCCTGGAGTTCCTCGGCCACAAGGTGGTGCGCGCCAACCACATCGGCGACTGGGGCACCCAGTTCGGCATGCTGATCGCCTATCTGGAGAAGATGGCCAACGAGCACGCCAGCGACATGGCGCTCAAGGATCTGGAAGCCTTCTACACCCAGGCCAAGCGTTGCTACGACGAAGACGAAGCCTTCGCCGAGCGCGCCCGCAACTACGTGGTCAAGCTGCAGGGTGGCGATGAGTACTGCCGCACCATGTGGAAGAAGCTGGTCGACATGACCATGGAACAGAACCAGATCAACTACGACCGCCTGAATGTCTCCCTGACCAACAAGGACATCATGGGCGAGTCCATGTACAACGACATGCTGCCCGCCATCGTCACCGACCTGAAAGCCAAGGGGCTGGCGGTCGAGAGCGAAGGCGCCACCGTGGTGTTCCTCGACGAATTCAAGAACAAGGATGGCGAGCCCATGGGCGTCATCATCCAGAAGAGCGATGGCGGCTTCCTCTACACCACCACCGACATCGCCTGTGCCAAGTACCGTTACGAGACCCTGGGCGCCGACCGGGTGATGTACTTCATCGACTCCCGTCAGCACCAGCACCTGATGCAGGCCTGGACCATCACCCGCAAGGCGGGCTATGTGCCGGAGTCCGTTCCCCTCGAGCACCACGCCTTCGGCATGATGCTGGGCAAGGATGGCCGTCCCTACAAGACCCGCTCCGGCGGCACCGTCAAGCTGGTCGATCTGCTGAACGAGGCCGAGGAGCGCGCCGCCGCCCTGCTGGAGAGCCGCAACAGCGACCTCAGCGCCGAGGAGAAGGCCCAGGTGGTGCACGCCATCGCCATGGGGGCGGTCAAGTATGCGGATCTGTCCAAGAACCGCACCACCGACTACATCTTCGACTGGGACATGATGCTGTCGTTTGAAGGCAACACGGCCCCTTACCTGCAGTACGCCTACACCCGCATCCAGTCCATCTTCCGCAAGGCCGGCGTCGACGCCGAGACCCTGGGCGGCAAGGTGGTGCTGAACGAAGAGGCGGAAGAGGTGCTGGCCCAGAAGCTGATCCAGTTCTCCGATGCCATCAACGGCGTGGCGGACAAGGGGATGCCGCACCTGCTCTGCACCTACCTATACGAGCTGTCCGGCAACTTCATGACCTTCTACGAAGCCTGCCCGATCAACAAGGACGGCGTCGACGAGGTCAGCCGCCAGAGCCGTCTGTTGCTGTGCGCCGCCACCGCCAAGGTCCTGAAACTGGGTCTGGGCGTGCTGGGCATCCATACCCTGGAGCGCATGTAATAGATGGCAACCCGGGATTACGTCGGCAACAGCCCGAGAAGACGGGCCGGTGGTCGTAACACCAAGAAAGCGGCACCTCGCCGCTTTCCTGTTATCCCGGCACTGCTGGCCGGGGCCCTGCTCGTCGGCTTCGGCGCCTTCCTCTACCTGATCAATGGCAAGGGCGCCGATGCCCCGACCATAGAGGAGCAGGTCAAGGCCAACAAGCCGAAGGCGCAGGGCAATGGCCTGCCACAGGAGAAGTGGAGCTACATCGAGCGGCTGGAGAACAAGCAGGTGGACATCATGGAGCCGCCGCCCCAGCCGGGGGTGCCGCCACCGGCGCCCACCCTCACCCTGCAGCCCGAGAAACTGCCGCAGCCGGTGCCGACCGACATCCCCCAGCCGGGGACGCCCATCGGCCAGGTGCAGCCGTACCAGCCGCAACCGGTTCAGCCCGCCAAGCCAGCCCCCGTGACCAGCGCCCAGGAGCAGGTGATCGACCGCAAGGCCGAGCTCGCGCGCATGGAGAAGGGGCTGCGGGCCGAGCAGGAGAAGGCCAAGGCGGCCGCGGCGCAGCAGACTGCGGCGGCAGACAGTGGTCGCTACATGATGCAGTGCGCCGCCCTGCGCTCACAGGATTCCGCCGAATCGCTCAAGGCGCGCATCGCCTTCGGCGCCGGCCTCTCCTCCAGCCTGCAGGTGGTGAATGGCGCCAACGGCACCGTCTACAAGGTGATGGTCGGTCCCTTCAGCGGCAAGCCCGCCGTCGATGCCGCCAACCGCAAGCTGCAAGGCGCCGGTATCAGCGGCTGTATCCCCAAGAAGGGCTGATAGTCGTTCGCTCCAGACAGCAGGCAGGGCTCAACACCCTGCCTTCTTTTTATCCGCCGTTTGGCCTGCAGGCCATATGACGCCCTCTCTTATCCGCGCCATCGGCAGGGTTGAAAAACTCCGGCCTGACCCCCATCTTTCTTGCCATGCACAGTCAGGCCGTTTTTCGGCTCAAGCGAGGTAAGTAAAGTGACTACCATAGTTTCTGTCCGCCGCAACGGCCAAGTCGTGATCGGGGGGGATGGCCAGGTATCCCTCGGCAACACCGTCATGAAGGGCAATGCCCGCAAGGTTCATCGTCTCTATAACGGCAAGGTGCTGGCGGGCTTCGCCGGCGGTACCGCCGATGCCTTCACCCTGCTCGAGCGCTTCGAGGCCAAGCTGCAGGCCCATCAGGGCAATCTGGAGCGCGCCGCCGTGGCGTTGGCCAAAGACTGGCGCACCGATCGCGCCCTGCGCCGCCTCGAGGCCCTGCTGGCGGTCGCCGATGAGCACAAGTCCTTCATCATCACCGGCAACGGTGACGTGGTGCAGCCGGAGCATGATCTCATCGCCATCGGCTCGGGCGGCAACTTCGCCCAGTCGGCGGCCACCGCCTTGCTGGAGAACACCGAGCTGGATGCCAAGAGCATCGTCGAGAAGTCCCTCAAGATCGCCGGTGACATCTGCGTCTTCACCAACCAGCACCACACGGTTGAAGTGCTGGAGTACGCACCCAAAGAGACCGAGCCGAAGTAAGGCCCCTCTTTGCCAATTTGCAAGGGGTGGGCTCTGCCCGCCCCGGATACAGGAATGCCATCATGTCCGAGATGACCCCGAGAGAAATCGTTCACGAGCTGGACCGCCACATCATCGGCCAGGCCGATGCCAAGCGTGCGGTGGCCGTAGCCCTGCGTAACCGCTGGCGCCGGATGCAGCTCAGCGAGGAGATGCGCCACGAGGTGACGCCGAAGAACATCCTGATGATAGGCCCGACCGGCGTCGGCAAGACCGAGATCGCCCGCCGCCTCGCCAAGCTGGCCAACGCCCCCTTCATCAAGGTGGAAGCGACCAAGTTCACCGAGGTGGGCTACGTGGGCAAGGAAGTGGACAGCATCATCCGCGATCTGACCGATGTCGCCATCAAGCTGGTGCGCGAGACCGAGATGGAGAAGATGAAATACCGCGCCGAGGAAGCCGCCGAGGAGCGCATCCTCGACGCCCTGCTGCCCAATCCGCGCAACAGCTGGGGCGAGGAGGAGAAGGCCGACAACTCCAACACCCGCCAGGTGTTCCGCAAGAAACTGCGGGAAGGCCAGCTGGATGACAAGGAGATCGAACTCGAGCTCTCCGCCAGCCCCATGGGGGTCGACATCATGACCCCGCCGGGCATGGAAGAGATGGCGAACCAGCTGCAGGGGCTGTTCCAGAACCTGGGTCAGCAGCAGAAGAAGAAGCGCAAGATCAAGGTCAAGGAGGCCATGAAGGTGCTGATCGAGGAGGAGGCCGCCCGTCTGGTCAACCCGGAAGAGTTGAAGCAGAAGGCGATCCACGCGGTCGAGAACAACGGCATCGTCTTCCTCGACGAGATCGACAAGATCTGCAAGCGCGGTGAGTCTTCCGGTCCCGACGTCTCCCGCGAGGGGGTACAGCGGGATCTGCTGCCGCTGGTCGAGGGCTGCACCGTCAACACCAAGCACGGCATGGTGAAGACAGACCACATACTGTTCGTCGCCTCCGGCGCCTTCCAGGTGGCACGCCCGTCGGATCTCATCCCCGAGCTGCAGGGTCGTCTGCCGATCCGGGTCGAGCTGACCGCGCTGACCACCGAAGACTTCGAGCGCATCCTGACCGAACCGAACGCCTCCCTCACCGACCAGTACCAGGCGCTGATGGCGACCGAAGGGGTCAAGATCGAGTTCACCAAGGACGGCATCCGCCGCCTGGCCGAGGCCGCCTGGCAGGTCAACGAGCGCACCGAGAACATCGGCGCCCGCCGCCTGCACACCGTGATGGAGCGGCTGATGGAAGACATCTCCTACGATGCCTCCGAGCAGTCAGGCGCGACCTTCGTGATCGACGCCGACTACGTCAACGCCCACCTCGGCAAGCTGATCGAGGACGAGGATCTGAGCCGCTTTATCCTGTAAGGCCAGCTCTATGACGCCCTAAAAACGCCTCCCGATGGAGGCGTTTTTTTATGCCGCATGGTTTCCCCCTCAACTCACCACCAGTGCCCCCTCATGGCGGCGCCCGACCAGCCAGAGCGCCCCGCCGATCAACAAGCCGGCCAGGGCAAAGCTGGCCTGCATGGCAAACGCCAGATCCGCCGCCATGGCCGTGACCAGGCTGTGCGTGCCCACCAGGTTGGCAAACAGGCCACCGAGCCCGGCGGCCCCCGTCAGCTGGCCCAGATTGCGCGACAGGGTCAGCAAGCCGGCCACGGCCCCCCTCGTCTGCTCGCTCGCCGCCCCCACCAGGGCACTGTTGTTGGCAGTCTGGAACAGGGCATAGCCGGCGGTCAGCAGCAGTATGGGCAGCAGATAACCGAGCGGGCCCAGCCCGCTGCTCAGGGTCGCCAGCCCGAGGGCCGCGCTCGCCATGGCCATCAGCCCCAGCCGCACCACCCGCCGCGCACCTACCCTGTCCACCAGCCAGCCGGCGGGCATCCCCGTCAGGGCCGCCAACAGCGGCCCGCCCGAGATCATGAGCCCGACCGTCCCCAGATCGAGGCCGAACACTCCCCGCAGGTAGAAGGGGCCGATCAGCAGGCTTGCCACCATCACGCTGGCCACCAGGGCACTGGCGAGCAGGCCGCCGCGCAGGCGGGGAGCGGCCAGCAGCGTCAGCGGCAGCAGGGGGGAGCGGGCGAGGCGCTCGCGGCGCACGAACAGCACGGCGACGAGCAGTGCCCCCGCCCCCCAGCAGAGCGCCAGGGCGCCCCCCGAGGTCAGCGCCAGCCCGTAGCAGAGCAGCGCCATCACCAGCATCAGCAGGCGCGCGAGGGGGATGTTTTCCTTTTTCGGCTGTGCACCCTCCGCAGGCAGGCCGAGCAGGCCGGCCCCCAGCGCCAGCAGGCTGACGGGCACCAGCAGCAGGAAGGGCGCCTGCCAGCCGAACGTACCTATCAACAGGCCGCCGAACGAGGGGCCAAGGGCAGTGCCGCAGGCCGACAGGGTGCCGAGCAGCCCCATGCCCCAGCCACGGCGCGCCGGCCCCACCAGCTGCCCCACCATGGCCAGCGCGAGCACCAGCATGCAGGCCGCCCCGGCCCCCTGCAGGGCCCGCGCCGCGATCAGCCAGCCGAGGGAGGGCGCCAGGGCGCACAGCAGGGAGGCCAGCGCAAACAGTCCAAGGCCCCAGAGCAGCAGGCGACGCCGGCCGAGCCGGTCACCGAGCCGCCCGGCCACCACCGTCAGGCAGGTGAGCCCCAGCAGGTAGGCCACCAGCACCCACTGCACGCTGGCAAAGGGCACGGCAAACGCCTGCTCCAGCGCCGGCAGCACCATGTTGGCCATGCTCCCCGCCAGCATGGGCAACAGGGTGGCGAGCCCGAGCGCCAGCAGGCCGAGGCGGCGAGTCAGAGGGGGGGAAAGGACGATATTGTGTGGCATGGGCATGAGCTCCGGCGGACTAGGATGCCGACAAGGCTAGCCAGCAAGCTGAACCGGCGGAAGACGCACGACTTGCAGCTTATAGCTGCACGGAACGCCATATGAAGGCGCCCATTCTCGCGTATGATGAGGCGAGAGGCATCGCCATGAGGCGGTCACCCTGAAGGCTCGGCGAGGCAAAGATCATGAGCACACCCGATTTCAATCTGCTGCTAACCCTGGAGGCGCTGCTCGATGAGGGCAGCGTGGCCGGCGCCGCCAGACGGCTGCGGCTCAGCCCCTCCGCCATGAGCCGGGCGCTGGCCCGGCTGCGCGCGACCACGGGGGATCCCCTGCTGGTGCGGGCCGGCCGGGGGCTGGTGCCCACCCCCCGCGCCCTGGTCCTGCGCGAGCAGGTCAGCCAGCTGGTACAGGAGGCCGAGGCCGTGCTTCGCCCCCAGCAGGAGGTGGATCCGGCCAGCCTGGTGCGCACCTTCCGGCTGAGGGCCAGCGACGGTTTCGTGGAGAGCGTCGGGGCGGCCCTGCTGACCCGGCTCGCCACCGAGGCGCCCGGGGTGCGGCTGCATTTCATGGCCAAGCCCGACAAGGAGAGCCACGCCCTGCGCGGCGGTGAGCTGGATTTCGAGACCGGAGTGATCGGCGCCAACACGGCGCCCGAGCTGCACACCCAGGCGCTGTTCCAGGATCGCTTCGTCGCCGTGGTGCGCCCCGGTCATCCCCTGTGCGAAGGCCCCCTGACCGCCGCCCGCTATGCCGCCGCCCGCCACATCATGGTGTCACGTCGCGGGCAGGAGCACGGCCCCATCGATGAAGCGCTCGCCGTCTTCAAGCTGGAGCGCACCATCACCACCCTGGTGCCGGGATTTGCCACTGCGCTGGCGCTGGTGCGGGGCAGCGATCTGGTGGCCACCGTGCCCGCGCTGCACTGCGCCGCCCTGCACGCCGATCTGGTGACCCTGCCCCTGCCCTTCCCCTTGCCCAAAATCACCCTGGCCCTGCTCTGGCATCCCAGGCTCGATGCCGATCCGGCCCACCGCTGGCTGCGCCATCTCATCCGCGAGACCTGCGCCCGCGCGCCCTATCAAACGCCACAGCCAACGCGCTGATCCCGGGGCAGCTCCCCGCTTGGGAGCGTGCGATAGACACCTCCTCGCCGAGGTGTTTTTTCATCATGGTTGGCGAGCCAAGCCGCCCTAGGCCGCCCAGCCGAATGATAAAAGTGAACGAGTGGCGGCCCACGAACGAGCCGCCGGTCTATCGCTACCCTCCCCCCTGAGTGCCGACCCACCGACGGTGGCCGCAGCCCCCTCATTGCCATTCGGCACGCCATCAGCCTAATTGCACCACTGGTATACCTATTTATGCATATCTTTCTATTTCACCAACTTACCTCTGAGGGGATATATAAATAGACACTTGATTTGCATCAATTGCCCGCCCCCCGTGACTGGGTAGCCTAACGCCAGAATGACGTTTTATTACTCCAAATCAGAGGCAATCATGAGCAAAGTCAGACTGGCCGTCATAGGGAACGGCATGGTGGGGCACCGCTTCATCGAAGAGTTGATCGAGCGGGCCGATCCGGGCCGATTCGAGATCACCGTCTTCAGTGCAGAACCCCGTCCCGCCTACGATCGTGTCCATCTCTCCTCCTACTTCTCCCACCACACCAGCGAAGATCTCTCCCTCGTCAAACCCGGTTTCTACGAGAAGCACGGCATCCGTCTGCTGCTCGGCGAGGCGGTGAAAAAAATCGACAGGGCGGCCCGCGAGGTGCACTCCAACAAGGGCACAGTGGTCGGCTATGACAAGCTGGTGCTGGCCACCGGCTCCTACCCCTGGGTGCCACCCATTCAGGGCAGCCAGCACCACGAGTGCTTCGTCTATCGCACCATCGAGGATCTGAAGGCCATCCGCAGCGCCGCCAAGAGCGGCAAGAGCGGCGTGGTGGTGGGTGGCGGTCTGCTCGGGCTGGAGGCGGCCGGTGCCCTCAAGGCGCTGGGCCTCGAGACCCACGTGGTGGAGTTCGCCCCTGTGCTGATGGCGGAGCAGCTCGACGGTCAGGGTGGCCAGCTGCTGCGCCGCAAGATCGAGTCCATGGGGGTGCAGGTGCACACCAGCAAGAGCACCAGCGAGATCCTGATGCACGGCGGCAAGGAGGCCAAACACCGCCTCGCCTTCGCCGACGGCAGCGCGCTTGATGTGGACGTGGTGGTCTTCTCCACCGGCATACGCCCGCAGGACACCCTCGGCCGCTACTGTGAACTGGCCATAGCCGAGCGCGGCGGCGTCGCGGTCGACGATCACTGCCTCACCTCCGACCCCGACATCTATGCCATCGGCGAGTGCGCCGCCTGGCAAGGCCGCTTCTTCGGCCTGGTGGCGCCGGGTTACAAGATGGCCCAGATCACGGTGGATCACCTGCTCGGCGGCGACAGCCGCTTCGAGGGGGCGGACATGAGCGCCAAGCTCAAGCTGCTCGGCGTCTCCGTCGGCTCCATCGGCGATGCCCACGGCCGCACGCCCGGCAGCCACAGCTATGTGTTCCAGGACGATCAGGCCGGGGTCTACAAGCGGATAGTGGTGAGCGAAGACAACAGCCGCCTGCTCGGCGCCGTGCTGGTCGGCGACGTGGATGACTACGGCAACCTGCTGCAGCTGATGCTCAACGCCATGCCGCTGCCATCCCACCCGGACACCCTGATCCTGCCCGCCTATGCCGGTGCCAAGCCGACCCTGGGGGTCGATGCCCTGCCATCGACCGCCCAGATCTGCTCCTGCTTCGACGTCTCCAAGGGCGACATCGCCCAGGCGGTGGCCGAGGGTCACACCACGCTGGCCGCCATCAAGCAGCACACCAAGGCCGGCACCGGTTGCGGCGGCTGCGTGCCGCTCATCAGCCAGGTGCTCAACGCCGAGCTGGTGAAGCAGGGCATCGAGGTCAACAACCACCTCTGTGCCCACTTCCCCCACTCCCGCCAGGAGCTGTTCCACCTGGTCAAGGTGGAAGGGATCAAGAGCTTCGACGAGCTGCTGACCAGGCACGGTCAGGGCTATGGCTGCGAGGTGTGCAAACCCACGGTCGGCTCCATCCTCGCCTCCTGCTGGAACGGCCATGTGCTGAGCCCGCAGAACACCCAGCTGCAGGACACCAACGACATCTTCCTCGGCAACATGCAGAAGGACGGCAGCTACTCCGTCATCCCGCGCATGGCCGGTGGTGAAGTGACCCCAGCAGGGCTGCTGGCGGTGGCCGAGGTGGCCCGCGACTACCGGCTCTACACCAAGATCACCGGCGCCCAGCGCATCGGCCTGTTCGGTGCCCAGAAAGACGATCTGCCCGCCATCTGGCGGAAATTGCTGGCCGCCGGCTTCGAGACCGGCCAAGCCTACGCCAAGGCGCTGCGCATGGCCAAGACCTGCGTCGGCAGCACCTGGTGCCGCTTCGGCGTGCAGGACAGCGTCGGCCTCGGGGTCTTCCTCGAGAATCGCTACAAGGGCATTCGCACCCCGCACAAGATGAAGTTCGGGGTCTCCGGCTGTACCCGCGAATGTGCGGAAGCCCAGGGCAAGGACGTCGGCATCATAGCCACAGACGCGGGCTGGAACCTCTATGTGGGCGGCAACGGCGGCATGAAGCCGCGCCACGCCGATCTGCTGGCCTCCGATCTCGATCGCGAGAGCCTGATCAAGCTGATCGACCGCTTCATGATGTTCTACGTCACCAGCGCCGACAAGCTGCAGCGCACCTCGGTCTGGCTCGGCAACCTGGAAGGGGGCGTCGACTACCTGCGCGAGGTGATAGTCGACGACAAGCTGGGACTGAATGAGACCCTGGAACGTGACATCCAGGTGCTGATCGACGGCTACGAGTGCGAGTGGTCTCGCACCCTGAATGAAGAGGAGGCGCTCAAGCGTTTCAGCCACTTCATCAACAGCGGCAAACGCGACCCTGACGTGCAGTTCGTCAGCGAGCGTGACCAGCACAGGCCCGCCACCCCGGCGGAGCGCATCCCCGTCTACCAGATCGAAGTGGAGGCCAAGTAATGAAATCGGTCTTTCAACTCAATGACGTGATTCTTGGCAACAGCGTCTGCGCCCTGCTGGATAGCCAGCCCATCCAATGCGAAGCGGAGATGAAGTGATGAAATTAGCCTGTCAACTCAACGACATACTGCCTGGTACCGGGGTCTGCGCCCTGATCGAAGGTCACCAGATCGCGCTGTTCCGCCCGAGCGAGGCGGCCGAGGTGTTCGCCATCGACAACCGGGATCCCTTCTTCGCCGCCAACGTGCTGTCGCGGGGCATCATCTGTGAACACGACGGCGCGCTCTGGGTCGCCAGCCCGCTCAAGAAGCAGCGCTTTCGCCTGAGCGACGGCCACTGCTTCGAGAATCCGGCCATGTCGATTGCGGCCTATGCCGTTGAAGTGCGTGACCAGCAGGTCTGGGTCGCCGCCTAATCCCATACACATCAGGGCGGCCTGCGGGCGGCCCGTTTAAAGAGAACCAGCATGTATACCGACACCATCAACAAGTGCGCCGCCAACGCGGCCCGCATCAACCGCTTCGAGCGGGACGACAAACTCGGCTTCTGGCTGAGCTCCGCCATGGCGGGGGCCTATGTAGGCCTCGGCATCATCCTCATCTTCACCCTGGGCAACCTGGTGGATCCGGCCATCCGTCCGCTGGTGATGGGGGCCACCTTCGGCATCGCCCTGACCCTGGTGATCATCGCCGGCTCCGAGCTGTTC
This sequence comes from Aeromonas sp. sif2416, assembly GCF_019218665.1. Classification (NCBI taxonomy): domain Bacteria; kingdom Pseudomonadati; phylum Pseudomonadota; class Gammaproteobacteria; order Aeromonadales; family Aeromonadaceae; genus Aeromonas; species Aeromonas sp. sif2416. The sequence continues at coordinate 109,713 of NZ_JAHUXC010000008.1, forward strand.
ACCGGCCACACCATGTTCCTCACCCTGGGGGTGAAGGCGGGCAAGATCTCCATGGGGGATCTGCTGCGCATCCTGCCCCAGACCTGGGCCGGCAACCTGCTCGGCTCCATAGCAGTGGCGCTGATCTACTCCTACGGCGGCAGCCTGCTGCCGGACGCGGGCAGCCTGGCCCACAAGGTGGCGCTGGCCAAGACCCAGGCGCCGGCCCTGACCCTGTTCATGAAGGGGGTGCTGTGCAACTGGCTGGTCTGCCTCGCCATCTGGATGGCGCTGCGCACCGAGGGCGCGGCCAAGTTCATCGCCATCTGGTGGTGCCTGCTGGCCTTTATCGCCTCCGGTTATGAGCACTCGATCGCCAACATGACCCTGTTCGCCCTCTCCTGGTTCGGCGCCCACTCCGAGGCCTACACCCTGGGTGGCATAGGCCACAATCTGCTGTGGGTCACCCTTGGCAATACCGTCTCCGGCGCGATCTTCATGGGCCTCGGTTACTGGTATGCCACCCCGAAGGTGGAGCGTCCCGTCCCAGTGACCGACGCCAGCGCCACCGTCAGCCAGACCCAAACCGCCTGATCCGGAGGCCCCATGGACTACTTGCCCATCTTTTGCCGACTCGACAACAAACCCGTGCTGCTGGTTGGCGGCGGTGAGGTGGCGGAGCGCAAGGCGCGCCTGCTGCTGGACGCCGGCGCCCGACTGACGGTGGTCTCCCCCATGCTCGACTCCGAGCTGGCGGCCCTTGCCGCCGACGGGACCATCGATTGGCTGGCCGCCGAGTTCGAGCCGGCGCAGCTGACGGGCAAGTGGCTGGTGGTGGCCGCCACCGACAGGCGCGAGGTCAACGCCTTGGTCTACCAGAGCGCGAACCAGGCGGGCATCTTTGCCAACGTGGTGGATGACCCCAAACGCTCCAGCTTCATCATGCCGTCGATCATCGACAGATCGCCGCTGATGGTGGCCATCTCCTCAGGTGGCAAGGCCCCGGTGCTGGCCCGTTTGCTGCGCGAGAAGCTGGAGGCCCTGCTGCCCCAGCACCTCGGCGCGGTGGCGGCCTTTGCCGGCGGCCTGAGAGACAGGGTCAAGGCCCGCTTCGCCAGCATGGGGGAGCGACGCCAGTTCTGGGAGCGGCTGCTCGGCGCCGACCGGCTCGGTCAGGCGCTGGCGCGCGGCGACAAAGCTGCCGCCAACCAGCTGACCGACGCGCTCTTTGCCGAGGATGCCGGTGCCAAGGGCGAGGTGATCCTGGTGGGCGCCGGCCCCGGCGATCCCGGCCTGCTCACCCTGCACGCCCTGCGCCAGATGCAGCAGGCGGATGTGGTGGTCTATGACCGGCTGGTGTCGGACGAGGTGATGGCACTGGTACGGCGCGATGCCAGACGCATCTTCGTCGGCAAGCAGGCGGGCAACCACTGCGTGCCCCAGGAGGGCATCAACCAACTCTTACTGGAGGAAGCCAGGAAGGGGCAACGGGTGGTGCGGCTGAAGGGTGGCGATCCCTTCATCTTCGGCCGGGGCGGCGAGGAGCTGGAGACGCTGGTCGGCAGCGGCGTGGGCTTCCAGGTAGTGCCGGGGATCACGGCCGCGAGCGGCTGCGCCGCCTATGCTGGCATCCCCCTCACCCACCGGGATCACGCCCAGAGCGTGCGCTTCGTCACCGCCCACGGCAAGGGCGGCGCCCAGGATCTCGACTGGCCTCTGCTGGCTCGGGATCGGCAGACCCTGGTGTTCTATATGGGGCTTTCGTCCTGTGGGGTGATCCGTGAGCGACTGATAGCGCACGGCAAGGCCGGCGACACCCCGGTGGCGCTGATCGAGCGCGGCACCCAGCCGAGCCAGCGGGTCATTCGTGGCACCCTGGACCGGCTGCCCGAGCTGGCGGTCGGGGTCGAGAGTCCGGCCCTCATCATGGTCGGCTCTGTCGTCACCCTGGCCGACCAGCTTGCCTGGTTCGGTCAGGCCAGCGACCCGCTGCAGACGATGGCATCCGCCTGATCCGGTGCCCAACTCCCCTGTATTGCAAGCGCCACCCTGAGGGTGGCGTTTTTTTACTGCATTTACAGTCATAACCTATTGTTTTGGGTCTGGTATCCTATGGGGCACGGCCATCCGGCCAACCGAATTCAGGAATCTTGTTGCATGTCTCTCCCCCCCAAGAACAGCGCCAAGCAGCGTGAACACGACAGATCCCGCATCCTCACCCTGCTGCTGGCCGACGATGCCCTCACCGACAGCCTGCTGGATCCGCAGGGGGTGCAGGACGCCGAGCTGCGGGATCAGACCAGCGAGCTGACGCGTCTGGTCAACAGCCTGCCGGCCGCCGACGTCGCCGATGCGCTGGAATCCCTGCCGCCGGACGAGCGCCACGTGCTCTGGCAGCAGGTGGACCCGGAGAGGCATGGCCAGATCCTGGTCGAGGCGTCGGAGACGGTGTGGGACAGTCTGATCAGCGGCATGAGCGACAAGGCGCTGCTGCACGCCCTGCGCACCCTCGACATCGACGATCAGATCTACCTCGGCCAATACCTGCCCCGCAACCTGATGGGGCGGCTGCTCACCTCCATGGCCCCAGACCAGCGCGATCGGGTGCGGGAGGTGATCCGCTACGGCAAGCACACGGTCGGCGCCATGATGGACTTCGAGCTGATCACGGTGCGGGCCGACATAAGCCTGGCGACGGTGCAGCGCTATCTGCGCCAGCTCGGCAAGATCCCAACCAACACCGACAAGCTGTTCGTCACCGACAGGCGCAACCGGCTGCAGGGGGAGCTGCCGCTCACCACAGTGCTGCTGCACAAGCCCGATACCAAGGTGGGGGACGTGATGGAGCGCAACCCCGTCACCTTCGATCCGGAAGACAACGACGAGGCCGCGGCCCGCACCTTCGAGCGGGACGATCTCATCTCCGCCGCCGTGGTGGATGGCAAGGGCAAGCTGATGGGCCGGCTCACCGTCGCCGAGGTGGTGGATCTGGTCTATGAGGAGAGCGACACCGATCTGCGCCGCATGGGGGGGATCAGCGAGGATGAAGATGTCTTCGCCCCGGTCAGCAAGGCGGTCAAGACCCGCTGGGCCTGGCTCGCCCTCAACCTCTGCACCGCTTTCATGGCCTCGCGCGTCATCGGCCTGTTCGAGCACAGCATCTCGCAGCTGGTGGCGCTGGCGGCGCTGATGCCAATAGTCGCGGGCATAGGTGGCAACACCGGCAACCAGACCATCACCATGATAGTGCGGGCGCTGGCGCTGCAGCAAATCCAGCCGGGCAACGTCTCCTTCCTGCTGTGGCGCGAGCTGGGGGTGGCGCTGATCAACGGCCTGGTGTGGGGCGGCACTATGGGGGTCGCCACCTACTTCCTCTATCAGGATGCGGCGCTGGGCGCCGTGATGACCCTGGCCATGATACTCAACCTGCTGGTCGCGGCCCTGATGGGGGTCATCATCCCCATGACCATGACCCGCCTCGGCCGGGATCCGGCGGTGGGGGCCAGCGTGATGATCACCGCCATCACCGACACCGGTGGCTTCTTCATCTTCCTCGGGCTGGCGACCCTGTTCCTGCTCTAGTGCCGGATCGGCGCCAATATGAAGGGGCCTGATGGCCCCTTTGTTTTTCGGCCGGGAGGGTGGGCTCATGCCCCCTGACCCACAAGGCGGGTGATAAAAATCCCCCCATGGCAGCGCGATACTCTGAGCCTCTCGGCGACCAGGCCATGGGCTGCGGGGAATCGATGCGCCGCCTCTTATCCCCATGCTTGTTCAAGGAATATTCATTGAAATGCCAGTCCCACTCCTTATACTGGATCCACCTGTTTCCAGCGGTGGATTTGACTCAATGGAATACAACACTTCAGAACTGTGCGACATCTATCAGGACATGGTGGATGTACTCGAACCCATGCTCTGCTCCTTCGGCGGCCGTGCCTCTTTCGGCGGCGTCATCACCACGGTCAAATGCTTCGAATCGAACGGCCTGATCCGTGAACTGGTCAAGGAGAACGGCGTCGGTCGCGTGTTGCTGATCGACGGCGGCGGCTCCATGCGCCGGGCCCTGATCGACAGCGAGATCGCCACCACGGCGGCGGAGAACGAGTGGGAAGGCATCGTCTGCTACGGCTGCGTGCGCGAGGTCGATATCCTGGAAGATCTGGATATCGGCATCCAGGCCCTGGCCGCCATCCCGGTCGGCGCCGACCACAAGGACGTGGGTGAGACCGATCTGCCGGTCAACTTCGGCGGCGTCACCTTCCTGCCGGACGATCACCTCTACGCGGACACCACGGGGGTGATCCTCTCCCCCGATGCACTCGATATAGAGTGAGCCGACACAGACTGAAGATGGGAGCCAAGGCTCCCATTTTTTATGACTGCAACTTGCTGAAAAACAGCCAAAAAAAGAGGGCCAGTAAAAAACTGGCCCCTTAACTGGAAGCAATGTGAGCAATGTCGTGCCTTCACAAGAAGTTCATCACGTTGGAATGAATGAAGTCTTTCCCGGAAAACAAGGTAACAATAATCATTCTCATTTAACTGTGCAAGCCTTATTTGCGAGAAGTGCAAAAAAAATGACCACCCATGCGGTGGTCATTCTCGTCAGGCCTGACGGCTCCCCGGTTGCAGACCGGCAAGGCCGGCCTCCCCCACCAGTTTGCGGCTGAGGTAGCGCAGCAGCACGCCGTAGAGCGGCACGAACAACCCCAAGCTTATCAGCAGCTTGAAGACATAATCCACGGTGGCTATCTCGACCCAGTGCTCGGCCATGAAGGGATCAGTGCTGCGCCAGAAGGCGATGCTGAAGAAGGCGATGGTATCCACCAGGTTGCCAAACAGGGTCGAGGCGGCCGGCGCCACCCACCAGGCCCTGAGCAGCCGCAGGCGGTTGAACACCACCACGTCCATGAACTGGCCCACCAGATAGGCCATGAAGCTGGCCAGGGCGATGCGCGCCACGAACAGGTTGAACTCGGCCAGGTTGCCGATCCCCTGGTAGCTGCCCTCGAAGAACAGCACCGAGAGCGCATAGGAGATGGCCAGCGCAGGCAGCATCACGGTCTGGATGATCTTGCGGGCCAGTCCGGCGCCGAAGATCCGCACCGTCAGATCGGTGGCCAGAAAGATGAACGGGAAGCTGAAGGCGCCCCAGGTGGTGTGGAAGCCAAAGACGGTGATCGGCAGTTGCACCAGATAGTTGCTGCTGGCAATGATCAGAATGTGGAACAAAGAGAGGCGCACCAGCGCCGTATGGTGCTGAGCAGGGGTCAGATTCATGTTGTGACCTTTTTGGTTAATGGGGTTAGGGAACCCATACCGCCACCATTGGCGATAATTGAGGGGCGAGATTATACGCCCCCGGCGTGATAGTTCAATCCTTATGCTATGGGTTCGGCCTGCGGCAACGCTCATCAAAGGACAACGTCATGCACCCCAGGCCGACAGTTCAATTCTGATGCGGCAGCCGAGGCCGTCATCGCCGGCCGGGGCGAGCCGGGCTCAGGCCCTGTGTTGCCGACCCAGCCAGAGCACTACCTCCCGATCGGACGGGCGCAGCGCCTCCAGCCAGCAGCCGCCGTGGTGATCGAACTCCAGCCTGAGCTGGCTTCCCTCGAATGTCAGCAGCCAGCTGTGGCGATCCGCTCCCCACTCCTGCTCCAGCACTCCGAGTTCCCACTCCTGCAGCAAGGCGTCGGCCAGGCTGGGAAAGTTGTCCCAGCAGAGGCCGGGGCAAGCCAGCATCAGCACCGCTGATTCCGTGTCTATCTGCGCTACACGCCAACTCATCATGTACTCCTCAACTGCTGCAGGAGAGCTCACCGCCGCAATACCACTGGGGAACCGGGGTCGCCAGATCCTCGTAGTCGGGCTGCTCGTCATAAGGGTGCCGCAGGGCCGCAAACAGCCGCTCGAACGGGGCCATGTCGCCCGCCTCGGCGGCGTCTATCGCCTGCTGGGCCAGAGCGTTGCGCAGCACATACTTGGGATTGACGGCCTCCATTTGCAGTTTGCGGGTCCCATCGTCACTGCCTTCGCGGACCAGCCGCGCCCGATAGAGTTCGAGCCACCCCTGCCAGAGCGCGGGATCCGGCAGCAGCGCCAGCAGAGGGAGAGGCCACTCCCCCTGTTGAGTCAAGCCACCCAGACGGCGCAGGAAGAGGTGATAGTCCACTCCCTGGCTCGCCAGCAGCTGGAACAGCTGGCGGAACAGGGCCGGGTCTTCCTCCTCCCAGCTTTCCAGCCCGAGTCGGGCCCGCATCAGCTCCGAGTAGTGCAGCATCAGCTGATGCTCGTACTGGGCCAGGGCCGCCGCCAGGGCGTCGCCGTCCACCTGATCCGCCAGCGCCTGGGCCAGCTTCTGCAGGTTCCAGTAACCGACCGCCGGCTGCTGATCCAGCGCGTAACGGCCCCCCGGATCCGAGTGGTTGCAGACAAAGTCGGGCACATAGGCGTCGATGAAGCCGTAGGGACCGTAATCCAGGGTCAGCCCGAGCAAGGACATGTTGTCGGTGTTCATCACGCCGTGGCAGAAGCCGGCGGCCTGCCACTTGGCGATGAGCCGCGCGGTGCGGCGCACCACCTCGGCGAACAGCTCGGCCCCGTTGCTGAGCTCCGGGAAGTGGTGGCGCAGCAGATAGTCGATGAGCTGCGGGATCTTCTCCCCCTGGCCGCTCCAGGCGAAGTACTCGAAGTGGCCGAAACGCAGGTGGCTCGGTGCGGTGCGCAACACGGTCGCCCCGCTCTCGACCTGCTCCCGGTAGACCGGCTCGTCACTGCCCACCAGCACCAGGGCGCGGGTGGTGGGGATGCCGAGGGCATGCAGCGCCTCAGATGCCAGATACTCGCGGATGCTGGAGCGCAGCACGGCGCGGCCGTCGCCGAAGCGGGAGAAAGGCGTCTTGCCAGCCCCCTTCAGGTGCAGATCCCAGCGCTGGCCGTCCGGCGCCTGTTGCTCACCCAGCAGCAGGGCCCGGCCATCACCGAGGCGCGGGCTGTAACCGCCGAACTGATGACCCGCATAGACCTGGGCCACCGGCATCATGCCCGGCAGCGGCCGGCCCTGGCCGCAGCAGACGAGCCAGTCGGCCGCGCTGACGTCCGCCAACCCCAGCTCGCGCAGCAGATCCTGGTTGAGGTGCAGCAGCCTGGCGTTGTGCAGGGGCTGGGGGGCCACCGGCTCGCAGGCCCAGGGCAGTTCGGTGGCGAAAGTGTTGATCAGCTTCATGGTGGCGTGGTTCATCCCTGCGTATGCTCGTGTCACTCTTTTATACCGCCGTTGGCCTGCGTCAGGCCAACGGGACTGTGTTCTATTTCAAATCGAGGAAAAGAAGATGCAAAAATGGCTGTATGTCCTGCCCCTGCTGGCGCTGGCCTGGGGTCAGCACGCCAGGGCGGCCGATGTGGACGCGGGCAAGGCGAAGGCCGCCCTGTGCGCCGCCTGCCACGGGCCTGAGGGCAAGGCCAGCGTGCCTATCTATCCCAATCTGGCGGGCCAGAATGCCCCCTATCTGGTCAAGCAGCTGAAGGCCTTCAAGGAGGGCAAGCGCCAGGATCCCATGATGGCCCCCTTCATGGCCGCGCTCACCGAGGCGGACATGGACAACCTGGCGGCCTACTACGCCAGCCTGAAATAACGGGGAACCGGGAAGAAGCCACGGCCGGCGGCGAACCGGCCGTCTAGCGCCGGCAATACTCGATGATGAGGTCCATAAAGGCCTCACCGAAGCGTTCCAGCTTGCGGTGCCCCACCCCGTTGACGGCCAGCATCTCGTCTTCCGTCATCGGCATCGTCGCTGACCCCATCTCCATCAGGGTGGCTCTCTAGCGCCGGCAATACTCGATGATGAGATCCATGAAGGCCTCACCGAAGCGCTCCAGCTTGCGATGCCCCACCCCGTTGACGGCCAGCATCTCGTCTTCCGTCATCGGCATCAGCTGGGCCATCTCCACCAGGGTCGCGTCGTTGAACACCACGTAGGGCGGCACCTCTTCCTCTTCGGCGATCTGCTTGCGCAGGTTGCGCAGCTCCTTGAACAGCCGCTTGTCGTAGTTCGCGCTGTCGAGCAGGCCATTGCGCTTCTCCTTGCGACTGGAGATGGGCTGCAGCCGTGGCACCGCCAGTTCCAGCGGCACCTCGCCGCGCAGCACCGGGCGGGCCGCCTCGGTCAGTTGCAGCACCAGGTTGCGGGTGATGTTCTGGGTCAGCAAGCCCTTGTGGATCAGCTGGCGAATGACGCTCATCCAGTACTCGTGGCTCTGATCCTTGCCGATGCCGTAGGTCGACAGCTTGTCGTGGCCGTGATCCTTGATGCGCTGGTTCAGCGAGCCGCGCAGCACCTCGACCACATAACCTACCCCGAAGTTCTGCCCCACCCGCCAGACGCAGGAGAGCGCCTTCTGGGCGTCTTCGGTGCCATCGTAGCTCTTGGGGGGATCCAGGCAGATGTCGCAGTTGCCGCACGGCTTGTCGTTGTACTCGCCGAAGTAGTTGAGCAGCACCTGACGACGGCAGGTCTGGGCCTCGGCGAAGGCCGCCATCACGTTCAGCTTGTACTGCTCGACCTGCAGCTGCTGCGGGTTCTCGATGTTGTCGAGCAGGCGCCGCACCCGGCCGATGTCGGCGGGATCGTACAGCAGCAGCGCCTCGGCCGGGGTGCCGTCACGGCCGGCCCGCCCCGTCTCCTGATAGTAGGATTCGATGTTCTTGGGGATGTCGTAGTGCACCACGAAGCGCACGTTCGGCTTGTCGATGCCCATGCCGAACGCCACCGTCGCCACCACTATCTCGACGTCGTCCTTGAGGAAGGCATCCTGGGTGCGCAGCCGCTGCTCCAGCGGCAGGCCCGCATGATAAGGGGCCGCCTTGCAGCCGTGACGGGAGAGCCGCTCGGCCACCTCCTCCACCCGGTTGCGGCTGGAGCAATAGACGATGCCGCAGTTGCCCTTCTGGCTCTGCACGTAGCGCAGCAGCTGCTCCGCCGCCTTGAACTTCTCCACCAGGCTGTAGCGGATGTTGGGGCGATCGAAGCTGGCGGTGTGGATGAAGGGATCGTGCAATTCGAGGCGGTGCAGCATGTCGCTGCGGGTCGCCTCGTCGGCGGTGGCGGTGAGCGCCACCACGGGCACCTGGGGGAACCACTGCTTGAGCCGCCCCAGCGCCGCGTATTCCGGCCGAAAGTCGTGGCCCCACTGGGAGACGCAGTGCGCCTCGTCGATGGCGAACAGACCGAGCGGCAGCTCCGCCAGCCGATCCAGAAACTCGTGCTGCAACAGCCGCTCCGGCGAGACATAGACCAGCTTGATCTCGCCGCGGCGCATGGCGGCGAAGTTCTGGATCATCTCCTCCCGGCTCAGGGCAGAGTTGATGTAGACCGCTGCCACGCCGTTGGCGCGCAGGCTGTCGACCTGATCCTTCATCAGGGAGATGAGCGGGGATACGACCACGCCCAAGCCAGGGCGCAGCAGCGCCGGGATCTGGAAGCAGAGCGACTTGCCGCCACCGGTGGGCTTGAGCACCAGGGCATCGCGCCCCGCCACTATCTGCTCGATGATCTCCAGCTGGCCCGGCCGAAACTGCTGGTAGCCGAAGACCGCCTGCAGCAGGGCAAGCGGACTCTCTGGTTGAAAGTCGGGCTGGGTGTCGGCAACAGCGGTCATGGGCTCTCCTTTGGGGTCGCCATTCTAAAGCAGCCGCCGCTCACAATAAACCTGCCATTGCGACTGTTAAGGAAGTGTTGCAGACTGGCTGGAGTTTTTACTCGGCTTTAGCGCCAGGGATTGGGATCAGGGAATGAAACAGATGCTGAAGAAGATGGCGCTCAGTGGTATCGCCAACCTGTTCGCCGAACGGATGCCCTTCAACAAGCTGATCGGCATGCAGGTGACCCACTACGACTTCGACAAGGTGGAGCTGCGCATCAAGATGGAGGACAAACTCATCGGCAACCCCTTCCACAACATCTTGCACGGCGGCGTCACCGCCAGCCTGCTGGACGTGGCGGGTGGCATGATAGTCGCGGCCTCCTGCATCGACGAACTGGAAGACTTCTCCCCCAGCTACCTCAAGGAGCGCTTCTCCCGCCTAGGCACCATAGATCTGCGGGTCGACTATCTGCGGCCCGGCCGCGGCAACGAGTTCATCGCCACCGCCCACATCATCCGCGCCGGCAGCAAGGTGGCCGTTGCCCGCATGGAGCTGCACAACGAGGAAGGCACCCACATCGCCTTCGGCACCGGCACCTACCTGGTCGGCTAATGGCCGTTATTGCATAAAAACTGCACTTCTAAGCCGATTTTAATCATTAGAATTGTTACCCCCGCCGCCACCCAGGGTCCATACTGAAAGTCGGGATTGTGTGCAGAGGGAGGAGTGCAGACGATGAGCGCGATGCTGGCTACCAAACCATCCAGAGCCTTGCTGACACAGATCGAGCTCCTGCTCGACGAGGTACATACGCCCGAGTGTCGCCACTGGTTGGAACAGGAGCTGGAAGGGTATTCTCTCTGTTCGCCCTTGCCTTGGTATCGCATCATAGCCTGTCGGCAACGCGGTCACTTCTTGGATCTGAAGACGGGAAAATATCTGACTTGCCACATCGGCAGTCAAACGCTAAGCCAACGCGACTTGGCCCAAGTTCAGTTCATCTATGCCCGTGAGCCCGCCGCCCATTATCTACTGCGACACGATTCCGGTATCGAACCTTGGCCAGAACAACTGCTGGAAGAGTACCAAGAGCAGTTGATCCCCGGCCATCTCTGCCTGCAAGCCTGGCATGAGCCCGTGTCTTCGTTGCGTCTACAACTGATGGAGGGAATCGAACATTTCATTAGTGAGTACCCCAAGCATGCGGCTCTGCAAACTCAGCACGGCTTCAAGGCATTGCGCCATCAACATTGGCATATCTGATTAAGCGCCCCGGGCGCAAGGAGGGCAGCATCGACAAGACCCACAACGAGATTGCCACAATCTAGAGTGCCGGAGTCAGGATCAGACTCCACCCCTGGGCCACCGAGCGGTGGCCCTTTTAATGGCCGGCGTTCAGGGCCTGAGCCCCCATCCTGCCGAAGGCATCAGGCAAACTTCAGATACGAAAAGGCCGCTTATGGAGCGGCCTTCTCGTGGTCGGTGTGAGCGCATTCGTACCTCCGGCCAATTAGTCCCGAACAAAACCTACACGCGTCCTGGCGTGACGACTGCATCATCTCCCATTGGACTCCGCACGATCTGCACCGCACCGCCATGACGCCAAGGCTTGCCTTCGGACTAGCGCGTCGCAAAGCTTGCCACCAGCCACACCATCAGCATCGGGGTGTCGGGGTGTCGGGGTGTCGGGGTGTCGGGGTGTCGGCAGTATGCGGGGTCCAGGCCCACTACGACTAGCTAGCCGGGATCCGCCCAGCCATGGCCCTGTGGGTGAAAAGCATCGGCTCTCTCTTTGCCGGTAACAAGGTAACACCCCTGCCAATGGCCAAACGAGGATGGCTGTTGACGGGAACAGCCCGTCGCAAGCAGGAAGACTTGGCTCACTGAACTAACGACGACGCAAGCAGTGGACAGAAGGGTACTGCATGACCGCAAAAATCAGGGAACACCATTCAAGGTGGCTATCACGGGAATACTGTACCCCGGAGCGCAACTGTGTGCTGACTGGCACCACGGCCACCACCTACGCAGGTGTGGCTGACTCGCTGATACATGCCGACTAGCGCGGTGGACAGAGTGGGCAATGACTCGAGCGCGAGCTGCTGAGCCACCGCCGGCTTTGCAGCCAAGCGCAAGTGACCTTCGCTGAGGATTCCAGGTCGCCAGACATAAGAAGAGGGCCCGGCTTGCGCCGGGCCCTTCAGTTGGATGCAACGGTGTTACGCCGTTACGGTCCTGTGCACAGGTAGTTGTTGTTGTACTGATCCAACGTCGTGCCGAGGTTGTTCGCCTCGGTCGCGAACTGGCCCTTCTTCGGATAATCACCCGTCCCGGTGAAGTTCACCGCATAGCTAGGCGGCGGTCCATCGAGAATGGCTTGGCCCGCGACCATAGCCGTGACCGCGTTCGGGCACTGGCCGGCCCCGGCTTGCACGTTCAGCTTGGCTGCAAGCAGTTGCGCTGCCATGTTGAACGCCGGATCACTCGATTTCTGCTTGCCGGTCCCGACGTCCTGCTTGCTCAGGATGCGTACCGCTTCCTGGCAGGTATCCACGAACAGCTTGCCGATGTAGACGCCACCACCGGCAAAGGATGCCAGCGTCTGATCGAGCACGGGTTCTTGCTTGCCGTTGGATTTGGAACAGGACGCCCAGTTCCGCCAGTAGCCAATGGTCAACGCGCGGCCACCCGGGGGCTGGGTGTTGTCGATCGTGAACACCTTCGTCTCACCCGGGCCAACCGAGAAATTGCCACAGAGAATACTGTTGTCGACATTCGGGTTGATGACCACTCCATCCGGCGGCATGAACGCATTCGGAACGAAGGTCCCGAAGTTGCTGAGCCACCCCGGCAGCATGATCTCGCAGATCTGATAGATCTGGTTCGGGACGAGCGCCGTTGTAAACGCCAGAGTGCCGCCGTTCCCGGTATTGGCCGACAAAGACTCGAGGGTCAGGCCGTTAACCGAGGGTGTGGCACCCTGCCGCAGCACGAAGATGAACGAGTAGCTGCCCAGGTCGGGGAGGCCGTTCATGGTCTTGAGGACCTGCGCCCTGCCGAGCTTGCGGTTCAGGAACGAGCAAGAGAACGTCTTGCCAATATCCTCGGGGTAGTCAACCGTAAAGTCGCAGATCTGGTCCTTCGGAACCGAGTCCGGATCGGCCGAGATCAGGTCCCAACCCGTCTTGGTCGTCTCCACGACTGTGTAGGTGCCCTCGGCCAGCAGCTCCAAGTCGCCGCCCGCCCCCTGGAACATGCCGTAGCCTGCACCGGCGCCAACCACTTGCGTGCTCAGCAAGCCACCGCCCGGACCGTACAGACTGAAGGTCCAGTCATAGTCGTCGTCCGAGCTTTCGAGTAGCGGCTCGGTGGTCTTCTGCACCTGCGCCAAGGCAAGACGATCCCCTGGTTCGTTCTGGAAGTCGGCAGTCGCCGCGCAATGCGTGGCAATGCCCTCCTCGAGACGGAGATCTACCGGCCTGGGGTTCGGGTACACGGCTGGATCGCGCTTATCGACCAGATTGGCGGGCTCACCCGTGTCGCTGCCTGCGGCGAAGAACATGTTGCCCTGCTCCTCGACGTAGTAGAGATCGGGCACCAGGCCCCACGCCGTGACGGACTCTGTCGTCGCGCCACCACCGGTAAAGGTGATGACCTTCGTCTTGCTGAACGTCGGATCATCCGCGCGGGTGATGTGGAACGTCACCTCGAGTTTTTCGCCCGTATCCAGGAAGCTCGGGATGCTCTTCTGGATAGTGAGCTTGGCCTTCACCGACGAGGCGATGGGTATCTGCAATTGATCGGTCTGGGCAATGAACCCGTCCGAGGCGGACAGATAGGCGATATCGCTCAGCATGCCCGTCGTGACGCGCTTCGGATCGTCGAGGTAAACCTCCTTGTCGAAGGTGATGGAGCCACCGTCTGTCAGGCCGGTCGCCTCCCAGGTGACCACGCCGTCAGTCTGCGTATCCGCGAGGTAGCCATCCAGGAAGCCGCCAAACGACGGAGCCCCGACTGCATACATCAGGCCCACGCCGTCGATGTCCTCCACGTCCTTGATGGTCGTCGAGGCATTAGTGACCGCACCCTGCTGGATCTGTGCGTCCGCAACCGCCGTCGTCGTGCCCGGGACCGGGATGCCAGTTGCCTTATCCGTATAGGTCCCTGACACCTCGTTGTGCAGCCAGTCACCGACCTTGCCCGCCGTCGCCGCATCGAATTCCTCTGTGAATTCGGCGACCATGCCGTTGAAGCCGGCAGCGAGATCGAACGGACCCTTGTTGAAGGTGCCGAGCAAGGCTCCAGAGTTGTTCGAGCCCTTATACAGCTTGTCCGTCAAGTCGATGGTGATGGTACGTGCGGCCGGATTCTTCGCGTTCAGCACTATGTTGACCGCAACCTTGCCGCCGATGACCTCCGCCTTGGTCCAGGTGACAGTGATCTGGACGGGAAGAGACTCTGGCGCGTCACTGCGGCAGACGTTGCCGAAGTCCAACGTATCTTCGGTTCCCTTGGAGATATTCCAGGTCTGCTCCGACCCCTGGTGCGCGGTCATCGTCTTCGAGATTTCCTGCGGCTCGATCTCCTTGACGGGGATCGAAACGTCCCGTGCGCCAGCGCCGCCCGTACCGAGGTCTTCGGCCAGGAGGTTGGCGTGCAGCGACGAGCCCGGGAACAGATGCGAACCCAGGGCCAGTCGGCCGTAGTAGTCGTAGACGCAGGTGGTGTTTTCCGCCTGTGTGACCGTGATCAGCCGGTAAATGGAGACGTCGGTTCCACCGACGCCGGGCACCTTAGGTGTTTGCGCCGTCGACTGAACGGCTTGGCAGGACGCGCTCGACTTGGCCAGGTTCAGCACCGGGGTCGACAGGATGTCATATCCGGGGCGGCTTGCATCCTCGTTGTCCAGCACCACGCCAAGGGTGTATGTCTGGTTGGCAGGGGCTGAGTTGCCGGCCTGCAGCGTGATGCGGTAAGGAACGAGGTCGAGTTCGTTCCACGTCTTGCCGAGGTTGCCGGTGGTGTAGTCAGTGTCGGGGCAAATGTAGGGACCGCCATCGGGGAAGGTGAAACCCGCGTCTTTGCGGCATCCCTCCAAGGTGGTCTGCACCCCAACGGGGTCAGCGGCTTGCACCGGCGTCGCGCCGAGCAGCCCTAGCGTGAGCAGGGCTCCCAGCGTCGTCATCCATCGTTTATTGACTAACATATCGATGTCTCCTTTGACGTCTTTCCTTGTGTGGCCGGGTGGCGCCGATCGACACGATCACCTGCAACCGCCGGTCGTCATGACGAGACCTTGATAGCAAGCCCTGTGCCGATGGGTGTGGTGTGGAAAAACAAGGACTTACGAGCCACTGAAACGAGGACCTGTCACAGGGATGAGACAGCTGACACGCCCGACTGGTCGTGGCTAACCGCAAGTCGTTGATAACTGAACCAACCGAGCCTGGCGCACACTGTCTCGCTATTGGTACAGCGGGTTCCGGTGCCTGAGGCGGCACCGGCCCTAGATTCGGCTTGAGAGTCTGCTCCATGCCGCTCGTCGAGCGGCCGCTGCGCGGAATCTCGAGCTGGCCAGTATCGTCGACTGGCAGGCCATAGCGATCAGGCGGTCATACGGCGCCTCGCGGAATCGTCCACCTCGACGGCAGCGTCTAGATCGATGTGGGTCGAAGCTATGACGCGAATGCCCAACGGCATGTCCAGCAGGCCACCGATGAAGGTCTGGTGCTGGCGAAGGCCGTGGAAGAGCAGAGTGCCTGGCGCAAGGGGATGCCTGAACTGGACCACCCCGAGGGATATGCCGTTGCATGAGGGATAATGCGCTGAGAGAGGGAGGGCAATGAGAGGCTATCCGGAGATAAATATCCACAGAACCGGGGTATCCAAAATGCGAAAAGGCCGCTCATGGAGCGGCCTTTTCTAATGTGGTCGGTGTGAGAGGATTCGAACCTCCGACCCCTTCGTCCCGAACGAAGTGCGCTACCAAGCTGCGCTACACACCGATGTCTGCGGGGCGAGAATTTACCGAAAGCCCCGACATGACACAAGCCTTTTTTTGTTTCTGATGAAAAAAAGCCGCTTTCCGCTCAACAATGCAGCGCTTTGCGCAAAACGTGGCAAGCGGCGCCACATGGCGCGGTGTCATACCCCTTTCGTCGGCAGCTGGAATTCGACCGGCCCCAGCAGCCGTTTTCGCCAATCGGCCACCACCCCATGCTCCAGCCAGTGGGCCGCATGCTGGCGCCAGTTGGGGGAGAGGGCCGGATTGTCCAGCAACAGCTGCAGCTCCCCCTCGTTGCGGACCTGGTTGAACAGGATGTCGGCGGTGCGCTTCACCGTCAGCTCGGGATAGGGCCGGTCGACCAGCAACAGCTCCTCGTCCTGGGCAACCCACCCCTCCTCCAGCACCCTGAGCAACCAGCCGCAGCGGCCGTTGAGCTGCATCATCAGCGAGAGGTGCGGATAGCCAAAACGCTGGTTCAGCTTGAAACAGGGGGATCTCGGTTGGCTTACCTGAACAAGCGCCTCGCCGAGCCGGTAGACATCGCCGATGCAGGCCTGCGCCTCGGTCAGCCCGAGGCCGGAGAGGTTCTCGCCAAAGGCCGCCGGTTGCCAGGGGGTACGGGGTGCGGGCAAACCCAGCGCGGTTTGCCAGGTCTGCCACCAGGGATAGTGATCGGCGGGATAGTAATGCAGCGCCCGATCCGGGCCACCGTGATGGCGCTGGTCGCTCTGTTCATCACCGTCCAGACCCGAGAAGCGGCACCACAGGGGTCTGTCCGCTGCTTGCTTGTGGATGGCCGATACCAGGCCGGGAACCAGTTTGGCGTTCAACTCGGCACTCTGGCCGATAAAGAGGGAGATCCGCATTCTGTCCTCCTGCTGGATGAGAGAATGCGGATCTTAGGGGCTGTCGATGCTTTGGCGCAAGCCGCGTTGCTTCGTCAACAGCCCTGTGGTCAGGCGACTGCCTGCATCTGGGTGGTCATTGCAATCTCGGCACGACGGCGTTTCTCCGCCTTGGCCATCAGATACCAGCTGCCGAAGGTAAACAGCGACACCGACAGCAGGATCAGGCTGGCCACCGCGTTGATCTCGGGTTTCACTCCGAGTCGCACCGCCGAGAACACCTCCATCGGCAGGGTGGTGGAGCCCGGGCCTGAGACGAAGCTCGCCAGCACCAGATCATCCAGCGACAGGGCGAACGACATCATGCCGCCCGCCGCCAGCGAAGGCGCAATCATCGGGATGGTGATCAGGAAGAACACCTTCCAGGGCTTGGCCCCCAGATCCATGGCCGCCTCCTCGATGGAGAGATCCAGCTCCCGCAGCCGGGCCGACACCACTATCGCCACATAGGCGGTACAGAAGGTGGTGTGGGCTATCCAGATGGTCAGCATGCCCCGCTCGGCCGGCCAGCCAATCAGCTGGGCCATGGCCACGAACAGCAGCAGCAGCGACAGACCGGTGATCACCTCCGGCATGACCAGGGGCGCCGTCACCAGGCCACCGAACAGGGTCCGGCCACGGAAGTGCGGGATCCGGGTCAGCACGAAGGCGGCCGTGGTCCCCAGCGCCACCGCGGCGATGGCGGTGTAGCAGGCGATCTCCAGGGAACGCAGCACCGAGCCTATCAGCTGCTTGTTCTCGAGCAGGCCGAAGTACCACTTCAGCGACCAGCCTCCCCACACCGTCACCAGCTTGGAGGCGTTGAAGGAGTAGATCACCATGATGACCATGGGCAGGTAGATGAACAGCAGCCCCAGCCACAGCATCAGCTTGGCAAAACCGAAGCGCTTCATACTTTCCCCTCCAATTCCTTGGCCTGGTTACGGTTGAACAGAATGATCGGCACGATCAGCACAGCCAGCATCACCACCGCCAGGGCGGAGGCCACCGGCCAGTCGCGGTTGTTGAAGAACTCCTGCCACAGCACCTTGCCGATCATCAGGGTCTCGGGGCCGCCGAGCAGCTCGGGGATGACGAACTCGCCCACCACGGGAATGAACACCAGCATGCAGCCGGCGATGATGCCGTTCTTGGAGAGCGGCACCGTGATCCGCCAGAACCTAGTCAGGTTGCGGGCACCGAGATCGGAGGCCGCCTCCAGCAGGCTCTGATCATGTTTGACCAGGTTGGCATAGAGCGGCAGCACCATGAACGGCAGGTAGGAGTAAACGATGCCGATATAGACCGCCAGGTTGGTGTTGAGGATCTGCACCGGCTCGTCGACCAGGCCTATGCCCATCAGCAGGCTGTTGAGCAGGCCGTTGTTGCTGAGGATCCCCATCCAGGCGTAGACCCGGATCAGGATTGCGGTCCAGGTCGGCATCATGATGAGCAGCAGCAGAACGGTCTGGGTCTCCTTGTTGGCCCGGGCGATGGAATAGGCCATGGGATAACCGATCAGCAGGCAGAGAATGGTGCTGATGAGGGCCATCTTGAGGGAGCCCAGATAGGCCGCGATGTAGAGATCATCCTCCTGCAGCAGCAGGTAGTTGCCCAGGTGGAGCAGGATGGTGAGCTGGTCATCGGCCCAGCTCACCACGTCGGTGTAGGGCGGGATGGCCACGTCCGCTTCGGCGAAGCTGATCTTCACCACTATGATGAAGGGCAGCAGGAAGAACAGGAACAGCCAGAAGAACGGGATGCCGATCACCAGCTGGCGCCCGCCCAGTCGCTTCAGTCGTCTCAATGCCTTCATGATTGCAACACCACGCCGCTGTCATCTTCCCAGTAGAGGAACACCTGGTCATCCCAGGTTGGCCGCTTGCCGTGGCGTTCGGCGTTGGCGATGAAAGCCTGAACGATTTTGCC
The DNA here is from genome assembly GCF_019218665.1 of Aeromonas sp. sif2416. NCBI lineage: Bacteria > Pseudomonadati > Pseudomonadota > Gammaproteobacteria > Aeromonadales > Aeromonadaceae > Aeromonas > Aeromonas sp. sif2416. The sequence continues at coordinate 128,161 of NZ_JAHUXC010000008.1, forward strand.
CGAGGGCAGCTGGATGTGATAAACGGAGTGGCCGCCCAGATAGGCGATGTCGTAGACCAGCCCCTTGGTCCAGTTGAAGTCGGGGTGCTCCAGATCGCTCGGCTTCTGAGTGCTCATCAGCAGCTTCTCCGGCCGCAGGGCATAACTCACCTTCTTGTTCTCGGCGCGAGAGCTGATGCCGTGACCCACGTAGATGGGCTGCTCCAGATCCGCACAGGCGATGGTGGCGTGGTCCTGTTCGTCCTCCACCAGCAGGCCGTCAAACAGGTTGACGTTGCCGATGAACTCGCACACCAGCCGGCTGGCCGGGGTCTCGTAGATATCCATCGGGCTGCCGATCTGCTCGATGCAGCCCAGGTGCATGATGGCGATCCGCTCGGCCATGGTCATGGCTTCTTCCTGATCGTGGGTCACCATGACGCAGGTCACGCCGACCCGCTCGATGATCTCCACCAGCTCGAGCTGCATCCGCGAGCGCAGCTTCTTGTCCAGCGCCCCCATGGGTTCGTCCAGCAACAGCAACTTGGGACGCTTGGCCAGGGAACGGGCCAGGGCCACCCGCTGACGCTGGCCACCGGAGAGCTGATGGGGCTTGCGACGGGCATACTGGGTCATCTGCACCAGCTTGAGCATCTCCTCGACCTGGGCATCGACCTCTGCCTTGGGCAGACCGTCCTGCTTGAGGCCGAAGGCGATGTTCTGCGCCACCGTCATATGGGGAAACAGGGCGTAGGACTGAAACATCATGTTGATCGGACGTTCATAGGGCGGCATGTCGGTAATGTCGACGCCATCCAGGAACAGCCGTCCCTCGGTGGGGCGCTCGAACCCGGCCAGCATCCGCAGCAGGGTCGACTTGCCGGAGCCGGAGCCACCCAGCAAGGCGAAGATCTCGCCTTTATGGATGTTGAGAGACACGTTATCGACCGCCAGCGTTTCGTCGAACTGCTTGCTTACCCGATCTATTTTGACCAGCACTTCTTTACGCTGCTGGCTGCCCTCGAGGGCTTTTTTATAGGCACTGGAGGCTATCGCCATTACCAAACTCCCACACGTGATACCGGCCGGGGCCGATCCATAAAGACAATCTGGCGCCCCGGGGTGGGCGCCAAGGTTAGGTTCCGGACTTGATCTTGGTCCAACTCCGGGTGATCAGGCGCTGTACCGAACGGGGATGTGACTCCTGCACATACAACCGCTCCAGCACCGCCTGGGGGGGATAGACGGATTCGTCATCGCGCACGCGCTTCTCCATGTACTCTCCCGCCTTGGTGTTGGGGTTCGCATACCCCACATAGTCGCTCACCTTGGCGATCACCTGCGGCTCGAGAATATAGTTGATCAGGGCGTGTGCCTCTTTGACATTGGTGGCATCGGCCGGGATCGCCATCATGTCGAACCAGAGATTGCCGCCTTCCTTGGGGATGCTGTAGGCAATATTGATCCCCTTGCCTGCCTCGTTGGCCCGGGCCGCCGCCTGCAGGATGTCACCGGAGAAGCCGGCCGCCACGCAGATGTCGCCGTTGGCCAGATCGCCGATGTACTTGGAGGAGTGGAAGTAGGCCACATAGGGGCGCACCTTCAGCAGTTGCTCCTCGGCACGCTTGAGATCGGCCGGATCATGGCTGTTGGGGTTGAGGCCGAGGTAGTTCAGGGCGGCCGGGATCATCTCATCGGCCGAATCGAGGAAGGCGACGCCACAATGGGACAGCTTCTCCATGTTGCCCGGCTCGAAGATGATCGCCCAGGAATCGATCTTGTCGACCCCCAGCACCGCCTTGACCTTGTCGACGTTGTAACCGATGCCGTTGGTACCCCACAGGTAGGGCACGGCGTACTGATGGCCGGGATCCACCTTGTCGAGCTGCTTGAGCAGCAGGGGATCCAGGTTGACCATGTTGGGCAGTTGGGCAGGATCCAGCTTCTGGAAGGCCCCCGCCTGGATCTGCTTGGCCAGGAAATTGTTGGAAGGCACGACCAGATCATAACCGGTACGCCCGGTCAGCAGCTTGCCCTCTAGCGTCTCATTGGAATCAAACACGTCGTAAACGGTCTTGATCCCGGTCTTCTGCTGAAAGTCACTGAGGGTGGTCTCGCCGATATAATCGGACCAGTTGTAAAAATGAACCACAGGGGCTGCCTGGGTCAGATTTGCAAACCCCAGGGTCAGGGCCAGCGTTGCTATCTTGGTCATGTGCACTTTGATCAGTCCTCATATTGTGATTTTGCCAGTCGCGCATCCATACACGCCGTCCAACCTGTTCGGGTGGTCACTACCCTCCCGGCCGAACTGCGGACCGGGAGGGGCACTCGTCACTTACTTGCTACTTGCCTGATTTGATCTTGGTCCAGCTGCGGGTCATCAGACGCTGCACCTTGGCCGGCAGATCCGGGAAGACGTACAGCTTCGCCAGGACCTCATCGCTCGGGTAGATACCCGGGTCGTTGCGGATCGCCTCCGAGACCAGCGGCACCGAGGCCTTGTTCCCGCTCGGATAGCTGACCGCATCCGAGATCTTGGCAATCACCTCAGGCTTCATCAGATAGTTGAGGAAGACATGGGCCTCTTCCACGTTCTTCGCATCGGCCGGGATGGCCAACATGTCGAAGAAGCTGCCTGCCCCCTCTTTCGGGATCACATAGGTCAGATTGACACCATTCTTGGCCTCGATCGCCCTGGACTTGGATTGCTGCAAGTCCCCGGAGTAACCGACCGCCACGCACAGGTTGCCGTTGGCCAGATCCGAAATGTATTTCGAAGAGTGGAAATAGGCGGTATAGGGACGGATGGAGAGGAACAACTCCTCCGCCTTCTTCAACTCATCCGGCTTCTGGCTATCCGGTTTGAAGCCCAGATATTGCAGGGCCGCCGGCAGCATTTCGGTCGGTGAGTCGAGGAAGGAGACACCGCACTCCTTCAACTTGGCCATATTTTCCGGCTTGAACACCAGATCCCAGGAGTTCACCGGCGCATCGGCACCCAGCACCGCCTTCACCTTGTCGATGTTGTAGGCGTAGCCGATGGTGCCCCACAGGTAGGGGATGGAGTACAAGTTGCCCGGGTCACTCGGCTCGAGCGCCTTGAGCAAGGTAGTGTCCAGGTTCTTCCAGTTCGACAGCTTGGCGCGGTCCAGCTTCTGGAACACCCCGGCCTTGATCTGCTTGGCCAGGAAGGGGTTGGACGGCACGACGATGTCATAGCCCGAACTCCCTGCCAGCAACTTGGCTTCCAGCACCTCGTTGCTGTCGAACACGTCATAGATGACCTTGATGCCCGTCTCTTTCTGGAAATCTTCCAGGGTATTTGGCGCGATATAGTCGCTCCAGTTGTAGACGTGCAGTACCTTGTCATCGGCCATCGCCCCAGTACTGACCATGACCAGCGCCACTGAGGCGGCCAGCATTCCCGTTTTAAAAGACATAGTCCTTGTCTCCTAAGCAAATTGTATGCGTAAGCCAACCTGCTCGGGTACAGCCTATTCCTGCAGCTTCGCAGCCGTCAGATCCAGACTGAGCCTGGCCAGTTTGACCAATTCATCTACCTGTTCCTCGGTGATCACCAAGGGGGGCGATATGATCATGGTATCGCCGACCGCCCTCATCACCAAGCCATTGTTAAAGCAGAACTCCCGACAGGTCATCCCCGCCTGCTGCTGGGCCGGGAAGCGACGCTTGGTCTGCTTGTCCTGGACTATTTCCAACGCGGCGACCAGGCCTTTACCCCGGGTTTCTCCCACCAGCGGGTGATCGGCCAGCTCGCTCCAGCGACGTTGCAAATAGGGGCCAATGCTATCATGAATTCGCTTAACTATGCTCTCACTCTGCATAAGCTGGATGTTGGCGATGGCCACGGCGCAGGCCACAGGGTGGCCGGAATAGGTGAAGCCGTGGTTGAACTCGCCCCCCTCTTCCACCAGCACCTTGGCGACTCTGTCGCCGACCATCACGGCCCCCATCGGCAGATAGCCAGAGGTGATGCCCTTGGCCAGGCACATCAGGTCCGGCTTGATGCCAAAGTCTTCGCTGGCGAACCAGTGGCCGGTGCGACCGAAACCGCAGATCACCTCGTCGGCGATCAGCAGGATGCCGTACTTGTCACAGATGCGCTGGATCTCGGGCCAGTAGCTGTCGGGCGGGATGATGACGCCGCCGGCCCCCTGAATGGGCTCGCCGATGAAGGCGGCGACCTTGTCCACCCCCAGTTCCAGGATCTTCAGCTCCAGCTGACGGGCGCGCTCCAGCCCGAACTCATGGGCGCTCACCCCCTGCCCCTCACCGAAGTGGTAAGGCTGATCGATGTGGACTATGCCGGGGATCGGCAGCCCGCCCTGGGCGTGCATGCCTTTCATCCCACCCAGGCTGGCCCCCGCCACGGTGGAGCCGTGGTAGGCGTTGTGGCGGCTGATGATCACCTGCTTGTCCGGCTGCCCCTTGCTGGCCCAGTAGTGGCGCACCATGCGCAGCACGGTGTCGTTGCACTCTGAACCCGAGCCGGTGAAGAAGACGTGGTTGAGATGAGACGGCGTGATCTCGGCCAGCAGGGTCGCCAGCTCGGCAGCGGGCGGATGGCTGGTCTGGAAGAAGAGGTTGTAATAGGGCAGTTGCTGCATCTGTTTGGTGGCGGCGTCCACCAGCTCCTGGCGGCCGTAACCCATGTTGACGCACCACAGGCCCGCCATCCCGTCCAGGATGCGGCGCCCGTCGGAGTCTTCCAGATAGACCCCCTCGGCCTTGGTGATGATGCGGCTGCCCTTGTTGTTCAGCGCCTGAAAATCGGTAAAGGGATGCAGGTGATGGCTGGCATCCAGTTGTTGCCACTCACGAGTGGTGTGCTGCATTGCTTGCTCCTCGGTTCCTTCGATATGAGCGGGAAAGGCCGGTATCAGCCTCCATGCACTACCACCCTCGAGTGGTGTGCGACCCAGTTTGCTGCTGCTTGGTACTATCGCCATACGGGAGCGGCGGGTACTCGTCGCCCTGCACTGCCACTCATAATGCGCGGCGTGCGACCCGGTTTGTTTCTGCTTGGTGCTGTCGTCATACGGGATCGGCGGGTACTCATCACCCTGCACCGCCACTCATCATGAGCGGCGTGCGACCCGGCTTGTTGCTGTTTGGTGCTTTCACTCTCGGCGGGAGAGGCCGGCATCGACCTCCCCCTGTCGGGGTTGCGTGCGCCTTGCACGCACCGACATCACACGTTCAGCAGCAGGAATTCCCGCTCCCAACGACTGATCACCCCGAAGTAGGTCTCGTATTCCTTGCGCTTGACCGCGACGAAGGCGCGGATGAAACGCTCGCCCAGCATCTCCTTGATGGGCTCGCACTGTTCCAGGTGGCTCAGCGACTCCTCCAGCGAGCGGGGCAGGCTGTAGGGCAGGTCGTAGGCGCTCGCCTTCATCTCCTGCATCGGCTCCAGCTTCTCCATCATGCCGAGGTAGCCGCAGGCCAGGGTCGCGGCCAGCGCCAGATAGGGGTTGGCATCGGCGCCGGCGAAGCGGTTCTCCACCCGACGCGCGCTGGCCTCGGAGAAGGGCACCCGCAGGCCGCAGGTGCGGTTCTCCACGCCCCACTGCACGTTGCGCGGCGCACTCTCACCGAAGGTGAGGCGGCGGTAGGAGTTGACGTTCGGTGCCAGCAGCGCGGTCACGGCCGGGGTATATTTCTGCAGGCCGGCGATGAAGTGCATGAACAGCTCGGTGTTGCCGCCATTGTCCGTGCCGAACAGGTTGCGCCCCTCGGCATCCTCCAGGCTCTGGTGGATGTGCATGGCGGAGCCCGGCTCTTCACTCATGGGCTTGGCCATGAAGGTGGCGTAGATGCCGTGCTTGTGCGCCGCCTCACGCATGGTGCGCTTGAACAGGAACACCTGATCCGCCAGGTCGATGGCGTCACCGTGCAGGAAGTTGATCTCCATCTGGGCGGCACCGGACTCGTGGATCAGGGTGTCCACCTCCAGCTCCTGCGCCTCGCAGTAGTCGTACATGTCCTCGAAGATGGGGTCGAATTCGTTGACCGCATCGATACTGAACGACTGGCGGGCAGTCTCGGGGCGGCCGTTGCGACCCACGGGCGGCACCAGCGGGTAGTCGGGGTCTTCGTTGCGCTTGACCAGGTAGAATTCGAGCTCGGGGGCCACCACCGGCTTCCAGCCCTGCTTCTCATAGAATGACAGGACCCGGCGCAGCACGGAGCGCGGCGCGATGTCGATCAGCTTGCCATTGATATCGAAGCAATCGTGGATCACCTGAGCGGTGGGCTCCAGCGCCCAGGGCACGAAACGAATGGTGTTGGGATCGGGGTAGAGCTGCATGTCCCGCTCCAGCGGGTCTATCATGCTGTCGTCATCCGGATACTCGCCGGTCACCGTCTGGGTGAAGATGATCTCGGGTAGCCGCATGCCCCCCTCGCGCAGAAATTTATTGGCTGGAATGATCTTGCCTCGGGCATTGCCGGTGAAGTCCGGAAACAGGCACTCCACTTCCGTGATGCGATTACTCTCCATCCAGCCCTTGATACTGTCCATGTTAAACCCCGACTCTACGGTTGTCATTGGCAAGGGTGTCTAATATATGGAACACCCATGTTAAAAAAATGTAATCAACAGCACCATAAAAGCCCGTGATAATGGCCTTTGTCAAGCGGTGGTGTTTAAAAAACTATAATTAATGGCCTATATAATGACCAGGCCGGCACCAAATACTAAACACCTTGTATCACCATCAGCTCACTGCAAGCCCAGTGCCAACGGCGGGCCGCTCAGGGGGCCAGGCTCCGTCAGGGCCTGTCCGAAAAGGGCCATTTTTTTGCAAGGGCGCACAGTCCTTATCCGATCTGCTTTGCATGCCTGCATTTTTTTGGTACAAGGCCCGCCCTGATTTGCACTCTCCTGCATGGATTTGGTGCAAATCGGGATACAGGGGCTTGGTCTGCAAGCAGACAGCCCCCATAAATAGGGAAAATTGGGAAACTGACTGGTAGTAAACGCTATGTGTGATTTCATGACTGAAGACCAACTGGCCTTTTACAAGGGTCAGATCGAGCGACAAATCGTCGAACTCGAAGATCGTCTCAACTCCCAAGCCAGCCAGGCCATCGCCACCGATACCAACGAGATGGCTGATGAAATTGACCGTGCCAGCATCGAGGAAGCCCGCCGTCTGGAGCTGAATCGCATCGAGCACGACAAGTTGCATCTGCGCAAGCTGAAAGGGGCGTTGAAACGCATCAATGAAGGGGAATTTGGCTACTGCGAATCCTGCGGTGACGAAATATCCCTCAAGCGACTGCAGGCTCGCCCTGAGTCCCGTTTCTGCGTCGAATGCCAGAGCACCAAGGAATTCAACGATACCCACGTGTTCCGTCGCGTCGCCTGATTCTTCTGATAGACTCCGGGCAAGTCCCGGAATCTATCAGGAGAGCAGAGAGTGAAATGGCTCATCAAGCTGTGTTTGTGCCTGCCGTTGCTGGCACAAGCACAGACTCTCACCGTCAAGGTCCCCAGCCGGCCGATCAACGACCTCGATAACGAATACCAGCTCAAGCTGCTGGAACTGGCACTCAACCACGCCGGTCAGCCGTTCAAGCTGGAGCGGGTCGAACTCAATCTCAATCAGTACAGCCTGCAGCAAGAGCTGCGCAAGGGCAAAACCATCAACGTGTTCTGGATGGGCACCTCCAGCACCCTCGAATCCGCCCTCATCCCCATCCCCATCCCGCTGTTCCGTGGCCTGGAAGGGTTGAGGATCGCCTTCATCCATCGCGATGCCCAGGAGAAGTTCAATCAGGTCGGCTCGCTGGCCGACCTCAAGGTCATGAAGGCGGCTCAGGGCGTCGGCTGGGCAGACAACAAGATCCTGGAGCTGGCGGGCATCCCGACCTACGCGGGCCGTTACAGCAACCTGTTCCGCCTCATCAACGACGGCGACAAGCTCGACTTCTTCCCCCGCGGCCTGGTGGAGGTCTACGCCGAGAGCCATGAGCTGCTGGCCCAGTACCCCAACCTCGCCATCGAGCAGCACCTGTTGCTGCGCTACCCCTTCGCCGAGTTCTTCTTCGTCAGCCCCGAGTCCCCCAAGCTGGCCAAGGCGATCCAGACCGGGTTGGAACGCGCCTACGCCGACGGCAGCTTCATGCAGTTCTTCCGGGAGAATCCCAAGGTCCGCGAGGCCCTGACCAGCGCGAACCTGGATCAACGCCTGACCATTCCACTGGTCAATCCGGACATGACCCCCTTGCTCAGGAGCATCCCGGCCCAATATTGGGAATATCCGCCCCGGCAAGGGCAGTAAAGCGCTGACGCAGGGAGACGATCTTCCGGCAGGGCAGTGACACAGCACGATCACAGCCTGGGGCCCCATGAGGCCACAACAGGTCTGGTGCCCGCCAGGGAGAGGCGGGCCATGAGTTTCACTTACAGCACCAGGGAGGTGCCATGAAACGACTCGATGACTGGTTCGGCGACTATGGTCAGAGCCACCGCCACCCCACCAATGTGGCGATCCACAAGGTGGCGGTCCCCGGCATCTACCTGTGCGGGCTCGCCCTGCTCTGGTGCCTGCCGAGGGGGCCCCTGCCATTCGGGCTCAACTGGGCGATACTGGCGGCCATCCCGGTGCTGCTGTTCTACCTGCGCCTGTCACGCCCCCTGTTCTGGGGCATGGCGGGGTTCACCGCGCTGGGGCTGGTGGCCTGCGCCCTGTGGCAGGGGCCCCTGCTGCTGCCGGCGCTGGTCGCGTTCGTGCTGCTCTGGATAGCCCAGTTTGTCGGCCACCGGATCGAGGGCAAGCGCCCCTCCTTCCTCGCCGACCTGCAATTCTTGCTGATCGGCCCCGCCTGGGTGCTGGCCAGTCTCTACAGTCGTTTGGGCCTGTCTTACCGATAGGCCGGGAGGAGTCTCAATGTCGTACCGTCATCCCCTGCTGCTGCTCGTCGCCCTGCTCGCCGGCCCCGCCCTCGCGGACAAGGCCGACCCCGTCGGCGAGGTGAGCACCGCCTTCAAGCTGGTCGGCCCCAACCACAAGATCCTGGTGGAGGCGTTCGACGATCCCCGCATCGATGGCGTCGCCTGCTATCTGGCGCGCCCCAAGACCGGCGGCGTCAAGGGCGGGCTGGGGCTGGCGGAGGATCCCTCCCATGCCTCCCTCTCCTGCCACCAGATTGGCCCCATCACCCTGCCCGCCAAGTTGAAGGCGGGGGAAGAGGTGTTCGATGTCAGCATCTCCCTGGTGTTCAAGGAGCAGAAAGTGGTGCGTTTTTACGACAATAAGCGCAACGCCCTGGTCTACCTGACTTACAGCACCAAATTGGTAGATGGTTCTTACAAGAGCGCGGTGAGTGCGGTTCCCATCATGCCCTGGGGCTGATCCCCCACCATTTATCCCGTGCTCAACACCTCAAGCTGTTGTAATTTAACTACATCGATATCTGCGGAGAGCGCATCATGAGAGTCGCCGTTTTCAGTACCAAGAGCTATGACAAGGAACACTTCAATCAGGCCAACAGCCAGTACGGCTTCGAGCTGGAGTTCTTCGACGTACGGCTGGAAGCCAAGACCGCCCGCCTCGCCCACCACTTCCCCGTGGTCTGCCTGTTCGTCAACGATGACGCCGACCGGGCGGTGCTGACCGAACTGGCCGCCAACGGCACCAGGGTGATCGCCCTGCGCTGCGCCGGTTACAACAACGTGGATCTGGTCGCCGCCAAGGAGCTGGGGCTCAAGGTAGTGCGGGTGCCCGCCTACTCCCCGGAGGCGGTGGCCGAGCACGCGGTCGGCCTGATGATGACCCTCAACCGCCGCATCCATAAGGCCTACCAGCGCACCCGCGATGCCAACTTCTCGCTGGAAGGGCTGGTCGGCTTCAATATGCACGGCCGCACCGCCGGCATCGTCGGCACCGGCAAGATAGGCATCGCCACCCTGCGCATCCTCAAGGGCTTCGGCATGCGCCTGCTGGTGAGCGACCCCTATCCGAACCAGGCCGCGCTGGATCTCGGCGCCGAGTACGTGGATCTCGACACCCTGTTCCGCCAGTCCGACGTCATCAGCCTGCACTGCCCGCTGTTCAAGGAGAACTATCACCTGCTGAACAAGGAGGCCTTCGCCAAGATGAAGGACGGGGTGATGATCATCAACACCAGCCGCGGCGGCCTGCTCGACTCCAACGCCGCCATCGAGGCGCTCAAGACCGCCCGCATCGGCGCCCTGGGGCTGGACGTATACGAGGAGGAGGAAGATCTCTTCTTCTCCGACAAGTCCAACGAGGTGATCACCGACGATGTGTTCCGTCGCCTTTCCGCCTGCCACAACGTGCTGTTCACCGGTCACCAGGCCTTCCTGACCCGGGAGGCGCTGCACGCCATCGCCGATACCACCCTCAGCAACATCCAGGCCATCGAGCAGCAGGGCCGCAGCGACAACGAGGTGGAGTAAGCATTCCTCGCATTTAGTCCGTCATTCAGGCGCGCCGGGTTGTGAGACCCGGCGCCTTCGGGTAGGCTACCAGCCCTTTTTTATGCAGGAGCCTGGCCGCCCATGTTTATCGGATTTGATTACGGTACCTCCAACTGCGCCGTCGCCGTGATGGAACAAGGCAGCCCCCGGCTGCTGACCCTGTCAGGCTCCCGCTACCTCCCCTCCACCCTGCACGCCCCCCACAGGGATGCCATCGCCGGCCTGTTGGCCGAACGGCTGACCCCTGCCCGGCAGACCGAGTACCTCAAGCTGCGCGGCCCCGTGGTGACCCGGGCCCAGGCGGTGCGGCGCCAGATGCGCGAGGAGGGGCTCATCGACGAGCTCAGCTTCGGCAATGCGGCGCTGGAGCGCTACCTGGAGGAGCCGGACGACGGCTACTACATCAAGTCGCCCAAGTCCTTCCTCGGCGCCTACGGCCTCAAGGCCCCCCAGATCGCCCTGTTCGAGGACATCGTCTGCGCCATGATGCTGCGGGTCCGCGAGGAGGCGGAGCAGCAGCTCGGCCAACCGGTGCGCGGCGCCGTGATCGGCCGCCCGGTCAACTTCCAGGGGCTGGCGGGGGAGGAGAGCAACCGCCAGGCCATCGCCATCCTGACCGAGGCGGCCCGGCTGGCCGGCTTCGAGCAGGTGGAGTTTCTCTATGAGCCGGTGGCGGCCGGCTTCGAGTTCGAGGCCCGCCTCAGCGAGGATGCCGTGGTGCTGGTGGTGGACATCGGCGGCGGCACCACCGACTGCTCCATGCTGCGCATGGGCCCCAGCCATCGCGATCGGCTGGATCGCAGCGGCGACCTGCTCGGCCACAGTGGCCAGCGGGTCGGTGGCAACGACTTCGACATCCGCCTGACGGTGGAGGGCATGATGCCGCTGCTCGGCATGCACGAGACCCTCAAGACCGGCAAGCCGCTGCCCCATCCGCTGTTCTGGGATGCGGCCGCCATCAACGACGTCAGCGCCCAGAGCCGCTTCTACAGCCTGGATACCGCCCGCCAGCTGCAGGACTTGCAGCTCGACAGCCAGCCCGGCAGCAAGCTGGCGCGGCTCGCCTGCCTGCGCGCCCACAAGCTGAGCCACCAGCTGGTGTGGCGCGCTGAGCAGGGCAAGATCGCGCTGTCCGACCACCAGCTCAATCAGCAATCCCTGAGCGAGCTGGAGAAGGGGCTGGAGGCGGAACTCAGCCGCGAGCAGCTGGCCAGCGCCTCGGCGCCCTTGCTGGAGAAGATCGGCGAGCTGATGGATCAGGCCATTGCCGCCGCCGGCGTGCAGCCGGATCGGATCTTCGTCACCGGCGGCAGCGCCCGTTCGCCGCTGATCGCCGCCTTCATCCGCCAAAAACTGCCAACCATACCGCTGGAAGGGGGGGATGACTTCGGCTCGGTGGCCGCGGGGCTAGCCCGTTACGCCGAGCGGCTGTTCGCCAACTGACGAGCCCATTCGCGCTCTCCGGGCCTTCATCCGCCAGAAACTGCCGGCCATATGCGCTGGAAAGGGGAGACGTCGGTTCGGTGGCCGCGGGCCTCGCCCGTCATGCCGAGCGGCTGTTCGCCAACTGAGGGCCCGCTGGGGCCCCTGCTGCCAAACTCGAGGCTCAGCCGGACCGGGTGTTGCCATTTGCCGACACCCCCCCGCCCATGAGGGCGACAGAAGCAGTCGGGCTCCCCCTTCGCCGCCCTGCCCCGCAGGCGGCGCCGAGGGTATGCTTGTCGCTCCCATCACCGGAGCCCCTTCGATGCCCAGATTTCTGCTACTGCTGCTCGCCCTGCTTCTGCTCAGCGCCTGCAGCAGTACTCCCGTCTTCGTCCAGCAAGATCTGCAGCACCACCACTGGGTGCTCGACAAGCTGGATGGTCAGCCCATCGCCAGCGCCCGCGTCAATCCGCCCGATATCGAGATAGGTGAGCACTTCACCGTCAACGGCATCGCCGGTTGCAACCGCTACTTCGGCCAGGGCCACCTCGAGGGCAACAGATTCTGGGTCACCAGCCTCGGCAGCACGGCCATGGCCTGCCAGCCCCAGCTCGACAGCATAGAGCAGGCGGTCATCGTTACCCTGATGGAGGGAGCCAGCCTGAGCGGGACTCCCCAGACCCTGATCCTGCAGGGGAAACGGCACCGTTTGGAATACCAGCTGCGCGATTGGGTGTACTAGGGCTCACAAAACCACTCGCCGACAGGAACAACTGGCCAGCCTGTGGCACACTATGAGGCACTGTTCGCAATGGAGGCTGCCTCAGCCATGTCGATGGATCGCCTGTTTGGCAAGATCAAGCAACTGCCCACAATCCCGCAGCTACTGCACGAGCTGATGCTGAGTTTCAGCGACGAGAATGCCCGCATCGACGAGATCGCGGCCAAGATCGCCATGGACCAGGTCATCAGCGTCAAGGTGCTGCGGATGGCCAACTCGGCCGCCCTGCGCCGGGGCAACGAGGTCACCTCCATCGAGCAGGCGGTGATCCGGCTCGGCTTCAACCGGCTGCGCTCCGTGGTGGTCGCCTCCGGCATCATCAGCAGCTTCAAGGCTCCCCCCAGCTTCGACAAGAACCGCTTCTGGACCCAGACCTTCCAGGTGGCCACCATAGCCCGCACCCTGGCCCTGCAGACCAAGGTGGTGGATGCGGAGACCGCCTTCACCTGCGCGCTGATCCACAACATCGGCGAGCTGCTCATCCAGAGCACTCTGCCGGAGGAGGCCGAGCTCATCAGCCTGGCCATCGAGAAGGGCAGCAGCCGGGTCGAGGCCCAGCGGGAGATGCTGGGCTACGACTACGCCCAGCTCGGCGCCGAGCTGGCACGACGCTGGAACCTGTCGGAATCCTTCGTCGACGCCATCTCCCAGCAGCTGGACCCGCTCTCCTATCAGCCGGTCAGCAAGGAGGCGGTGCTGATCCGGCTCGCCGTCTTCGTCTCCTTCGCCTGGCATGCCGGGGTGCCGGCCCAGGCCATCATAGCCCGCTTCCCCACGCCGCTCGCCGACCAGCTCGGGCTGGATCCCAGCACCCTGGCGGACCAGCTCGAACAGCTCCATGAACAGGGCAACGCCCTCGCCGACTTGCTGACCCAGTAGATCCACGGTGGCCGACCAGAGCGGGTCCGATCCCCGTCTCACTCTGGTCGGTCAACACCCACAACTTCACGAACAGGGTAGTAATATGGCCCTCGCCGACCTTCTGACGCAGTAGACATCATGACTCCTCCCTTCCTGTTTCACCCCCAGGTGGCACCCTGGTTCAAAGAGCGTGCCGATGCCCTGTTGCTCACCCTGTTCAGCGAGCTGGACAGCCCGATCCGGGAGGTATGGCTGCGCCACGAGCCGGACAACGAGGAGTACCTGCTGGCCATGACCCCGGTCTCGACCCGGGATCGGCTGCAGGTCTGGCAGGTCGAGCTGCCGCTGGCCAGGGGGCAGGACATCCACCTCTACTGCTTCAAGTGCCTCACCGATGAGCAGCAGTGGTGGCTGCACGGGGCCGGTGTCAGCGCCGCCATGCCGCCGCGCGAGCAGCATTTCCGCTTCAACAGCCTGCATCAGCCGCCGGCCTGGGTACAGGATCAGGTGTTCTACCAGATCTTCCCCGACCGCTTCTGCAACGGCGATCCCTCCCTCAGCGTGCGTCATCACGAATACGAATACCGGGGCAAGGCCGTCATCAGCAAGGCCTGGGGAGAGCCGGTCAGCCGGCACGAGGAAGGGCATGCCGCCTGCGAGTTCTACGGCGGCGATCTGGCGGGCATCGATGCCAAGCTGCACTACCTGCAGTCCCTCGGCATCACGGCGCTCTACCTCAACCCCATCTTCGACTCGCCGAGCAACCACAAGTACGACACCCAGGACTACTACGGCGTCGACCCGCACCTCGGCAGCAATGCGCAGTTCGCCGAGCTGACCCGCAACCTGCATCAGCGCGGCATGAGGATCATCCTGGATGCCGTGGTCAACCACACCTCGACCGAACACCCCTGGTTCTGCCCGCCGCTGGGGGCCAAGAGCAACCCGGATTCCCCCTGGCGCAGCTTCTACACCTTCGATCAGGAGGGGGATTACGTCAGCTGGAAGGGGATCCGCAGCCTGCCCAAGCTCGACTTCGCCAGCGCCCAGGTGCAGGACGCCGTCTATCGCGCCGACAACGCCATCCTGCGCTACTGGATGCGCGCCCCCTACCAGATCGACGGCTGGCGCTTCGACGTCATCCACATGCTGGGGGAGCGGGGCTCGGCCATGGGCAACAGCGGCCACGTGCGCGCCATTCGCGGCGCGGTGAAGCAGGAGAACCCGGACGCCTACGTGCTCGGCGAGCACTTCTTCGAGGCGAGCCAGTGGCTGCAGGGGGATCAGGAGGACGGCGCCATGAACTACTACGGCTTCGCCCACCCCATTCGCGCCTTCCTGGCGGGGCAGGACATCGCCTACCACCCCATCAGGATCAGCGCCGAGGAGCTGGACAGCTGGCTCAAGCTGGCGCGGGCCCACATCCCGTTCAAGAACCAGCTGGCCCAGTTCAACCTGCTGGACAGCCACGACACCGCCCGTTTCCTCTACCTGCTGGGGGAGGACAAGCAGCGGATGCGGCTGGCCGCCACCCTGCTGCTCACCTACATAGGCGTGCCGTCCATCTACTACGGCGACGAGGTGGGCCTCTCCGGTGGCAACGACCCGGACTGCCGGCGCTGCTTCCCCTGGGAGACCACCGACTGGGATCATGTGCTGCACGATCACTATCGCCGCCTGATCCAGCTGCGCAAGCAGCGGCCCGCCCTGCGCCGGGGGGACATCCAGACCCTCTACGCCGGCCCCCACAGCTATGTGTTCGTCCGCACCCTGCAGAGCGATCAGGTGGTGGTGGCCTGCAACCGCCACCCCACCGAACCGCGTACCATCAGCCTGCCCCTGTGGCAGACCGCCAGCCCCGCCAGCCGCTTCACCGACGCCTTCAACGGCGACAAGTTCGAGGTGGTGCAGGGCCAGCTGCAACTCACCATCCCGGCCAACTCGGCCAGGGTGCTGCTCTCGAGCTGAGATAAAAAAACCGGAGCAGATGCTCCGGTTTTTGTTGGCGCTCAGGCTCAGTAGTTGATGCTGACGTAGGGCACTTCCGGCACGTCCCAGGCCTGCTTGAGGTAGACGGTCAGCACGAAGAAGAAGTTCGCGAGCAGGTTGGCGAAGCGGTAGAGGATGGGATCGAAGCGCACGCCGCTCTCCTCCAGGCGCACCAGCAGCCGCACCACCTTCTTGCTGCCGCAACGGCACAGGTGCAGGGTGGGGATGGGTTGCGGCCCCTGGGGCAGCACGAAGCCGGTGACCCGGCCACGACTCGCCTCGTTGTAGTGATCGTAACGCCCCTTCAGCCAGTCCAGATCCTGCTCGAAGATCCCCAGCTTGCCGCGCACCGAGCCGTTGAGGTTGTAGATGAGCCGCTGCAGGGCCCCCAGATCGGCCAGCATGGCCTCGGTATCGGCCTTGGGTGCCAGCTGCGCCAGCACGGCCCCCACCTGACAGCAGAGCTCGTCGGTGGCGATCTCGTAGTCGCACTGGAACTGGGTCTCGAAGATGAAGGGGTAGCAGAGCTCGCGCTTGTCTCTCGGTTTCTTGGGGTTCATGGCATCTTCTGGCTGGAGAAAAGGGCAGTTTGCCAGCCCGGGCCCGGACTGGCAAACGACCCGTACCCAGGGTCGACAGGGGCGATGGCGCCAGGTTAGCGCGTCGCCATCTGCTGGCCGAGCAGCCTCATGGCCTCCAGCATCCGCTGATTGAAGCCGACGAAGCCCGCGCTCTGGGCCGGATCGGCCTGCCCCCGCGCCGCCAGCACCGCCGGCGTCAGCGCCTGCTGTGAGGAAGCCGGCAGCGCGGCATCGGCCCCTCGCTGCCACTGGCTCAGCAGGGGCAGATAGTCCGCCAGCGGCTTCAGGCTCTCCTGCAATGAGTGAGCCCCCTGATAGGCCTGGCTCAGCTTGCTGCTCTGCCTGAGCTTGAGGGAGTAGGAGGCCAGCTGGCTGTCATCCAGTTGCAGCGCGTTCAGCCTGTCCGCCAGCGTCTTGTCATCCCCGCCGAAGAACTGGCCGGCCAGATCGTCCAGCCCCTTGACCAGCTTGCCGATGGCCTCCATCTCGTCGCCGCTGAGCGCCCCTTGCAGCGAGAAGTCGAAGCTCTGGCTCGACTTCAGGCTGAAGCCCTCCTCACGGCGGGACTTGAACTGCCAGCTGTCGCTGAAGCGCAGCATCAGCTGGTCCCCGTCCCGGGTCTCTATCTCGAGGAAGGCCTGCTGCCGGCTGGCCATCTTGGCCGCCCCCAGATCCGTGGTCGAGACCTCGCCGAAGAACTCCTGCTCGAAGGACTCCAGCCCATCCTGGATCAGCTTGTAGCTCTTATCGATGCCGGTCTTGATCTCCTCGTTGTCGGTGGCCCAGTCGCCGAGCTGCTCCCTGGCGCCGCTGAAGCCCATGTCGACCCCCTTGCGCGCCTGCGCCATCATCTCGGCCAGCTCGTCATCGCTCTTGCCATCCGAGCGCGCTGCCCCCAACCGCCCGCTGACAAATTGCAGCACGTTGTCCGCCACCGACTGGAAGTCGAACAGGGTCTCCGGGGTGATCGCCTCCGGCGGGTTCAGTTTGAACTCCTGATTCTTGGGCGCCTGATAGCGCTGGCCATGCAGCTCAAGCGTGAACTGCAGCGCCTGCTGGATCAGCACCTGCGCCCACTTGGGCGGCCGGTTCAGGGTGACCGCCTCCCCCTCCTCCGCCTGCTTTGCCGCCGCCTGCTGAGGTGCCTTGGGGGAGGCACCCACTCCCTTGGGTTGGGCCGCGCCCACGCCATCTATCTGCATAATCCTTCCTCCCGCCATGGTGGTGGATCGGTTATCGGCCTGACTGCACACTTCTTGACCATAAAAACTTGGAGAATCTGCGCCCGCCTTTTACAATCTGGCCCCTTTGGATGGCCTCTGGCCTTCCCCCGGTTTCTGTCCGGCCCTGCCCGGTGCATGCGAGGTATCAATGACCCAATCCCAGCGGACTCCCGCCGACTACCAGGCCCAGCTCGACGAGAAGAGCGCCCGCCTCATCGAGCTGTTCGCCGCTTGCAATCCGCCCGCGCTGGAGGTGCATGCCTCGCCCGCCGAGCACTACCGGATGCGCGCCGAGTTCCGCATCTGGCACGAGGGAGATGACCTCTTCCACTGCATGTATGCCCCGGCCACCAAGGAGATCATCCGGGTCGACCTGTTCCCCACCGCCAGCCGCCTCATCAACCAGCTGATGCCGGTGCTGCTCGAGGGCCTGCGCCCGCACCCGGTGCTGCGCAAGAAGCTGTTCCAGATCGATTACCTCTCCACCCTCTCCGGCCAGCTCTGCGTCAGCCTGCTCTACCACCGCCGGCTCGAGGCCGAGTGGCAGCCCGTGGCCGAGGCGCTGCAGGCCGAGCTGCGCGCCAAGGGCTTCGATCTGCGACTGATCGGCCGCGCCCACAAGCAGAAGATCTGCCTGGGGGAGGAGTTCGTCATCGAGCGGCTGACGGTGCAGGGCCGCCAACTCATCTATCAGCAGGTGGAGAACAGCTTCACCCAGCCCAACGCCGAGATTAACCAGCAGATGCTGGGCTGGGCGCTGGACGTGACCAGGGGGAGCGAGGGTGACCTGCTGGAGCTCTACTGCGGCAACGGCAACTTCTCCATCGCCCTGGCCCAGAACTTCCGCAAGGTGCTGGCCACCGAGATCGCCAAGCCGAGCGTGGATTCCGCCCAGTTCAACATCGCCGCCAACGGGGTGGACAACGTCATCATACTGCGCATGTCGGCGGAGGAGTTCACCATGGCGATGCGCGGCGAGCGGGAGTTCAACCGCCTCAAGGGGGTCGATCTCGCGAGCTACCAGTGCAACACCATCTTCGTCGACCCGCCCCGTGCCGGGCTCGACGACGCCACGGTCAAGCTGGTGCAGGAGTACGACAACATCCTCTACATCTCCTGCAACCCCGAGACCCTGCAGGCCAACATGCAGGTCCTCGGCGAGACCCACGAGATCGCCCGCTTCGCGCTGTTCGACCAGTTCCCCTGGACCCATCATATGGAAGCCGGGGTCTACTTGAAGCGCAAGGCGAGTTAACACAGGCGGCAGCAACCAATATGACGACAGGGCCCAAGGGCCCTGTTTGATTATTTATCCCGGTGCAGAGAGCGGGGGGAGCCGTTATGCTGGCGGCACGCGCATCCGCGCCATTGCCGGGGTGTCACGCCACCATGCCACGCGTTCTCTTTGTTGAAGATGATTCCGAGATAGGCCAGCTCATCAGCAGCTGGCTGGGCCGCCACGATATCGAGGTCCTGCTGGAGACCCGAGGCGATCTGGCGCTGGCCAGAGTCCTGGCCGAGCAGCCGGATCTGGTGCTGCTCGACATCATGCTGCCGGGTCAGGACGGGCTCTCCCTGTGCCGGGATCTGCGGCCGCGCTTCCAGGGCCCCATCGTCATGCTCACCTCGCTCGACAGCGACATGAACCAGATCCTCAGCCTGGAGCTGGGGGCCAACGACTACATCCTCAAGACCACGCCACCGCCCGTGCTGCTGGCCCGGCTGCGGGTCCAGTTCCGCCAGCAGGGGGCGCCGGCCGCGGCCGTGCCCAGCGCGCCGCCCCAGCGCCTGCAGTTCGGCCGCCTGCAGATCGACGGCCCGGGCCGGGACGTGCGGCTGGCTGGCACCAGCATCCCGCTCTCCACCGCCGACTTCGATCTGCTGTGGGAGCTGGCCTGCCATGCCGGCCAGATCCTGGGGCGGGAGGCGCTGTTTCGCAGCCTGCGGGGGCGCGACTACGACGGCCAGGATCGCAGCATGGACGTCGCCATCTCCCGCCTGCGGCGCCGGCTGGGGGATGACCCCAACAACCCGACCCGGATCAAGACGGTGCGCCAGAAGGGTTATCTGCTGGTCCCCCAGGCCTGGGACTGATCGAGCGCCTGGCGGCCCAGTGCCGACGGCCAGCCCCCACTTCTGCCCACAGGGAGAGCGCCAATGCGTCGCCTGTTTATCCAGTTCTACCTGTTGCTGATCGGCTGCTTCGGCCTCGCCATCCTGCTGATCGGCCTGGTCTATCAGGTCAGCGCCGAGCGGGCCGGTGACCGCTATCTTGAACACATGATGCAAGGCTCCCTTGGCCTGCTCACCGGCGAGCTGGCACGGCTGCCGGCCGAGCACTGGCCCGCCCGCATGGCGGAGCAGAGCCGTCAGCTCAACCTGCCGCTGCAGATAGGCCCCCTCGCCAACCAGCCGCTGGCCAGCGACGATCAGGCCTTCCTCGAGGCGGGCAACATCGTCATCGTCGAGGAGGACGACACCTTCCTGCAGCGCATTCCCAAGACCGATCAGGTGCTGATCGTCGGCCCGGTGCCCTATCTCTCCTACCTGCACGAGCTGCACTGGGTCGATGTGGGCCTGCTGCTGCTCATCGGCCTCTCCCTCGGCCTGCCCATCCTGCTCTGGCTGCGGCCCCACTGGCGCGGCCTGCAGCAGCTGGAGCAGACCGCGCGCCGGGTCGGCGACGGCGATCTCTCCAGCCGCACCGGCCTGCCCACTGGCAGCAGCCTGGCCAGGGTCGGCCGCACCTTCGATCAGATGGCCGAGCAGTTGCAGGCCATGCTGGCCAGCCGCAAGCAGCTGACCGACGCCATCGCCCACGAGCTGCGCACCCCCCTGGTCAGGCTGCGCTACCGGCTCGCCATGCTGGAGCCACCGCCGAGCGAGGCGGATCGGCAGGGGCTGGAGCGCGACCTCGGGGCGCTGGACTCCCTCATCGAGGAGATGCTCACCTACGCCCGCCTCGATCGCCCGTCCCTGCCGCTGCAGTGCAGCGCGCTGGAGCTGGGTGGCTGGGCCCGGGAACGGCTGGGGGACTGGCAGGCCCTGCGGCCGGACAAGCGACTCGACTTCGCTATCCCCCCGGGGCCCCTGCCCTGGCGGGGGGATGCCAGGCTGCTGGAGCGGGCGCTGGAGAACCTCATCGGCAATGCCCTGCGCCACGCGGCCGGCCGGGTGAGCCTGAGCATGGCGCGGCAACAGGATGACTATCTGCTGATGGTGAGCGACGACGGCCCCGGCATAGAGCCCGCACTCGCGCCCCAGATCTTCGAGCCCTTCGTGCGGCTGGATCAGAGCCGGGACAGGCGCACCGGCGGGGCCGGGCTCGGGCTCGCCATAGTGCGCAGCATAGCCCGCCACCACGGCGGCGAGGTGCAGCTGCTGCCTGCGGCGAGCGGCACCTGCTTCTGCCTGCGGCTGCCGGTACATTTGGATACAAACCGTCACCAGCCACTCACTGAAGCGGATCGGGAACAGCCCTAGGATGAAGCCATGGAGAAAAGCTCCATACCATCAACCCGAACGAGGAACTGGAATATGAACAAGCTGATCCCCCTGAGTCTGGCCGCTGTCTTCGCCCTGACCTCCGGCTTCACCATGGCCGCCACCGCCACCCCGGCGACGCCGGCCACCCATGCGACTCAGACCAAGGTCGTGAAAAAACACCACCACAAGGCAGCCCACACCGCCGTCGCGCCTACCGCCAAGGCCAAACCCACGGCTGCTGCACCCAAGGCCTGATAACAACAGTTTGGCTTTGCCTTAACGAGAAGGGGCCCCATCACGGGGCCCCTTCTGTTGTTACCGCTGGCGAGCCTGGGGCACGATCCGCGATTCAGTCCAGCATGTAGTCCGCCGGCAACGCGACGCGCGCCACCCCCGACTCGACCGCGGCCAGCGCCACGGCGCGGGCCACCCGCGGCAACAGGCGGGCATCCATCGGCTTGGGAATGACGTAATCCTTGCCGAAGCTCAGCTCGCTCACCCCGGCGGCAGTCAGCACCTCGGCCGGCACCGGCTCCTTGACCAGGCCGCGAATGGCCTCCACCGCGGCGATCTTCATGGCATCGTTGATGCGGCTGGCGCGGGCGTCCAGCGCGCCGCGGAAGATGAAGGGGAAGCAGAGCACGTTGTTGATCTGGTTCGGATAATCGGAGCGGCCCGTGCCCATGATGAGGTCATCGCGCACCGAGTGCGCCAGCGACGGCTTGATCTCGGGATCCGGGTTGGAGCAGGCGAAGATCACCGGGCGCGGCGCCATCAGGGCCACCGCCTCGGCCGGCAGCACGTCCGGGCCCGAGACGCCGACGAACACATCGGCCCCCTCGATCGCCTCCATCAGGGTGCGCAGTGGGGTGTCGTTGGCGAAGCGTTGCTTGTACTGGTTCAGGTCGGTGCGACCGCTGTGGATCACCCCCTGCCGATCCAGCATGAAGATGTGCTCGGGGCGGGCGCCGCACTTGATCAGCAGATCCATGCAGGCGGTGGCGGCCGCGCCGGCGCCCATGCAGACGATGCGGCTCTGCTCGATGCGCTTGCCCTGCACTTCCAGCGCGTTGAGCAGGCCGGCGGCGGTGACGATGGCGGTGCCGTGTTGATCATCGTGGAACACCGGGATGTCGCAACGGGCGATCAGCGCCTGCTCGATCTCGAAGCACTCCGGCGCCTTGATGTCTTCCAGGTTGATACCACCGAAGGTGTCGGCGATGGCCGCCACAGTGTCGATGAACTGCGCGCTGGTCTCGTGCTTGACCTCGATGTCGATGGCGTCGATGCCGGCGAAGCGCTTGAACAGCAGGGCCTTGCCCTCCATCACCGGCTTGGAGGCCAGCGGGCCCAGATTGCCCAGCCCCAGGATGGCGGTGCCGTTGGAGATGACGGCCACCAGATTGCCCTTGCCGGTGTAGCGGTAGGCATCTTCCGGGTTGGCGGCGATCTCGCGCACCGGCTCGGCGACGCCCGGGCTGTAGGCCAGCGCCAGATCATGGGCGGTTTCGGCAGGCTTGGTGAGGGCGATGGCAATCTTGCCGGGAACGGGCTGGGCGTGGTAATCGAGCGCTTGCTGACGCAGATCGGACATGGGGGACCCCGATACGGAAATGAATGTAGTGGTGCATGGCTCGCCGACGGCGAGGGCTGGGGATCATAAAGAAAACCAGCGGGCTTTCACAGTAGAAAATATTGCCACGAGCCACTGACATGCCAGTTATTAGCATGTCACACCAGCTACAAATACCTATTTAGTTATAGATATGGTTTCAGTCCATCACGGGTATGCCGGCCCGCGCCTCCGCCTGACGGGCGATGGCCTCCGTCATCCCCTGGAAGATGAACAGGTGGAACGGCAGCATGGCGAGCCAGTAGGCCAGTCCCCAGGCGCCCTGCGGATGCCAGTGGGCGGTCACCTTGAGCCGGGTCAGGCCGGACTCCTCCGGCAAGATGTTGAACTCCAGCCGCCCCACCCCGGGGGCCTTCATGTTGAACAGCAGATCCAGCCTGCGCCCCTCGTCCACCCCGAGGATCTGCCAGGAGTCCAGCATGTCCCCCTTCACGAAGCGATCCGGGTTGGTGCGGCCGCGGGTGCGGGCCGGGCCACCGATCAGGTGATCCATCCACTCGCGCACCACCCACAGCTCGTTCATGTAGAAGTAGCGCTGCTCGCCCCCCAGCTGCTGCAGCACCTGCCACACCACCTCAGGGCCGGCGAGGCAGACCGCCTCCCCGCTGGCGGTGCGATCATAGAAACCGTATTCGGGATGGCGCCAGCGCAGGCCCAGCGGCGTCTCCTCCCCCTGCTGCTCGGCCCCTAGCCTCTGCTCCAGCGCCAGGGTCTCGGTCAGCGCCTCGTCGAAGCTGAGCAGGGTCTGGGGCAGCAGGCTCTGCAGTTGGCCCCCCTCGGCCGGGATATCGTGCTTGAGGCCGCCCACCAGCGCCTTGGCCACCGGCTGGGGCACCGAGGTGGCAAATTGCAGCCACCAGGCGGAGAGCCTGGGGCTCAGGAAGGGGATGGGGATGACCGGGAAGCGCTTGCCGATATGGGCGGCGAACTTCTGCAACTGCTGCTGATAGCTGAGCAGCTCGGGGCCCACGGCGTTCAGCACCAGGCCATCCACCCCCTCGGCCTCCACCAGCCCGCCCAGGTAGTGCAGCAGGTTGGACAAGGCGATGGGCGGCGTGCGGGAGCGCACCCACTTGGGGGTGACCATCATCGGCAGGTTGAACACCAGATCCCGCATCACCTCGAAGGCGGCGGAGCCTGGCCCTATGATGATGCCGGCCCGCAGCTCCACCGTCGGCACCCCCGCCTCGCGAAACAGCTCGCCACAATGGCGGCGGGAGTTGAGGTGGCGGCTGTTGCAGCGCTCCGGCTGGATGGCGCCCAGATAGATGATGCGGCGCACCCCGGCGGCGCGGGCGGCGGCGGCGAAGTTCTTCACCCCCTGCTGCTCCAGCCGGTGGAAACCCGCGCCGGCACCCATGGCGTGCACCAGATAGAAGACGGTGTCGACCCCGGCCAGGGCGGGCAGCAGGGTGATGGGCTTGAGGCTGTCGGCGAGGCGAAACTCGACCCCCTCCGGCAGCCGGCAGGGGCGGCGGGCCCCGGCGATGACCCGGTAGCCCAGCGTTTGCAGGTGGGGCACCAGATAAGATCCGATATAACCGGCCGCCCCCATCACCAGACATGTGCGCATCTGTTCTTCTCCCATGATTGAGCCAACACCATAGGGCAAACCGCTTCAATACAGAACGCCAACCAATAAAAAAGGCGCCCGATGGGCGCCTTTTTCAGAATTCTTCAGAAGTAAGATTACTTCTTGGCAGTCAGACCACCGAAACGCTTGTTGAACTTGTCTACGCGGCCGCCGCTAGAAACTTCTTTCTGCTTGCCGGTATAGAACGGGTGGCACGCGGAACACACGTCCAGGCTCAGATCTTTACCCAGGGTAGAGAAAGTGTTGATGACGTTACCGCAAGAGCACTTGGCGGTGATGGCGACGTACTCAGGATGGATATTAGCTTTCATGGACAACCTCGATTATCAGGCCGTGTCGCCATCCGATCTCTTGTCGGACACCACACGATTGTTGAACACAGTTTCAAAGGCTGCGAATAATATAGGAAATGCCTGAGTTCAGGCAAGTGGCTTCGCAGAAAAAATAGGCAACCCCTGGTGGATTCATCGCAAACGCTTGATCTGGTTCGTGTCGCTGTGCCGGTACCCTTACGCCGTCATTTCGACTATCTCTCCCCCTTGCCCCTGCCTGCGCCCGGTTGTCGGGTCGAGATCCCCTTCGGCCCCCAGACCCTGGTCGGCCTGGTGGTGGCCCATCCTGGCGAGAGTCAGGTGCCCCGCGCCAAGCTCAAACCCATCAAACGGGTGCTGGACAGCGCGCCTGTGCTGGGCCCGGACATACTGGCGTTGATGGAGTGGAGTGCCAACTACTACCAGCATCCGCTGGGCGAGGTGCTGCCCCACGCCCTGCCGGCGCTGGTGCGCAAGGGCGAGCCCGCCGCCTACCGGGAGCTGGAGTTCTGGTTTGCCACCGAAGCCGGGATGGCGATCGATCTCAACGAGCTCAAGCGCGCCGCCAAGCAGCAGCAGGCCCTGGCCCTGCTGCGCAAGGGGCCGCAGACCCCCTCCGCGCTCAAGCAGGAGGAGATCCAGAGTGCGGCGCTCACCGCGCTGGAGAAGAAGGGGCTGCTGGAGAGACGCAGCCTGGAGCCGAGTCATGAGGGGGACTGGGCGAGCCGGTTCGAGGCGGGTGAGGGGCTGCGCCTCAACGGCGAGCAGGCGCTGGCGGTCTCCGCCATCACCAGTCAGGGCGACCAGTTCGGCGCCTTCCTGCTGGACGGCATCACCGGCTCCGGCAAGACCGAGGTGTACTTAAGCATCCTCGAGCCCCTGCTCAGGGCGGGCAAGCAGGCGCTGGTGATGGTGCCGGAGATAGGCCTCACCCCCCAGACCATCAACCGCTTCCGGCGCCGCTTCCAGGTGCCCGTGGTGGCGATGAACTCCGCCATGAACGATCGGGAGCGGCTCGATGCCTGGCTCGCCTGCCGCGATGGCGGCGCCGCCATCCTGATCGGCACCCGCTCCGCGGTGTTCACCCCGTTCAAGGATCTCGGCATCATCATCATCGACGAGGAGCACGACGGCTCCTTCAAGCAGCAGGACGGTTTCCGCTACCACGCCCGGGATCTCGCGGTGATGCGGGCCCATCGCGCCGGCATCCCCATCCTGCTCGGCTCGGCCACCCCCTCGCTGGAGACGCTGCACAACGCCAAGAGCGGCAAGTATCACCACCTCAGCCTGACGCGGCGCGCCGGCAACGCCCAGACCGCCCGCCAGGTGATCCTCGACATCAAGAGCGTGCGGCTGCAGGCCGGGCTCTCCCCCCAGCTGGAGCAGCTGATGGCGGAGCACCTGGCGGCCGGCAACCAGGTGATGCTGTTTCTCAACCGCCGCGGCTATGCCCCGTCGCTTATCTGCCACCAGTGCGGCTGGAGCGCCGCCTGCGAACGCTGCGACGCTTGGTACACCTGGCATCAGGCCGGGCGCCGGCTGCACTGCCACCACTGCGACAGCATACGCCCGCTGCCCCACCACTGCCCGGAGTGCGGCAGCAACGAGCTGATCGGTTCCGGGGTCGGCACAGAACAGCTTGAGCAGCTGCTCACCACCGTTTTCCCCCAGTACCCTGTGGTCCGTATCGACCGGGACAACACCCGCCGTAAAGGCGAGCTGGAGACCCATCTCGGCGACATCAAGGCGGGCAAGTACAAGATCCTGATCGGCACCCAGATGCTGGCCAAGGGCCACCACTTCCCGGATGTGACTCTAGTCGGCCTGCTGGACGTGGATGGCGCCCTGTTCAGCGCCGATTTTCGCGCCGCCGAGAAGCTGGCCCAACTCTACACCCAGGTGGCCGGCCGCGCCGGTCGTGCCAGCAAACCAGGGCTGGTGGTGCTGCAGAGCCACCACCCTGAGCACGCCCTGCTGCAGGATCTGACCCAGAACGGCTACGGTCACTTCGCCGACACCGCGCTGAAAGAGCGCCGCCTGCTGGGGCTGCCGCCGTTCAGCTATCAGGGGCTGTTCCGGGCCGAGGCCAACGGCCGCGACGAGGTGCAGCTGTTCCTCGGCCGGCTCGCCGAGACTCTGCGCAGCGCCCAGTATCCCCATGTGCAGGTGCTGGGGCCCATCAGCGGCTTCATGGAGCGCAAGGCGGGCAAGTTCAGGATGCAACTGCTGGTGCAGGGGCCTAACCGGGCCCCCTTGGCGCAGCTGCTGGATTGGGCGGTCAAGGAGCTGGACGGCTGGCCCGAGACCAAGAAGGTGCGCTGGAGCCTGGATATAGACCCCACCGAGTTGAACTAAGTTGAACCAGGTGCGGGCGAACCGACAGATACAACAAGGGGGCCTGCGCCCCCTTGTTGTATCTGCAGCAGCCCCTTATTGCGCGGGCTGGGAGACCCCCTCCAGCCGCACCTCGACCCGGCGATCCGGCGCCAGACAGGCGATCAGCGCCTGCCTCGACTGCTCGCCACAGCTGCCCCCGGTCACCGGGGACGACTCTCCGCGCCCCTCTGCCCGCACCTTGTCGGCAAACAGTCCCTTGGCGACCAGATAGTCGGCCACGCTGCGGGCACGTTGCTCAGACAGGGACTGGTTGTAGGCGTCGGACCCCAGCCTGTCGGTATGACCGATCACGGTCGCGACCCCGTCTTTCGGGTTGGCGGCCACTATCTGGGCGAACAGGCTATCCAGCGCCTGGCTCGCCTCGGGTCTCAGGGTCGCCTTGTTGAACTCGAACAATACGTCCGAGTTCAGGCTGAACTGCTTCTCGACCAGCACGGGCGCCACGACAGCGGCGGGGGGTGGGGTCGGGGCCACGGGTTCGTCGCCGATCTGGTTGAAGTGATAGACCATGCCGACCGCCAGCAGGCCGTTGTCCAGCTCTATGCCGGACTCATCGAGCGAGGTCTTGCCGAGCGGAGTGGTGTACTGGTATTCGAGGCGGGCGGACCAATCCTTGTCGATGGCATATTCCAGACCGAGTGCGCCGACGAAGGCGGCGCCGTGATACTTGCCGCCACCCGACTCGGTGAGGTTGCTGGTGCCATCGTTGGCCCAGGCGCTGATGGAGCTATCGGTCCAGGCATAGGCGCCCCCCAGCCGGCCATAGATGTCCAGGGTCTCGGTCGCCGGGAAGCCGATCTTCATGGTGGCCTGGATCATCTGCGCCTTGGCCTCCCCATCCAGTCCCGCCTCGACCCCGTTGCTGCTGAAGCGCTGATCGACCTGATACTTGCCGAGCCAGTCATACCCCAGCTCGACGGCCACATTCCTGTTGACCTGATAGCCCACGAAGGCGCCAAGGCCGAGATCGCTGTGATCCTGGCCGGGATCGAAGGTATCGAGCACCTCCTTGACCTGATCGTCGTAATCCACCCCGTAAAAATTGGACCAACCGGCCTTGCCACCGGCATACCAGGTGTTGTCTTGCGGCGCGGCCTGCAGCGCCCCCGTAGCCATCAGACCGCCGATCAGGACGGCGAGCGTAGATTTGTTCATGGATGAGCCCCTGCAATGAATTGTTATGACGCGCTGGCGTCTCTCTTCCCTGACGAGGCCCAGAACCCAAGCCTCACACTGAGATTATCCCATCTGTCACTAGCCTCAAATGACAAAACTCTCGGGAGTGTGAGCTCGCTTACATTCTGAGACCAAGGCGGCCTTCTTCCTGATATTCAAGGAAATAGACCCCATTCGCCCAGTACCCTGTCGTCCTTTGATCATGGCTGCATTGCATATGCCAGACCATAATCAAATCCGTTTGACCCCCATCAATCGTTCGGATAACATCCAAATAATAATGATGTTATCCGCATAGGAATGTCTCGATGTATTTATGACAAGGGGCATTTGATGGGATACGCCTGCCAAAGACAAATACCAATAAATGTCTAGTGATTGGTTCCGTGCCTCGTACGCGCCCAAGACCGCAGAATAAATATGACTCACTCAGCGGTGAAACTGTATTACACCATGAATCGATAACAGGCACCTGGACACATGAACTATCTGGAACGATTAGCTCCTATTTTATTTTTATTGATGTGGAGTAGTGGTGCCATCTTCGTCAAGATGGGATTGGAGAACGCATCTGTGTGGTCCTTCCTGACCCTTAGGGCTACAGGTGCATTTCTACTGATGGGGATGATCTATCTCTGTTTTAAAATAAAGAGTAAAACAAAATTAACACCAAGCATACTTGCCAGAGTGGTGGTAACAGGCCTCCTGTTGCAAGTCTTCTACCAAGCCTTTTATTTCTTGTCCATTCGTTATGAACTCTCGCCGGGTCTGGTCTCCATCGTCCTCGGTTTGCAACCCATTCTGACCATATTGCTCGGTGGAGATAAGGCATCACCCTATAAACTACTGATTCTTATGATCGGCTTCTCAGGCCTGGGACTTGCGATCTTTGGAGCCAAAGATGTCAGTCATGTCACTCCCTTGGGTGTTATCTTTGCGCTCCTCTCGGTAATGGCAATCAGCATAGGTTCTCTCTGCCAGAAGACGATCCCCATAACGCCACTGGAGTCAGGCATGATCCAGAATGGTTGTGCCTCCATCGTCTTCGTAGCCACTTCCCTCGTTATCGGATGGCATGTGAACTGGACCCCAAACTTCGTCTTCTCCTTATCATGGATGATAGTGGTCGTTTCCACCGGGGCCGTATTACTGTTGTTCTATATGATCCAGAGAAACTCGGCAAGCAAGGTCAGCGTCCTCTTCTATCTGGTGCCAATATTAACCATGCTCTTTGATTTCATTGCTTTCGATACTGAAATTACAACAACAACTATTATGGGGGCACTAATAGTCATCGCCTCTATCAAGCTATTCAATCTACCAACTCGGCGCACATCTGAAAAAGTGCTCTCGTGAAAATATAAAAGAGGGAAGTTGATACTTCCCTCTTTTTAATCACTTCATGCGTTCATCGCCACTCGCCAGGAACAGCCGGTAGGCGGGATCGTCGCTCACCTCCTTCCAGCCGTAGCCAATCTCGTGCAGGTAGTCGTGGAAGGCGGCCACGTCCTCGTCCGGCAGCTCGAAGGCACAGAGCACCCGTCCATAGTCGGCACCGTGGTTGCGGTAGTGGAACAGGCTGATGTTCCAGCGACAGCCGAGGGTCTCCAGGAAGCGCATCAGAGCGCCCGGTTGCTCCGGAAACTTGAAGCTGTAGAGCCGTTCACCGAGGGGCCGGGCCGGGCGGCCGCCAATCATGTAGCGCACGTGGTTCTTGGCCAGCTCGCTCTCTGTCATGTTGACCACGGGGTAACCGTTGCCACCAAGTTGATCGATGATCTGGCCGAGCTCCTCGTCGCCGCCGGTGAGGCGCACCGACACGAACAGCGAGGCCTGCACGGCATCCGCGTAGCGATAGTTGAACTCGGTCACCATGCGTGGCCCGAGCTGGCGGCAGAAGTCGAGGAAGGCCCCCTTGCGCTCGGGGATGCTCACCGCCAGCATGCCCTCGCGCTTCTCGCCGATCTCGCAGCGCTCCGACACGTAGCGCAGGCTGTGGAAGTTGACGTTGGCGCCGGACAGTATGGCCGCCATCCGGCCGCCCTTGACCTGCTCCCGCTCGCTGTAGGCCTTGAGCCCCGCCAGCGACAGTGCACCCGACGGCTCGGCGATGGCGCGGCAGTCGTCGAAGATGTCCTTCAAGGCGGCGCAGATCTGGTCGTTGGAGACGGTCACCACCTCGTCCAGATACTGGTTGCACAGGCGGAAGGTCTCCTCGCCGATGCGCCTGACCGCCACCCCGTCCGCAAACAGCGAGACCCGCTCCAGGTTGACCGGCTCGCCGGCCGCCAGCGCGGCCTTGAGGCAGGCGGAACCCTCGGCTTCAACCCCGATCACCTTCACGTCCGGCAGCAGCTGCTTGATGTAGACCGCCACCCCGGCGGCCAGGCCGCCGCCCCCCACCGGCACGAACACGTGGGTGAGGTGGGTGTCCTGCTCCAGTAGCTCCTTGCCGATGGTGCCCTGGCCCGCGATCACCTCAACGTCGTCGAACGGCGGTATCAGGGTGTAGCCCTCCAGTTCGGCGAGGCGGCGACTCTCGCCGTAGGCCTCGTCGAAGCTGTTGCCAAACAGCATGACGTTGCCGCCCAGCCGGCGCACCGCATCGATCTTGATGTCCGGTGTGGTCTTGGGCATCACTATGATGGCCTTGATGCCGAGCTTGGCCGCCGACAGCGCCACCCCCTGGGCGTGGTTGCCAGCAGAGGCGGCGATGACACCGTGATCCTTCTGCTCCTGGGTCAGGGTGGCGATCTTGTGATAGGCACCGCGCAGCTTGAAGGAGTGCACCGGCTGCAAGTCTTCCCGCTTGAGGGAGACCTGGTTGCCGAGCCGCTCGGAGAGCTTCTTGAGGGTCTGCAGAGGCGTCACCCGCGCCGCCTCGTAGACGGGGGAGAGCAACACCTTGCGTAGATAATCTGCCGCTGAAACCATGTCCTATTCCTCCAGCTTGCTGAGATCGCGCCACACCAATCCCTTGTCGGCGCAGGAGGAGGCGAGCAGCACTTTGCATGAATGATGTGTCATCACTTTCATGGTCACTCCTCCAGCTTGCTGAGGTCGCGCACCGCGCCCTTGTCGGCGCTGGTGGCGAGCATGGCGTAGGCACGCAGGGCATAGGAGACCTGACGCTGACGGTTCAGCGGCTTCCAGCCACGGGCCTCGACGGCGGCGCGGCGCGTGGCCAGCACGCTGTCGGCGACTTCCAGCACCATGCTGCGGGCCGGGATGTTGATGTTGATGATGTCGCCAT
This sequence comes from Aeromonas sp. sif2416, assembly GCF_019218665.1. Lineage (NCBI taxonomy): Bacteria > Pseudomonadati > Pseudomonadota > Gammaproteobacteria > Aeromonadales > Aeromonadaceae > Aeromonas > Aeromonas sp. sif2416. The sequence goes on from NZ_JAHUXC010000008.1 coordinate 159,324, forward strand.
CTTCCACCAGGCCTATGGTGCCGCCGGAGGCCGCCTCGGGGGAGACGTGACCGATGGAGAGGCCCGAGGTGCCGCCGGAGAAGCGGCCGTCGGTGATCAGTGCGCACGCCTTGCCGAGCCCCATGGATTTGAGATAGGTGGTGGGGTAGAGCATCTCCTGCATACCGGGGCCACCCTTGGGCCCTTCGTAGCGGATCACCACCACCTCACCGGCCTGCACAGTGCCATCCAGGATGCCGGCCACCGCCGTGTCCTGGCTCTCGAACACCCGGGCCGGGCCGCGGAAGCAGAGGTTCTCTTCATCCACCCCGGCGGTCTTGACGATGGCGCCGTTCAGGGCGAGGTTACCGGAGAGCACGGCCAGGCCGCCTTCCAGGCTGTAGGCGTTGTCCAGCGAGCGGATGCAGCCCTCGGCGCGGTCCAGGTCCAGCTCGGGCCAGCGGCAGCTCTGGCTGAACGCCTTGGTGGTGCGGATCCCGGCCGGGCCGGCGCGGTAGAAGTCGTGCACCGCCTTGTCATCACAGCGGCTGACGTCGTACTGCTCCAGCAGCTCGTGCAAGCTGGTGCCGAGCACGTTGCGGGTATCGCCGTGCACCAGCCCGGCCTTCTCCAGCTGGCCCAGGATGGCGACCACGCCACCGGCGCGGTGCACGTCTTCCATGTGGTACTTCTGGGTGGAAGGCGCGACCTTGCACAGCTGGGGCACCCGGCGGGACATGCGATCGATGTCGGTCATGGTGAAGTCCACCCCGGCCTCCTGGGCCGCCGCCAGCAGGTGCAGCACGGTATTGGTGGAGCCGCCCATGGCGATGTCCAGCGCCATGGCGTTCTCGAACGCCGCCTTGGTGGCGATGTTGCGCGGCAGGGCGCTCTCGTCATCCTGCAGGTAGTAGCGGTTGGCCAAAGCGACGATGCGCTGACCGGCCAGCTTGAACAGCTGCTCCCGATCGGAGTGAGTCGCCAGCATGGAGCCGTTGCCCGGCTGGGAGAGGCCCAGGGCCTCGGTCAGACAGTTCATGGAGTTGGCGGTGAACATGCCGGAGCAGGAGCCGCAGGTGGGACAGGCGCTGCGCTCTATCTGATCGCTCTGGGCGTCGGACACCTTGGGATCGGCACCCTGGATCATGGCGTCCACCAGATCCAGCTTGATGATCTGATCCGACAGCTTGGTCTTGCCCGCCTCCATGGGGCCGCCGGAGACGAAGATCACCGGGATGTTGATGCGCAAGGCGGCCATCAGCATCCCCGGGGTGATCTTGTCGCAGTTGGAGATGCAGACCATGGCGTCGGCGCAGTGGGCGTTGACCATGTACTCCACGGAGTCGGCGATCAATTCGCGGGAGGGCAGCGAATAGAGCATGCCGCCGTGGCCCATGGCGATGCCGTCATCCACGGCTATGGTGTTGAATTCCTTGGCGACGCCACCGGCCGCCTCGATCTCCCGGGCCACCAGCTGGCCGAGATCCTTGAGGTGCACGTGACCGGGCACGAACTGGGTGAAGGAGTTGACCACGGCGATGATGGGCTTGCCGAAATCCTGGTCGGTCATGCCGGTGGCGCGCCAGAGGGCACGGGCCCCGGCCATGTTACGTCCGTGGGTGGTGGTGGCGGATCTCAACTTCGGCATTGTCTCTACTCCCTGAATACATGAGCCCGGTTGGGCAAATTAGTGATGCAAAACTGTCACTGCAAATCGGTTGTGGCAAGGGACCTGCCCTTGCCACAACCGGCTCTTGTCTGAGAGCGGGCGACGGATTGCCCGCTCGCTCCTTCAATCAGTCGTTGACCGGGGTCAGCCAACCCCACTTGTCCTCGGTCTGGCCGTTGAACAGGCCGAAGAAGGCATTTTGCAGCCGCTCGGTCACGGGGCCACGGCTCCCGGCCCCGACTTTCATCCGATCCACCGATCGCACCGGGGTCACCTCGGCGGCGGTGCCGGTCATAAATATCTCGTCTGCCACATACAGGGCTTCGCGCGGCAGCGCCTGCTCACGCACCTCATAACCCAGATCTTTGGCCAGCGTCATTATGGTGTCGCGGGTGATGCCGGGCAGGATGGCGGCGGTGGCGGGCGGGGTGAACAGCACACCGTTCTTCACCAGGAACAGGTTCTCCCCGGCCCCCTCGCTCAGATAGCCGTTCACGTCCAGCGCCAGCCCCTCGGCGAAGCCGTTGCGCTTGGCCTCCCGGCTGATCAGCTGGGATGAGAGATAGTTGCCGCCGGCCTTGGCACCGGTGGGGATGGTGTTGGGCGCGAGCCGGCTCCAGGAGGTGACGCACACATCCACCCCGTTTTTGAGCCCCTCCTCACCGAGGTAGGCGCCCCAGGGCAGCGCGGCGACCATGAGATCCGCCTTGGCATCCAGCGGCGGATGCAGCCCAAGCCCCACGTTGCCGACAAAGGCCAGCGGGCGCAGATAGCCGCTCTTGAGGCCGTTCTCGCGCACCACGGTGCGGCAGGCGTCATTCACCTCGGCCTCGCTGTAGGGCACGTCCATCCAGTAGATCTTGGCGGAGTCGAACAGGCGACGGGTGTGCTCCTGCAGGCGGAAGATGCAGGTCCCCTTGGGGGTGTCGTAGGCACGCACCCCCTCGAACACCGAGGAGCCGTAGTGCAGTGCGTGGCTCATGACGTGGACCTGGGCATCTTGCCAGGGCACCAGTTTGCCGTTGAACCAGATGTATTGAGGATGGGAAGGCTGTGACATTGGCTTTGCTCCTTAAGCGCTGATCCGGGGCTGCTGTTCCAGTGCATCGACCCGGGAGACGTCCACCAGCTTGACCAGCTGGCTCCACAACTGCTGGATGGGACGCACCGACTCGACAGTAACCGTGATCCGCAGCTGTTGGCAATCCTGCTCCATATTGAGGGCGCAGAGCGCGAAGCCGCGGTGGCGCACCACCCGCAGCACCCGTTCCATCACTTCGGGTCTCGGCTGGGCGTGAATATGCAATGTGTGCTGGTTCATGGGCGTTGCTCCATCATCTTGTGGTTGGCGACTCCTGGTGGCACCAGGGGCCAGACGTTTTCTTCCTCTGAAATCGCGACATGCAGCAGGTAGGCGCTCTCGCTCGCCAGCAGACGGCCCAGCGCCGGCGCTATCTCCGCCTTGCAGCTGATGGTCTCGCCGGGGATGCCGAACGCGGCGGCCAGGGCGATGAAGTCCGGGTTGTCCGAGAGTATGGTCTCGCTGTAGCGGCCGTCGAAGAACAGCTCCTGCCACTGGCGCACCATGCCGAGACGCTGGTTGTCGATCAGCACCATTTTCACCTTGAGCTGGGCGCGGCGTATGGTGCCGAGCTCCTGCACGTTCATCATGAAGGAGCCGTCACCGCTCACCAGCACCACCTCGTCATCCGGCCGCGACATCTTGGCGCCGATGGCGGCGGGCAGGCCGAAGCCCATGGTGCCGAGGCCGGCGCTGGAGAGATGGTTGCGCGGGCTGGTGAAACGCATGTGCTGGGCCACCCACATCTGGTGCTGGCCCACGTCGCAGGCCACCACGCTGCTCTTGGGCAGGCGCTCGGACAGCTGCTTGAGCAGGGCCGGGGCATAGATGGGTTGGCCGGGATGGTCGTAGCGAAACGCATATTCCCGTGCCATGGCGGCGCAGTGCTCACGCCAGGGGGCGATGTCGAGGGCCATGGCCAGCGCCGGCAGCACCAGCCTCAGATCCGTGGTGATGCCCACTTCGGCGGCGCGGCGCTTGCCGAACTCGGCGGCGTCCACGTCCAGGTGGACCACCCTGGCGTGGGGGGCGAACTCGTCCAGCTTGCCGGTCACCCGATCATCGAAACGGGCGCCCACCACCAGCAGCAGATCACACTGCTGCACCGCGTAGTTGGCGGCCTTGGTGCCGTGCATGCCGAGCATGCCGAGATAGACGGGGCTGTCGGGATCCAGCGCCCCTATCCCCTTGAGGGTGGTGACCGCCGGCATGCCGCTGGTGGCGGCAAACTCGCGCAGCTCGGCCTCGGCATTGGCCATGCCGACCCCACCCCCGACGTAGAGCACGGGGCGCTCGGCGGCCGCCAGCAGGGCGCGGGCGGCGCCGATCTCGGCCGGGTTGAGGGCCTCCGGCTCCGCCACCGCAAACAGCGGGCTCAGGGTGGGCACGGCGGCCAGCTGGATATCCTTGGGGAAATCGATGAGCACAGGACCGGGGCGGCCTTCGGTAGCGATGGCGAAGGCTTCGGCCAGCACCCGCCCCAGATCGGCGGGGTCGGTGACCATGAAGGAGTGCTTGGTGCAGGAGAGCGACATGCCGAGCACGTCCACCTCCTGGAAGGCATCGGTGCCCACGGCGGCGCAGGCTACCTGGCCGCTGATGGCCACCAGCGGCACCGAGTCGAGCAGCGCCTCCGCCAGCCCGGTCACCAGATTGGTGGCGCCCGGGCCCGAGGTGGCGATGCAGACCCCCACCCGGCCGGAGGCGCGGGCATAGCCCACCGCCGCCATGGCGGCACCCTGCTCGTGGCGGCAGAGCTGATGGGCCAGACCACCGTCATACAGGGCATCGTAGACCGGCATGATGGCCCCGCCCGGGTAACCAAACACCTGGGTCACACCCTGTTTCTTGAGAGCCTGTACCAAAAACTGCGCGCCGTTCATGTGGAAATCCTGTCCTTTGGTCGAAAAAAAACCCCCGAGCCGTGAGGCTCGGGGGTCGCTTGTTTCGTTCTGTCCGGTGGTGGGTCTATCCCTTGTTCCGTGCAGCTAAACGAGCCCCGAGCGGTGAGATAATAATCACCACTAGGACCACAATAATGCTGACGAAACGGGAGGCCATGTTCATAGTTACAACCGGAAATCCTGTGAAATAGGGGCGGTTTGCACCGCGAATGGCTATTAGAACTAGCACGGTGATTTTTATTGGGCAAGCGTTTTTTAGCTGACAAGACTCTGATTTCAAGCGCGCCGACGGCCTCTGACTGGCACAAAAAACTAATAAAAAACGGTTAACCAGCACATACATCAAACCAAGGACGGGATTTATGTCATTAGCTGTGGTTTATAGCCGTGCCAGCCTGGGGATCGCGGCGCCGCAAGTCACGGTGGAAGTCCATTTATCCAACGGGCTGCCCGCCTTCAACATGGTGGGATTACCGGAAACTTCGGTGAAGGAGTCGCGGGATAGGGTGCGCAGCGCCCTGCTCAACGGCAACTTCGAGTTCCCGAGCAAGCACATCACGGTCAACCTGGCCCCCGCCGACCTGCCCAAGGAGGGGGGCCGTTTCGATCTGGCCATCGCCATCGGCATTCTCGCCGCTTCCAAGCAGATACCGGCAAAATACCTGCTTGATCATGAATTTTTGGGGGAGCTAGCCCTGACCGGCGAGATCCGCCCCGTGCTCGGGGTCTTGCCCGCCGTGCTCGCCTGCCGCGATGCGGGCCGCACCCTGCTGGTGCCGCGGGAAAACGGCCCCGAGGCCTCCCTCATCCAGGATGCGGAGGTGCGTACCGCCCACCAGCTGCTGGCGGTGACCGCCTGGCTGGCGGGCCAGTATGAGCTGCCGCTGCCGGAGCCCCAGAGCACGGAGACACTGCCCGACGTGCCGGATCTGCAGGACGTGATCGGCCAGTCCCAGGCCAAGCGGGCGCTGGAGATCGCCGCCGCCGGCAGCCACAATCTGCTGTTCATAGGCCCCCCCGGCACCGGCAAGAGCATGCTGGCGAGCCGCCTGCCCGGCATACTGCCGCCGCTGAGCGAGCAGGAGGCGCAGCAGACCGCCGCCATCCACTCCATCGGCGGACTCACTCCCCGGGTCGGCCACTGGCATCACAGGCCCTATCGCACGCCCCATCACAGCGCCTCGGCGGTGGCCCTGGTGGGGGGTGGCAGCCACCCGAGACCCGGCGAGATCTCGCTGGCCCACAACGGAGTGCTGTTTCTCGACGAGCTGCCGGAGTTCGAGCGCAAGGTGCTCGACTCCCTGCGCGAGCCGCTGGAGACCGGCCACATCACCATCAGCCGGGCCGCGCGCCAGGTGGACTTTCCCGCCCGCTTCCAGCTGGTGGGCGCCATGAATCCCAGCCCTTGTGGCCACTATGGGGACGGCCAGACCCGCTCCAGCCCGGATCAGATCCTGCGCTATCTCGGCAAGCTCTCCGGCCCTTTCCTGGATCGCTTCGATCTGACGGTGGAGGTGCCGCTGCTGCCCAAGGGCAGCCTTACCGGCAAGGCGGAGCGCGGTGAATCCAGCCGTCAGATCCGGGAGCGGGTGCTGGCGGCGCGGGAGCGGATGCTGAGCCGCAATGGCAAGCTCAATAACCTGCTGGATAGCCGCGAGATCGAAGATATTTGCCGACTATCGCCGCAAGATGCCGAGTTTCTGGAGAGCGCCATCCAGAAGCTGGGGCTCAGCATCCGGGCCTGGCACCGCATACTGAGGGTGTCGCGCACCATAGCGGATCTGGCAGGCCGGCCCGCCATCGAGAAGGAACACCTGATCGAGGCGCTCGGCTACAGGGCCATGGATCGGCTGCTCTCCCGCCTGCGCAGCGGCTGAATGACTGGGATTATGGAAAAGTGAGTCCTATGTGGTCCATGGCTGTCAGACATGGTTTAGCGCGCCATCGGCTGATATTATGGCCACAGATCTGACCACTTGGTGGTCATCCACAAGCAAGAAGACGGACTCGATTCATGCAAAACAAGCTGATAGAGCGACTGCGCGGCAGCCTCTCGACCCTGCTCTATTTCCTCAATACCCTGTTCTGGTTTGTCCCCATACTGCTGCTCGGCCTGGTCAAGCTGCTGCTGCCGATCAGGGGCTGGCGTACCCTCTGCAACGCCCTGCTGGATGGCTGCGCCAGCTGCTGGATAGGTTTCAACAATCTGATCCAGAAAGTCATCATCAGAACCACTTTTGAGGTGGTCGGAGTGGACAAAGGGCGCCGGAATGAGTGGTATATGGTGATTGCCAACCATCAATCCTGGGTCGACATACTGGTATTGCAGCGAATTTTTAATCAGAAAATCCCCTTCCTGAAGTTTTTCCTCAAGAAAGAACTGATTTGGGTACCTTTTCTCGGTCTGGCCTGGTGGGCGCTGGATTTCCCCTTCATGCGACGTTATTCCCGAAAGTTTCTGGAAAAACGCCCTCATCTGAAGGGAAAGGACATAGAAACAACCCGTAAGGCCTGTGCCAAGTTCCGCCACATTCCGGTGAGCGTGATGAACTTCGTGGAGGGCACCCGCTTCACCGCCCACAAGCATGACAAGCAGGCCGCCCCCTATCGCCATCTGCTGCACCCGAGGGCAGGCGGGGTCGCCTTTACCCTGGCGGCCATGGGGGATCAACTGCACCAGCTGGTGGATGTGACCATCGCCTATCCGGGCGGCATCCCCAGTTACTGGGACTTCATGTGCGGGCGGGTCAGGGAAATCAAGGTTCGGGTGCGCTATCTGCCGATCGAACGCAATCTGGTGGGGGATTACTTCAATGACCCCGAGTTCCAACAAGAGTTTCAACAGTGGTTGAACGGGATCTGGCACGAGAAGGATCAGACCCTGAGCCAACTGCTGGCGGACGAGACACAGTAAACGACACCCATGCTCACCTTTCTTCCCGGCCCGCTGGTGCTGCTCATCAGCGCCAGCCTGACCATATTGTTCATCATCCTGGTCTCCAGCCTGATCCTGCTGGTGTCGCTGATCAAGCTGCTGCCGATCCCGGGCCTCAGCCACGCCTGCAGCCGGATCAACAACGGCATCATGCGCTTCTGGCTGAGCTGCAACGCCCTGGTGATCCGCCTCACCACCCGCATCGAGTGGCAGATCGAAGACGACACCCGGTTGCGCAAGGATGGCTGGTATCTGATCGTCAGCAACCACCTGAGCTGGACCGACATAGTGGTGCTGGGCCATCTGTTCAGGGACCGGCTGCCGGTGCCCAAGTTCTTCATGAAGCACGAGCTGATCTACATCCCGCTGATGGGATTGGCCTGCTGGGGGCTGGACATGCCCTTCATGCGCCGCTACTCGCGGGCATTCCTGCTGCGCAACCCGCACCTGCGCGGCAAGGACATAGAGACCACCCGCAACGCCTGCGAGAAGTTTCGCCACATCCCCACCACCGTCATCAACTTCGTGGAAGGCACCCGTTTCACCGAGTCCAAGCGGGATGCGGTGCGCTCAGCCTACCGTCACCTGATGCCGCCCAAGGCGGCGGGGCTGGCCTTCACCCTGGCCGCCATGGGGGAGCAGTTCGACAGCCTGATCAACGTCACCATCAGCTATCCGGACAACGCCGAGACCCCGTTCAAGGACTTCCTGATGGGGCGGATGAAGCGCATTCGGGTGCGCATCGAGGAGCTGCCCGTCGATGAGCCGCTGGTGGGGGATTACTTCAACGACAAGCAGTTCAAGCGGGGCTTCCAGCAGTGGCTGAACCAGCGCTGGCAGGAGAAAGACAGGGTGCTGGCGCAGTGGCAGGAGACCGATGCGGCGGCTCAGGTCGAGGCGGTGGTCGCCGAGGTGAGCGCCGAGGCCAGCTCGGGCAGCTGATCCTCCGAGAAGACTCTGATGCCGTGGCGCCGCAGCAGGGCCGTGGTCTTGCCCTCACCCGCCATCGAAACTCCCTCGAAGCGGCCGTTGTAGATGCGGCCGCTGCCACAGGAGGGACTCCCCTCCTTGAGCAGCGCGAAGCGGATCCCCTGGCTCTGGCAGAGCCGCAACGCCAGTTCGGCACCGCGATCGAATTCGGCGGTCACGTCCAGCCCAGACTGAGTCACCACCAACTCCCCCTGCCGCTCGGCGGGCGGGCGCGGGGTCGGCAGGCCACCAGCCACCTCGGGGCAGAAGGCCAGGGTGCGCCCCTCGGCCCCCAGCGAGCTCAGCCAGTCGCTGAGGATCCCCTTGCTCTGACCGTCATACCGCACCGGCTGCCCGAGCAGGCAGGCGCTGACCAGCACGCGTAGCGGTTTATGGTTCATGCTTCGGCTCCGTTCATCACCTGATCGAACATCACGCAGCAGGGGCTCTCCAGCCGGTAGAGGATGGCGGGGCGCTGCTTGCCGGTGCGCTTGCGGCCGGTATCCACCAGGATATCGGCGCGATGGATGCGCTTGCGAAACGCCGCCGTGTTCATCGGAGTCTGCAGGATGACCTCGAAGGCGCGCTGCACCTCGGAGAGGGTGAACTCGGGACCAAGCAGTTGCAGTGGCAGGGTGCTGTAGCGGCTCTTGATGCGCAGCCGCTCCAGCCCCTTGGCGATCAGCTGGCCGTGGTCGAAGGCGAGGCCGAGGCCCGGCAAGACAGAGAGCGGATGCCAGCAGCCGCGCACCGCCTCCACCTCAGGCTCGACCAGGCACAGGTAGACCAGGGTGGTGGACCAGCCGCGGGGATCCCGCTCCAGATTGCCGAGGGTGCAGACCTGCTCGCTGTAGCAGTGGCCCAGCCCCCACTCCGCCAGCAGGCGATGGCGGGCGGCGTCCAGATCCCGGTCCCGCGTCTCGTCGATGCGCAGCGCGGGCAACTGCCAGCTATGGGCAAAGGGGGGGCGATCGCGGGTCTCGAGGAGCAGCTCGAGCCGCTCCTCGTTCAACCGCAGCACCACCATATCCAGACTCATTCTCGGCATCCTGACTGACCTGCTCGCCTTCCAATAATGTTTGGTAGATAATATCACAAGGATAGTATGTGCAGGAGCCAATCATGGGAACCGTCGCCAGCCTGGATATTGATGCGCAGAAGGGCTTCACCCCCCTCTGCCCGAACGAACTGCCCGTCGCGGGTGGGGATGCAATTGTGGCTGCGCTCAACGCCCAGGCCCGCCTCGCCAGCCTGCGGGCAGGCAGCAAGGATGCCCACCCCCGCAATGCCGCCTGGGCCGTCTCTGACCCCGCCGACATGCTGCAGCCGCTGAATCTGCCCAACGCCGACCTCAGCTGGCCGGTGCACTGCGTGCCGGGCACCCCGGGCTTCGAGCTGCTGGACGGCCTGCCCGCCCCCATCGATTACGACTTCTTCGTCTGGAAGGGGATCGAGCCTGATCTGCATCCCTACGGCGCCTGCTTCCACGACCTGGCCGAGCGGCGCAGCACAGGCCTCATCGAGTTTCTGCAGTCCCGCGGCGTCAGCACTGTGCTGGTCGGCGGCCTCGCCACCGACTACTGCGTCAAGACCAGCGTGTTGCAACTGCGCCGGGCCGGCCTGCGGGTGATAGTCCATCTCGACGCCTGCCGTGGCATCAGCCCCGAGACGGTGGCCCAGGCCCGCACCCAGATGATCGAGGCTGGCGCCGAACTGGTCCAGACCCTGACCGATGTACAACGCCTGCTGGACGCCTGACATGCCCATCACTCTCACCAGCCTGCCCGGCGCCCGCAAATTACCCATGCGGCAGGTCACCCGCCTGCCAGGATACTGATATGCCTCCTATCCTCACCAGCCTGCTCGACACCGATGCCTGCAAATTACATATGCGGCAGGGGAACGTCATCGCGCTCACCAGCCTGCGGGGAGTCTGATATGCCGCCGATTCTCACCAGCCTGCTCGACACCGACGCCTACAAGCTGCACATGCAGCAGGCCGTGTTCCATCGCTATCCGGATGCCGAGGTGGTGGCCGAGTTCCACAGCCGCAACGAAGAGGATCTGTTGCCCATGATGGGCCAGATCGAGGAGCAGCTGCACCTCGCCGGCTCCCTGCGGCTGACCAAGCCCGAGCTCGACTTCCTGGCCGAGCGCCCCTTCTTCACCGCCGATTACCTCGATCACCTGCGCCGCAAGCCGCTCGATGCCTCCCTGCTGCGGGTGTTCGAGCAGGATGGTCGCATCAATGTGCGGGTCGAGGGCCCCTGGCAGGATGTGATCCTGTGGGAGATACCGGTGCTCGCCATCATCAGCGAGATGCGCAACCGCTTTCGCTATCCCCAGTTCGGGGTGAGTCAGGCGCTGGAGCGGCTGGATCAGAAGATCGACAAGCTGGAGCATGAGCTGAGCCCGGCGGAGATGCAGGATTTCAACCTCATCGACTTCGGTACTCGCCGCCGCTTCTCCCACACGGTGCAGGACGCCGTGGTGGGCCGTCTCAAGGAGCGCCTGCCGGCATTCAAGGGCACCAGCAACTACCAGCTGGCCCAGAAATACCGGCTGCCGGCGGTGGGCACCCAGGCCCACGAATGGTTCCAGGCCCACCAGCAGCTCGGCTTCCCGCTGGAGCACAGCCAGCGTGCGGCCCTCACCAGCTGGCTGGACGAGTTCACCAACCACCTGGGGATCGCCCTGACCGACTGCATCACCATGGATGCCTTCCTGCGCGACTTCGACTTCGAGCTGGCCAGCCGCTACCAGGGCCTGCGCCACGACTCCGGCGATCCCGTGGTGTGGGGCGAGAAGGCCATCAGCCACTATCAGCGGCTCGGCATAGACCCCAGAGACAAGACGCTGGTGTTCTCCGACGGCCTCAACCTCGACAAGGCGGTGCAGCTGTTCCGCCACTTCCGCGGCCGCATCAACACCAGCTTCGGCATCGGCACCAAGCTCACCTGCGATCTGCCCGGCGTCAGCCCGATGAACATCGTCTTCAAGTTGATGGAGTGCAACGGCGGCCCGGTCGCCAAGATCTCCGACAGCCCGGGCAAGACCCTGTGCCGGGATGCGGACTTCATCCGCAACCTCAAGCAGGCGTTTCACGTCGGGGTGTAAGGTAGCTTTTTAGGGGCGCCGCCTTGTGCATCACGCCGCCGGCGCCCTACCATGATTCACTTGCCAGGTCCGACAGTTGTCGGGCCTTTCTCTTGCCCGAACGACAGACCACAAGGAACTGCCATGACACGTAAATGGATGTTTGCCCTCACCACCCTGCTCGCCAGCCTGGGCGCCACCGCCGCCGAGCCGCTGCGCGTCTCCGCCATTCCGGACGAGGCTCCCACCGAGCTGCAGCGCAAGTTTGCCCCGCTGGGTGACTACCTGGCTGAGCAGACCGGCCGCGAGGTGGTGTTCGTACCGGTCAACGACTACGCCGCCGTGGTGGAGGCGCTGGCCTCCGGCAAGCTCGACATGGCCTGGCTCGGGGGCTTCACCTACGTGCAGGCCCATCGCCGGGCCGACAAGGTAGTGCCGCTGGTGCAGCGTCAGGAAGATGCCCAGTTCACCTCCAAGTTCATCGCCAACGCGGACAGCGGCATCAAGACCCTGACCGACACCAAGGGCAAGGACTTCGCGTTCGGTTCCCCCTCCTCCACCTCGGGCCACCTGATGCCGCGCCACTTCCTGGCCGAGCAGGGCATAGTGCCGGAGCGTGACTTCGCCCACGTCGCCTTCTCCGGCGCCCACGACGCCACCGTCGCCTGGGTCGCCTCCGGCAAGGTGCCGGCCGGTGCGCTCAACGCCTCGGTGTGGGACAAGCTGGTGGAAGAGGGCAAGGTCGATACCGCCAAGGTGAAGGTGATCTGGACCACGCCGACCTATTTTGACTACAACTGGACGGTGCGCGGCGACCTGGACCCAGCGCTGCAGGAGAAGATCAAGCAGGCCTTCCTCAAGCTGGATCCCGCCATCCCGGCCCAGGCCGAGATACTCAAGCTGCAACGAGCCAGCCGCTTCATCGAGACCAAGCCCGAGAACTACCTGGGCATCGAAGCCGCCGCGACCCAGGCCGGCCTGCTGAAGTGATCGCCGTCGCCTTGACAGGGGAGGGACTGCGGCTCGGCCAGAGCCGCATCCTGCACCCGTTCAGCCTGCGGCTGGAGGCGGGTGAGTGCGTCGCCATCATAGGGCCGAGCGGAGCGGGCAAGACCAGCCTGCTGCGCCTGCTCGGCACCGAGCTGCGCGGGGAGGGCAGCCTCAGCCTCTGGGGGCAGGATCCCTGGGCCCTATCCAGCCACGCCCGCCAGCGGCTGCGCAGCCGGATCGGCATGGTCTGGCAACAGCCGCCCCTGCCCGCCTCCCAGCCGGTGCTGACCGCCGTGCTGGCCGGGCGGCTCGGTCAATGGTCCCTCGGCCGCGCCCTGCTCTCGCTGCTGCGCCCCTGCGACCCCGATGGGGCCAGGGCCGAGCTGGCCCGCCTCGGCCTCGACGACAAGTGGCAGCAGCGCTGTGGCGAGCTCTCCGGCGGCCAGTTGCAGCGGGTCGGCATAGCCCGGGTGCTTTATCAGCAGCCGGAGCTGATCCTGGCCGATGAGCCTGTCTCCGCCCTCGACCCCGTGCTCGCCCGCAGCAGCCTGGACGCCCTGCTGGCCCAGGCCCGCGCCCGGGGCAGCACGCTCATCGCCAACCTGCATGCGGTCGAGCTGGCGCTCGAGCGCTTCCCCCGCATCATAGGCCTGCGCGAGGGACGGGTGCAGTTCGACTGCCCCGCCCAGGCGGTCACCCCGGCCATGCTGAGCGCGCTCTACGCCGGCGACGACGAGGTGGATGCGTGCCTGGGCTGACGGATCGCTGGCGCCATCCCCTGCCCTGGCTGCTGGCGCTGATCGGCTTCAGCCTGTGGCAGCATGCCGACGGCTGGCTCGGGCTGTTTGACGGCCAGAGCTGGCGGCAGATGGGCAACTTCCTCGCCACCAGCTGGCCACCCCGCATGGATCAGGACTTCCTCGGCCTGACCCTGAGCGCTGCCCTGGAGAGCCTGGCGGTCGCCACCCTGGGGCTGGCCGGTGCCCTGCTGCTCGGCGTCCCGTTCGCCCTGCTCGGCTCCCGCGCCCTGTCGCTGGCCGAGCTGGGCCCCATTCCCAGCCCGCTGCGCGGCGCCTTGCGGACCCTCAGCCGGCTGATCGCCATCCTGCTGCGCAGCCTGCCCGAGCTCATCTGGGCGCTGCTGTTCGTGCGGCTGTCCGGGCTCGGGCCCCTGGCCGCCATCCTGGCCATCGCCGTCAGCTACGGCGGCATGCTGGCCAAGGTCTACAACGAGATCATGGAGAGCGGCGCCCTGCAACCGGCCCGCGCCCTGCTGCTCGGCGGCAGCGGCCGCCTGCAGGCGCTCTGGTACGGCGTGCTGCCCGCGGTACGCCAGGAGCTGCTCTCCTACACCGTCTATCGCTGGGAGTGCGCCCTGCGCGCCTCCGTCATCATGGGCTTCGTCGGCGCCGGCGGGCTCGGTCAGCAGCTCGAACTCTCCTTGCGCATGTTTGCCGGCGGCGAGGTGGTGACCCTGCTGCTGGCCTTCATCCTGCTGGTGACCCTGGCCGACGGCCTCAGCGCCTGGCTGCGCCACAGCCGCTCCCCCGGCCTGCAACTGCTGGCCTGCCTGGGGCTGGCCGGCGTCTTGGCGTTCCACCAGCTCGACTGGCGCATGCTGAGCTTCTCCTTCGGCGGAGTGGGGCAGTTTGTCGGCGAGTTTCTGCAACCGGACTGGTCGACGCCCTTCCTGCTGACGGTGGGCACCGGCCTGCTCGATACGGTGCAGATGGCGCTGCTGAGCACCCTGCTGAGCGCCCTGCTGGCCCTGCCGCTGGCCTGCCTCGCCCGTCACTGCTGGCCGCTGCGACTGCTGTTCAACCTGCTGCGCTCCGTGCCCGAGCTCATCTTCGCCAGCCTGCTGGTGATCGCGGTCGGGTTGGGGCCGGTGGCGGGCATACTGGCGCTGGCGCTGCACACCACCGGGGTGCTGGCACGGCTGTTCGTGGAGACGCTGGAGAATGCGGATCAGGCCCCTCGCCTCGCCCTGCAGCTGAGCGGCGCCGGTCGCATCGCCAGCTTCTGGTACGGCCTGTTCCCGCTAGTGGCGCGCCAGTGGCTGGCCTACAGCCTCTATCGCGGCGAGATGAACCTGCGCGCCGCCACCATCCTCGGGGTGGTGGGCGCCGGCGGCTTGGGGCAGCAGCTCTATGTGTCCCTGAGCCTGTTCCGTTACGATCAGGCGGCCACCCTGATCCTGGCCATACTGCTGCTGGTCTGGCTGGCGGAGGCCATCAGCCGTCGCACCCGGCTGCCGCGGCCGGCGCCGTCCCAGCGGGACTGCCAGATCTGAATCCGGATTAACCTCCGTCTGCCTTACCCGCCGAGATGGCCGTAAAAAACAAAAAAGCCCGCCGGTTCGCACCGGCGGGCTTTTTTCATGAGGTCAGGCGGGATCAGTCTTTCTTGGCCAGCAGGTACTTCACCAGCTGGTTGAACTGCTCCTGGGAGGTGATGGATTCAATCTTCACCATGTACTTGCCGTTGACCAGGAAGGCCGGCACACCGCGCACGTTGTAGCTCTCGGTGTTGCGATCGAACTGGGAGACCATGCCGGAGACCGCGAAGCTGTCGACGGCACCGTCGAACTCTTCGGCCGGTACGCCGTTGTCCACGAAGATCTGCTTCACGTCAGCACGGCTCTGCGGCATCTGACGCTGGGTATGGATCTTGTCGAAGATGGCCGGGGTCAGCTTGCCTTCCACGTTCAGCAGGTTGGCGACCGCATAGGCACGCTGCATCTCGGGACCCATCTCGCGACCCAGGAAGGCCACCGGGTTCTTCTTCATCGGCACGCCTTCCGGCAGGTTCTTCTTCAGATCCTCGGCAATCGGCTCGAACTTGGCGCAGTGCGGGCAGAAGTAGGAGAAGAACTCCAGCACTTCCGGTTGGGCGCTGCCGGTCTGGGTAACCACGTCATAGTTGACGCCTTCCTTGAATTCCGGGGCGGCGTGAACCATGGGGATCATCAGCATGGCAGCGAGGAAAAATAGTACTTTTTTCATGACGTTTCCTGTTAAGGGATCACTGTGAGGCACGCCCGGCGAACCGAAGCAGTCCAAGCCTATTGCGTCACCCTCTTGCCGTCAATGCCCAAGGCGAGCCAGGCAGGATCGCCAGCGGGCACGAGGACCCGCAAACGGCATCACCACCCCGGCGTCAGCGACAGGGGCGGCGCTTGCAGGGCGGCGAGCTGGTCATGCAGGGTCGCGATCTGCTGGTGCCAGTAGTGGTCGGTGCCAAACCAGGGGAAGTGGCGCGGAAACGCCGGATCTTCCCAGCGCCGGGCCAGCCAGGCCATGTAGTGGACGATGCGCATGGCTCGCAGCGGCTCGATCAGCGCCAGCTCGCGCGGGTCGAACTCCATGAACTCCTCGTAGCCGGCCAGCAGGGTATCGAGCTGGATCAGCTGCTCGTTGCGATCGCCGGACAGCAGCATCCACAGATCCTGGATGGCGGGGCCGGTGCGGCAGTCATCGAGATCGACGAACATGGGGCCATCGCGCCACAGTATGTTGCCGGGGTGGCAATCCCCGTGCAGGGAGATCTGGGCCACGTCCAGGGTCATGGCGTCGCAGACATGCCGGATCAGCTCGTCGAGCACCCCGAAGAACTGCTTGGCCAGCCCGCTCGGCACCCACTCACCGGCCGCCAGCAGCTGGCGCGGCTCGTGCAGCATGCTCTCCACGTCCAGCCGGACGCGGTGATGGAAGGGGCGGCTGGCGCCGATGCGGTGGATGCGGCCGAGATAGCGCCCCACCCACTCCAGCTGATCCAGGTTGTCCACCTCGAACTGGCGGCCCCCCACGCTCTGCCAGATGGCGAAGGGGTAGCCCTGATGCTCCAGCAGGGTCTCACCGGCGAAGGCGAGCGGCGCCGCCACCGGGATCTCTGCCTCGTTGAGGCGGGCGGAGAAGCCGTGCTCCTCCAGGATCTGGGCCCGGCTCCAGCGACCGGGACGATAGAACTTCACCACGAAGCGGCGGCGATCCTCATCCTGGAACTGGTAGACCCGGTTCTCATAGCTGTTGAGCTCGATGAGGCCGGAATCGATGCGCAGGCCGCTGAGATCGATCGCATCCATGATGAGATCGGGATTGAGGTCGGAATAGTTGAAACGCATGTCATCCACCATGAGAAAGGGGCGCTGTTGCGCCCCATTCTATCCGAGATGGCGGATGAATACCGCCCTCGGCACCGGTCGATAAGCCGGCCGGCTTGCCCCTGGGCAGAGAACGACCGCCATGGCGGACCACTCCGCTCATGGCCAAGGCCGTCACAGCCGGCTGATAAACTTGCTGGCCTGGCGCAGGGTGCCCTTGCTGTCGCCCTCTGCCGCCCCTTCCCGCTTCAGCACGAACTGGATATCCAGGGTCGGTCGCTTCAGGTTGAAGGGGTCCACCGCCACACTCACCGGCAGGGTGAAGATTTCCCCTGGTTTGAGAGTCACCTCGCGCGGGCCGAACCACTGGTGCTCCGGCAGCCCTTCCACGTCCAGCTGATAGGTCTGTGGCTGCAGGGTCTTGTTGAGGATCTTGAGGGTATAGGTGTTCTCAATCAGCCCCTCGCTGTTCTCGCGGAACAGCTGGTTGCGATCCCGCAGTATGTCGAGCCCCATCGGCATGATGGACATGGCGTTGTAGACGAACACCCCCAGCATGATGACCATCACCAGGCCATAACCGAGCAGCTTGGGCCGCGCCACCTGAGTGACGTTGTGGGCCAGCTTGTGCTCGGTGGTGTAGCTGATGAGGCCGGGCGCATAGCCCATCCGATCCATGGTCTGATCGCAGGCGTCGACGCAGGCGCCGCAGTTGATGCACTCGTACTGCAGGCCGTCGCGGATGTCGATGCCGGTCGGGCAGACCTGCACGCAGAGATCGCAGTCGATGCAGTCCCCCAGCCCCAGCGCCTTGTGATCGGCCTTGCGGCTGCGGGCGCCGCGGGTCTCGCCGCGCTTGCTGTCGTAGCCGACGATGTAGGTGTCCTTGTCGAACATGGCGGACTGGAAGCGGGCATAGGGGCACATGTGGATACACATGATGGCGCGCATCCAGCCGGCGTTGCCGTAGGTGCAGGCGGCGAAGAACAGCACCCAGAAGATGACCCAGCCGCTCGCCTGCAGGGTGAAGAATTCAGGCACCAGCTGGAACACATCCTGGAAGTAGGCGACGAAGGTGAGGCCGGTGCCGAGCGACAGCAGGAGCCAGGCCAGATGCTTGGTGCCCTTGCGCGCCAGCTTCTCGCCGCTCCAGGGGGCCGCATCCAGCTTGCGGCGCTTGTTGGCGGAGCCTTCCAGCTTCTCCTCGAACCAGATGAACATGAAGGTCCACACCGTCTGCGGGCAGAGGTAGCCACACCAGACCCGGCCGAGGAAGGTGGTCACGAAGAAGAGCGCGAAGGCGGCGATCATGAAGACCCAGGCCAGCAGGGTCAGATCCTGCGGCCAGATGGTGGCGCCGAAGATGTGGAACTGCTGGTGCTCGAGATCGAACAGCACCGCCTGACGGCCGTCGTAGCGCAGCAGGGGCAGGGTGACGAAGAGGGCGACGAAGAACCAGCCCATGGCCTTGCGCACCCGCTGCCAGTAGCCGGTCTGGGATCTCACATAGATGCTGTTACCGGGGTTGAACCTGTCATCGCCGGCTTTGAACGTGTTGGGATTGAAGGTCCCGGTGACATCCTTGATATCGATCTTGTCCTGGTCGGCCATTTCAACACATAGCTCCACTCATATTGTTATGAAGCCGATTATATCTTAAACAGCCTGCTAATTGTGTGGGTTAAATGTATCTATAGTTCGAGTGTTGTCGCAATTTCGGCTAACAAAAAGAGCCCATAGTCGGTTGACTATGGGCTCTTTTTAGAGATTCTTTTGAAAACCTCATAGCCTGCCGCAGGAGCAAGCTTTACTTGATGCCGCGCGCCTTGAGCAGGGCTTCCTTGAAGTCGGGGACATGATCCTTGGCCAGGCCCGGGATCATCGCCTGCTTGTCGGACTCCCGCATCTTGAGGTGGTAGATCAGCATGTCGTCGGTCAGCTCGGCCAGGGCGCCGTCATAACCGGCCTCTGCCGCCAGTTTGCTGACGAACTGCACCAGGCTGAGATCCTGTTCCTTGATCCAGGCGGGCTGCAGCAGCTCCAGCAGCTCTTCGATACGATGACATTGCATAGACGACCTCTTTAAATCTGTCATGTGAAACTCAGGCAACCTTACCCATCAAGGCTACTTCGATACGATCCCGCCCATTATGCTTGGCCTGATAGAGCGCCGCATCCGCTTTTTGGATCAGCTCGGCGGTCGAGAGGCTGGGATCCGGCACCAGGGTGGCCACCCCGAAGCTGCAACTGACCCGGCCGGAGACCAGGGATTTCTGGTGCGGGATGCCCAGGGAACGCAGGGCCCGGCGCACCTGCTCGGCGATCTGGATAGCCCCCTGCAGGCCGGTGCAGGGCAGCAGCAGGGCAAACTCCTCCCCGCCGTAGCGGGCGGCCAGATCGTCCTCCCGCCGCAACACCTCGGCCAGCAGGCAGGCCACCTGTTGCAGGCAGTCGTCCCCCAGCTGATGGCCGTAGAGATCGTTGAACTGCTTGAAGTAATCCACGTCCACCAGCACCAGGGAGAGGGGCGCCCTGGCCCGCTGGCAGCGGCGCCAGGCGCGTGCCAGCGTGTCGTCGAGGTGGGCCCGGTTGGCGATGCCGGTCAGCCCGTCCAGCCGGGAGGTGAGCCTGAGGTGCTCGGACACCGTCTTGAGCTCGGCCACCAGATCCGCGTTGGCGAAGCGGTGATAGAGGGAGGCCACCTGATCCCGCCGCAGGCGGCGCAACAGGGTCGGCAGAAACACGAACAGGTAACCCGCCAGCAGGCAGGAGACGAGGCGCTCCTGCTCGTTGCCGCCCCCCAGCTCGAACAGCATGGCGAGGCCGAGCGGCAGCACGGCGCCGTAGAGCGCGCGGCGACAGCCGAACAGCATGATGGCGCTGCCGGTGAGGATCAGGCTGGCGAGCATCATCATGGCGGCGCGATAGGTGTCGGGCAGCCGATCCATGTAGAGCAGCACCCCGAGCGCCCAGAGGATGGAGGTGATGGTGACCCCGATGAACAGCTCCCGCTCCAGCACCGGCAAGGGGATCTGCGCCAGCCTTGGCCGGCGCCAGCGCAGGTGCCACCAGCGTGCCAGCAGCAGCAGACAGATCAGCCCCAGCCAACCCAGCGCCTCCCCGGCCGGCAGATAGTCGTGAAACAGCAGGCTCCAGCCGAGCGCCAACAGCGCCAGACAAGGCAGGCTGAACGAGGCGTGGGCATAGAGTTGAGCCATGATGGCTTGCTGCACCTGGCGTGTGACACTCTGGGTCAACTGGATACTCCCTGTACAAGAGCCGGGCAGTTTAGCACTCCCCCTTCCAGGCCAACAATCAATTGCCCGCTATTATGCTGCCGCTCAGCCAGCGCACGGGAAGCATCCAATCGGCACCGGCTCAGGCCGGGAGACCGCCGGGCCCGCCACGAGCGCGGGCCGGTCCGGCAACCCTAAAATCGGCTCAGCCGCGATCCAGCTCGTCGAGGATGGGGCACTCGGGGCTCTCGTCGCCGTGACAGCAGCCCACCACCTCCTCGAGGGAGGCCAGCATGGCCTGCAGGCCCTGGATGCGGGCCCGCAAGTCGACAATCTTCTCCTGCGCCAGCTTCTTCACCTGGGCGCTGGTCCTGTGCTCGTCCCGGTAGAGTGCCAGCAACTCCTGGCACTCCTCCAGATTGAAGCCCGTCTCCCGCGCCCGCTTGACGAAGCGCAGCTCCCGCAGCGCCCCGTCGTTATAGCTGCGGTAGCCGTTATCGCTGCGCACGGGCGCCGCGATCAGGCCGATGCTCTCGTAGTAGCGGATGGTCTTGGCGGTCAGGCCGGTGGCCTTGGCAACCTTGCTGATGTTCATCTGTGCCTCCTTAAGTGTTCGAATGAGTGCCAGCATGGCTCGCCGCCTTGGGCTGCCAGCGTTTCAGTAACAGGGAATTGCTCAATACGGTGATGCTGCTCAGGGCCATGGCCGCCCCCGCCAGTTCGGGGCTGAGGTAGCCAAACGCGGCCAGCGGAATGCCGATGATGTTGAACACGAAGGCCCAGAACAGATTCTGCTGTATGGTGCGCCAGGTCGCCGCCGAGATGTCGATGGCGTCGGCTACCAGCCGCGGATCCGATCTCATGAGAGTGATGGAGGCGGTCTCCATCGCCACATCGGAGCCTGAGCCCATGGCGATCCCCACATCGGCCGCCGCCAGCGCCGGGGCGTCGTTCACCCCGTCCCCGACCATGGCCACCAGGCCATCGACCTGGGCGCGCAGCGCCTCGACCTTGGCCACCTTGCCGGCGGGCAGCACAGAATCGAAGGCCCCGTCCAGCCCCAGCTTGGCGGCGATATGGGCCACGGGGGCCGGCGCATCGCCACTCACCAGCCAGCAGGCGATGCCGCGCTGGCGCAGAGTGGCGATGGCGGCCGGGCTCTCGGGGCGCAGGGTGTCGGCCAGGGCGGCGATGCCAACCGCCACGCCGTCGATGGCGACCCAGACCCGGGTCGCGCCATCGCCGTCCGCCTCATCCTGCTGCGGCATCGAGATCCCGAGCGAGCTCAGCAGGGAGGGGTTGCCGATGGCCACCTCATGACCCGCCACCTTGCCGAGGATGCCGGCACCGACCCGCACCTCCACCTCGTCCGGTTGCGGCAGGGCATCGCCACTGACCGCCTCACGCATGGCCAGCGCCAGCGGGTGTTCACTCGCCTGTTGCAGGGCGGCGGCCAAGCGCAGTTGCGCCGGGGTGCCGCTCCAGCTCGCCAGCACGGGCCTGCCCTGGGTGAGGGTGCCGGTCTTGTCGAAGATCAGCGCCTTGATGGCGTGGGCTTTTTGCAGGGTATCCACGTCCTTGATCAGAATGCCGTGGCGCGCCGCCACCCCGGTGCCGGTGACGATGGCGGCCGGCGTGGCCAGCCCCAGGGCACAGGGACAGGCGATCACCAGCACGGCCACCGCCGCCAGCAGCGCCTGGCCGAAGTCGTTGCCGATGGCGTACCACACCAGCAAGGTGAGCAGGGCGATGGCCATCACCACCGGCACGAACACGGCGGAGACCTTGTCCACCAGCTGCTGCAGCGGGGCCTTGCCCATCTGGGCACTCTCCACCAGGGCGATGATCTTGCTGAGGCTGGAGTCTTCCCCCACTGTGGTGGCCTCGATCTCCAGCACGCCGGAGCGGTTGATGGCCCCGCCCAGCACGCTGTCACCCAAGGTGCGCAGCACCGGCAGGCTCTCGCCGGTGAGGATGGATTCATCCAGCTCGCTCTCGCCGCTGGTGATCTTGCCATCCACCGGCACCCGTTCACCGACCAGCACCCGCAGCCGATCGCCGCGCAGCACCTCATCGACGGAGAGGCTCTGCCACGCCTCGCCGCGCCAGACGGTGGCGGTCTCGGGGCGCAGCGCCATCAGCTCGCGAATGGCGGACTGGGTGCTGCGCCGGGCGCGCGCCTCCAGCAACTTCCCTAACGAGATCAGGGTGATGATGATGGCACTCGCCTCGAAGTAGAGCTTGCCGCTGGCGGCCGCGCCCAGGGTCAGCAACAGGTAGAGGCTGTAGAAGTAGGCGGCGCTGGTCCCGGTCGCCACCAGCACATCCATGTTGGCGGAGCGGTTCTTGAGGGCCAGCCAGGCGCCGCGATAGAAGCGGGCCCCGATCCAGAACTGTACCGGGGTGGCGAGCGCCAGCTCCAGCCAGGCCGGCAGATGCCAGGGCAGCAGCCCGGCCATGGCGACCATCCCCACCAGCAGCGGCAGCGTCAGCAGGGCCGAGACAACCACCTGGATCAAGGCCTTGTGGGCGATGGCTGCCTCCTGCGCCTCACGCTCCTGCAACTGCTGACGGCGGGCGCTGGCACTGCCTTGCGCCAGCTGGGCACCGAAGCCGAGCGCCTCGATCTGCCCACGCAGCGAGGCCGGCGTCTGCGCCCCGGGTACCAGAGTGATGCGGGCCTGCTCGAGGGAGAAGTTCACATCGGCCGAGAGGACACCCGGCAAGGTGGTCAGCATCTTGCCGAGCCGGGCCGAGCAACCGGCACAGGTCATGCCGCTGATCTGGAACGACAACGACTCGCTGCCATAGCCGTAGCCCTGCGCCTCTATGCTGTCCAGCACCTCGGGCAGCCGGGCATCCTGGCTCAGTTCGATGGCCGCCTGCTCCAGCGCGAAGTTGACGGTGGCCTGCACCCCGTCGAGCTTGTTGAGGGCGGTGCTGATCCGGCTGGCGCAGTTCGCGCAGCTCATGCCACTGATGGGAAGTTGAATATGCATGGTCATGACAATCCTCCTCGGATAGACCAGCAAACCTTAACCTTTACAGTAAGGGTAAGCTCAAGCGATCGCACTCATGCTTTTTGCTCGCATAAAAAACGGCGCCAAAAGGCGCCGCATTTAACACTCAGGAGACGGCGATCAGATGCCGTACTGGGCGCGATAAGCCTGCATGGCTGCCAGTTGTACCGCCAGCGCCGGCTGCTCTGCCTGTTTCTCTTCCAGATAGGCGATGAGATCCCCCATCTGGATGATGGCGATGATGTGGGCGCCGTAGTCACGCTCCACCTCCTGAATGGCGGAGAGCTCACCCTTGCCCTTCTCCTGACGATCCAGCGCGATCAGTACGCCAGCCAGGGAGGCACCGTTGGCCTGGATCAGATCCATGGACTCGCGGATGGCTGTGCCGGCGGTGATGACGTCATCCACCAGCATGATGCGCCCCTTGAGCGGGCTGCCCACCAGATTGCCACCCTCGCCGTGATCCTTGGCCTCCTTGCGGTTGAAGCACCAGGGCACATCCACATCGTGTTGCTCCACCAGCTGCACGGCGGTGGCGGAGGCGATGGGGATCCCCTTGTAGGCCGGGCCAAACAGCACATCGAATTCGATGCCGGCATCCATCAGGGCGGCGGCATAGAAGCGGCCGAGGCGGGCCAGATCGCGGCCGCTGTTGAACAAACCGGCGTTGAAGAAGTAGGGGCTTTTACGACCGGATTTCAGGGTGAACTCACCGAATTTGAGGACCTGTTTCTCCAGGGCGAACTCGATAAATTGACGCTGGTAGGCTTTCATTCTGGCTCCTTGCTTGGCTTGTCGTTTACTTGTGTGGGGGTATAAAAAAACGCGGCCAATGCCGCGTTTTTAAAATCAGGAGAGTGACTGCTTCTGCAGCGCAATGATCTCTTCAATGCCGCCCTTGGCGAGCCCCAGCATGGCCAGCAGCTCCTCATGGGTGAAGGGCTCGGCCTCCGCGGTGCCCTGCACCTCTATGATGCGACCATCTTCGGTCATCACCACGTTCATGTCGGTCTCGGCGGCGGAGTCCTCGATGTACTCCAGATCGCAGATGGCTTCCCCTTTGAAGATGCCAACGGAGACAGCCGCGATCATGTGCTTGAGCGGGCTCTGCTTGAGCATGCCTTTCTCAACCATCCAGTTCAGCGCATCCACCAGCGCCACGCAGGCACCTGTGATGGCGGCGGTGCGGGTGCCACCGTCGGCCTGCAGCACGTCACAGTCCACCGTGATGGAGTGCTCGCCCAGGGCGGTCAGGTCCACGGCGGCGCGCAGGGAGCGGGCGATCAGCCGGGAGATCTCCAGGGTGCGACCACTCTGCTTGCCGGCGGCGGCTTCACGGTTCATGCGCGAATGGGTGGAGCGCGGCAGCATGCCGTACTCGGCGGTGACCCAGCCCTGACCCTTGCCCTTCAGGAAACGCGGCACGCTGGTGTCGACGCTGGCGGTGCACAGCACGCGGGTGTGGCCGAACTCCACCAGCACAGATCCTTCCGCATGCTTGGTGAAGTTGCGGGTGATGGTAACCGGGCGCACTTGCGCGGCACTGCGATCGCTGGGACGGGACATGGGACTGACCTCTGGGCTGGCTCAAATTGGCGGGGGATTATAAGTGATCCCGCCCCAAATATCAGCCGCTAAAACCACGCTGTCGGCTGACGGAGCAAGCCTGGCTGAGTATACTGGCCGCACACTTCATCAAGCCCGGAACAATCAATGATTCACAGCATGACCGCCTACGCCCGCAAAGAATTCAAGGGCGACTGGGGCACAGCCGTTTGGGAAATTCGTTCGGTCAACCAGCGCTATCTGGAAACCTACATCCGCCTGCCGGAGCAGCTGCGCAGCCTGGAGCCGGTCCTGCGTGAGCGTTTCCGTGCCAAGCTGCAGCGCGGCAAGGTGGAGTGCAACCTGCGGTTCGAGGCGGCCCAGGCTGCCGCCAGCCAGCTGCACATCAATGAAGAGCTGGCCAAGCTGATCATCGACAGCGCCAACTGGGTGATGAAAGAGGCCGGCCAGGGCCAGCTCAACCCGGTCGACGTGCTGCGCTGGCCCGGCGTCATGGCTGCCGCCGAGCAGGACATGGACGCGGTCGCCACCGAGCTGCTCGGCGGCTTTGACCAGACCATGGAAGACTTCCTCGCCTCCCGCGCCAGCGAAGGGACCAACCTCAAGGCGCTGATCGAACAGCGTCTGGACGGCATCCAGGTGGAAGTGAAGAAGGTACGGGTACACCTGCCGCAGATCATCGAGTGGCAGCGCCAGAAGCTCACCGACCGCCTGACCGAGGCCAAGGTGGAGCTGGATCCGGCCCGCATCGAGCAGGAAATCGTACTGCTGGCCCAGAAGATCGACGTGGCCGAGGAGCTGGATCGTCTGGAGATGCACATCAGCGAGACCATCAAGATCATGAAGAAGGGCGGCGCCTGTGGCCGTCGTCTCGACTTCATGATGCAGGAGTTCAACCGCGAGTCGAACACGCTGGGCTCCAAGTCCATCAACGCCGAGGTGACCCAGTCCGCGGTCGAGCTGAAGGTATTGATCGAGCAGATGCGCGAGCAGATCCAGAACATCGAGTGATCGCTTCGGTTGCCGAACTGATTGAAAAAGCCCTTGTTAACAAGGGCTTTTTTGTGGGTGTCGTGGCTCGCGATGCTGGGCTAACCGCCAAGCAGGAAGGAGGAAGTCGGCTTCTTCGGCTGGGGCGCCGCCCTCAGCGCGGCGGACAGATCGTCCGCTTCCTCGCATCGCCCGCACAGGCCCTGCAAGATCCGCAGCTGCTCCTTCGCCTTCTGGGGTTCACCATTTTGCAGATAGGCCTCCCCCAGATACTCGTGGGCGCCGCGGTGCTCCGGATCTAGCCTCAGCGCCTTGTCGTAATAGGGAAAGGCCTGTGCCAACCGGCCAGACTTGCGGGCCACGTAGCCTGACCAGTTCCAGACGTCGGCGGAGTTGGCCGCGTCCTGGCGCAGATCCCGCAGCAGCGCCTCGGCCTGCTGCCATTGCTGCGCCCCGACCAGTTGCTCGACCCGCTGCAGTTGCCGCTGGGTCGACGACGAGCCTGATCCACCGCCCCCGCTGCTCCCACCACCACTGCTGCCGCCGCCCCCCGCCGCCAGCGCCAGGCCGCTGCTGCTGAAGCACAGGATGCCCACCAACAATATGCTCAGGACTTTCATGACTCGCCTCCACAGGTTCGATATCAGGATCCCAACTACTAGGTTAGACCCCTCTTGGGTCCGAATAAGCGAGGCTGGGCCGCCACGGTGCAACTGACCAGCCCCGGGAGCAGAGGCAAGGAAATGGCAGGCGGGCTACCGGTAGACGGAGCACGCAGTGAGGGGGCACGAGAGAAGCGCAGCCGCGGGTGGGGACAAGGGCCGACGGCTTGCCGGCCCCAGGGGTCAGTCGTTTTCCAGGCTGGCGAGGCAGTGGGACAGGGTGCGCGCCAGCGCCCCCTGATTGCGCAGCACCACGGCACGGGCCTGCTCACCCATCTGGCGGCGGGCACCGCCATCGCTGAGCAGCTCGCTCACCTTGTCGCCGAGGGCGGTGGCGTCCGCCACCAGGGCGGCACCGCCCTGAGCCACCAGCTGGCGGGTGATGTCGCTGAAATTGAAGTAGGCAGGACCGGTCAGGCAGGGCTTGCCGAGCGCCGCCGGCTCCAGCAGGTTGTGGCCGCCGACGGGCACCAGGCTGCCACCGACGAAGGCCAGATCGGCCGCCGCCAGCATCAGCGGCAGCTCGCCCATGGTGTCCCCCAGGTAGACCTGATCGGTGGCCCTGATCGGTGCCGCGCTGGTGCGCCGCACGCAGCCATAGGGGACGCACAGCTCGGCCACCCGATCGAAACGCTCGGGATGGCGCGGCACCAGGATCAGCAGCGCCTCGGGATGAGTGCGCAGCACCCGCTCGAAGGCGGTCAGCACCTGCTCGTCCTCGCCCTGATGGGTGCTGGCGGCGATCCACACAGGTCGCGCCTCCCCCAAGGTCTGGCGCAGGCTGTGGCCCTTGGCCAGCAGCTCGTCACCCAGCTGGATATCGAACTTGATGGAGCCGGTCACCGCCAGCCGCTCGCGCCCCAGCCCAAGCCGATGGAAACGATCCGCGTCGTCCTGATGCTGGCAGAGCAGGTGGGTCAGCGGCCGGCTGAGGGCATCGAACGCCCCCTGGAAACGGGCATAACGCTGGCAGGATCGCTCGGAGAGGCGGGCATTGAGGATGGTCACCGGCAGGTGGTGTGCCTCGCAGGCGGCCAGCCAGTTCGGCCACAGCTCGGTCTCCATCACCCAGAGGGCGCGGGGCTGGAAGCGCTTGAGGAAGGCCGCGATCGCCCAGGGGTAGTCGAGGGGCGCGTAGCGATGCACCACCAGCTCGCCGAGCCTGGCAGCCTGTTCGGCACCGGTGCGGGTGGTGGTGGTGAGCAGAATGGGCAGATCCGGCCGCTCGGCCTTGAGGGCACGGATGAAGGGGGTGATGGCGAGGGTCTCGCCCACGCTGACCGCGTGGATCCAGAGTGGTGCCTCCTGCCCGCTGGCGGGAGAACGACCCAGATGCTCGGCCCAGCGTGCCCCGAAGCCCGGCTTGCCCTTCTTCGGCCGGTAGAGCGCCAGCAGCGCCAGCGGCAAGCCTAAATGGATCAGCAGGTTGTAGAGCAGCCGGTACCCCATGCTACTGGCCCTGTCCCGAGCCGGCGGTACCGTCGTTGACCGGTTGCAGCGCGATGACCAGCTCAGCCGACTCGCCCCGCTCCAAGCGTTTACCCGCCGCCATCACCTGCTCCGGCATCAGCTCGATCAGGCACTTGAGGTGACCAAACTTGCAGGTGCGCTTGAAGCAGGGGCGGCATTCGATGTCGGTGTGCACTATCTCGACCCTGTCCGCCAGGGGCGGCGTGTAGAGCGGCGAGGTGGAGCCATAGACGCCGATCAGCGGCCGGTTGAGGGCGGCGGCGACGTGCATCAGGCCGGAGTCATTGGCGATGACCCGACCGGCCAGCGCCATCAGATCGATCGCCTCGTGCAGGCTGGTCTTGCCCGCCAGCACGTGGCAGTTGGAGCGCGACAGCGGATTGATCCGATCGCGGATGGTGTTGGCCACCTCCACATCCTTGCCGGAGCCGAAGATCCACACCTGCCAGCCTTCGTCGAGATGCTTCTGCGCCACCACGGCGTAGTGCCCCTCAGGCCAGCGCTTGGCCGGCCCGAACTCGGCCCCCGGACAGAGCACCAGCACAGGGCGGGCGCGATCCAGCCCGAGCCGCTCCAGCGCCTTGTCCTGGTTGATGAGGTCCACGTGGAGGGAGGGATGGGGAATGGTCGGGATATCGGTCCGGCTCTTCATCTGCGCCTTGGGATAGGCCAGCGCCAGATAGGCCTCCACCATCAACGGAAAGGCCTTCTTGTTGCTGCGCAGATCGTTGAGCAGGCCGAAGCGGTGCTCCCCCTTCCAGCCGGTGCGCACCGGAATGTTGGCGAACCAGGGGATCAGCGCCGACTTCATGGAGTTGGGCTGGATGATGGCCTGATCGTACTGCTCGGCAGCCAGCTGCTTGCCGAGCCGGCGGCGGGCCCCCAGCTTGAAGTCGCCGTGGCCGAGCGGCATGGGAATCGCCTTGTCCACCTCGGGCATCCGCTCCAGCAGGGCCACACACCAGGCCGGGGCCATCACATGCAGCTCGCTGTCGGGGTGATTGGCCTTGATCGCCTTGTAGAGGCTCTGGGACATCACCATGTCGCCGACCCAGGAGGGGCCGATCACCAATATCTTCATCTCACGCGTCTCTTGGGCCAAGCCCTGCGGTTAATCGTTGCTGGGCGAGATTATGCCCCAAGAATGGTCGAAGATCCCCGATAACCCGCTCAGCACATGCCAAAAGGAGATGCCCGAACCTGGTCGCGGACCCATGCCCCGGCCGGTGTTTTAGGCTAGAATGGGCGCCAATCTGAGCATGACCCGCCCGCCGGGCGCCAACGAGAGCCCTGAACCCGTGAAAAAACCGACCCTGGCGGCCGTCCTGATCGTCAAGAATGAAGCCGACAACCTGCGCGCCTGCCTCGCCTCCCTCGAAGATCTGGTGGACGAGATCGTCATCCTGGACTCCGGCAGCCAGGACGAGACCCCCGCCATCGCCGCCGAATTCGGCGCTCGCTTCTTCGTCAACGCCCAGTGGCCGGGCTTCGGCCGCCAGCGCCGCCTCGCCCAGTCCCACGTCCAGTCGGAATGGGTGCTGTGGCTGGACGCGGACGAGCGGCTCACTCCCGAACTGAGAGCGGCCATCGCCACCGTCATGGCCAACCCGGCCCAGGACACCATCTACTCCCTGCCACGCCTCTCCTGGGTGTTCGGCCGCTTCATCCGCCACAGCGGCTGGTATCCGGATCGGGTGCTGCGCCTCTATCCCAAGGCGCTGACCAGCTACAACGAGGTGCTGGTGCACGAGAAGGTGGAGGTGCGTGCCAACATGAAGATAGTCAACCTGCACGGCGACCTGCTCCACTTCACCTATCGGGATCTTGAGCACTATCTGGTGAAGTCAGCCGGTTACGCCAGGGCCTGGGCCGATCAGCGCACCGTCCGCGGCAAGAAGGGCTCCCTCGGCCAGGGGCTGGTGCATGCGCTGGGCTGCTTCCTGAAGATGTACCTGCTCAAGGCCGGCTTCCTCGATGGCAAGCAGGGCCTGCTGCTGGCCATCCTCTCCGCCCACTCCACCTTCGTGAAGTACGCGGATCTCTGGATCCGGCAGCAGCCCCAGGCGCCGGACCAAGCGGGCAAGTAACGCCGGCCTCGATCGGAAAGCTGTCATGACGAAACAGGGCCCACGAGGGCCCTGTTGCTGTCTATCCGTTTTTCTCCTGCCAGAACGGCGAGGCCCAGCGGGCGATCGCCGCCGCCATGGTCTTGGGATCGAGCTGGCTCATGTCATCCGGGTGATCGCTGTCTTCCGGCGGGCTGAACGCCAGGTGGCGCCCCTCGCTGTTGAGCGGCCGCCAGCGCAGCGGGGTGGCGGAGCGGTGGGCCGGGAAGAAGCCGATGGTCGGCACGTCCAGCGCCGCGGCTATGTGCAGCGGCCCCGTGCTGCCCGCCACGAACAGGGCGGCGTTGGCCATCACCTGGCAGAACTTGGGCAGCCCCTCGTCGGAGCGGTAGATCCAGCCGTTGCCGCCGTGGGCCAGCAGTTCGGCCGCCAGCTGCTCGGCCTTGCCCTCCTCCCCCGGCCCCGCAGTCAACACGCACTGCAACTCGGGGCAGGCCTGGTTGAGCTTGATGATGAGCCGCGAGTACTGTTCGATAGAGAGGTTGTTGGCCGAGCCACCGCTTCCGGCATGGACCATCAGCCAGGGCCGGCTGGCGTCCAGCCTCAGCCGGCTGGCGACCTGCTCGCGCACCTGCTGCAGGCTCTGCTCATCGAAGCTGAGGTAGGGGGCCTGCGGCTCCACCACGCTCTGCTGCTGATCGGCGAGGAAGCGGCGCACCAGGTCCAGGTTGTATTCGTACTCCGGCTTCTGGGAGCGGGAGCGGCGCTGGATCAGGCGCTGGTTGTAGAGCACCTGGGCCAGCTTGGTGGCGGGGGCCAGCCGGTAAGGGATGTGCGCCTTCCACACCAGCATGGCGTTGCGGGAGTTGGAAAAGAGGCAGATGGACGCATCGAAGGCAGCGGCCTTGATGCGGGCCTGCAAGGCCCGTTGCTGTTCCTTGTCGGCCCGGGCACCCGGGTCCAGGATGATCTCGTCGATCCAGGGGCAGAGGCGGGCCAGCGGCGCCGTGTAGGCAGGCACCAGGGCAGTCACATGACAATCCATGGAGCGCTTGAGCATGGCAAAGCTCGGCCAGGCCAGCATGAAGTCGCCAATCTTGTCATTGCGTACTACCAGAATGCGTTTCATAAGAAATCCCCATGCTTCCTGTCACCAATGCAGGAAGGCTTGATGCGCGGTGCCGGTATTCTTGCCTGATGCACTGCTATTCTCAAGCGATGACTCAGTCGCGGTCGCGACAAAACCTCAACAGCCCCTATAATGCGACCAAATTTCCCGGTTGCAGGACTCAACAGCATGACCAACAAGGTAATTTATCCCGGCACCTTCGACCCCATCACCAATGGCCATACCGACCTGATTGGCCGGGCCGCCAGGCTGTTTGACGAGGTGGTGGTCGGGGTGGCCAACAGCCCGAGCAAGCGACCGCTGTTCGACCTGGCAGAACGTGTCCAACTTGCTCGCCAGGTGACCGCCCATCTGCCCAACGTCAA
Organism: Aeromonas sp. sif2416; assembly: GCF_019218665.1. NCBI lineage: Bacteria > Pseudomonadati > Pseudomonadota > Gammaproteobacteria > Aeromonadales > Aeromonadaceae > Aeromonas > Aeromonas sp. sif2416. The sequence goes on from NZ_JAHUXC010000008.1 coordinate 190,553, forward strand.
GGTGGTCGGTTTCTCCGGCCTGTTGGTGGATTTTGCCAGGGAGCAGCAGGCCAACGTGCTGATCCGGGGCCTGCGCGCTGTCTCCGACTTCGAGTACGAGTTCCAGCTGGCCAACATGAACCGTCGCCTGATGCCGGAGCTGGAGAGCGTCTTCCTCACCCCGGCGGAGGAGAACTCCTTCATCTCCTCCACCCTGGTGAAGGAGGTCGCCCTGCACGGTGGCGACATTCACCAGTTCGTCGATCCCCTCGTCGCCAAGGCGATTGCCGCCAAGCGAGGCAAGTGACGACCAGTGGTCCGTCATAGCCAGCCAGGGCCCTGGCGTCAGCTCAGGGCCTGACGGCAGGCCAGCTGCAACTCGTCGAGCCAGGCGTAGCGTCGCCGGTACATTGCGCGCTTCTTGGCCGCGATCTCCTCCAACGGTTTGCGCACCACCGGCTGCAACCGCACGAAGTTGGCGTCCTGCGAGAGGGCGCCGAACTCCTGCCACAGTTCGTCATAATCCGCCTGCAGACAGGCTCTCTTCTTCTTGCTGTAGCGCTTGGCCTGGAAGATGTGCGCCTTCATCCGCACCGCCGAGACACGCGCGGCCCCCATCGCCTCGGCCAGCGCCAGCACCATCATCACCACCAGCGACTTGGGCCTCAGGCCATGGCCGGCCTTGGTCAGCGCCCGCACCTGCTGTTGCGGCTGCGAGACGCCGGGTTCTGGCCCCTGCACCGAACCTATCACCAGCGCCAGCGCGGTGCTGCTGCCGGCCAGCGAGAAGGCGCAGCTGTAGAGCCGCTCGCCCCGCGCGTTGACGATGGAGAGGGCCAGCTCGGCCTCGCGGCGGAAGGTGCCATCATGGCGCAGCACGATGCGATGCTCACCGTCGGGGTAACGGCCGAGCTCGATCCCCTCCCCCAGATAGAGCGGGTCGATCAGCGCCGGGTAGCGAGCCAGCAGCAGCCGATAGTGCGCCTCCACCATCTCGACCCGCTGCTGCACGGTCGAGCAGGCGAAGCGATAGGGTCGCATCGGCTTGTCGAGCAACTCGGGATGCTGGGCGGGGAGGGCCCGCAGGGGTTCTGCCTGGAACAGTTCGAACACCCGGCTCAGCTGTGGCCGGTAGAGCAGGCTGCGCAGCACGAACTTGCCGCGGTTGAAGGTCTTGCGGGCGCTGTCATCGGGGTAGAGGAAGCGGGCCATTTTGTGGGCGCAATAGTGCCCCTGCCGGGATAAATGATCCCAGTCTATTGATTTTGCTGTCATTTTATTATCTCTTCTGCGTGTACAGCGAGATACTAGTCAGCGACAGCCGGGGCTTCAACAGACTGGAAATACGTCGTTACAACTTCACCGCGTCTACCCCCAAATGGTCCGGATCAGCGCTGGCAATGGGAGCAGAACACAGTGGTGCGCTGCCCCAGCCGCACTTCGCTGAGCAGGGTATGACACTGGTAGCAGGGCTGGCCGCCGCGGCCATAGACCTGCAACTGCTGCACGAAATAGCCGGGCTTGCCATCGGCGCTGGTGAAATCCTTGAGGGTGGTGCCCCCCTGCTGGATGGCGGCGGCCAGCACCCGCTTGATCTCGGCCACCAGGGTCGCCAGCCGCTCGGCGCTGATGTTGCCCGCGGCCCGTTTGGGGTGAATGCCGGCGGCATAGAGCGCCTCGTTGGCGTAGATGTTGCCCACCCCGACCACCACGTGATTGTCCATCAGGAAGGTCTTGATGCTGGTGCTGCGCCCCTTGGCGCGCCCCTGCAGGTACTCGGCACTGAAGGCCTCGGTGAGCGGCTCAGGGCCGAGTTTGGCCAGCAGCGCATGGGCCTCGGCCGGCTCGCGGGTCCACAGCAGGGCCCCGAAGCGGCGCGGATCGTTGAGCCGCAGCAGCTTGCCGTTGGCGAGCTCGATATCCACGTGATCGTGCTTCTCGGCCGGGGTGCCGATGTCCAGCACCCGCAGGCTGCCGGACATGCCGAGATGCAGGATGGCGGTGCCGAAGTCGGTCTCCAGCAGCAGGTACTTGGCGCGGCGGCTGACCCGGTTGATGCACAGATCCACCAGCTCCTGGATCTCGCCGGGCACCGGCCAGCGCAAGCGCCCGTCCCGCACCACCACGCGCGTCACCTTGATGCCGGTGAGCCAGGGGGAGATACCCTGGCGGCTGACTTCGACTTCCGGTAATTCAGGCATAAATGGCTCTCACGCTAATGAGTGTGGATCAGGGGGTTGGCCGCAGCAGGCTGCGGTATTGCGCCTGGCTCAGGCTGAGCCAGGTTGAGGGGGGCAGCAGGGCGGCAAACTTGCCGCTGTCCTGATAGAGCCCCAGCTCGATCGGATCGCTCTGGCCGGCGATCCACACCTTGAGGGTGACCGGGGTGCCGCGCACGGCGCCGCCGGGTGGCAGCAACCAGCCTTGCCACGCCTCGATATGGGCGGCCAGCTGGGCGCTGCTCAGCCCCAGATCCGGCCCGCTGCGCCAGCCCTGGCCGATGCGCTCTATCTGCCAGCTCGGGCCTTGCCAGGTCAGCACCACGGCGGCGTCCGGCAACAGGGGCCGCGGCCGTTGGGCGCTGTTCTCCTGCTGGGCCTGCTCCAGCCGGTGCAGCAGGGTGATCACGATCAGCACCACCACGATGATCACGTTATTCCAGCCTTTACGGCTCAATTTGAACATGACAAGCCTCCGTTCCAACCGGCAGTGTACTGAATTACGGCCATAAAAAAACCCGGCACGAAGCCGGGCTTTTGGGAATGCAGCATCAAGTAATTACTTGATTTTGCCTTCCTTGTAGATCACATGCTGACGAATCACGGGATCAAACTTTTTGATCTCCATTTTTTCGGGCATGGTGCGCTTGTTCTTGGTAGTGGTATAGAAGTGACCAGTACCGGCGCTGGAGTTCAGACGAATCTTATCGCGAATACCTTTAGCCATGATCTAATTCCTTATACCTTAACGCCGCTGGCACGCAGTTCAGCCAGAACCACTTCAACGCCGCGCTTGTCGATGATACGCATGCCTTTTGCGGATACGCGCAGGCTCACGAAGCGTTTTTCACTCTCAACCCAAAAACGGTGAGTGTGCAGGTTCGGCAGGAAACGACGCTTGGTCGCGTTGTTAGCGTGCGAACGGTTGTTACCAACTGCCGGGCGCTTGCCGGTTACTTGGCATACTCTAGACATGTCAGTCTCTCCAAATCTTACTTCATTATTGCTCGAGCAAATATCTGCCCCGCTGGCCTTCGATTGCGGGGCAAACAGAAGGCGGCATTTTATACAGCATCCGTGATCAAAGATCAACTAATACAGTGCCAGAGCCCAGTTACAACCAACCACGCTCTGCGAAAGAAACCGTGATGCCATCACCGATCACCAAGTGATCCAGCACTCTGATATCGATCAGGGCCAAGGCGGCCAAGATCCGATCCGTGAGTTGGCGGTCGGCCCGACTGGGCTCGGCTACGCCGGACGGGTGATTATGCGCCAGAATCACGGCGGCTGCATTATGTTTGAGCGCGATCTGCACGATTTCTCTGGGCCAGACGCTCGCCGAATCGAGGGTACCGTAGAAAAGTTCAACGAATTGAATGACTCTATGCTGGTTATCGAGCAGCAACAGGGCGAACACCTCCCGCGGTCTATCCCGCAGCTGGGCCTGCAGATAATCCCGGGTCAGCTGGGGCGAGGTGAGCGCATCTCCCCGTTGCAACTGCTCGGCCAGATGGCGCTTGCCCATCTCCAGCACCGCCTGCAACTGGGCGTACTTGGCCGGCCCCAGTCCGTGGGCGTTGCAGAAGCTCTGCTGCTCGGCGCCGAGCAGTGCCCGCAGCGAGCCAAACTGCTGCAACAGCTGGCGGGAGAGGTCTACCGCGCTCAGTCCGTTGACCCCGGTGCGCAGGAAGATGGCCAGCAATTCGGCATCGGACAACACCCCGGCCCCCCGCCGCAACAGCTTCTCTCTCGGGCGTTCCTCCTCCGGCCACTCCTTGATGCTCATTTGTCTCTCCCTCATCCCTATTGAGAGAAACCATAGCAAAAAATCACGGGAGCCCGACCACAACTCCCCCATGTCAGCCTCTGTCGTCGCCCGTCGCCTGTGGTATCTTAGCCGACCAGTCAGAGTGAGCCGGAAGAGATGCAGCAGATGAGATTGGCCGATAAACGCATCCTGTTGGGTGTCAGTGGCGGGATCGCCGCCTACAAGAGTGCCGAACTGGTACGCCGCCTGAAAGATCAGGGGGCCGAGGTTCGCGTGGTGATGACCCGCTCCGCCAAGGAGTTCATCACCCCGCTGACCCTGCAGGCGGTCTCCGGCCACCCGGTCGCCGACAGCCTGCTGGATCCCGCCGCCGAGGCGGGCATGGGCCACATCGAGCTGGCCAAGTGGGCCGATCTGGTGCTGATCGCCCCCGCCAGCGCCAACCTGATGGCGCGCATGGCCGCCGGCATGGCGGACGAGCTGCTGACCACCCTCTGCCTCGCGACGCCGGCACCGGTGGCGCTGGCCCCGGCCATGAACCAGCAGATGTATCGCAACGCCGCCACTCAGGCCAACCTCGATACCCTGGCCAGCCGTGGCATCCTGCTGTGGGGGCCGGACTCCGGCAGCCAGGCCTGTGGTGATGTCGGCCCAGGCCGGATGCTGGATCCCCTCGAGCTGGTCGAACGCTGCTGCCAGCAGCTGGCCGCCGAGCCGCTGCTGGCGGGCGTCAGGCTGCTGCTCACCGCCGGGCCGACCCGCGAGGCACTGGATCCGGTGCGCTACATCAGCAACCACAGCTCCGGCAAGATGGGCTATGCCATCGCCCGCGCCGCCCGTGAGGCGGGCGCCGAGGTGACGCTGGTGAGCGGCCCGGTCACCCTGGCCGCCCCTCAGGGGGTAGCGCGGGTCGAGGTGGAGAGCGCCGAGCAGATGCATCAGGCGGTGATGATCCGGGTGGCCGAGTGCGACCTCTTCATCGGCTGCGCCGCCGTGGCGGACTATCGCCCGGAACGGGTCGCCAACCAGAAGATCAAGAAGACCGGTGACAACGACCAGATGCTGCTGACCCTGGTCAAGAACCCCGACATCATCGCCGCCGTGGGGGCGCTGCCGAACAAGCCCTTCACCGTCGGATTTGCCGCCGAAACCGTGGATGTGGAACAATACGCCCTCGATAAACTGCAGCGAAAACGGCTGGATATGATCGCCGCCAACGACGTGTCCCGCGCAGGCCAAGGCTTCAATGCCGATGACAATGCCCTGACCGTCTTCTGGCAAGGGGGTCAAGCCACCCTGCCCCTGGCCGATAAGTTGACGCTGGCTCGTCATCTTGTTGCCCTGATTGCACGCCACTATCGACCCTGAGCCCCGGCCCATTCCAACTGACGAAAGATTCATGACGGCGCAGATTGCATTGAAAATTCTGGGCGTCCACACAAGCACTCATTGAAAACGAACGATTCATGAACACACAAATTGAACTGAAAATCCTGGATGCCCGCATCGGCACCGAATTCCCGCTGCCTGCCTACGCCACACCGGGTTCTGCCGGCATGGATCTGCGCGCCCTGCTGGATGCGCCGCTGACCCTGGCGCCGGGGGACACCAGCCTGGTGCCGACCGGGCTCGCCATCCACATCCAGGATCCGGGCCTGTGCGCCACCATACTGCCCCGCTCCGGCCTCGGCCATAAGCACGGCATAGTGCTCGGCAACCTGGTCGGCCTCATCGATTCCGACTACCAGGGCCAGCTGATGGTCTCGGTCTGGAATCGCGGCAACGACAGCTTCACCATGCAGCCCGGCGAGCGCATCGCCCAGCTGGTGATCCTGCCGGTGGTGCAGGCCAGCTTCCAGCTGGTCGACGAATTCAATCAGAGTGAACGGGGTGAAGGCGGGTTTGGTTCTTCTGGTCGCCAATAACAGACCACACCTGTCCTCGTGACCGGTGCCTAATAACGGAATCAAGCCATTGTTTTTTTTAGGGGAATCCATGGCAAGCAGTAACCAGAAACAGAGTCGGCGCGATCAGATCCTGCAGGCACTCGCCCATATGCTGGAAAGCAGCCCGGGCCAGCGCATCACCACGGCCCGCCTGGCGGCCGAGGTGGGCGTGTCCGAGGCCGCCCTCTATCGACATTTTCCCAGCAAGGCGCGGATGTTCGAGGGGCTGATCGACTTTATCGAGGATTCCCTGCTGTCACGGGTCAACCTGATCATGGCCGAGGAGAAGGACACCATGGCCCGCTGCCACCACATCTTGCAGCTGCTGCTGGTGTTCGCCGAGCGCAATCCCGGCATCACCCGCATCCTCAACGGCGATGCCCTGCTGGGCGAGCACGATCGGCTGCGAGATCGCATCAGCACCCTGTTCGACAAGCTGGAGACCCAGCTCAAACAGGCGCTGCGCGAGAAGCGGCTGCGGGAAGGCCAGGGTTTCCAGCTCGACGAGACCATGCTGGCCAACCTGCTGCTGGCCTATGCCGAGGGGCGGATCAGCCAGTTTGTCCGCTCCGAGTTCAAACTCAAACCCACCGCCGGGTTTGAAGATCAGTGGCAATTCATGCGCAGCCAGCTACTGCAAAGTTGAGCCAGAGGGGCGGATCGACCAATGCGTCCGCTCCGCGAGTTCAAACTCAAACCCACCGCCGGGTTCGAGGACCAGTGGCAGTTCATGCGCAGCCAGCTGCTGCAAAGCTGAGCCAGCCGGGATTGAACAAAGAGGGAGGCCTTGGCCTCCCTTGTTTTTTGTGGCAGCTTTCTATGGCACAAAATAAGCACCAGATGCGACCCAGGTTGTCGCGTCCCGGTGTTAGATTCATGCGCCATAAACCTTTATACCAACAGGATATCCTATGGAACCCGAGATCATCACAGAAGCACAGACCTGGTTGACCAATAACCAGGGGCTGATCATCGAGTATGCGGTCAACATAGCCGCCGCTCTGCTCACCCTGCTGATCGGTTATATCGCCGCCAACATCCTCAGCGGTGGCGTGGTCAAGGTGATGCATACCCGCAAGCTGGATACTACCGTGACCCACTTCGTCGGCAGCATCCTCAAGTACACCATCCTGGTGTTCGTGGTGATCGCCGCCCTCGGCCGGGTCGGGGTACAGACCGCCTCCTTCGTCGCCATCATAGGTGCCGCCGGCCTGGCCATCGGTCTGGCGCTGCAAGGCTCCCTCTCCAACTTTGCCGCCGGTTTCCTGCTGATCATCTTCCGCCCCATCAAGGCGGGCGAGTTCATCGAAGTGGCCGGCACCGCGGGTGTGGTGCAGTCGGTGCAACTGTTCACCACCACCCTCACCTCCGGCGACAACAAGATGGTGGTGGTGCCGAACTCCGCCATCCTCAACGGCACCATAGTCAACTACTCCCGCATGGATACCCGTCGGGTCGACATGACCTTCGGCATCGGCTACGGCTCTGACCTGCGCAAGGCCAAGCAGATCCTGGAGCAACTGGTCAACGAGGAGCCGCGCATCCTGAAGGATCCGGAAGCCGTCATCGCCGTCGCCGCCCTGGCCGACTCCGCGGTCAACATAGTGGTGCGCCCCTGGGTCAAGACCGCCGACTACTGGGGTGTCTGGTTCGACTTCCACGAGAAGGTGAAGCTGGCCTTCGATGCCGAAGGCGTCGAGATCCCCTTCCCGCAGATGGTCATGCACATGCAAAAATCCCAGGCCTGAATCCAGACCTGATGACGACAATGCCAGCCTCCGGGCTGGCATTGTCGTTTCCGGGTCCCGGGCGTGGCCATAAAAAATCCGGCCACCGGGGCCGGAGATAAGGCTATCGCCCGCGACCTCGGGCCCACAAGCCCTCACACCAGCCGGCGGGCACCCGGTTGAGCAGCGGCTGCACCAGCACATAGCCTCCCAACACGGCAGCCATCACGGCCAGCACCCGCATCTCCAGGGTCGGGGCGGCGCTGGTCAGCACCAGGGTCAGCAGGCCGATGAGGCCGGTGGCGATCAGGCTAAGGGCAAACAGGGATAAAGCGCGTTTCATGTCGATCTCCTCGTTCCAACAACATTGGCCATCCCTGGGAGACTCGTCCATCTGGCTCAGATGATAACCAGCCGTTGGCGGGGTAAAGTTGCGTTTGCTCATAAAATAGACGGGAAGATGCCTCTCCATGCCTGCTTTGAAGCGGAGGCAAGGCCGATCTGCCCACACCCTGCACTGAAAGCCCTTTCAGCCGGACGAGGCCGGGGAAGCATGCGCAAGCGCAAGATCTGATGGCCCCTGCTGACTCATAATCGCAGCGTTTTGGATGTAAACTCCTTCGATGACAGACAATTGGTAAAGCTCTGTTACACGGGCCACACGCAGGGCTCGGTATAATGTTCGAATAATAAGGTTTGGCGGGAGCCTTGCCTGCAAGGTTCAAACACAACTTGGAATCTCAGGAATCCTATGAAAAACATCAATCCAACCCAGACCAAGGCCTGGCAGGCCCTGGAAACCCACTTCGCGGCTCACAAAGAGACCCGGCTCAAGGATCTGTTCGCACAGGATCCCCAGCGTTTCGACAAGTTCTCCCTCACCTTCGGCGGTGACATCCTGGTCGACTACTCCAAGAACCTGATCACCGAAGAGACCCTCAAGCTGCTGGTGGATCTGGCCAAAGAGACCGACCTGCGCAGCGCCATCGACGCCATGTTCAACGGCGACAAGATCAACATGACCGAGGGGCGCTCCGTGCTGCACGTGGCCCTGCGCAACCGCTCCGATCGCCCGATCGAGTGCGATGGCAAGGACGTGATGCCGGAAGTGAACGCCGTGCTGGCCAAGATGAAGGGCTTCTGCGAGAAGGTAATCGGAGGCGAGTGGAAGGGTTATACCGGCAAGGCGATCCAGCATGTGGTCAACATCGGTATCGGTGGCTCTGACCTCGGCCCCGTGATGATTACCGAGGCACTGCGCCCGTACAAAAACCACCTGCAGATGCATTTCGTCTCCAACGTCGATGGCACCCACATCGCCGAGACCCTGAAGAAGATCGATCCGGAAACCACCCTGTTCCTGGTGGCCTCCAAGACCTTCACCACCCAGGAGACCATGACCAACGCCCTGACCGCCCGCGACTGGTTCATCAAGATCGCCGGTGACAAGGCCCACGTCGCCAAACACTTCGCCGCGCTCTCCACCAACGGCAAGGCCGTGGCCGAGTTCGGCATCGACACCGCGAACATGTTCGAGTTCTGGGACTGGGTCGGCGGCCGTTACTCCTCCTGGTCAGCCATCGGCATGCCCATCGCCCTGTCGGTCGGTTTCGAGAATTTCGAGGCCCTGCTGCAAGGCGCCTTCGAGATGGACATGCACTTCGCCACCGCCTCCTATGAGCAAAACGTACCTGTGTTGCTGGCGCTGATCGGCCTCTGGTACAACAACTTTTATGGCGCAGAGTCCGAGGCCATACTGCCGTACGATCAGTACATGCACCGCTTCCCTGCCTACTTCCAGCAGGGCAACATGGAGTCCAACGGCAAGCAGGTGGATCGCAACGGCAAGCCGGTGGACTACCAGACCGGCCCCATCATCTGGGGTGAGCCGGGCACCAACGGCCAGCACGCCTTCTATCAGCTGATCCACCAGGGCACCAAGCTGATCCCCTGTGACTTCCTGGCCCCGGCCATCAGCCACAACCCCATCGGCGACCACCATCCGAAACTGCTGGCGAACTTCTTCGCCCAGACTGAGGCGCTGGCCTTCGGCAAGAGCAAGGAACAGGTCGAGGCCGAGTTCCTGGCCGCCGGCAAGACGCTGGAGCAGGTCAAGGATCTGGTACCGTTCAAGGTGTTCGAAGGCAACCGCCCGACCAACAGCATACTGTTCAAGAGCCTGACCCCGAAGACGCTGGGTGCCCTGATCGCCATGTACGAGCACAAGATCTTCGTGCAGGGCGCCATCCTGAACATCTTCAGCTTCGATCAGTGGGGCGTGGAGCTGGGCAAACAGCTGGCCAACAAGATCCTGCCTGAGCTCAACACCGAGGCGGCGGTCAGCAGCCACGACTGCTCCACCAACGGCCTGATCAACACCTGGAAAGCCTGGAAAGCCTGATTTCCGGTGCTTGCCTGAATAAAAAAGCCCCGCTCGATGAGCGGGGCTTTTTTGTGGCCGATAACCGGCTTGTTTGCATACTCCGGGAACCTGGCCAGGTGTCTAAGCCAGCCAGCAAGCGGGGATCGTCACCCCCGCCCTTGCCGCGCAGACCTGAGGCTTAGCCACCGACCGCGATACGTTTCATGTCCTTCATGTAGCCACGCAGGGTCTGGCCGATCTGCTCGATGGGGTGGCTACGGGTCGCCTCGTTGGCGGCCAGCAAGGCTTGGTTGTCGATCCCCTTGCTCTCGGCGCGGGAGCTGCCCAGATCGCCGGCCTGCAGGGTCGGCATGAAGCGCTCGCGCAGCAAGGGCACGGCGGCGTTGGCGAACAGGTAGTTGCCGTATTCGGCGGTATCCGAGATCACCACGTTCATCTCATACAGACGCTTGCGAGCAACGGTGTTGGCGATGAGCGGCAGCTCGTGCAGGGATTCGTAGTAGGCGGACTCTTCATAGATGCCGGAGGCCACCATGGTCTCGAACGCCAGCTCCACCCCTGCCTTGACCATGGCCACCATGACCACGCCGTTGTCGAAGTACTCCTGCTCGGCGATCTTGCCCGCATAAGCCGGGGCATTCTCGAAGGCGGACTTGCCGGTCTCTTCGCGCCAGCCGAACAGCTTGGCGTCGTCCTCGGCCCAGTCGGCCATCATGCCGCGGGAGAACTCACCGGCGATGATGTCATCCATGTGCTTCTCGAACAGCGGACGCATCAGGGTGCGCAGCTGCTCGGACAGCTCGAAGGCACGCAGTTTGGCCGGGTTGGAGAGGCGGTCCATCATCAGGCTGATACCACCCTGCTTCAGGGCCTCGGTGATGGTCTCCCAGCCGAACTGGATCAGCTTGCCGGCGTAGGCCGGATCCGTCCCCTCGGCGACCAGCTTGTCATAGCACAGCAGGGAGCCGGCCTGCAGCATGCCGCACAAGATGGTCTGCTCGCCCATCAGGTCGGATTTCACTTCCGCCACGAAGGAGGATTCCAGCACCCCGGCGCGATCGCCGCCGGTGGCGGAGGCCCAGGCCTTGGCGATGGCCATGCCCTCACCCTGGGGATCGTTCTCCGGGTGCACCGCGAGCAGGGTCGGCACGCCGAAGCCACGCTTGTACTCTTCACGCACCTCGGTACCCGGGCACTTGGGAGCGACCATGACCACTGTGATGTCGGCGCGGATCTGTTGACCCTCTTCCACCACGTTGAAGCCGTGGGAGTAACCCAGGGCCGCGCCCTGCTTCATCAGCGGCATCACGGTTTTCACCACGTCGGCGTGCTGCTTGTCCGGAGTCAGGTTCAGCACCAGATCCGCGCTCGGGATCAGCTCTTCATAGGTGCCGACCACGAAGCCGTTGTCGGTCGCCTTCTGCCAGGAGGCACGTTTCTCGGTGATGGCGGCCTTGCGCAGGGCGTAGGAGATGTCCAGCCCGGAGTCGCGCATGTTCAGGCCCTGGTTCAGACCCTGGGCGCCACAACCCACAATCACCACCTTCTTGCCCTTGAGCGCCGCACAACCGTCAGCGAACTCTTCGCGCTGCATGAAACGACACTTGCCCAGCTGGGCCAACTGCTGACGCAGGTTCAGGGTGTTGAAATAATTAGCCATGGTGATTGCTCCGTTCGATTGATTCCATGCCGGATGGCGGCGTTGTCTGAACCACTATAGCGCGGGACACTTATTGCCTGAACTGATATATTCGGAACAGTACGTTGCAGAAATTGAAAGATGATTCTGCGCAATCTCAGGCGACTTATCCCCCAGTTCGGCAAGAGCGCCGGGGGAGTTGTTGCCTGAGCTGAACAATTCGGCACCCGATGCCGTTGCAGGAATGAAAGATGGATCTTCGCAATCTCGAGCTGTTTCTCCACCTCGCCGACTCACTCCACTTCGGCAAGAGCGCCGATGCCATGGCGGTCAGCCCCTCCACCCTGAGCCGTGCCATCCAGCGACTGGAGCAGGAGACCGGCTGCGTGCTGTTCGATCGAGACAACCGCTCGGTGCGATTAACCCCCGCTGGCGAGAAGCTACGGGAGTTCGGCGGCGGCCTGTTGCAGGAGTGGCGTCAGCTCAAGCAGGAGCTCAAACGCAGCGACGAACCGCTGCAAGGGCGGCTGCGGGTGTTCTGCTCGGTCACCGCCAGCTACTTTCTGCTGCCCGAGGTGCTGGAGCGCTTTCGTCGCCGCTATCCCCAGCTGGAGATCAAGCTGGAGACCGGCGACCCGGCGCTGGCGGTGGACAAGATCCTGGCCGACGAGGCCGATCTCGCCATCGCTGCGCGGCCGGATGCGCTCTCCGCCAAGCTGGAGTTTGCCAGCCTGCAGCAGGTACCGTTGGTGTTCATCGCCCCACGCAACCCGCCTCAACCCAACCAGTGGTTTTTGCAGGGAGAACCCGACTGGGAGCGGCTGCCGCTGATCCTCTCCGAGCAGGGGCTGGCCCGCAAACGCTGTGACCAGTGGTTTCGCAACAAGGGCATAGCCCCCAACATCTATGCCGAGGTCGCCGGCAATGAGGGCATAGTCGCCATGGTGGCGCTCGGCTTCGGGGTGGGTCTGGTGCCTGCCGCCGTGATCGATCACAGCCCCATGGGGGACAAGGTGCGCATCGTCGAACCCAAGCCAGCCCTCAAACCGTTCGATGTGGGCATCGCCGTGCTCAAGAAGCGGCTGGAAGAGCCGCTGATCCGCGCCTTCTGGGACACTGCCCGCGGCCACACCCTGCGCTGAGGGAGGACTCAGGCCCGGCAAGCGCAGACGGGATGGTGCTCCTATCAGGTGTCAGATGTGTCAGTAGGAAAGTGCCCGCTAAGAGCGGAGACTTGCCCGACAAGCACATCAGCCACAGAGGAGCACGCCGTGAGCCAGCATCTTGTCGAGATCAAGGGGTCCATCCTGTTTGAAGAGTATCTGCAGAGCCTTGGCGTCCGCCGTTGCCCGCTCGATCGGGAGCAGGAGATCTATCTGCAGGATCGGCACCTGGCCACCATCAGGCGCATTCAGGGGGAACTGCGGTTCTACCTGAGAGCCAACGCTCTGGTCCGGTCATGATCCGCAATCGGTCACAGAACATACCCTGAAAGCGTATTAGACTGGCACCATCCGTCACCCTCGCCTCCGGGGGTCGCCATGAGGAGTGCCCATGAAACCAAGCGGCCTGGATCGGCTCTTCAAACCCCAATCGATTGCCGTCATCGGCGCCTCGACCGACCCGCAGAAGGCGGGTCATGTGGTGATCAGGCACCTGCTCGCGGGCCAGTTCAAGGGCCCCATACTGCCGGTCAGCCCCCACAGCCAGGCCATCGCCGGCGTGCTCGCCTATCCCGATATCGCCAGCCTGCCGCTGTCCCCCGACCTTGCCATCGTCTGCACCCGGCGCGAGCGGGTACTGCCACTCATCGAGGAGCTCGGCAAGAAGGGCACCGGCGCCGCCATCATACTGGCCGCCCAGTTCTCCGCCGAGGATCGCCATCAGTTGCAGAGGCTGTGCCGCCAATACGGCATCCGCCTGCTTGGCCCCAACAGCATGGGCATGCTCTTGCCGGGACAGGGCATCAACGCCAGCTTCTCTCCCATCGCCGCCACCCCAGGGCAGGTGGCCTTCCTCTCCCAGTCGGCGGCGGTCAGCACCACCATCCTCGACTGGGCCAAGCAGCGGGAGATCGGCTTCTCGGCCTTCGTCTCCCTCGGGGATCATTGCGACATCGACTTCGGCCAGCTGCTGGATCAGCTCTCCCGCGACGGCTCGACCCGCGCCATCCTGATCTACATGGACAAGCTGCACGACGCCCGCCATTTCCTCTCGGCCGCCCGCGCCGCCTCGCGCAACAAGCCAATCCTGGTGCTCAAGAGCGGTCGCCACGATCCGGCCAACGGGCTCGACAACGTCTACGACGCAGCCATCCGCCGGGCCGGCATGCTGCGGGTACGGGATACCCATGAGCTGTTTGCCACCGTCGAGACCCTCAGCCACTCCTTGACCCTCAAGGGGGAGCGGCTCGCCATCCTCTCCAACGGCCGTGGGCTGGCCAACATGGCCGCCGATGTGCTGCTGGAGCGCGGTGGCAAGCTGGCCATGCCGCCGCAAGACATCGGCAGCGATGCGGATGTCGATGCCTACCGACAGGCGCTGGATACCTTGCTGCAAGGGGACGGCGCCGACGCCATCCTGCTGATCCATGCCCCCTCCCTCACCGCGCGGGGCCCCGCCTTGGCCGGCAACCTGATCGACTTTATCAAGCAGCATCCCAGAGCCAGGCGTTTCAACATCCTGACCAACTGGGCCGGGGAATACTCGGCGCAAGCCGGCCGCCGCCTGTTCAATGAGGCGGGCATTCCCACCTATCGCACCCCGGAGAGTGCCGTCACCGCCTTCATGCACATGGTGGAATATCGCCGCAACCAGAAGCAGCTGATGGAAACCCCCGCCTCCCTGCAAGCTGGCCAACTCGATGTCGAACGCTGCCAGCAACTGATCCGGCAGGCGCTGGATCGCAAGCAACGGGTGCTCGATACCCACCTGGTTCACCCCATCATGCAGGCCGCCGGGCTCTCCACCCTGCCAACCTGGATCGTCTCGGACGCCATCGAGGCGGCGCTGACCGCAGAGCAGATCGGTTATCCGGTGGCCGTGAAGCTGCGCTCACCGGATATCGCCCATAAATCCGAGGTACACGGTGTCATGCTGAACCTGCGCACCTCGGCCGAGGTGGCCCAGGCGGCGGATGCCATCCTGGACCGGGTCCGTCAGCACGATCCGGGGGCCCGCATCGAAGGGTTGCTGGTGCAGCGCATGGCAAAACGCAGCGGTGGAATCGAGCTGCGCATCCGCCTGCAGCAGGATCCCGTCTTCGGCCCCGTCATCCTGCTCGGTGAATCCGGCGCCGCGCCACACGAGATGGTCGCCGCCCTGCCGCCGCTCAACCAGGCGCTGGCCCGCTACCAGATCATCGGCGCCCTCAAGCAGGGCAAGATCCGCGAGCAAGCCAGTCCGGCACGGCTCGATATCGATGCCCTCGGCCGGGTACTGTGTCAGCTGTCGGAGCTGCTGCTGGCCTTCCCCGAGATCCAGGAACTGGACCTGCATCCACTGCAGGCCTGCGCCGACGAGATGGTGATCCTGGATGCCAGGCTCGTCTTGCTGGCGGAGGGCCAGCAGGCACCCCCCTTGGCCATTCGCCCCTATCCCACCGAGCTGGAAGAGGGGGCCTGGCTCAAGGATCAGAGCCATGTCCTGCTGCGCCCAATCCGGCCGGAGGACGAGCCTGCCCACAAGCAGTTCGTGCTCAAGGTCTCCGATGAAGACAGGTACAAGCGTTTCTTCGCCGATGTAGGGGAACTGGGCCATGAAGAGCTGGCCCGCATGACCCAGATCGACTACGACCGGGAGATGGCCTTCGTCGCCGTAGGGCAGGATGGCGCCTTCAACCAGCAGATCCTGGGGGTGGTGCGCGCCATCTCCAACCCAGACCTGTCCGATGCGGAATTTGCCATCCTGATCCGTTCAGATCTGAAGGGGCTAGGGCTGGGCAAGCTGATGATGGAGAAGATAGTGCGCTACGCCAGAGAGCGTGGCATCGGCCAGCTCTCCGGCATGACCATGCCCAGCAATCGCGGCATGATCAATCTGGCCAAGCGGCTGGGTTTTCAGATCGACATCCAGCTGGAAGATGGGGTGGTCAATATGGCACTGCCTTGTGCAGATAAAGGCAGATAAAGGCAGATAAAGGCAGGAAGCAGTATATGGATTGGCCGCGCATCAGACGCAAACGGCCAATTTCAGGCAATAAAAAAGCCCGCTCGATTGAGCGGGCTTCTTCAATTGGGTGCCTGGCAGTGTCCTACTCTCGCATGGCGAATGCCACACTACCATCGGCGCTACCGCGTTTCACTTCTGAGTTCG
>NZ_JAHUXC010000009.1:0-161624 GCF_019218665.1 Aeromonas sp. sif2416
TCGAACCCTTGCTGGCGGGCAGAGGTGAGCTCGCGGTAGTAGTGCTGGTACATGTTCCAGGCCCAGCCCTCGTCGGCCATGCCCGGGGTACCGGTGCGGCGGTAGTGCTCGAAGCGGCCGAGCAGCGCATCCGGCGAGAAGGCCTGCAGTATGCTGTCGAGCGCTGCGCCTATGGCCTGCTGGTTCGCGACGTGATGGATGCGTACATTGCGCAGGCTCTCGGCCACCGCCGCCGGGGCGGTCAGGTGCACCGGGCTCTTCTGCTCGGCAAACATCACCGCCAGGGTCTCGTCATAGTCGAGCCCGAGCCGCAGCGGGTTGTCCTCGATGGGGCGCAGGTGCCGGTCCGCCAGCGCCACCTGATCGCTTTGCAGTTTCAGCAAGCCCTCCACCATGGCGCGCACCGTCTTGCCCATCTCTTCGAGCATGTCGTGGGCCTGCTGGGTATCTTGCAACTGCAACGGCTGACCCAGCCCGCGCATCAAGGGCGTCAGGGCGACGTGATCGACCCCCGCCAGCGGATGGGCGTAATCGGGACGGTTCTCGATGGTGGGCATATCCAGAAATTCTTGGTTCATGGTGTTCTCGACGGCAGAAAAGGGGGACAGGGACGGATGTTCCATATCCGCTTGCAGGTGGAAGTCACTCTGGCGACGGGGATCGACCAGCGGCGTCAGGGCAGAGCGCTCATGCTGCAGCGCCAGCAAGGGATCGACGGCCAGGGCGCGCGGATCGTCCTGGCTCGGCCGGTGCACCTCCCCGCTCAGCCACTCGTCCAGTTGCTCGGAGGGACGATTGCCCAGCACCTGCTGCAGGCTCTGCTCGGCCGAGATGGCCCCCAGGTAGGCGCGCAGCCGGAACGGACCGACGATCAGCTCGTCCCCCTGCTTCAGCTGCACCTTGCGGGCCCGCCCGATGGGCGAGGTCGCACCGTTGATATAGGTCTGACCGCTCAGATCGCACAGGCAGAAGCGACCGTCATGGAGCTCGATCCTGGCGTGGGCCGGCATAACCGCCCCCAACCTGTCGCGCAGCTGCCAGTCATCCTGTTCGGAGGCCCCGAGGGAGCCGCCCATCTCATCGAAGCGGTATTGCACCTGCTGGTTGCCATCGAGCTGCTCGCTGTTGAGCACCACCAGGGAAAGTTGCTGGTTAAAGTCGTCCACATTCACTCCTGCACTTATTCCTGCACACAAATGGTCACGAACGGGTCACTCGGCGGCTGGCTGAGAAAGGTACTCCAGCCCAGGCGCGCACTCTGCTCCTCCCCCAACCTCAGTCCTTTGGCCTGATCCTGGCCGAAGCCAAGTCGCAGATCCCAGGCCAATTGGTCACGCAGGATGAAGGAGACAAAGGTCACCAGGGCGTGGAAATGCTCTCCGTTCGGGAGAAACCCGAGAAACTGCCCAAAACTCAGATTGTTGATCTTCAATAAAAACTTGCCCGCACAGTCGTTCACCTTGTCGCCGATGACGAAGTCATCCCCTAGGGTGGCGCAGACACTGCCCAGGCGGTTTTGCTGATCCTGATGGATGGATACCCGGCGCCACTGCCAGGCGCTGACCGTCACATCCGCCAGATCGAAACAGTGCGCCACCAGGCCGGCCACCACCTCGGGGGAGCGGCTGGGGCTGGCCAGCATGCCGGCGTAGGAGAGCATCTTGGCGCGGTTGACCGGCAGGCTGCGGCAGACCGCCTCGTTACCCAGCCCCACCAGGGCGAACATCAGACGGGAGAAACCATCTTCGCCGTTGTCCTGAAAGCGCACGTGATAGCGATACTTGCGCCAGATCCGGTGCAACAGGGTCAGCAGGCGGTGATGGAAGAAGTCCAGAAACAGGCCGAGCTTCTGCTCGCCCTGGGCGTACTCCCAGGCCAGCGAGTCCAAGTAATAGCCGGGCATGGGAGACTGGCTGCCATGCAGGCCGAGGAAGGCCACCTCCAGCTCATGACGCCCCTTGCCATCGCGGCCTATCTGCAGCACGTCGCTGGTGGGGAAGCCGAGGGAGGCGGTCGCCTTGAAACGGATCCCTTCATCGCCCGGCAGATGATCGAGCCCCCGCTCCTGATCGGTGCCGTCCAGCCGGTTGAGCAACTCGACCAGCTGGAAGAAATTGAAGCGGGGGGCGTCCCTGGCGGACGTCACATCAGGGAGTGCTGACCGATCTGGACTGGCCACAGGTAACGCTCCTTGTTGTCGAGATTGACCACCTCAAGCAGGTGGAAGGCATTGACGCTGGCATACAGCGAGAAGAAGTGAGCCAGCACTGTGCTGAACAGGTAGAGCTCCCCCTCGCTGCCAAAGGCGGACTGGCGGATGGAGAGCACAGACTTGAGTCCGCGCACCGGCATGCCGCGCACCAGCCGGTCGACCGGGGTGGTCTCGATCTCCTCGATCCCCGCCAACCGCTTGCGCGAGGCCTGCTCGGCCTGCTTGTCGTGCAGCGCTGGGAAGTCATAGGTGCGCAATACCTGCACCAGGGCATCGCGACGCAGCAGGGAGACATAGTTGAGGGACAGGTTGGAGATGAGGGTCCAGTGCAGGCTGCCATCCAGTGCCGGGCGCAATGGCCGGGTCGGCCGGATCAGATTGCGGAAGGTGGCAAACGAGGGCGAACTGCCGGTCGGCACGCAGATGTTGCCGACCTTGAGGGCGGCGGCGCGGGAACGGTTGGTGCAGGTCAGGGTGACCGAGATGGATTCATCGAGATCGACGGTGGTGGTCTCGTCCCCCCGCACGAAGGAGAGCTGGTGCTCGAAGCCGTCGCCACTGACCGCCTCCCTGACCCGCACCCGGTAGTAGAGCGCCAGGCGGTGCTTGGCCCGCTCGATCTGGTGCTGGAAACTCTCGAACGGCTGATAGATGCGCGGCGTGCCGCGGGAGCGGCCCAGGTTGCCCTCGACCCAGCCCTCGACCTCGTCGACCGAGAAGATCTCGAAGCTGTCCGCGTGGCGGTAACTCGCCTTGAGGGGGTACTCGGCCTGGCGGCCGTTGAGGTTGACCGGCTCACTGTCGTGCTGGAACAGGTTGATGGCCGGCACGCAGTTGAGCATGAAGGAGTCGGGTCGGATCTTGAGCTCCGCCGGCAGGGGCCGGTCGAAACAGAAGTGGATCTTGAATTCGCTGACCGGCAGGGGTTGCTTCGGCCAGTCGCCGCCGGAAAGTTCGAAGAACAGGAAACTCTCCGGGAAGCAGAAATACTCCTGCAGGATCCGGTAGCCGGAATAGACGTTGTTCGGATAGGGCAGCAGCGCGTCGTCGCGCTCGAAGCCGATGGGCTTGAGTGCCTTGGCCTCCTGGCGAAAGCGTTTGCCGTCGACCTCCAGCTCGATATGAGAGAGCTGGTTGGAGAGCCAGAAATAGAGCTCATAGGCGGTATAGCTGTCGCCACCGAGGAAGAAACGCAGCTTGTCCAGCTGCAGTTCGCTCAATGGCAAGGGGGCATGCAGGGCGATATCCAGCGAAATGGTGGAGAGATCGTTGCCACTCTGAGAGGCGATATGACGGATATCGGCCGGGTAGATCCAGGCATCGTGGCTGGTCTGGAAGTGACAGGTCACCTCGTTGATGGGCAAGCTGTCGAGTTGACAACCCTGCTTGACCAGCGCCGGCTGGGTGATGGCGCCCGGAATGACCGAGAACTGCATGATGGTCATGCTGGGCACGGGGCGCAAATAGTTGGGCCAGAGCATATTGAGCAGACCGTGGGTCAGCTCGGGGAACTCATCCTCGATCTTGGCGCGCAGATTGCCGGTGAGAAACGCGAAGCCTTCCAGCAGGCGCTCCACGTCCGGATCGGTATTTTGCTCCGACAGGAAACGGGTGAGTTCGGGATAGGCATCGGCAAATTCGCGCCCTTGCAGGCGCAAAAATGCCAGTTCATCCCTGAAGTAATGTTCCAGCGACATTGATCAGACCATGCGGTAGTGACGGTGGCTGTCCATATGGACGTTGAACGAGGTAACCTGTTCGATGTGATCCAGTCTCACGTGTGCCGTCACCTGAAACGACATCTCGAGCGGGCTCGATTGATAGTCGGGTGAACGGACATCCACGTGAATGATCCGCGGCTCATAGCGACGGATGCATTGCCGGATCGCCTCACGGATCCGCCCCTTGATGTCGGCACTGCCCTGAGTGGCGTCATTGAGATCGATGACACCCAGCTCGGGGGCACTGCGACAATTACCGGGACGGGTGTTGAGGATCTGATCGAGCTGTCGTTTGACCGAATCGATCAGCTCCTCAACGTCCGATTGGGGGGAAGAGGCCAGCCCCTCCCCCCGGATCCTGTCAAACAGACTGGCCGCATGTCCTCTATCCCAGGAAGAGAGATACGGCATCGGGCATTATTCCTTGTCCAGACGACCCACCAGAGACAGCTCGAAGCTGGCGCCCATGTACTTGAAGTGCGGGCGCACGGCCATGGCGACCTGATACCAGCCCGGCTCGCCTTCCACGTCCAGCACCTTGATCTGGGCGGCACGCAGCGGGCGGCGGCTACGCACGTCTGCCGGCGGGTTTTCCTGATCGGCCACGTACTGCTTGATCCAGCCGTTCAGTTCACGCTCAAGATCCTGACGCTCCTTCCAGGAGCCGATCTGCTCGCGCTGCAACACCTTGATGTAGTGGGCCAGGCGATTGATGATGAACATGTAGGGCAGCTGGGTACCCAGTTTGTAGTTGGTTTCCGCTTCCTTGCCTTCCTTGGTGTTCGGGAACACCTTGGGCTTTTGCACCGAGTTGGCGGAGAAGAAAGCCGCATTGTCGCTGTCTTTGCGCATGGTCAGGGTGATGAAGCCCTCTTCCGACAGCTCATATTCACGACGATCGGTGATCAGCACCTCGGTCGGGATCTTCGCCTGCAGCTGGCCCATGGCCTCATAGACATGCACCGGCAGATCCTGGATTGCACCACCGCTCTGGGGACCGATGATGTTCGGGCACCAGCGGTACTTGGCGAAGCTGTCGGTCAGGGAGGTCCCCATCAGGTAGGCGGTGTTGCCCCAGAGGTAGTGATCGTGATCCGAGCTGATGTCTTCCTGATAGTTGAAGCCCTTGATAGGGTTCTCGGTCGGATCATAAGGCAGACGGGCCAGGAAACGCGGTGCGGTCAGCCCCAGATAGCGGGCATCTTCCGATTCACGCAGCGAACGCCACTTGGTGTAGGCCGGGCCTTCGAAGACCGACTTGAGATCCTTGATGGACGGCAGATCGGTGAAGCTGTCCACGCCAAAGAAGGCCGGGGCGACGGAGGAGATGAAGGGGGCGTGTGCCATGGCACCGACCGCGCTGACGTATTGCATCAACTTGATGTCGGGGGAGCTGTGGGTGAAGGCGTAGTCGCCGATCACGGTGCCGATGGGCTGACCACCAAACTGACCGTAGCCGGTCGAGTAGACATGCTTGTAGAGACCAGACTGGGTGATCTCGGGAGAGAACTCAAAATCTTCCAGCAGCTCTTCCTTGGTCGCATGCAGCACCTGGATCTTGATGTTTTCACGAAAATCGGTGCGATCCACCAGCAGCTTGAGCGAGCGCCAGGAAGACTCCAGCTCCTGCACCTCTTTGGCATGCAGGATGACGTCCATCTGCTTGCTCAGCTTCTTGTCGAGCTCGACAATCATGCTGTCCACCAGCGCCTTATTGACCGGATCTGAAGTGGTGCCGCTGTCCAGAATGTTGGCGATCAGGGCGGCGACGCCCTGTTTGGCGACACTGTAACCCTCATCGACCGGGGTGATGCGCGCCTGTGCCATGATTTCGTCCAGTAAGGACGAAGGGGCCGCGCTTGCCCCCGCTTTAACCTGTTCTTCGACCAGAGACATATTTTTTCCTTATCAATCAGTCAATTAATCTGCGATCACTCGGCAGGCTTAATCAGATCCAGCTCCTTGAGCAGTTGCTCGCGAGCCTCGTCACTGGACAGCAGATCCTGCAAACGATTGCGGAAGGACGGGATATTTCCCAGGGGTCCTTTCAGGGCAACCAGGGCCTCACGCAGTTCCAGCAGCTTGCGCAGCTCGGGAACCTGCTGGGCTACGCTGTCAGGGGTGAAGTCTTCCAGAGACTGGATCTTGATCGACACGGGCAACTCGTCCTGGCTGTTTTCTTCCAGACGATTGGGAACGGAAAACTTCAGCTCCAGTGCAGATTCTTTCATGACAGAAGAAAAATTATTCTTGTCGATGGACACGGTCTGACGCTCCTCGATGGGGGTCTCCTCCGTACGTCCCTTCATGTTGCCAACTACCATCATGGTCAACGGCAGCTCTATTTCCGCCTGCTGACCGCCGGTTGCTGGCACATATTTGATATTAATACGCTCTTTGGGCGCAACAGTGGCGCCGTCAATTCCTTTTCCCATACTATTTGAACCATCTATGTGAAACCTTAAAGTTAAAATAGAGGAGGAACCATGTATGTGAACTTAACCAGAGAGCATATAAATACACTTTTAATGTATTTTCACAGTCTATTTTTTTGGCAAATATAAGCATCTAGAGTGGTGATGGGATGAACGATAAAGGGCATGTAATATGCATTTCCAATATTTAAATAGATGACGCTAACGACAATCAACAAACGCGCATATAAAATACATCTTTGTATTTCGTTTTGAACATCACAGTTCAAGATGCAATGAATATGATGCCAAGCCATTAGCGTTTTTTATGTGAGGTCGGCCCAATGCGCGCTCAGCTTCGTGCCGCAATGTACGATACTGTTCAGCCAGAGGGTTGTGTGCTTCGGCATGCAAATTGCCGAATTTGGCAAGCCAGCGCCGGGGGCGGCCTGGGTGCCAATTTTCGATGGCTTCATGTAGTAGCCTAGCGTGATCTAGGCGAGCAAGTTGGGCATCGTTCATCGTAGACATGTCACACCTGTTAGTTTCTTTAGTGTTGAATTCGTTAACTATAAAATTGGCAAGGACGTACTTTCAGTACGCGGCGATTCAATGAGCGATGAGCAAAAAATAATGAGCCCCTGAAAGGGCTCGATCGCAACCATTATAAAGCGACAGAAAAAAACTGACTTGCAACTGCTGATTATAAAAAAACAGCGTCCATAAATGGGCGCTGAAACAGAGATAAAGAGATAAAAAACACAGGTCTTACACAAGCTACAGCGTTGGAACCACGAAAGATTGCAATCTGTGTGCAGATATTAGTTCAGCGACACTGAATGTGGGCTGACATCGTGCAAGATGTAATAAAAATCGCGGTCACGTTTCACGGTTCGGATTTGAGTCATTGTGCCGTGCTGAGCTGTGTTGATGCTCGCCGCCCTTCTGCCATCCACTGCGCAGCGGTGTCGATGACCTCGATAGTTAGATGCGTCAGCCCGTGCGGCGCCATCAGTCGCTGGCAGGCGCGGGCCAGCTCCAGGCTGTCGCGCCAGTAGCCCTGGCTCACCTGCATGAAGCGCTTGGCCACCACCCGCTCGACTTGCCCAAACAGTGGTTGCAGCACATAGGCTTGGCCTTCATCAATGCGCCGCATCCGTGTCAGGTGCAAGGTCTTGGCACCAATGCGTGAGGCCAGCTGGGCCAGGTACACCCCGGTCTGTGGCGTGCGAAACTGCCGGTTCATCAAATCCGTCCCCATCAGCAGCAACGCCATGCCTGCCTCGTCTGCCAAAAAGCGCAAGCCTTCAAGCTGGGGCCATTTCAGGTGGTTGGCTTCATCCACTATCACCAGGCGGTTGCGCACATGCGCGCGCAGCCGGGCTATCTGGGTGGCCGCGGTGCCACTCGTGGGGTCCAGTCCCAGTGCGACACACAAGTCCATCATCAGGGATTTGGTCGACATGCCCTGATAGGCGCACACCCGCACCGCGTTCAACTGTTTGACCAAGTAGTGGGCGATGGTGCTTTTACCGGTGCCCGGCTTGCCATCGATTTTGCCGACCCGGTTGTTTGGCTCGCTCAATAAAGTGTGTGCCAGCACCAGGGCCTGTTGCACCGCCACGGTTTCGATAACGGCGTTCATTGGTCACCCCCGGGCTGACACACTGAGGTGTCATCGATATCGGCATCGATATCAGCCTCATCGTCATACCTGGTTCCCTTCGATACAACCTGCTCTGGCAGCCAGGCATTGGGGGGCGTCTGCCATTGGGAGGGGATGGGCGATGCGCTGAGGGATGGACTCAGCGACGAGCGGTGCACCGTTTGCTGGGCCTGGGTATGCTGTTGGACATTGACCGCCTGCAGCATGCTCTTCATGCTGGCATTGAGCGTAACGCGCGGCCCGCGTGGGACCTCCGGGGCAGAGTCTGCCAATTCGGTCCGCCGCTGCATCGCCTGCTCCAAATCCAGCCGCACGGTGTTGGCGCGCAGGTCTCGCACATGCCGTGTCAGCAGCTTGGCACGCGCGGACTGCGCCCTTGCCCCTTCCGCGCCGAAGAAGGCAAACGTGTGAGCCTCTTGCGCAATGCCAATGAGCTGGTGCTGTTCATCAAACACAAATAACCTGTCCGTATCCCACTTGGTAAAGCGTACCGGTAAGCGCTCCCCGGTGTGTGGGATAAGCGCGTCGGCAAAGTAGGTCTTGCCGTTCACGCTGACATAGCCACCGGCTTGCACCTGCCGGGTCTCTTCACTGGCAAACGCCACTTGCAGCACCTGCGGGTCAACCTGGGGGGCGCCCGCCCAGCCTGCGGTGATAGCCGCACTCAGTGCCTGATGGGGGCTCTGCCCACACAAATGCCGACTGCGCGGTTGGGCACGGGCATGGTAATAGGCCAGCGCTTGGTCAAAGGCGTGATGAAACGCCGCCCAGTCACCGGGAAAGGCATGGGGTGCCCGCCCCACATTGTGGGTCTTCTGGCGCATCCGGTTGCCCCCAATCCACCCCGGCAGCATCGACAGCACCTGCTGCTCGAGCACCGCAAAAATTCCCTCAATGGGTTTGGCCTGGGCGTTATAGGGCCGGGCCCGCACCACCGGCGAAAGCCGCGTGTCCAGCGTAGTCCCCGTCAAACGTCCCAACTGGGCAAAGCCGTCCAACATCTCCTGCCCGCCGTACTCGGCACCATTGTCCAGATACAGCTGGCGCGGCAAGCCCCAGGCGCTGCACATGGCGGCAAAGGCCTGGGCCACGTGCACCTGTTTTACCCCTTCACCCTTCTCAAGCTGTATCAAGGTCACATGTACCCGCTGGGTCGCCACATCCAGCCAGGCTATCGCCCTGGGCATCACCACACTGCCGTCCGCCCGGGTCAGCCGGATATCAACGGGGTGCACATCCCCGACAATGATGTCCATCGGCAGCAGCCCTTCCCGGTGACGACGAATGCGCGGCACTCGGGTATCAAAGAACAACCGGGCATCCTTATCGTGCATGGCCAACAACGCATAACGGCGAAACTGCTCGACATAGTGGCGGGTCAGCTGGCAATCGGCCAAGGCGACATCAGACCAACCCGCTGCCACCGACAAATCAAACAACACCGCACTGCCAAGCTCCGCCACCGTGCGATACCCCGGCGCTCCCGCCGCCCAGAGTGAGCGCACCTGCTCAGCTAACTGCTCCGCCACCGACACCTGAACATCAATAGACAACGGGCAGGCGCGGTCCCATACCCGCGTGACACGCACCCGATGCCGACCGACATCGCAACGGGGACGGCGCATCAGGGCGGTGACGCCCTGCTGCTCGTAACGAGAAAGCCAAGAATAGAGACTGTCGAGACTGACCCCACGTCGGCGGCCATCACAGGTTTGATGGGCATCGGCGGCCAGGCGGCGCAATTGCTCACCGCGGGCACAAGAGTGTTTGGGGTACGCGAGGGCGGGTTGGAGTAACTGCCATTTCCACAGGGCCTGGTCACGGTGCTGGGTGACGCGGCGGTCTAGCAACAGCGAACCGTCATGCAGCGACCGCTGATGTGAAAATGCCGTGGAAGTATGGGGATGACCACTGGTGTGGTTTTTGTGCTGGAGCTCGAGGCTACTGGCTAAACCAGAAAAGACAGCCATATCAGGTAAGGAGGGGGTAGAGCACGTGGAAAGCTGCGGTGTTAGCGTTGATGACGCCGGAATAAATGCAGCGGATAGGTGGGGCATGGATAAATCCTACTAAGTGGTTTTAACTCCCGCACACCCTAACGCCAATTAGGGTGGACGAACCGTACAGGGTTGGCGTACCGGTAGTAGTCACCGGCGCATCCGAAGATGCCCCCGCACGGCCCGCCCATAACAGTCATGCCATGCTGCAGATACAAAAAAGCCGCTCATGAGCGGCGGTTGTACCCGCCTACTATTTCCGGAACGCCAATTCCAGGTTGCTGATTTTGCAGCGACGACGATATATAACGCGAACAATGGCAGCGATGCAAGCGTAGATTTTTCCTGTTGGCAGTCGGGCTCCTACATGGCAGCAGTGGGGTCGATGCAGGTGAAAGGCCGTACCTCATTCTCACCTTGGTGTTTGCCGACAACAATTTCATCCCCCGTCAGGGGCCATCAATAGACAGGCATACGTTGTAATCCATGCCCAGAAATCAAGAAACACCAAAAGAACAGGGGGCTCAGCGCCCCCTGTTGATTCGATATGATTCGGTTTGATCCGACTAGATTCGCTAAAAACTGGGTTAGACCCACTTAAACCCGGCTAAACCCGGCTAAACCCGGCTAAACCCACTTAATATTCTCGCTGTAAGGTAAATAATTTCAGCCAAACTTTGAGGGAATAAAAAGATCCCATCTAACGGGCCCGCTGGCCCGTTTTTTTATGCACCAGCGTCACCACCCTCCTCGTGGGAGGATTGACGCCTTTCAGCCTATTTCTCGGGGATTAGCTCCGTTCGCCTGAGCGGGCTGGCGTGCCAGGACAGGCCGCGAACATGATCCAGCCCCCTGTACAGGGAGTCGCGCTCCCCTGAGTTGGCGGCGATAATGGCGAACCGCCCTCATCTCCCCAAGTCAGGCTCAATGAACAAATTTCAGGTTTTCTCCACCCCGGCGGCGCCCGCCGCCTTCACCTTGATCGACATGGCGTCGGCCAGCTTTCTGGCAGACAAGGCCGTCTTGCTGGCACAGGGATTCGAGGTCATCGGCGAACCCATACTGGCCCCTGATGCCCGCGCGGCGGCCGAATCCCATCGGCTCAACATGGCCGATCCCAGCCGCCCCTATGGCGGCTTCACAGCCACCGGGGCTTTTGTTTATACGCTGCTCCATGCCCCCCGGCTGTTTGGCAAGGGCAAACCGACAAGGCGCCGACTGAAGCGAGTCTGAACAAAGGCCCCTTTTGGCGCCGCACATGGGGCCTGCCCAGCGGGAGTGCCCCCATGGATAATGGCGCGGCACAGTCCATCGCCAGAGGCCCTATGAGCAAATACCAGTTCTTCCGCCTGGGACAAGATCCCGCCAGCGTCACCTTCCTGCTGATGTCATCCCCCTCCTTCTTGCCCGCCAAGGCGCAACTGCTTGAGCAGGGCTTCGAGGTGGTGGGGGATTACATCGAGGCAGATAACGATCGCGAGGCCCTCGACACCTTTCGCAGCGGCATGATCGAACCCTTGACGCAATACACCAAGGCCACCGAGGAGGGAGGGCTTTATTACTTCATCACCGGCCTGTGTGAGGAGCTGAGCAAGCGCATCAAGGGCGGTAAATCCCCCCGCCGATCGGCTCGGGGATGACAGGTCCCTTATCCTATATTGCCTCCCCCCAGCAGAGCGCCTGCTGACCGCGCTACAATGGCCCGCCGCGGGCTTTGCACCGACGATAAAAAAACGGGCCCCTGGGCCCGTTTTTGATGGCAAACCAGCCTCACTCCAGCTGCTGGCGCAGCACGTATTTTTGCACCTTGCCGGTGGAGGTCTTGGGCAGCGGGGTGAAGATGATGCGCTTGGGGGCCTTGAAGTGGGCCATCTGCTCGCGGCAGAACGCGATCAGCTCCGCCTGGCTCAACTCCCTGCCTTCCTTGAGCTTGACGAAGGCGCAGGGCACCTCCCCCCACTTCTCATCGGGCATGGCGATCACCGCCGCCTCGTCCACGTCGGGATGGCGATAGAGCACATCCTCCACCTCCAGGCTGGAGATGTTCTCCCCGCCCGAGATGATGATGTCCTTGGATCTGTCCTTGATCTCCACGTAGCCGTCCGGGTGCCAGACCGCCAGATCGCCGCTGCGGAACCAGCCTTCCGCCATCGCCTCCTCGCTGGCCGCGGGATTCTTGAGATAGCCCTTCATCACCACATTGCCGCGCAGGAAGATCTCCCCCAGGGTCTTGCCATCCTGGGGCACCGGCTCGCCGCTGACGGGATTGGCGACCCGCATCTCCCCCTGCAGCGGTGAGGCCACCCCCTGGCGCGCCTTGAGCCGCGACAGGACGGTGGCATCCTGCCCCTGCCAGTTGCGCTGGGGCTCGCACACCACACAGGGGCCATAGGTCTCGGTCAAGCCATAGGTGTGAGTCACCGCTATCCCCATCGCCTCCATGCCGGCGATCACCGTGGCCGGTGGCGCCGCGCCGGCCGTCATCACCTTGATGGGGTGATCCAGCCCCTGCTTGAGCGCCTCGTCGGCGTTATTGAGCATGTTGAGCACTATGGGGGCCGCACAGAAGTGGCTCACCTTGTGGGTATGAAGGGCCTCATAGATGGCGCCTGCCTGCACATGGCGCAGGCAGACACTCACCCCGGCGGTGGCCGCCATCGTCCAGGGGAAGCACCAGCCGTTGCAGTGGAACATCGGCAGGGTCCACAGATAGACGGGATGCTTGGGCATCTCCCAGGAGAGCACGTTGTTGATGGCATTGAGGTGGGCACCGCGATGGTGGTAGACCACCCCCTTGGGGTTGCCGGTGGTGCCCGAGGTGTAATTGAGGGAAATCGCCTGCCACTCGTCCCTCGGCAGCCAGCCGGGCTCCTCACCATCGCCCGTGGCGATGAAGGCCTCATAGTCGAGCGCGCTGACCAGCGCCCCCTGCTGATAGAGGGGATCGTCGATGGCGATGAGCAGCGGCGCGGCGTCGAGCAGGGCCAGCGCCTTGCCGACCACGGCGCCAAACTCCCTGTCCACCAGCAGCACCTTGCTCTGGGCATGCCGGAAGATGAAGGCCATGGACTCGGCATCGAGCCGGGTGTTGATGGTGTTGAGCACGGCGCCACTCATGGGCACCCCGAAGTGGGCCTCGAACATTTCCGGAATATTGGGCGCTATGATGGAGACCGTGTCCCCCTCGCCTATCCCGTGCCGGCGCAGGGCGGAGGCGAGCCGGCGACAACGGCGCTCGGTCTCGGCCCAGGTGCGACTGAGGGGGCCGTGGATCAGCGCCGGATAGTCGGGATAAACCCGGGCGGCCCGCGTCAGAAAACTCAAGGGGGTCAGGGCCTCGAAATTGGCGGCGCTCTGGTCGAGGCCAATCTCATAGATGTTCTGCTCTGTCATCGGGTTCCTTCCTCACATGTGGCACAAAGCGTTGACATGCCGTGGCCGCACCGCGGCCGGGAAACCCCGCCTGGCATCATGCGGTGGCGGGTTTCTGATGGGAATGGCAGCGTATCAGGGGCCACCGGCGGCAGGTATTAGCAAAACGTCTTAGTCAGCCTCGGACAAATGGCACAGACAGGCATCACCACCAGATGAATTTATTTTCATGATATCGAGGGCGATGCCGCCTCATATATTTACGGTCAGAATAAACCCCCAAACAATATGCATTGACCGGGCTGCCCATGCGCTCCCTATGACATATTTACCACATGGGCATTTGTTGTTATTTATATCCATCAAAAACCAGGAAATAGTTATGACTTATTTAAATGGGGAAGGCAGAACTTAATGGTCACAGACGACCATGCCCAAGGAAATATATTCTGTGAGCCACCCCATAAAGCAGGCGCCCTTCTGTATTCATGCTCACCTCAGAGCGTTATGGTTGCTCGGTGAAACAATCTACCGGATGTTCAATATCAGGCCAGATTTCTCGCCAGAGAGTGCGCTATCGACAGTAGAGATGCGCACAGCTTGCTATGACGATGGAACCCTATCGACCCGATATTCCGCCGAGCCCAAACCTGCTTTATCAAGGAGCATTTTATGTGTGCCGAGCCGAATACGCACTCACGCAGACAATTTCCCACCGCCTTTACCATTCTGTTTCTGATCATGTTGCTGGCCATCGCCCTCACCTGGATAATTCCGGCGGGCGCCTACTCAAAACTCTCTTATAGCCCGACCAGCGCCACCTTGATGGTGAATAGCCCACAAGGCGAAATAAGCCGGGTACCCGCCACTCAGGCCGAACTGGAAAAACTCAACATCAATATCGGGGTGGAGCAATTCACCAGCGGCACCATACGCCAACCCATTGCCATTCCTGGCACCTATGAGCGGCTGGCCCAATCACCCAAGGGGCTCGCCGACGTGGCGGTCAACATGGTCAAGGGCACCATAGAGGGGGCGGACATCATCGTCTTCATCCTGGTGCTCGGCGGGCTGATCGGCGTCATCAACAAGACCGGCGCCTTCAATGCCGGGCTGGTGGCGCTGTCGCGCAAGACCCGGGGCAACGAGTTCATGTTCGTGGCCCTGGTCTGCTTCGTGATGGCGCTGGGGGGCACCACCTGCGGGCTGGAGGAAGAGGCGGTCGCCTTCTATCCCATATTGGTGCCCATCTTTCTGGCGCTGGGCTATGACTCCATCGTCTGCGTCGGCGCCATCTTCCTCGCCGCCTCCATGGGCACCACCTTCTCCACCATCAACCCCTTCTCGGTGGTGATCGCCTCCAATGCGGCCGGCATCCCCTTCACCGAGGGGCTGGGCTTTCGCGCCGTCGGCTGCCTGGTGGGCACCCTGGTGGTCATCGCCTACCTCCATTGGTACTGCAAGAAGATTAAGGCCAACCCGACCTTCTCCTATACCTATGAGGATCGCGACAGCTTCCGTGCCCGCTTCCTGAAAGGGGGCGCTCTGGAAGAAGGGGTGCCTTTCACCCTGCGCCGCAAGATCATCCTGACCCTGTTCATTCTCGCCTTCCCGCTGATGGTGTGGGGCGTCTCCATGGCCGGCTGGTGGTTCCCGCAGATGGCTGCCTCCTTCCTCACCATTGCCATCATCATCATCTTCATCTCGGGCCTGAAGGAGAAAGAGGCGGTGGAGGCCTTCACCCAGGGCGCCTCCGAACTGGTGGCGGTGTCGCTCATTATCGGCCTGGCGCGCGGGGTCAACCTGGTGCTGGATCAGGGGATGATCTCGGACACCATACTGGCTTACGCCTCCGAGCTGGTTTCCGGCATGCACGGCGCCGTGTTCGCCGTCTCCGAGATGCTGGTGTTCACCCTGCTGGGACTGGTGGTGCCCTCCTCCTCCGGGCTGGCGGTGCTCTCCATGCCCATCATGGCGCCGCTCGCCGATACCGTGATGATCCCACGTTATATAGTGGTGTCGGCCTACAACTGGGGGCAATACGCCATGCTGTTCCTGGCGCCCACCGGGCTGGTGCTGGTCACCCTGCAGATGCTCGGCATCCAGTTCAACCAGTGGGTCAGGTTCGTGCTGCCCATGGTGGGTTTCGTGCTGGGCTTTGGCGCCCTGATGCTGGTGGTGCAGGTCATGATGATCTGAGCCTGCTCCCGCCCTACAGCAATGCCCCCGCCTGCGGGGGCTTTCATATTTATCGTCTTACCCATACGTTTCAAGCAGTTGCCCAGCCATGCTCCGTCCCTGTCGCCAAAGTCAGACACCTGGTCGGCGCCGGGCTTTTTGGTGAAGTCAGGGATTGTCGTGCCTGCATGGCCATCGGCTTGTGCCGCCACGGCGTTCTGCCAAGATGACCGCAAGCGTGATGAGCATCAGAGGATGCATTTCAGGAGAACTCAAAATGAACAAATCCATGTTGGCAGGTGTCGGGATCGGTATCGCCTCAGCGCTGGCATTGTCGGCGGCGGCCAGCGGATCCCTGTTTTCATCCCAGCCCCAGTTTGCCGAGGTGCTGGCCAGCAAGCCGGTGACCGAGACCATCAAGACCCCCAGACAGGAGTGTCGCAACGTCACCGTCACCCACCGCAAGCCGGTGCAGGATGAGCACAAGATCCTGGGCACCGTGGTCGGCGCGGCCCTCGGTGGCGTGCTCGGCAACCAGTTTGGCGGTGGCAGCGGCAAGAAGGTGGCCACCGCCGCCGGTGCCGTGGCCGGTGGCTACGCCGGTAACCAGGTGCAAGGCAACATGCAGGCCGGGGACATCTATACCACCCAGGAGCAACGCTGCAAGACGGTGCAGGATAGCAGCACCCGCACCCTGGGCTATGACGTCACCTACCGCCTCGCCGGTCAGGAGGGCATCATCCGCATGAACAAGGCGCCGGGCGCCACCATCCCGGTCAAGGATGGCAAGCTGGTGATCGACGACGCGCAAGGCTGATAGCGCCACTGCCCCCGATAGCAACAGGCCCGCCCCTCCGGCGGGCCTTTCTAATTTATGGCCGGCACTCATTGGTGGCCGACGACCCTCGCCCGCCCAGTGATCCCTCACCTCCCCCTTGTCGCCGATTGCAGACACAGCGTCGGCGAGTCGGCGGTTGCTGTCGTCAGCCGCTGTCGCAACGGACGGGCCCTTCCCTTGAGCCGCGACGGCAAAGCGCCAACAATAGCCGCAATTGACCAATCGAACAGTAGAGAGAGTGAGATGAACAAATCCATGTTGGCAGGTATCGGCGTCGGCATCGCCTCCGCATTGGCGCTGTCGGCCGTCGCCAGCGGATCCATGTTTTCCTCCGAGCCCCAGTTTGCCGAGGTGCTGTCCAGCAAGCCGGTGACCGAGACCATCAAGACCCCGAGACAGGAGTGCCATAACGTCACCGTCACCCACCAGCAACCGGTGCAGGATGAGCACAGGGTCGCCGGCAAACTGGTCGGGGCGGCGATCGGCGGCGCCATCGGCAACCAGTTTGGCGGTGGCAACGGCAAGAAGGTGGCGACCGTCGCCGGCGCCGTGGCCGGTGGCTATGCCGGCGGCCAGGCACAGGCCAACCGGCAGGCCAATGACACCTACACCACCCAGGAGCAGCGCTGCAAGACGGTGCAGGACAGCAGCACCCGCACCCTGGGTTATGACGTCACCTACCGCCTCGCCGGTCAGGAAGGCATCATCCGCATGAACAAGGCACCGGGCACCACCATCCCGGTCAAGGATGGCAAGCTGGTGATCGACGGCACCCAAGCCTGATAGCGCCCCGACCCCGATAGCCACAGGCCCGCCCCTCAGGCGGGCCTTTTTCATGGTCTCTCAGGCAACACGCATTCGGTAAAACCCGATCCGTTTATCCTGCTGTCGATAAGCCCAACACCCATGCTGTTGGATGCCGGCCGGGTGATTGACCTCGCCCCCTTCCACATCGGGGCGAAGCAACCAGGCAAGAGCTATGGGGTAGGTATCAGGCAACATAAAAGGCCCCTCGATTAACTGCGTTATCGCAGCGTACCGAGGGGCCTTATGGGCTAGGGTTTATGGTGAATTACAGGGGAAAGCTCCAGTGTGCTGGCCTGTTTATAGAAGCCATTGTGCCCGGCACTTGATATATATCATGGTCAACATTCCACCTTGATGATAAAAGAGTCATCAGCAGCCAAGGCTCTTGGCTCTGATATCTGCAATGCCTCTCGAACGCCCGATCACGCTCTGCTCACCAGCCCTTCGGATACACCAACAGCACATCAACGAATAAACAAGGCGTGATCAGCATTGGGATAAGCTCGCCACCACCTTGGCCGAGCGACACCAACGGCCAAAGAACACCCTCTGATTTACTGCTAGGCAGGTAGAGATGAAAGACCAGACGACACACGATACCGCCGTGAATGTCCCCGTTAAACCCCGCGCCAGTGACGGCAAAGATCTCCCATCAAGGTTTTCACTACGCAAAATCCTCGACTATGTCCTGAGCAACTTCAGCCTGACTGCACAACGCGGCTTGTTGCTGCTGTTCATTCTCCTGCTGGCCTCCCTCTTCGTTGGCCACCTGGTGTATCAACGCAACCGTATCGAAGACAATACCGCCCGCATCCTGCGCAACACGGCGTTATTGGAGGCTCAGCAGTTTGAGACCAGCATGGATGCGCTTCGTTATCAGGTACGCGTCATCGGTAACGCCATACTGCTGAACCACACAGTCACACTCGACAAGGTCGAACCTTTTTTAGTTCGGGAACTGAAACGGGACTGGCTGGACGCCGTGATCATCTTCGATGCAAACGGTGATTTCGTTGCCAAGAGCAGCGTGTTTCCACTCGAGCAAGCACTGAGCGCATCGACACTCGCCAAGGCAAGCTTCCGGGATCGGCTGCTGTTCAAGGATCTGCGCAGCCAGGAGATCACCGAGAGTCTGATTTACTGGCAGAGCCACGGACTCGATCCAGGCATCATGGGCTTCGTGATGTACCGGGCCATCCGCGACCCACAGGGGCGCTATCTGGGTGGCGTCGCCGGTTACTTCAATTCCAGCGCCATGGAGAAGATGTTCCGGAAAATGGAGCACAGCGGCCTGGATCTTGGCCCAGGTGGTGCCATGGCCGTGCTGGATCGCAACACAGCCGTTCAGCTCGCCCGCATGGGGGCTGGGGCTGGTTCAGTCATCTCCCATCCCGACGATCGACTCTTGCCTCTGATGAACTACGCCAGCGATACGGCCCAGGCGCATCACTACCTCTCACCGGTGGATGGCATCCCCCGCCTGGGGGTATTCCTCAACTTGAACGAAGGTAAATGGATACTGGCGGTGGGCATGGCCAAGCGTGACATGCTGCATGGCTGGTACCTCCAGGTTTTCTGGACCAGCTTGGCGGTGATCTTCATGGCCGCCCTGCAGTGGTGCCTGCTGAGACACATGCGAATCATTTTCGTGCAGCGCGCGCGCCTTGCCCAAGAGGCGCGCCAGGATCCTCTTACTGGCCTAGCCAATCGGCGCCGCTTCGACGAATGGGCCCAAGGCACCTGTAGCCTGGCGCAGCGTCACCGGCAACCTCTCTGTGTCATGACACTGGATCTGGATTTCTTCAAGAAGGTCAACGACAGCTACGGCCATGATGGCGGCGATGCGGTGCTCAGGTGCGTAGGCCATGTATTGCAAGGCCTGCTGCGAGGCAGCGATATCGCAGCCCGCTTTGGCGGAGAGGAGTTTGTCGTGGCCATGGCACAGACCGAACTTGAGGTTGCAAGCGAGGTAGCGGAGCGCATCCGCGCCAGCTTCGCCGCTCAGGCGGTGGAATACAATGGCCAGCAGATCCACTTTACTGCGAGCTTTGGCCTTACCCAGATGACCCCTGATGAGCTGGCAGTAAACAAAGGCATACACACCGCGCTGACCAGGGCCGACCAGGCGCTCTATCGCGCCAAGCACGAAGGACGCAACAGGGTGACCATCGCGTATTAACCGCGTTTTTTCGTTGTGCGATAGCGAGACCACAACCGCATGTCACGACAGAGGCGCAAAAAATAATGCCAGCCAGGATAAATTGGCTGGCATTACCACTGGTGGTAGTCGTCGTTATGGCTCGAATAAATCAGGCTGAACCCGTCGCCGCAATAGCATTCGCTGCTCTTTGAGGGCCCTGGGTTCGATTAGCGAAGCCTAATCAGACGTGCGCGGCAGCTAACAAAACGGCGGATCTCCCCGCCGTTGCTATTTATACCAACCTTGCACCGTCGCCGGCCG
Source organism: Aeromonas sp. sif2416 (assembly GCF_019218665.1). Classification (NCBI taxonomy): domain Bacteria; kingdom Pseudomonadati; phylum Pseudomonadota; class Gammaproteobacteria; order Aeromonadales; family Aeromonadaceae; genus Aeromonas; species Aeromonas sp. sif2416. Next base: position 19,667 of record NZ_JAHUXC010000009.1, read on the forward strand.
CTCCAGAGCGGCCAGATCTTCCCGTCCAATGAGGAGATTGATCGCCAGATCCAGGGCTAATTTAAGGAAAAGGGAGTAAGACGTGAGACATTCTGATCATATTCAGATATGCATTGTTAGAGGGCGAGGCATAAAGACATTCATTACAACTACAGAGGGATAATTAAAGGTATACCGCAAATGCAGAGGAATGGTCCCTTGGTGGCTTGTCCCTTATGGACAACGTGACACCTTTCCAAGGCATGGTTAAAACATCTCCAAGCTATAGCACTATTCTAAACAGCTATTCAAAAAGTCCGTATTGGCTGTTTATGTGACATTTACCCCTACTTCCTGCACCAACACTGTTGCATTACAGCATAAGTTCAATGGCATTATTTTTAAACTCCAGCCCGATTCAGCTTATATCAAGGTTGCCATACATTTTATTTTTATCTCGGTAATTAATGTTGATGTTGTCATCTGTTGTTAACAAAGACGGCTTAAGGTTTAACTGACCAAATTATCCTTCTACTGTGACATGGTTTTAAAATGGAGTTTTGGGAATGAAAATAAAACATTTATCCAATATCAGGCTGCTATTGCCTATGGTGTTTCTGATTATTGTCACAGGGTGCAACAATAGTAATGACAGTGAAGAACCTGAGGCTATTACCCCCTCTGAGCCCAATGATGTACGTTGCCCGCCTTGATCGTTCGCTTATCCATTTTAGGTGAAATTTAATGTCAAAACATATAGATAAGAGCCGCCGTGACTTTATAAAACTATCTGGCGCCAGCGTGGCTGCTGTGGCCACCTCCAGCATGTTCTATCCCTCGATTGCCAGAGCGCTAAGTATCTCTGCCAATAATGTGCAGGGTTCGATCATGGATGTGGAACATATCGTGGTGCTGATGCAGGAAAATCGCTCATTCGATCACTATTTTGGAACTATGTTGGGAGTCCGTGGCTTTGGCGACCGTCACCCGATACCAACGGTGAATGACTCTGTGTGGTGGCAGGAGTTCAGGAGTGATGAAAATAATCGTCTACTGAGCCCTTATCATCTCGATAGTCGTATCGGCAATGCCCAGAGAGTCAATGGTACGCCCCATTCGTTCAATGATGCTCTGGATGCATGGGACAATGGACGCATGGATAGTTGGCCGACTTATAAAGAACAACAATCCATGGGGTATTATACCGAGACGGAAGTGCCATTTCAGTTTGCCTTGGCCAATGCATTTACCGTTTGTGATGCATATCATTGTTCCCTCCATGGTAGCACCAATCCCAACAGACTATTTTTTTGGACGGGCACCAATAATCACCCCGACGATCCCAACCCGCCAGCCATTAATAATAACTTTGACTCACTGGGTAAATCCGATGAAGGTTATCAGTGGCGTACCTACCCTGAGCGGTTGCAAGAGGCAGGTGTCAGCTGGAGGGTGTATCAAAACCTGCCGGATAATTTTACCGATAATCCATTAGCTGGATTTGTGAATTACCGTATAGCCAATGAGCAACGCGGCAATCAGCCCAATGGGGCACCTTATCCGGCTTGGAAACCTGAAGATGATCAGTTCATTCCGCTGCTTAAGGGAGTGAGCAATACCATGCCAGATCGTGGCTTTCTCGACGCACTCCGCGAGGATGTGGCGGCGGGCACTCTGCCACAGGTCTCCTGGATTGTGGCACCAGCGGATTTCTCTGAACATCCGGGGCCATCGAGCCCTGTCCAGGGAGGCTGGTATACGCAGGAGGTGCTCGATGCTCTGACGTCAGATGAGGAGCTGTGGAGCAAAACGGTGCTGATCATCAACTTTGATGAGAATGACGGCTTCTTTGATCATTTGCCCCCTCCTACCCCGCCAACCTTGCTGGATGGCGAGATCCAGGGGGGCTGTACCCTGGATACGCGCGGTGAGTATCATACCGATAATCGCCCCTATGGTCCCGGCCCCCGGGTGCCAGCACTGATCGTATCTCCCTGGAGTCGCGGAGGCTGGGTTAACTCCCAAGTATTTGATCACACCTCTGTATTGCGTTTTATCGAGGCCCGGTTTGGCGTGGAGGAGGAGAATATCAGCCCCTATCGCCGTGCGATTTGCGGCGATCTGAGCTCGGCATTCAACTTTAACAATCCCAATGATGAACAGTTACCCAATCTGCCCAAGGTAACCAAGGCACAGGCCAACATCCTGGTGAGACAGCAGCAGAAGCTGGATCAGCTCAGTCCGCCGGCAGAGGATCAGCAACAGGTCCCACGCCAGACCATGGGGGTGCGCCCGTCACGCGCCTTGCCCTATGAGCTGCATGTCAATGCAGAGCAGTACAGCGATCGCCTCAGCATCAAAATGAGCAATACCGGCGAGCAGGGGGCGCTGCTCCATATTTATGACAAATTGAAGCTGGATGCGGTGCCACGCCGTTATGCACTCGCCAGCCAGGAAACCATGGAAGATGATTGGTCGGTCTCAACTTCTGCCGGATACGATGTCTGGTTGATTGGTCCAAATGGCTATCACCGTTCCTTCACGGGGGCTGGGGATGAGGAGAGCAAGGCGCGGGTAAGTGTTTGTTATGATCTGACGCAGCCGGCCTTGTTGCTCACCCTGACTAACTTGATGGATGAGCCGCTGACGCTGACACTGGACAACAGTGTCTATCTTGGTGGCGTGATGACACTGGAGCTGACACCTAATCAGGTGTTGGATCAGCGTGTCGAGCTAGCCGGCCAGGGCAATTGGTATGACGTCACGGTGCGCTATGGTGAGCGTTGGAAGCGGCGTTATGCTGGCCGTATCGAGACCGGGCAACATGGTGTCTCCGATCCCATGATGGGGATCTGATCCGCCGGCTTTGAGGCGGGTTGCAGGCTCAAGTCAACAGAGAGGTGCCCGTCACAAGATAGGCACCTCTTTTCACTTTGGCAGGCGAGCAATTACTGCGGTATCTGTGCTTTTGTGTGACAGGGCCGCAGGCTAGATTAGCGAAGTGTCACCGGACATTAGCGACAGTTAACAAAACGGCGGGTTTCCCCGCCGCTTTTAATCTTCCAATCATCACATTGTTTCATGCCGAGCTACATAGAAGGGCGCGGCCTCGGCGTTCAAGGCCAGCAATGTCCCCCTCCAACTCGAACTGAACATGGTGCCCGCCTCAGAGCTCCCGGGCGGAGCGGCCCATCAGCACCACAGGGTCGAGGGTGACTTCCAGGGTGCCGTTGCTGACCCAGAGCTGGCCATCCGAGATGGTGCAGGTGAGGTGCATGGTGCGCTCCACCATGGCGGTCAGCGGCAGGGTCTGGCTGTCGGAGAGTTCGATCACGCTGAGGTTGTCATGCTGGCTCAGCTTGCCCTGATTCTGCTTCCACCAGACGCTGGTGCCACGGCCACCGTACAGATAGAGCACCACCTGGCGGGAGCGGTTGCACGCCTTCTTCAGTCGCTTCTCGTCGGGCTGGCCCAGCTCGATCCAGAGTTCGATTTCGTCGGAGTAGTTCTTGCACCAGAGCTCGGGCTCGTCATCGGCCGAGAGCCCCTTGGTGAACTCCAGCCGCTCGGCGGCGTGCCAGGCGAAGGCCGCCAGCCGGATCATCATGCGCTCGTCGGTCTCGGAGGGGTGACGGGCCAGGGTGAGGGAGACATCTTGATACAGATTGCGGTCCATGTCGGACAGACTGAGTTGGGCCTTGAATACGGTTGCCTTGAGAGCCATAGAAACCTTGATACCTTGAAGAGGCGAACGCGCCGGAAAACTGCGCGCCAGTGTAATCAAAATCGGCGCCGGGTTCGACCACCTTGGCAAAACAGTTCGGCCTGGAGGCAGGTGGCTGGGGGCAAAAAACAAATGCCAGTCCGAAGACTGGCATTTGGCAGTATGAACGACAGAAGTGGATCACTTCTGGGCGGACTGGACCCCAAAGGCGTTGAGCAGCACACAGCAGGTAACGGCTACGGCCACAAATCCGCTCAGGAAGATAAAGGGCATGACCCCGTACCCCAATACAGTCCAGATGGTTTGTTCAAGCAGACTCATTGTGTGTCCTTCATCCAGTGAAACCAGTGTCCCTTTCGATGGCGGGTTGTCTCCCCGCTCCTGATAAGGCTATTTGACCCCAAAGGCGGTCCGAGTCCTATGCCACCAAAGTAGTAAATAGGGCACTTGTTTGCGCCAGATCAATAATTTAGCCCCATTCTGGCCGGGCAATGGCACTTCCGTCCCGCGCTCGACCCCTTAATGAACACGCTTGGTCAACAATAGCGCAGGCAGGGGCCCGGCAAAAAAAACGGAGGCGACCCTGGGTCGCCTCCGTTGTCATGCCGGTGAAGAGCCTCAGTAGAAGGTCAGCTGCTCCGCCGCCATCGCCTTGAGCCGGGCGCAGGGGGCGAATCGGTCACCTAGGCGCTTCTGGTAATGCTCCAGACGCCCGACCAGTTGCGCGATGCCGAGGCTGTCCATGTAGCGGAAGGGGCCGCCGAGGAAGGGCGGGAAGCCGATGCCGAAAATGGCGCCGATGTCGCCGTCCCGGGCCGAGGCCACCACGCCGCTGTCCAGCGCCATGGCCGCTTCGTTGAGCATCATCAGCACGCAGCGCTCCGCGATCTCATTCTTGGCGAGCTTAGGCATAGGCTTGACCCCCAGCACGGCGTAGACGCTCTCGTCCACCGTCTTCTTGCCCTCCTTGCCGGTGAGCCGGTTGCGCGGCGCAGCCTTGCCGTAGAGGTAGAAGCCCTTGCCGTTCTTGCGCCCCTTGCGATCGTTTTGCAGTAGCTGGTCAAACGCCTTGGGAGCCTGGAACTGCTCGCCGCCGAGCTCTTTCTCCAGGATGGGGGAGATCTTGGCGCCCACGTCGATGCCGACCTCGTCCAACAGCTGGATGGGGCCGACCGGGAAGCCGAAGTCGAGCAGGGCACCATCCAGCACCTCTACCGGCTCCCCTTCCAGTACCAGCCGCGCCGCCTCGTTCATGTAGGGGGCGAGGATGCGGTTCACGTAGAAACCGGCCTCGTCCTTGACCACGATCGGGGTCTTGCCCTGGGAGCGGGCGAAGGCCAGGGTGGTGGCCACCGTCTCGGCGCTGGTGCCGGCGTGGGGAATGATCTCGGCGAGCGGCATCTTGTCCACCGGGCTGAAGTAGTGCAGACCTATGATGCGCTCAGGGTGCGCCGCCTCGGCCGCGATCTTGTGGATCGGCAGGGAGGAGGTGTTGGAGGCAAACACCGTCTGTTCAGCGCACTCGCGCTCCACATCCGCCACCATCTGGTGCTTGAGCGCCAGATCCTCGAACACCGCCTCCACCACCAGATCGACGCGGTGGAAGCCGGAGTAGTCCAGGGTGCCGGACAGCAGGCTCATCTGCTTCTCCAGCTCGCTGCGCAGGATCTGGCGACGCTTGAGCTTCTTGGCCAGCAGCTCGTAGCTGTAACGCATGGCGTTGCCGATCCCGGCACTGGCCACGTCCTTGATCCGCACCGGCACCCCGGCCTTGGTGGCGGTGACGAAGGCGATGCCGCCCCCCATCAGGCCACCGCCCAGCACGGCGGCATGGCCGACCTTGCGCGGCGCGGCCCCCTGATAGGTGACTTCTTTCTTCATCTCCGTGGTGGCGAAGAACAGCGAGCGCAGAGAGGCGGACTCCGGGGTCATCACCAGCTCGCCGAAGTGACGGGACTCAGCGGCCAGGCCGGCCTGCATCCCCTCCTCCACGCCGATGCGTACCACCTCCAGGATCCGCTCCGGCGCCGGGTAGTTGCCGCGAGTCTTGGCTTTCACCCCCTTGCGAGCCTGATCGAACAGCACCTTGCGGCCCAGCCCGTTGGTCTCCAGCAGCTTGCCCTGCAGATCCCGCTTCAGTGCGTGGCGCGGCTTGCCCTTCTTGGCGAGTTTGATGGCCGCCTCCAGCAGGATGGAGGGTGGCACCATCTCATCCACCAGCCCCAGTTTCTTGGCCTGTTTGGCGCGCACCTGCTTGCCGGTCAGCATCAGATCCAGCGCCTTGGCCACCCCGATGAGGCGCGGCAGACGTTGGGTGCCGCCGGAGCCCGGCAGCAGGCCGAGTTGCACCTCCGGCAGGCCCAGCACGGTCTTAGCGTGATCGGTCACCACCCGACCATGACAGGCCAGCGCCAGCTCCAGCCCGCCGCCGAGGCAGGGGCCGTGGATGGCGGCGATCACCGGGATGCTCAGCGCCTCGATCTCGGCGAACACCAGCTGCCCCTCCCGGGAGAGGGTCTGGGCATCCTGGGCGCTGGCACAGGCCGCCAGCATGCCGATGTCGGCCCCGGCGATGAAGGAGTCCTTCTTGCCGGAGACGATCACCAGCCCGATCAGATCCTTGTTGCTCTTCACCTGGGCCAGCACGGCGCGGATCTCGTCGGCGAAGGCGGCCTTCAGGGTGTTCATGCTCTCACCGGGCACATCCATGGTGAGGATGCCGATGCCGTCTTTACGAATATCCAATGCAAAGGTATTAGTGCTCATCATTCCACCTCCAACACCATGGCCACACCCAACCCACCCGCCGCACAGGCGGTGTTGAGCCCCAGTCCCCCGCCCCGACGGCGCAACTCGTGCAGCGTCTGGGTGATCATCCGCGCACCGGTCGCGGCGAAGGGGTGGCCGTAGGCCAGGGAGCCGCCGAGCACGTTGAACTTGTCCATGTCCACCTCGCCGATGGCCTGATCACGGCCCAATTTGTCCCGGGCGAATTCGTGGCTGGCAAACATCTTGAGGTTGGCCAGGGTCTGGGCGGCGAAGGCCTCGTGCATATCGATCAGGGTCAGATCGGCGAGGGTGATGCCGGCGCGGTCCAGCGCCAGCGGCGTGGCGTAGGAGGGGCCCATCAGCATGTCCTGCCAGACATCGATGGCGGAGAAGGCGAAGCTGCGAATATAGCCGAGCGGCTCGAGACCCAGCTCCTTCGCCCGCCCTTCCCGCATCAGCAGCACGGCGGCGGCGCCGTCGGTGAGCGGGGTGGCGTTGGCGGCGGTGACAGTGCCATGCAGCCGGTCAAACACGGGTTTCAACTTGGCGTAGCTCGCAAGATCCGAGCTCTCGCGGATGTTGTTGTCCCGCTCCAGCGGCGACTTGTAAGGGGGCACATGGGCGGTGAACACCTCGCCGCTGAGCTTGCCCTGGGCCCAGGCCTCGGCGGCCAAGCTGTGGGAGCGGTGCGCCAGCGCATCCTGCGCCTCGCGGCTGATCTGGTGACTCTTGGCCATCTGTTCGGCGGTCTGCCCCATGGATAGACCGGTGGAGTACTCGGCGACCGCCGGCGGCACCGGCAGCAAGTCTTTCAGCCGCAGCCGGCGCAGAATGTTGAAACGCTGCTGCAGGTTGCGGGCCTTGTTGAGATCCACCAGGGCGCGGGCCAGCGACTTGCTGACGCCGATGGGCAGCACTGAGGAGGAGTCGGCGCCGCCGGCGATGGCGATATCGACCGTGCCAGCCATGATGGACTCGGTGACGTTGGCCACCGCCTGGAAGCTGGTGGCACAGGCGCGGGAGACGCTGTAGGCATCGGTGCTGACACTCATGCCGGTGCCGAGCACTATCTCGCGGGCGATGTTGGGCGCCTCCGGCATCTGCACCACCTGGCCGAACACCAGCTGATCGATGAGCTTGGGATCGAGATCGGTACGGGCGAGCAGTTCACTCACCACCAGCTTGCCGAGATCCACCGCGGGCACGCCGTGAAAGGCGGTGGCCTGCTTGGCAAAGGGGGTGCGCAGACCCGCCACGACGGCAATCCGTTCGCCCTGGCGAGTCGTCAGTTTCAATGGCTGTTTCATCCTGGCTCCTTGGTTAAAAGGTAGAGGTCTGACCTCATTGCGCCACATCTTAACAATCCACTCACAACTTTCATACGGCTGATTGAAACTAAATTGTCGCCATCTGTGCCCCCTCCCTCGCCCTCTTGCGACATCTGGAGTATAAAAAGAGCAACTCCTATTAAAACAACGGGTTCATCCCATGGCAGCGACCGAGTTCAGACAACTTAGCGACTATCTTGGCAGCCAGATCCTGGGCCAGGGTCCGCTCATCGACGGGCTGCTGATCGCCCTGCTATGTGAAGGGCATGTGTTGATCGAAGGCGCCCCCGGTCTCGCCAAGACCCGGGCCGTCAAGGCGCTGGCCGGGGCCGTGGAGGGGCGCTTCGCCCGCATTCAGTTCACCCCGGATCTGCTGCCCGCCGATCTCACCGGCAGCGAGGTGTTCCACCCCCAGGATGCGAGCTTCGTGTTCCAGCCTGGGCCCCTGTTCAACCACCTGGTGCTGGCGGACGAGATCAACCGGGCCCCTGCCAAGGTGCAATCCGCCCTGCTCGAGGCCATGGCCGAGCACCAGATCACCGTCGGCAAGAAGAGCTGGCGCCTGCCGCCGCTGTTTATGGTGGCCGCGACCCAGAATCCGATCGAGCAGGAGGGCACCTACCCGCTGCCGGAGGCCCAGCTCGACCGCTTCCTGCTGAAACTGGTGGTGGACTACCCCAGCCCCGCCATGGAGCTCGCCATCTTGCAGCTCAACGCCCATGGCGACGCGCTGCCACCGCCCCCTGTGACCCTGAGCCAGGCCAGCCTGCTGGCGGCCCGCGCCGCGGTGCAGGAGGTGCAGATGCAGACCCGACTCGAGCACTACCTGGTGCAGCTCGTCTGCGCCACCCGGCCGGGCAGCGGACTCTGTCCCGAGCTGGAACCCCTCATCGCCGTGGGCGCGAGCCCCAGGGCCAGCATCGGCCTCGCCAGGGCGGCCCGCGCCCGCGCCTGGCTGGCGGGGCGCGACTTCGTGCTGCCGGAAGACATCCAGCAACTGGCCCCCGCCGTGCTGCGCCATCGCCTCATCCCCAGTTATCAGGCGCTGGCCGACAATCTCGACAGCGAGGCGCTGATCACCCGCCTGCTGGACTGGGTGCCCTCGCCTTGACCCAGCGTCTGCCTGCCTCATCGCCCCAACAACGGCCCTCTGCTCAGGTGACGACCGTTCCACTCGAGCGCGAGGTGCCGAGCGCCCGCCTGCGGGGCTGGGTCTGATGTCTCTGGATCCCCGCAGCCATCCCCACATAGCCCTGCCGCTGAGCCAGCTGCTGGCCATCCGGCTGTGGGCGCGTCAGGGCCCCAGGGCCCGCGTCCATCAGGCCAAACAGGGCCGGCTCGGGCGGGTGCCCGGCTTGAGCTTTCGCGAGCTGCGCGCCTATCAGGCGGGGGATGAGGTGCGCCACATCGACTGGCGGGTCACCGCCCGGCTCGGGCGCCCCTACACCCGACTCTATAGCGAGGAGCAGGATCAGGCCCACTGGCTGCTGCTCGATCTCTCCCCCGCCATGTACTTCGGCTCAGGACCTCAGCTCAAGGCCCGCCTCGGCTGCGAGCTGGCGGCCGCCCTGCTGTGGCAGGGGGAGAAACAGGCCAACACCCTGATCTGCCACGGGGTGGAGACCCGATTAGAGTCCCAGCGCGGCACCCTGATCCCGCTACTCGAGACCCTCTGCCATCACTACCAGCAGGGGCTGGATCGCACGCCCGTCCCCCGCAGCCTGGCCCAGACCCTGGCGGGGCTCAAGCTGCCCCACGGCGCCAGACTGACCCTCATCGCCGATCACCGCCCCTGCGACGAGGCCCTCGCCAAGCAGCTGCAGTTGCTCGGCCGGCGCCACGACATTCACTACTGGCAGATCCGGGACCCGCTGGAGGCGGCGCTGCCCGAACAGGGGCAGCTGGCGGTGCGGGCCGGCAGGCGCAGCGGCTGGCTCGACGCCGGGCAGCCGGGGTTTGCCCGCCACTATGCCCTGGCGGCCGACTACCAGGCCCAACAGAGCCAGCGGCAGCTGTTGCCACTGGTGCAGCGTCTCTACCGGCTCGACAACGGCCAGTCCTTGCAGCGACAGTGGCAGGAGGGCGGATGCCGTCTGCTCTGAGCGCCGCCCTGGCCGGCTCCCCCCTCGCGGCGCAGCTACGTGACATCCACCCGGGTCCCGCCCTCGGCAGCGCCGTCGATCCCCGCCTGCTGGGCTGGGGCTGGCTGCTGATCATCCTGCTGTGCGCCCTGCTGATCACCACCCTGGCGCTGGCACTCTGGCGCCAACGCCGCTGGGCACAGCAAATTGAGTGGCAAGGCCCCGAACTGGTGCCCCGGCTGCAAGCCGTGCTGCGCCAGGCCGCCCTGGCGCACTGGCCCGAGGCTCGCCACCTGCAGGGGGAGGCCTGGCTCGCCTGGCTCGATGCCAGGGGGGGCAGCCGCTTCGCCGAATTTGCCCCGCTCTGGCCCCACTGGCTCTACGGCCGGGGAGAGCCCGATGCCACACAGCAGGCGGCGTTGCAGCGCTGCTACCTGCGGTGGGGACGCCGCTGCGTCAGCCCACCCCGACTGCTGGCCCGGGCGACGGGCTGGCGACGGCGCCATGACGGAAGGGCGACATGATCCTCGCCTGGCCCTGGTTTGCACTCGCGCTGGTGCTGCCGCTGCTGGTGCGCTTCGGCTTGCCACCCCTGCGCCGATCGACCCTGGCCCACGACGGCTTCCCCCTCCTGCGGCCCCATGCCGGCCAGCCGCTCTGGCGCATGACGCTGTGCTGGTGCGCCCTGGTGCTGGCCCTGTGCCGCCCGCAATGGCAGGAGGCGCCCCTCATTCACTATCAGGCCAGCCGGGATCTCATCCTGGCGGTGGATCTCTCCGACAGCATGCGCACCCAAGACATGCTGGATGAGGGGGAGCAGCGCGACCGGCTCAGCGCCGTGCGCCAGCAGCTCAGGCAGCTGATCAGGGCCCGCCCCGGCGATCGCATCGCCCTGGTGGTGTTCGCCGATCACGCCTATCTGCTCTCCCCCCTGACCCAGGAGACCCAGGCCCTGTTGACCCTGACCAAGGAGCTGGACTTCGATCTGGTGGGGCGCACCACGGCACTGGGAGAGGCCATACAGCTGGCTCGCCAGCACGCCGATCCCGCTCGCCCCAGCGCCCTGCTGCTGGTCACCGATGGCCGCAACACGGCGGGCAATGCGGACCCGCTCACCGAGGCCACCCGCGCGGCGGCCGCCGGCATGACTCTCTACACCCTGGGGGTCGGCGCCGATCCCGGCACCTTTGCCGATGCCCAGCCCCAGAGCGGGTTCGATCCCAGTGCCGAGCTGGATGAGCCCCTGCTGCAACAGTTGGCCAAGCTGGGCCACGGCCGCTATTTCCGGGCCCGCAGCCTGGCCGATCTCGCGGCCATCAATCAGGCGCTCGATCGACTGGAGCCCAGCGCCCGCCCGCAGACCCTCTATCGCCCCAGCCGGGAGCTCTATCCCTGGCCCCTGGCACTGGCCTGGCTGTTGCTGATCTGGCCGACTCGCCTGCGCCGGCTGCCGTGGCGGCGCCCGCAAGCGGAGCCGCCCCATGGATAAGCAGTTGCGCCAGGAGCCACTATGGAGCTGATCCTGCTGCGCCCGCTCTGGCTGCTGGCCCTGCTGCCCTGGCTGTGGCAGGGGTGGCGCCGTCGTCGCCAGCGGCCCCTGCTCACCCCCGCCATGGGGGCCTATCTGCTGCCGGGCCAGGGCCGCACCAGACCCTGGCTCTGGCTCGCCTGCCTGCCGGTGATCCTGGCCCTGTCCGGCCCGGCCCTGCGCCAGCAGAGCCAGCCCATCAGCAGCCCGGCGCTCGATATCTGGTTGCTGGATCTCTCCGACTCCATGCTGGCCGGGGATCTGCCGCCGGATCGGGCGACCCGGGTGCGGCTGCTGCTGCAGGACATGCTGGCCGAGGACGGGCCCCACCCCATCGCCCTCATCCTGTTTGCCGGCGATGCCTACCTCGCCATGCCCGCGACCCGGGATCATCAGGCCATCTCGCTGCTGCTGCCGGACTTGCGCCCGGCCATCATGCCGCTCCCCGGCAGCACCCCCGAGCGCGCCGTGGCGCTGGCGCTCAGCCAGATCCCCGCCGGTCAGCAGGCACGACTGCTGCTTATCACCGATGGGCTCTCCCCCGTCCAGATCGCGCGCATTGCCGCCCAGTGGCCCTGTCAGAATGCGTTGCTCTGCCCGCAATCGGCGACGCCCCGTCTCGACATCCTGCTGGCCAATGGGGGCAAGGCCGCCAAGCTGCCCCCTTCCAGTGCGGGGCTTGGCCGTGAATTGCCGCCCCCCGACGGGGCGGCCATGCAACGACTTGCGGCCCAGTCAGGGGGAGAGCTGCAGTGGCTGCAGGCCGGGGTGCCGCGCTTCGCGCCGCTGCCCATGAGCCAGACCCTGACCGCCAACCAGTCGCGGGATCTCGGCCCCTGGCTGCTGATCCCCCTGCTGCCACTGGCACTGCTGGCCCGCATCGGGGCGCTCTGGTTGCTCCTGCTCGGCGTGGGTGTCGGCCTGTTCAACCCGCCCCTGCAGGCGAGCCCCGCCTCTCCGCCGATCCCAGGCCTGTCGGGGCAGGATCGGCAAGCCTGGCAAGCCTTCCAGCAGGGGCGCTACCTGGCGGCGGCCCGCGACTTCCAGGATCCCGTCTGGCAGGGAAATGCCTGGTATCGCGCCGGTGACTACGCCCGGGCCGTCGCCGCCTATGGCCGCGCCACCAGCGCGACCGCCCATTACAACCGGGGCAATGCACTGGTGCAGCTCGGCGATCTCAAGGGCGCCGAGCAGGCCTATCTGGCCGCCCTGGCGCTCGAGCCCGGCCATGAGGATGCGCTCTACAACCTGGCCCTGCTGCGTGCCCAGCCGCCGCAGGCCGCCCCCGCGGCGCAGCAGCCCCAACCCGCCGATGCCCCCGAGCAGTCCGCCGCGCCGGATCGCCCGCGCCCACCCGCCCCGCCTGTGCTGCTGCTGGAGCAGCGACTGCGCAAGGAGGCCCAGCGCCGTGCTCAAGCCACGCCATCGCTCAAGCCGGAGGAGCCCTGGTGACGGCCCACCCGCTGAGGCGCCCCGCCCTACACAGAGATCGTCGGGGGGGCGGTTCTTTATTAAGAGGTGCGTCTCCCTGGGGGCGCTGGCAGCGCTGGCTGCTTATCCTCTCTCTATTGACGACGCTTTTATTGACGGGCCAGGTGCTGGCCGCCCCGCCACGGGCCGAGCTGCTGGCAGGCGCGAGCGAGGGTGACTGGCTGCTCATCATCGAGGCCGATGGGGAACGCCGCGCCGACGAGCTCAGCCTCAGCCCCTTGCTGCGCCAGTTTGCGGTGGGCCGGGTAACAATGAGTCGCGTCACGACCGAGGTGCACAGCCTCACCCGCTGGCAGATCCCGCTGCATCGGGTGGCCGGCGACGCCAACCAGGTTCCCGCCCTCAGCCTGGGCACCGAGCAGACCCCAGCGATCCCCCTGCCCCGGCGCAGCGAGTCAGAGGCAGCGCCCGCGGCGGCCCTCTCGCCCATCGAATTGCAGGCCAGCGTGCTGCATCAGGGGCCGCTCTATCCGGGGCAACCCTTCCTCTATCAGCTGAGCCTCTGGCTGCCCGCCAACCTGGAGGCCCCCAACCTCAGCGAGCCGGCCGGCAACGGCTTCACCATCCGCCGCCTCGGCGACGACAGGTGGGAGTCCCCCGCCAGCCCCGGCATGCCGGGACGACTGACCCGCAGATGGCTGCTGCAGGCCAAGGAGCCCGGGCTCCATCCGCTGGAATCCCCCCGTTTTCAGGGAAGACTGCCCCAGGAGGACGGTCAGAGCGAGGCGCTCTCCGCCAGGGCGGCCACCCAATTTATCAAGGTTGACAAGGCCCCGCTGGAGCCGGTGGCGAGCGCTCTGACCCTGCGCCAGCAGCTCAGTCCGGCGACGGGCGCCAAGGCCGGGGAACCGGTGATCCGCACCCTGACCCTGGTGATGGAGGGTGGCGATGGCAACCGTCTGTCCCTGCCGCCGCCACTCGGCTTGCCAGCCGGCCTGCAACTGCGGCCAGATGGAGAGCAGCAGCGCGAGCAGTTCACCGCCAAGGGAGCGCTGCGCTTCGAGCGCCAGTGGCGCCAGGCATTGACGGCAGACGAGGCGGGTTACTACAGCTTGCCCGCAGTGGATCTGCCCTGGTTCAATACCCAGAGCGGTCGCGTCGAACATGCCCGCCTGCCGGCCCAGACGGTGCGGTTCGAGGCCGGCCTCTCGTCGCCCGCAGACAGCCGGGCCCCCGGCGGCGAAAGCCTCTGTTGGGTGCTGGGGGCCTTGCTGCTGCGCGCCCTGTGGCGAAGCGGGCCACGCTGGCTGGCCTTCCATCGCTTGCAACGGGCCCTGGTGGCCAGGGAGCCGGACTCGGCCAGAGGAGCCCTGCTGGTCTGGGCCGATCGGCGCTGGGACGCCTCTCATCGACAGCTCACCAGCCTTCCCTGCCATCGCGATCCCGCCATAGGTGCCGCCCTCGACAGCCTGGATCGGGCCTGCTTCACCCCCCCCTCAACGGCGGCCGAGCCGGTTCGCTGGCAGGCCCTCGCCGAGGGGTTGTGCGCCTTCGAAACTTTTGCGATAGCCTATAGCCTCAGGAAACTGGCGCGGGTGAGTCGCTGATCCCGCCGCAAGCCACCGCAGATAAAAAAGGAAGCCCCGCAATGGCGTTAGGTTTTTTCAGAAAAAAAAGCTCAGGGACGGGAAAGGATCCCGCGACCGATCCGGTCTATGGGGGTATGGCAGACAAACAAACCAAATATGAAGCCCTGGTGCATGCCCTGCATGGGGACATCTATCGCTACGCCTACTGGCTGTGTCGGGACCCGCAGGTCGCCGAGGATCTAGTGCAGGAGACCTTCCTGCGCGCCTGGAAGGCGATCGACAGCCTGCAGGACGACAAGGCCGCCAAGGCCTGGCTCATCACCATAGTGCGGCGGGAAAACGCCAGGCGCTTCGAGCGCAAGCAGTTCGATCTCATCGATCTCGACGAGCATCCCCAGAGCGATCCGGATGCCCTGCACAGCGAACAGGAGATGGAGCACGAGTGGCTCAGGCGTCATATCGCCCGCCTGCCCGCCGAGTACCAGGAGCCGCTGCTGTTGCAGGTACTGGGGGGATTCAGTGGCGAGGAGATCGCAAGCCAGCTGGGCCTGAACAAGAACACCGTCATGACCCGGCTGTTTCGGGCGCGCAACCAGATAAAAGAGGCCATGGAGTCAGCCGCACAACAGAGAGGACACACTAATGGATGAGCTTGAGTTTCGCCGCAGGGCCATCGCCCATCCAATGGATCAGGATCCTGCGTTCCTCGACGCGGCGCAGACCTCCCCTGCCAATCGCAAGCACCTGGACGAGATGAAGCAGCTGGATCGTCAGCTGCAGCGGGCCCTGGAGGTCGAGGTGCCGGCCGGACTGGCCGAGCGCATCTTGCTCAGGCAGGCGATGGAGGCCGACGATGACGATGTCGTCATACCCCTGCCGCCCCCGCCTGCACGTACCGGCTGGCGTCCCCTCGCCATCGCGGCCTCGGTCGCCTTCCTGCTCGGCATCAGCACCCGCTGGATCAGCTGGCCGCCGACGGCGCCCGCCGAACTCTCGCTGGCGCAGGTCGCCATGGCCCACGTCTACGGGGAGGAGCCCTTCATCAAGGGGGTGGATGAGAGGGTCAGCCTGCAGACCATCAATGCCAAGATGGAGAAATACGGCGCCACCCTGATGGGCATGCAGGACATGAAGGTCACCTATGTCAATCACTGCGCCTTCTATCAGGGGCCGGCCCTGCACATGGTGATCCAGGGCAAGATGGGACCCGTCACCCTGTTCCTGGTCCCCAAGCATGTGCCGCTCAGCCTCCAGCCCAGCTTTGAAGATGGCCAACTCAAGGGCGAGATAGTGCCGCTCAAGGGCGCCAACATGGTGTTGATCGGTGATATGCAGGAGTCACTCGAACCGGTTGCCGCGCAATTCGAGTCACGGCTGCACTGGTCCATTTAACAGAACTTAACCCTGGCTGACCGGCACCCCGCCGCCTCGGCATCACAGGCAGACACGCCAGTTGTCTGCCTGTTCATTCCTAACTACGCGATTTTTCCCGCTCATTGCCCGCCTGATCCCACAACAGCACCCAATTTATTTTTATGACACAAACGGAACTTGTTGTTTTTTATTTATCCAATAATGGATAAATTCGGTTATTAAAACGCCAAGTTAAAACAAATGATTAACACAATGGAAACTTTTATGTATTCTGCTGTCACTGGTCTGATTTCTTACCTCCTACCAGATCCATAGAATCACGCCAGAAGTGAATGGGAAGAAGCTTACATAACAACAGATCTTGTCGTGTATAGCGGCCAAAGAGCCCTGATATCGACAGAAAATCTGCTTACAAGAGAGAACACTATGACAACTGCCTTTTTCAAGAAAAGCCTGATCGCCGCGGCCGTGACCCTGGCCAGCACCCAGACCTTTGCCGCCGCGTTCCAGTTGAACGAGCACTCCGCCTCCGGTCTGGGGCGCGCCTATGCAGGGGAAGCAGCAATCGCAGACAACGCCTCTGTCTTGTCCCGCAACCCGGCTGCCATGACCACCTTCGACAAGATGGCACTGTCTGTTTCCGGTACCTACATCAAGCCGGATGTAGATGTAGCGGGTGACATCTATGCGGGCCCCAACAAGCTGGCCTCCTCCAGCGAGAGCGACATAGCACCGGATGCCTTCGTACCGGCCACCTACTTCATCCAGCCGCTGAACGATCAGTGGGCCTGGGGCCTGGGGCTGTTCTCCAACTACGGTCTGGCCACCGAATATTCCAAGACCTTCCCGGCCGGTGCCGGCGCCGGTGACACCGAGCTGTTGACCTTCAACATCAACCCCAACGTCGCCTATCGCATCAACTCCAACTTCAGCATCGGTGCCGGCCTCAATGCCGTCTACGCCCAGGCCGAGTTGAACCGCTATGCCGGCGCCCTGGCTGCCGCCATTCCCGGTGCCCACTCCGATACTCCCCTGGCGCACCTGAAAGGGGATACCTGGGGCTTCGGCTGGAACGTCGGTGGCCTGTACGAGATCAACGAGTACAACCGCCTCGCCCTGACCTACCGCTCTCAGGTTGACTTGAGCTTCGACGGTGACTTCCAGGGTGCCACCTCCGGCAACCGGGTGGTCGATGGCAACCTGAAGCTGGATCTGCCGGCTCAGGCCGAGTTCGCCGGCTACCACCGTCTGAACCAGCAATTCGCGGTGCACTACTCCGTCAACTGGACCGACTGGAGCGCCTTCCAGGAGCTCAAAGCCACCAGCGATTCCTGTGCCGGCGGTGTCTGCCTGCAGAAAGACGAGAAGTTCAAAGACTCCATGCGTTACGCCCTGGGCGGTACCTGGTACGTCAACCCGGCCTGGGAAGCCCGCATCGGCTTCGCCTACGACAACAGCCCGGTCGAACCTGAATACCGCAGCCTGAGTATTCCTGACTCCGATCGTATCTGGTACAGCGCCGGTGCCACCTACCACATCGATCAGGACATGAGCGTCGACTTCGGCATGGCCTACTTGGATGGCAAGGAAGTGGACGTGAACGAAGGCCTCCGTAGCCACGGCGACGCGCTGCGCTGGAAAGGCACCTCCCACGGTAACGCCTTCCTGGCCTCTGCCCAGTTCAACATGAAGTTCTGATCCCGGGATCAGCAAAAAGAGCGCCTCAGGGCGCTCTTTTTTTATACCGGATCCGGCTTTCAGCGTACAGCTGTAGCAAACAGCTGTACGCTTTTCGTTTTTTATCAGCCTGTTAGCCCCACACTCCCCAGCATTTAATCCCGTTTTATCGCCAGCGTCCTCGCCTCCATTGCCTTACTGGTCATACCATATAAAATCCCGCCCCCAACCAAATAACAGAATGAACCACGAGTTCATCCCAAGGAAGACGCTATGCATCCCTCCCTCAAGCCCTCTCTTATCGCCCTGCTGGTGCTGTCGGGTCAGGCCCAGGCGGCCGGTTTCCAGCTGGCCGAGCAATCGGCCACCGGCATGGGGCGCGCCTTCGCCGGTGAAGCCGCCATCGCCGACAACGCCAGCGTGCTCTCACGCAACGCGGCGGCTATGACCCGCTTCGAGCGCACGGCCTTCTCCGGCGGCTTCATCTATATTCGCCCCGACGTCAACATCGAGGGCACAACCCGGGTGCCGACCGCCATGGGCCCCCTGACCCTGGACGCGAGCGCCCACGACATCGCCGCCTCTGCCTGGGTGCCCAATGCCTATCTCATAGTGCCGCTCAACGAGCGCTGGCGACTGGGGCTGGCGGCGACCTCCTACTATGGCCTCGGCGTCGAGATGCCCGCCAACTACAACGCCGGTCACTTTGGCAACGTGTCCGACATCAAGACCATGGATCTCGGCGCCTCGCTGGCCTATCGCATCAACGAGATGTGGAGTGTCGGGGCCGGCCTGTCCGCCATTCAGGGCGAGGGAGAAGTGGGCGGCACCTTCCCCTCCAACAACAAGATTGCCAAGCACCTCAAGGGGGATGGCTGGGCACTGGGATGGAATCTGGGCACCTTGCTTGAGCTGTCACAGGCGACGCGCATCGGCCTCTCCTATCGTCACGACGTGACCCTGACCCTGTCCGGCGACGCCATCGGCACCGATCTGCAGGGGCGAACCTTCACCGACACCGGCAGCCTGGATTTGCCGCTGCCCGCCACCGCCGAGCTGGCGCTGTTCCACCAGCTGACCCCGGCGCTGGCGCTGCATTCGAGTATCAACTGGACCAACTGGAGCAAGTTCGTCCAGCTGGAGTCCGAGCTCGATCACTATGGCAGCATGCACATCAAGGATGAGCACTGGGAAGACAGCTGGCGCTACGCCGTCGGCCTGACCTATCAGCTGGCGCCCCAGTGGCAGCTGCGCTCCGGTCTGGCCTATGATCGCAGCCCGGTACCCGCCGATCGCCGCACCATCTCCATCCCCGACTCGGACCGGATCTGGTACAGCGCCGGGCTGGGCTATCAGCTGGATCGCAACCTCTCGCTGGACCTTGGCCTGACCCTGCTCGACGGCAAGAAGGTCGATGTGACCGAAACCATGCAGCTCAAGCCCGGCGTGCCGCAGACCAGCTCGAGCTTCCAGGGCACCTCGGAGGGGGACGCCTGGCTGGCCGGCCTGCAGCTGAACTACCTCTTCTAACCGCCCCGACCTTATCAAGCACTATGCCAGTTGTTGACCGGTGCAACCCGACCAGCGCTGGCATAGTGATCCGCTTCCCAATAGAATCAAGCCAGCACCCATGCTGGAGAGATGCATGTATTCCTATGTAGCAAGGCAGCCCATCCTGGATCGGGAATTGAACACCCATGCCTATGAGCTGCTGTTTCGCGACAGTCTGGATAACGTGTTCCCCCTGATCTCCGCCCGACAGGCCACCGCCAGGCTGGTGGCCGAACAGTTTCTGCAACAGAACATCGATCAGCTGCTCGGCGGGCGCCTCTGCTTCATCAATTTTCCCCACTCCCTGCTGCTGGACGGGCTGGCCGAGTGCCTGCCCCAGGACAAGGTGGTCATCGAAATACTGGAAGATGCCACCCCGGACGACGCGCTGCTGGCCAAGGTGCGCCAGTTGCACCAGCTGGGCTATCGACTGGCCCTGGATGATTTCACCCTCTCCCCCGCCTGGGAGCGCTTTCTGCCCTTCATCCACATCATCAAGTTCGACTTGCGGGCCACTTCGCTGGCGAAGATCGAAGGTTTCATCCTGAGTCACCGCCACCTGCCGCTCACCTACCTTGCCGAGAAGGTGGAGGACAAGCTGGAGTTTGAACGGATGAAGAGCCTGGGGGTCGAGCTGTTTCAGGGCTTCTTCTTCAGCCGGCCCGAGATGGTGCAACAGACCACCCTGCAGCCGGATCAGCTGGTGGTGATGCAACTGCTCGAGGTCGTCAATCAGGCGGATCCGGATCTGGACAGGATAGAGCAGTTGCTCAACCAGGATGTCTCCCTCTCCCTCAAGCTGCTGCGCTACGTCAATCACCTCAAGCGCTTCCCCCAGCCCATCGCCTCGTTTCGCCAGGCGGCCAGCTACCTGGGTCACGCCCAGTTGAAACGCTTCGTGGCCCTGGTCGCCGCCACCAGCGCCGGCCATGACAAGAGTGGTGAGCTCTATCAGATGTCGCTCATCCGGGCCCGCTTCTGCGAACTGCTGGCACAGACCCACGCCCCGACCCGGCAGGCGCAGCAGGCCTTCATCACCGGCTTGTTCTCCTTGCTGGATGTCTTGCTGGGTCAACCGCTGGATCAGTTGCTCGGCTCCATCCCGCTGACGGCCGAGATCCGCGCCGCCCTGCTGGAGCGCAAGGGCAGCCTGGGTTTCTACCTTGCCTTTTGTGAAGATTATGAGAATGCGAACTGGCCACGGATCGCGGCCAGCACGGCCCGGCTCGAGCTCACTGAGGAGAAGGTCAGCCACCTCTATCTGGCCGCCACCACCTGGGTCAATGAGCAGATCCAGGCCATGGCGGGGACTGACTGAAAGACGAAGCCGCTGCCAACCAAGCAGGTGGCGATCGGCCCCTCGCCGCCCATCAGGCCCCAGAAAAAAGGTCCCTCAAGAGGGACCTTTTTCATTTAGAACAGCATGTTGAACTGAACCGAGGCCAGGAAGGCGTTGCCTTCGTTGTTGCCTTCGAAATAGAACGGCTGACCCGGGTCGTTGTTGTGAACCCCTTCCTTCACCTCACTCGCTTCCCCATTGATATAGGTCATGCCGAAGTCGATGCTCTTGGTCTCATCCAGATGGTAGGTCGCCCCCGCGCTGTACCACCACTTGTCTGCATCCGGCAGACTAATGGTGGCGTGCTCGCTCTGTACGGCCGACTCGTCATAGGCGACGCCGACGCGCGCCTCCCACTGCGGGTTCACATACCAGGTCGCGCCGACCGCGTAGCGCATCGCATCCTGCAACTGCTCGTTCTTGCTCAGGCAGACGCCGCCCGGTAGATTGCACTGCTCGCTGACTGCCTCCAGCTTTTCAAAGGCACTCCAGTCGGTCCACATCACCGAGTAATGCAGCGCAAATTGCTGGTTCAGACGGTGATAGCCGGAGAACTCGGCGATGGCGGGCATGGGCACATCGACCGTGGCATCGGCCTGGTAACCGGGAGCGCCAACAGCCCCGGTGTAATCTCCCTCCAGCTCCACGTCGATCTGGGAACGGTAGGTCAGCGCCAGGCGGTTGTCCTGGTTGATCTCGAACAGGCCGCCGACGTTCCAGCCCCAGCCGTTGCCAGAGCCATCGAAGTTGGCCAGGGTATTGTGGGAACCATTGGGGTTCGCATTGGGATTGACCCGATCCACATAACCGGTGGCGATGGTGTAGTTGACGCCGGCACCCAGGCTCCACTGCTCGTTGATGCGGTAAGCCACATTGGGGTTCAGGTTGACACTCATCAGCGAGGTCTCCCCCGCCAACAGGCCGGCGGCAGGATTGCTGCCCGCACCGAAGCTGTCGTCGAAGCGGGTGCCCAGACCATAGTTGGTCATCATGGCGAAACCGACCGCCCACTGCTCGTTGATGGGGTGGATCAGGTAGGCGGCGGGCACCACCGCATTGGGACCGGCGTTGCCATGGCTGGCGGCGGTGCTGGAATCAAACCGGCTACCCGGCAGATCGGTGACGAAGGCCCCGTCCACGCTGTAGTCCGGATCCACCATGGTGGCGGCCATGGAGACGGCGGTCTTGTCGAACATCATCATGGCGGCCGGGTTGCGGCCCAGCACCGACGCGTTGTCGGCGATGGCACCCTCCCCCGCAAAGGCGCGGCCGAGGCCGGCGGCGGAGTGCTCGTTGATCTGGAAACCGGAGGCGAAGCTGTTGGTGGCCAACAGCGCCAGGGTACTGGCGAGGGCGCGGCCCTTGAATAATGTGGTCATGGGGATTCTCGTGTTGGTACCCGCCACAAGGCGGGCACTCGGGATAGATGTCATCGCGCCAGCCTGGGCTGGCGTGGCACGGCCCTGAGTCGGCGGGGAGCCGGCTCGAGATGAGGGCGGCAAAAAGTGTCGGCGCATGGTAGGGATCCCTGCCCCCGCCAACAAATCAGACCAGTGACCAAATTGGCCGCCAAGCTTAATCGCGGCTGAATGGGCGCAAAATCCTGCCTTTTCCATCCAATAACTGGGCTTTTAGCCGCCATGACGCCACTAAGAAGGGAGCGGGTGAGCCGGGCAGAGATAAGGGGGATTGATATGCACTGAGTCGCCGATTTGGATGCGCGAGTCAGATAAGCCGGCCGCCATCGCGGCCAGCATGACGAGCACTATAAGAGTACTACCACCTCAAGAGCCGAGGTGGCATGGCGCCGGACGTCCCTCGAAGAGGCCCGTCGCCGATGTGGTTGGCTGGCTCAGTCCAGCTCGACGGCCAGGGCGGTCGCCTCCCCACCACCGATGCACAGGCTCGCCACCCCACGCCGCGAGCCTCGCAGACGCAGGGCATGGATCAGGGTCACCAGGATGCGGGCACCGCTGGCGCCAAGGGGATGACCAAGGGCGCAGGCCCCCCCGTTCACGTTCAGCTTGTGGTGGGGGATGTTGCAGCCCGACATGGCCAGCATGCTGACCATGGCGAAGGCCTCGTTCACCTCGAACAGATCCACCTCGTCCACCCGCCAGCCGACGCGTGCCAGCAGCTTGTCGATGGCCCCGACGGGAGCGCTGGTGAACTCGGCCGGCAGGGCGGCATGGCTCTGATAGCCCACTATCCTCGCCAACACCGGCAGCCCCAGCCGGGCGGCGGTCTCGGCCCGCATCAGGACCAGCGCCGCCGCACCGTCCGAGATCGAGCTGGCGTTGGCCGCGGTAATGGTGCCTTGCTTGCCGAAGGCAGGTTTCAAGGTGGGTATCTTGTCGGGTCTAGCCTTGGCGGGCTGTTCGTCCTCGGCCAGCAGCAGTTGATCATGCGCCATCACCGGGGTCAGCTCGGCCCCGAACGCACCGCTGCGTTGCGCCGCCAGGGCCCGCTCCAGGGAGGCGATGGCGAAGGCATCCATGTCGGCCCGGGTCAGTCCGGCCCGATCGGCACTCGCCTGCGCATAATGCCCCATCAGGTGCCCCTCGTAGGCATCCTGCAGCCCGTCGAGGAACATGTGATCCAGCACGCTCTGATGGCCCATGCGAAAACCGCCGCGCGCCTTGTCGAGCAGGTAGGGCGCCCGCGTCATGCTCTCCATGCCGCCGGCCACCACCACCTCGGCCTCGCCGAGCCGCAGGCTGTCGGCCGCCAGCATCACCGCCTTCATGCCGGAGCCGCACACCTTGTTGATGGTGGTACAGGGCACGCTGTCCGGCAGCCCGGCCTTGAGCGCCGCCTGGCGGGCAGGGGCCTGCCCCAGCCCGGCACTGAGCACGTTGCCCATGTAGACCTCATCCACCTGCCCTCCCCCGAGCCCGGCCGCCGCCAGGGCCGCGGCGATGGCGCAGGCCCCCAGCTCGGGGGCACTCTGGCTGCTCAAGGCGCCCTGGAAGGCGCCCATGGGGGTCCGCTTGGCCGCCACTATCACAATATCCATCGGTCACTGTCTCCTTGTTACATAGGGATAACATATGCCGATGCCGGAGCGGGAACAAGACTTGCGGGGAAGTTGACGTTTGGGTAAGGTGCCAGCCTGCATTGACAACCAAGATGGCAGCCAAGACAGCCGTATGACCATATCCAAGGATGACACCCGGACCTACAGCATCAGCGAGCTGGCCCGTGAATTTGATGTGACGACCCGCAGTATCCGCTTCTATGAAGATCAGGGTCTGCTGAATCCGACCCGCCAGGGCCAGACCCGGATCTACAGCAGACAGGATAGGGTGCGCCTCAAGCTGACCCTGCGCGGCAAGCGCCTGGGGTTCAGTCTGGCGGACATTCGCGAGCTGTTCGATCTCTATGACGCAGACAAGAGCAGCCGCACCCAGCTGCAGACCATGCTGGGCCTGGTGGCCGACAAGCGTGAAACCCTGGAGCAGCAGCTGGAGGACATCAAGATGGTGCTGCTGGAGCTCGAGGCCGCCGAGCAGCGCTGCCAGCAAGCCCTGGCGCAGTTGCAGTAGCGAGAGACGCCCGGTCGGTGCCGGTTTGTTAGGTGCCGGCGAGCAGGCCGTTCGCCTCGTCGCGAATAAAAGAAGAGGGAGGCATAGGCCTCCCTCTTCTTTTTGGTGTGCCTGCCATAGAGGCAGGCGGCAGTTCAGCTCAGGCTCACTTGTTCCAGCGATCCGGATCGTAATCCGGGCTGTAACGGTCGACGATGATGGCGCAGGCCGCATCCCCGGTGATGTTGAGCGCAGTGCGGATCATGTCGAACAGGCGATCCAGTGCAAACAGCAGCGGCAGCCCCTCGATGGGGATCCCGGCCGCCAGCAGCACGGCTACCACCAGGAAGCTCGGCCCCGGCACGCCGGCCTGACCGATTGCCCCCAAGGTCGCGGTCAGTATGATGGCCACCCAGGCGCCCATGGTCAGATCGATCTGATAGACCTGGGCGAAGAAGATGGCGACCAGGCCGTAATAGATGGCGTTGCCACTCATGTTGATGGTGGCGCCGAGCGGCAGCACGAAGGAGGCGGTGGCGTTGGTGACCTTCAGCTCCTGCTCGCAGGTCTCCATGTTGACCGGCAGGGTCGCCATGGAAGAGGCGGTGGAGAAGGCGACGATCTGCGGCTTCTTCATCGCCGAGAAGTACTTGCGCACCGGCGTGTTGGAGAAGATCACGATCAGCAGCGGGTAGACCACGAAGCCGAAGATCAGGATGGCGCCAACGTAGACCAGGAACAGCTTGAGCACCAGGGTCAGCACATCGAAGCCGTAGGTGCCGATGGCATCGGCCATCAGCCCGAATACCCCTATGGGAGCGATCAGCATCACCTTGTTGATCATCCAGACGAAGGCGTCGACCAGGGTGTTGAGCCCGTCCACCAGCGGCTTGGCCCGCTCGCGAGGCTGCTTGGCCAGCGCGATGCCGAGGAACATGCAGAACACCAGGATCTGCAG
This sequence comes from Aeromonas sp. sif2416, assembly GCF_019218665.1. Taxonomy (NCBI): domain Bacteria; kingdom Pseudomonadati; phylum Pseudomonadota; class Gammaproteobacteria; order Aeromonadales; family Aeromonadaceae; genus Aeromonas; species Aeromonas sp. sif2416. Next base: position 44,519 of record NZ_JAHUXC010000009.1, read on the forward strand.
GATGTTCGCCTCGTTCAGGGACTGGAACACGTTGGTCGGGATCATGCCGAGCAGGGTGGCCACGGCATCCGGCAGGGCTCCCTTGTCGGCGTAGTCACCGGTAAACATCTCCGCCATGGTGCCGAATTCGACCCCGACCCCGGGCTTGAAGACCTGGCCCATCACCAGAGCCAGCAACACCGCCAGCGCCGAGGTGCCGAGGAAGAAGGCGAGCGTGGTGATGCCGATCTTGCCCGCGGCCGGGCTGGCCCCCAGATTGGCGGCCCCCGACAAGATGGCCACCGCCACCAGCGGGATCACCAGCATCTTGATCAGCTGGATGAAGAGGGTACCGAGCGGTGCGAAGACGGTGGCCTGTTCACCCATGAACGCCCCGACCAGTGCCCCCAGTACCATGGCGACCACGACCTGGAAGCCAATGTTCTTAATGAGTCCTTTTGTTAACACAGAATGTTCCTTTAATTAGCAATTATTCACACTTTCCCAGTGCAATCGACCACTTGGGGCCATAAAGCCTCGCCATTACGCTGGCGGCGCGCTTTATCTCATATTTATTCTCCGTTTAACATCGTGATTCCTGAACGTAGCGAACATTTGCATAGTGGCCACAAAGTGAAGACTCATAAGAAGCAATCGTTTTTTTCCCTGTTTCACCATGACAACCGCCAAAAAAGTGTGCTACGTTGGCTTGGCAAACGTGCATACAGGGAAGAAAAGATGCTGAAAGTTAACGAGTATTTTGATGGAAATGTTAAATCCATCGGTTTCGAGCAGAAAGGCGAGAAAGCCACCGTCGGTGTGATGGATGCGGGTGACTACCTGTTCAACACCGCCGCCCCCGAACGGATGACGGTGATCAAGGGTGCCCTGACCATCCAGCTGGCCGATGAAGATGAGTGGCACAGCTATGGCCAGGGCCAATCCTTCGACGTGGCCGGCCACTCCTCCTTCAAGCTGGTCGTGAAGACCCCGACTGCCTATCTGTGCGAGTTCCTCGACTGATAGCGGCGCAATGCGGGCCACGGGCGCCAACCCGCTCCCCGTGGCTCCTTTAGCCCAGCCTGTAGTGCCCCATTTCCACACCGCCATCACAAGCCGTCGCTTCCCCCCTTTCCATCGACTACAAAAAATTTACAATGTTTAGACGAAATCCATAATCGGAGTACGTCATGATCAGTGTCTTCGACCTGTTTTCCATCGGGATCGGCCCCTCCTCCTCCCACACAGTGGGACCGATGCGGGCCTCCTGTGCCTTCGTCAATGCACTCAAGCAGGCAGGGCACCTCTCCCGCACCGAGCGGGTCGTGGTCGAGTGCTATGGCTCCCTCGGCCAGACCGGCAAGGGTCATGGCACCGGCAAGGCCATCATCCTGGGGCTGGCCGGGTTTGAGCCGGAATTGGTGGATATCGAGGCCATCCCCGCCTTTCTGGGCCAGGTAGAGCACAGCCAGACGCTGCGCCTGGCAGGGGAGCAGCCGAGCCATTTCCCCCGGGTCGGCGCCATCATCTTCAACCGGCGCAAGACCCTGCCCGCCCACTCCAACGGCATGACACTGCGCGCCTTCGCAGCCGATGAGCTGCTGTTCGAGCAGACCTACTACTCCATCGGTGGCGGCTTCATCATCGAGGAGAGCCACTTCGCCAACGCCAAGGAGGAGGCGGCCAGGTTCGACGCCGCCCACCCCGTCCCCTACCCGTTCGAGAGCGGTGCCCAGCTGCTGGCCCACTGCCAGGAGAGCGGCCTCTCCATCTCCGGCCTGATGCTGGCCAACGAGAAGGTGTTTCGCAGCGAGCAGGAGATAAAGGCGGGCCTGCGCAAGATCTGGCAGGCGATGCAGGGCTGTGTCGAGCGCGGCTGTCGCAGCGAGGGGATATTGCCGGGCGGGCTCAAGGTGAAGCGCCGCGCCCCTGGCCTCTATCGCCAGCTCAACGGCGAGACCAACTTCAACAAGGATCCCCTGATGGTGATGGAGTGGGTGGATCTGTTTGCGCTCGCCGTCAACGAAGAGAACGCCGCCGGTGGCCGGGTGGTGACGGCGCCCACCAACGGCGCCGCCGGCATCATCCCGGCGGTGCTGCATTACTACGATCGCTTCGTGCGCAAGGTGGATGACGAGCTGCTGCTGCACTACTTCCTCACTGCCGCCGCCATCGGCATCCTATATAAGAAGAACGCCTCCCTGTCGGGGGCCGAGGTGGGTTGCCAGGGCGAAGTGGGTGTCGCCTGCTCCATGGCGGCCGGGGCCCTGGCCGAGCTGCTCGGCGGCAGCCCGGGGGTGGTCGAGAACGCCGCCGAGATCGGCATGGAGCACAACTTAGGGCTGACCTGCGATCCCATCGGCGGCCTGGTGCAGGTGCCCTGCATAGAGCGCAACGCCATGGGGGCGGTCAAGGCGATCAACGCCGCCCGGCTGGCCCTGCGCGGCACCGGCGAACACAAGGTGTCGCTGGACAAGGTGATCAAGACCATGTGGGAAACCGGCAACGACATGAAGACCAAGTACAAGGAGACGGCGCGCGGCGGCCTGGCTGTTAACATTACAGAATGTTAAAAAATGCTAATTGACTCCACTTCGTCCCACGATACCCGGCCAGGCCGGGTATTTTTTCGCGAAACGTTTGCCAAGCACTTAACAAAATGGATAACCATCAAAATTAATTTTATACTCGCGCCAGAGATTCAACAAAAATAGATCTGTTTCAACTTTTTTTAGGTATTGAACCGTTACACTGCGGTTATCTGGTTCATTGGCCTTTGTGACGACAGACCCGTCCCATGGATCACCCCCTTTCTGCGAGCGGGCATGACGCCCCCTTCTACCCTGAGGTAATTGTTACATGATCAGCGTTTTTGATATCTTCAAAATCGGTGTTGGCCCCTCCTCTTCCCACACTGTCGGCCCGATGAAAGCAGCCAAGCAGTTCGTGGATGATCTGCGTGCTGGCGGCAAGATCCGTGACATCACCCGGATCCAGGTCGACGTCTATGGCTCCCTCTCCTGGACCGGTAAAGGTCACCATACCGATACCGCTATCATCATGGGTCTGGCCGGCAACCTGCCGGAAAATGTCGACATCGACGGCATCCCCGAATTCATCTCCCGTGTCGAGCAGACCGGCCGCCTGCCGATCGGCCTGCATTGCCACACCGTCAGCTTCCCGCAGGGTGCCATGGTGTTCCATGACGAGGCCCTGCCGCTGCACGAAAACGGCATGAAGCTGACCGCCTTCATCGAAGATGAGGCTGTCTACAGCAAGACCTATTACTCCATCGGTGGTGGTTTCATCGTCGACGAAGAGAACTTCGGCAAGGCCGACAGCGGCGACATGTCGGTGAGCTACCCGTTCAAGAGCGCGGCCGAGCTGCTCGCCCACTGCAGCCAGACCGGTTTCTCCATCTCCGCCCTGATGCTGGAAAACGAGAAGTGCTTCAACACCCCGGAAGAGATCTACAAGAAGCTGGGCAAGATCTGGACCACCATGCGGGAAGGGATCGAGCGCGGCTGCCGCACCGAAGGGATCCTGGCCGGCCCGCTGCGCGTCCCCCGTCGTGCCGCCCCGCTCTACCGTCAGCTGACCACCAACGAGCATCTCTCCAACGATCCCATGAGCATCGTCGACTGGGTCAACATGTTTGCCCTGGCGGTGAGTGAAGAGAACGCCGCCGGTGGCCGCGTGGTCACCGCGCCGACCAACGGCGCCGCCGGTATCATCCCGGCCGTGCTGGCCTACTACGACAAGTTCATCCAACCGGTCGGCCGCGACGAATACACCCGCTTCTATCTGGCCTCCGCCGCCGTCGGCATGCTCTACAAGATGAACGCCTCCATCTCCGGCGCCGAAGTGGGCTGCCAAGGTGAAGTGGGTGTCTCCTGCTCCATGGCCGCCGCCGGCCTGACCGAACTGATGGGCGGCAGCCCGGAGCAGGTGTGTGAAGCCGCCGAGATCGGCATGGAACACAACCTGGGTCTGACCTGTGATCCGGTGGCCGGTCAGGTGCAGGTGCCCTGCATCGAGCGCAACGCCATCGCCGCCATGAAGGCGGTCAACTCCTCCCGCATGGCGCTGCGTCGCACCTCCAAGCCGCGCGTGTCACTGGACAAGGTGATCGAGACCATGTACATCACCGGCAAGGACATGGACTCCAAGTACCGTGAGACCTCCCGCGGTGGCCTGGCCATCAAGGTGATGCAGGTTGCCTGCGAATAAATCGCAAATCTGAGATGCAAAAAAGGCGGGGAATCCCGCCTTTTTTATTGCCTGTTATTCAGGCCCTGCTGATCAAACTGCCACCACCGATATTGCGCGGCCAGCCTCGGCTATTTCGGCCAAGGCGACACAGACCCGGCCCATTATTCCACGATGCGATCGGCCAGGGTCCCGACCGCCACCACAAAATAGTGGGAGCGATTCCAGTGACGCAGCACCCGATAATTGTCGTAGGCGAGATAGCTGCGCCCCTGGACATCGTCCGGCCGGATGAGGGAGGCCTGCATACCTACCCTAGGCAAGGCTGAGCCATCGAGCTGGCGTACCCCGAGCGCCTGCCAGGCCGACAACGGCTTGCGCCGCTCCAGCCCGAGCAGGGCGGGGTCCAGCGCCGCCGGCACTCTGACTCGCCGCCCCCAGGTTTCATCCTCGCGCCAGCCGTTCTGATGCAGATAATTGGCAGCCGAACCAAACACATCCGCGAGATTGCCCCACAGATCCTTCCTGCCGTCCCCATCCTGATCGACCGCATACTTGAGGAAGGACGAAGGCATGAACTGCACCTGCCCCATGGCCCCCGCCCAGGAGCCCTTGAAGTCAGCCGGGCTCACATGTCCCTGCTCTATGATGCGCAGGGCATCGAACAACTGGGCCTTGAAGAAGGCCTCCCGCCGCCCTTCCCAGGCCAGGGTCGTCAGCGACGATATCAGCGGAAAGTGTCCGGTCAATTTGCCGAAATTGGTTTCTATGCCCCACAAGGCGACAATAAAACGGGGTTGAACCCCATATTCATGGCCTATTTTGGTGAGCAACGGCAAATGCCGGCGATATAAGGCTCTCGCCTGATTGACTTTCCATTGGGGGACGGCACGGGGAATATAAGTATCCAGCGTCAGTTTAAATTCCGGCTGATTCTGATCGTGTTTGATGGCCGGCTCGATGATCCGGATATCGGCAAAGGCGGCGTCCAGGGTGGCGGCCGGGATCCCGGCCGCGAGCGCTTCCTGTCGCAGCCCGGCCACATACTGCGCAAAGTCGGGTCTGGCCTGCAGCGGCGCGCTTAATAGCGCCCCCAGCAATAACAGCGCCAACCGACCCTGCATCAGGCCGAGGCCTTTAATTGCGCCTTGTGTTGCTCCAGCAAATTCTCCGGCGGTGGGGGGACCTGCAGATAGAAGCCCTGCCGTTGCAGCGCCTCCATCACGCGCTCGGTCGAGGCGATCCCCAAGGGCTTGGCCGGGTCCAGCTTGGTCATCAAGACCAGCTCGGGACGACCGAAGGTACTCATCAGTGCCTCTGGCACACGGGAGAAATCCTCTCTTCTTTCAATAAAAAGATAGGTCTCGGCTTTTTTGCGACTTTTATAGACTGCACACAACATGGAAATTGATATAATCCGACGGGTTTATTGCCTCTGATGGTGGCAAACTATAACATCAGGAATTGAATAACAATAACGTATTACCGTCTCGGTTCGGGGAAGATTCATGGTTGAGCGCGATAACGAATTGAAAGGGACTACCTTCACTATTTCTGTGTTGCATCTCAGCGATGGCAATCCGGCGCGGATCCGTCAATTGTTGGCGGCCAAGGTCGCGCTGGCCCCCCAGTTTTTTAATTGCGCCCCCCTCGTCATCAATGTGGAGCGACTGGCTGCGATCCCGGACTTCGAGCAACTCAGGGAGTTGGTCGAGTCGGAAGACTTCGTGCTGGTCGGTATCACGGGGGCGCGCGATGAGGCGATGAAGACGGCGGCCAAGGCGGCGGGGCTGGCGGTCATGGTGTCGGGCAAGAGCCGCAAGGTGGAGCCCGAGCCACAACCCGTGCCAGTCCCACCCTCTGTCGAGACCCCGGCTACAGAGCCCACCCCTCTGGTGCCGAGCAAGGTGCACATCGGGCCGGTGCGTTCCGGCCAGCAGCTCTATGCCGCCGGCACCTCGCTGGTGGTGCTGGGCTCGGTCAGTCCGGGCGCCGAAGTCATCGCCGACGACAGCATCCATATCTATGGTGCCCTGCGTGGCAGGGCCATCGCCGGGGCCAAGGGCAATCCCCTTGCCCGCATTTATTGTCAGCAATTGCAGGCCGAGCTGCTCTCCATCGCTGGCACTTTCCAGCTGAGCGATGCTCTGCCGGCAGGCCTGATACAAGAGCCGGTCCATATCCGGCTGGACAACGAACAACTCCGTATAGACCGTATCAAATAGAGTTACAAGGAAGCGAGAATGGCGCGAATCATAGTCGTTACATCGGGCAAAGGTGGCGTTGGCAAGACCACTACCAGCGCGGCCCTGAGCACCGGTTTGGCTCAGCGTGGCCACAAGACAGTGGTCATCGATTTTGACATTGGCCTTAGAAATCTGGATCTCATCATGGGCTGCGAGCGGCGCGTGGTGTATGACTTCGTCAATGTGATCAATGGTGAAGCCAATCTCAACCAGGCGCTCATCAAAGACAAACGCTGCGAAAATCTGTTCATCCTGCCCGCCTCCCAGACCCGGGACAAGGACGCGCTGACCCGCGAAGGGGTCGAGAAGATCCTGGATCAGCTGGCAGAGATGAAGTTTGACTACATCGTCTGCGACTCCCCGGCCGGCATAGAGTCGGGCGCGCTGATGGCGCTCTACTTCGCCGACGAGGCCATCGTCACCACCAACCCGGAAGTCTCTTCCGTGCGTGACTCGGATCGCATCCTCGGCATCCTGGCCTCCAAGTCCCGCCGTGCCGAGCGCGGTGAAGACCCGATCAAGGAGCACCTGCTGCTGACCCGCTACTGCCCGACCCGCGTCAACCGCGGCGACATGCTGAGCGTGCAGGATGTGCAGGATATCCTGGCCATCAAACTGCTCGGGGTGATCCCGGAGTCCCAGGCGGTGCTGCGCGCCTCCAACTCGGGGGAGCCGGTCATTCTGGACAAGGAGTCCGATGCCGGTCAGGCCTATGAAGATGCCGTCTCGCGTTTGCTGGGCGACACCAAGGATTTTCGTTTTCTGGAAGAAGAAAAGAAGGGCTTCTTTAGCCGACTGTTCGGGAGTTAAACATGTCATTATTGGATTATTTTCGTTCCAACAAGAAACAAAACACCGCACAACTGGCCAAAGAGCGGTTGCAGATCATAGTCGCGCACGAGCGTTCATCCAGAGGGGGGCCGGATTACCTGCCCCAGCTCAAGCAGGACCTCCTCGACGTGATCCGCAAGTATGTGCAGATCGATCCGGACAAGATCACCGTCCAGCTCGACAAGAAGAGTGACGAGCTGTCGGTACTGGAGCTCAACATCACCTTCGCCGATGACAAGAAGGGATGAGCTGACGCCCCATGCGTGACCCCTTCCCTCAATGAAGACCGGATCCTGTAGCAGGATCCGGTTTTTTATTGCCCTCAAGAGTCCCGGCGTGACGCTGCACCTCGCCAAGGGGCAAGAGGCCAGCTAGAATACCGCGCGCCACCGTTCGCTCACGACGGGGCTTCTTATTTTTATTATCTGGAACAGATGACATATGTCTTTGAACGACGAAATGCACAGCGTCGAGGAACTGCTCGATACCGCCCTCGAACTCTTCATGGAGCTGGCCTCCGACAACCTGCCGGAGCAGGAGATCGCCCGCTTCAACCAGGAGTTCAACAGCCGTGGCCTGCTGGCCGAGAGCGATCCGGCCGATGACTGGGAAGCGGACGTGGGCTTCGCCGTGAGCGATGCCGAGTACGCCGAGATCTGGATCGGGCTGGGCAACGACGAGCAAGAGTATGAGCACCTGTTCGCCCGCATGCTGCTCTCCCGCCGTGTCGACGAGAAGTTCTGCCACATCGAATGGCTGCCCCAATAATTCCCGACCCCGATGATCCTGGCCACTATGCCTGGGAGTCGGAGCCTGACCCCGTGCGGCCGGCGCTGATGCGCCGCCTGCTGAGCTGGCTCGGCAGGCTGCTGCTGGGGGCTCTGCTGTGCTCCATCGTCTCGGTGGCGCTGCTGCGCTTCATCGATCCCCCCATGTGGACCTGGCGCATCGAGCGGGCCCTGTTCCCGCCCGCCAAGGTGGCCGAGGTCAGACACGACTGGGTGCCACTCGAGCGGATCTCGAAGGAGCTGCAGCTGGCGGTGATCGCCGCCGAGGATCAGCGCTTCGCCGAGCACAACGGCTTCGACATGGATGCCATCAGCTCGGCGCTCAAGCACAACCAGCGCAGCGAGCGGGTGCGCGGCGCCAGCACCCTGAGCCAGCAGACGGCGAAGAATCTCTTCATGTGGAGCGATCGCAGCTTCCTGCGCAAGGGGATAGAGGCCTGGTTTACCCTGCTGATGGAGCTCGGCTGGGACAAGTCCCGCATCCTCGAGATGTACCTGAACATAGTGGAGTTCGGGCCCGGCATCTATGGCGCCGAGGCCGCCGCCCAACACTACTTTGGCAAGCCGGCGGCACGCCTGACCCGCTACGAGGCCTCCCTGCTGGCGGCCGCCCTGCCCAACCCCTGGCGCTACAGAGTCAAGCCCCCCTCCCCCTATGTGCAACAGCGCTCGGCCTGGATCCGTCGGCAGATGGGGCAACTCGGCCAGGTCACCCTGAACAAGGTACACGAGGCCGGCTAGGGTTTGTCTGCACGCTCGGCCGCCGGCCCCAGGTGGCCGCCGATCGTCTCCCGATGCAGCGGCAGATAGTGCCACCACCAGGTCTCTCGCCGCCGCTTGATCTGCCGCCTGTGCTGTCGTCGTTTCATGCTACCCATGCCTCGTCCTGCCACCGGATGAAGACAGGTCTGTTAACCTTATGCCCTGACGCCCCCCTTGGGTAGGGCCGACTCGTTGCAGCCCCACTCTGGCCGCCCTGCACAATAATTGCTACAGTGGCGAACCTGGATGTATCTGGAGTGATTTCATGGAACAGCGTACCCCGGATCAGCTGGTCGAATGGGCCTATGATCAGTTTCTCGAGCAGGCCGCAGACATGCTGGCCCCCGAACAAATCGTCGACATCACCCTCGAGTTCGAGCAGCGTGGCGCCGTCGAGGCGACCCTGCCCAATGCCGACTGGTCGGCCGAACTCGGCGTGCCGGTCGACATGGAGCGCTGGGCCGAGGTGTGGGTCGGCTTGCTGGATCATCAGGAGGAGTTTGAGGTGATCTACGCCACCTTCCTGTTACCCCGCAGTCAGACCGAGCACGAGGTGTATGTTCGCTGGCACCGTCAGCAGCAGGCATAAGAAAGGCGCCATATAGGCGCCTTTCTCGTTTCTGATGTTCGACATCCCCGTTCATGGCCGCGCGGCGATCGCCTTGGCCAGACAGCGGCGGCACCAGCAGGCGCTCGCCTCGCTCATGGGCAAGGCGGGCAACTGGCTGCACCAGCACGCCGAGATGCTCTCGCCGGCTGACACGGCGCAGAAGGCCGGTTCACCGCAGCCCGGACAGCGATGGGTGCTGCGGGTGCCATCCAGTTCGGCCATGCGCGCCAGCTGGGCGTCGTCGTCCATGGCTGACCAGTGGCCGATCTCGGTCAGGGTGCGGCCGCAACCGAGGCAGAGCCTATCCTTGGCCTGGCAGTGGCCGATGCAGGGACTCGGCACTTATTCGCCGTCCTGTGCCTTGTCGGTGGCGGTGAGGCTGATGCTGTTGTCTTCGATGACAATCTTGCCCTGCTTGTAGAGGCCGCCGATGGCCTTCTTGAAGGTGCCCTTGCTCATGTTGAACATCTTGTAGATAAGCTCGGGTTCGCTCTTGTCCCCCACCGCCAGGCTGCCGCCCTGCTTCTGCAGACGGGTGAGGATACGGCCACCGGCATCATCCATCCGATCCAGCCCCGGCTTTTGCAGGGTCAGGTCCAGCTTGCCATCCTCACGCACCTGTTTGACCCAGGCCGTCAGCGGCCGGCCCGTCATCAGCCGGCCGAACACCTCATTCTTGAACAGCATGCCGGAATACTGGCCGTTGACGATCGCCTTGATGCCGAGGGGGGTATGCTCGCCCGGCAGGGCGGTCACCTCGTCACCGGCCTTGAAGGGAGGCAGATCGGTGCTGAGGAAGCGCTCGAGGCGGCTGGTGCCCACCATGCGCCCCTCGTTGTCCAGCATCAGGTGCACCAGATAGACGTGACCCACCTGCATCGGCTTGTTCTGCTCGCGGCTTGGCACGAACAGATCCTTCTTCATGCCCCAGTCGAGGAAGGCGCCGATCTTGTTGGCGTTGACCACCTTGAGGCCGACGATGTCGCCCACCATGGCAAACGGCTTGTCGGTGGTGATCACCGGCTCGCAATCGGCGTCCAGATAGAGGAACACGGACACCTCGCCCTCCTCGGCAACGCCTTCCGGCAACTGGCGCTTGGGCAGCAGCAGTTCGCCATATTCGCCCGCGGCGAGCCAGGCGCCACGATCTTCGAGTTCAACGACGGTGAGGGTGTTCATCTTGCCAATCTGTAACATGGTGATCTCTTCTTTCAATATCCGGATGGGCCCGCATTTCGTGCCCGTAAATAGATGCGCATTGCCCCTGTCACCCCGTGGACGATGACAGCCAGCTTCATTTCTCATGTAGGCGCGCATGTTACCTCAGAGCCGTGACAGGACCTAGCCCCTTGCCCGATCCCGCGCACGTTTTTCGCGTCAAACCGGCCCCCGGTTGGCGATATTATCGGCATTCGGCTGCCGATTTGCTGCATTTGACCCCATTTTTGGGTAGACTGCGCCGCCGTTAAATCCAGAGGAAGCGTCGATGAATCCAGCCACTCGAACCCGTCATCTCAATCAATGGATCCAGCACCACAGCGGACAGGACATGAGCTACCCGGCCCTGCACGGCTTTCTCTGTGCCCGTCTGGTGGGGCCGCAGGCCCCCGACTGGCAGGCACCGCTGACCGGTCTGTTGTCCCATGAAGTCGAGCTGGATGAGGAGAGTGCGGCGGCGCTACGGCACCTCATCGGCGAGCTGGAGGCCCAGGCCGATGCCGCCCAGCTCGCGCTGCCAAGCCAATGCCGCCTCTCCAATGAGACGCCGGAGCAGGTGTTCGCGCAGAGCCACCCCCTCGGCCAGTGGAGTTACGGCTTCAGCCAGGGCGTCACCCGCTGGCCCCCCCCTCAGGATCTGAACGATCCCGTCACCCAGCAGCGTTTCAGTCTCGCCGCCGAGCTTTGCCTGTTTCGTGACAGACCCATGGCCCGGATGCTGCATCAGGCCGCGGCCAGCGAGCTGCCTTTCATGGCGTTTTGCAAGCGCCAGCGCCAGCAGATGAAGACGGCCCTCAACCGGTTGCTGCAGTTGGATGAAGATGAGGCGGCACCACCCGCCCAGGAAGCGCTCGACACCGAGCAGAGTCAGCAATGGCAGCAGTGGTTCGAGTTGGCCGATGCCTGCCGCGACCCCCAGGATCGCCTCGGCTGGTTTGACAAGGTGATTGACGATGCCGCCCCGCTGCTCGATGAGGCCTTCTGGCAGCAGCATGAGGGCCATGGCTGGGGCGCAGCGGAGGCGCGTCCCCTGCTGGCGGCCAGGGCCGGTCGGGCCGACTGCCTGCTGCGGCTGGGGCAGCTGGCGCAAGCAAGGGAGCAGTACCTGGCCCTGCTGCGCCTCTGCCAGGCCGATGAGCCGGGCTGTCGTCATCCCCTCTCCAGCCTCTATGCCAGGCTGGGGGATTGGGCCGCCCTGCGCGCCCTGCTGCTGCGCTTCGATGAAGCTTCCAGCTGGCTGCTCTACAACCGGGCGCTGATGGTGTTTGTCTGCGAGGGAAGCGATGCGGCCCGTCCCCATCTGGTCGCCGCCCTCGCGGCCAACCCCCATGTGCCGGCATGTCTGCTGGGTCAGCGCAAGCTGCCAAGGCAGGAACCCAGCCACTGGCAGGCGGGCAGTCGCGATGAGGCGGCGCTCTATACGCTGCAGAGTCGCGAGGCCTGGCTCGACCACAATGCCTTGATCTGGTTACGTAAACACACCGTCACCAAGGCAAACTAAGCCTCGAACAGACCCGGGTGAAACAGAACACGTGCGCGACCGCACATTTCTCTGGTACTTGTTCAGACAAATGTCCTTGTGTTACGTATCATCAAGGTCAAAGTATCAAGAGAAACTGCACCCGATGCAGCCGTCACAGCAGGATGTCATATGTCAAAGATCATAGAGCTGCTCGCACACTATCCCCCTTATCAGCTGGTGCATGCCGCTGAGATGGTGCGCGACACCTTTGAACAGTTTTACCAACAACGTTACCAGCTGACGGTGCCCCAATGGCGCCTGATGATGGTGCTCGGTCCCAACTACCCCATCAGCCAGAAGGAGCTGGTGGAGGCGAGCGGGATGGACAAGGTGCGGATCTCCCGCGAGATCCACCGCCTGGTGGAGAAAGGGATACTGTTCACCGAGAGCAGCCCCCAGGACAAGCGGATCAGTCTGGTCTCCTTCACCCCGGCGGGGCTCACGCTGTTCCAGCAGCTCAAGACCGAAGCGGGCAGCTGGCAACACACCCTCACCGACTATCTGCCGAGCGAGGCGCGCCAGACCATTCGACTGCATCTGCAGAGTGTCAGCGACGCCATCGAACAACTGCACCTGCTGGACAATGAGCAACAGCCATGAACCTGAACAACTTCACCACCATGGACGTCAACATGCTGCTGAGCCTGGTCAACATGCAGCTGCGTGATCGTTACGATGATCTTGACGATCTCTGCAAGGCGCAGGATCTCGATCAGGCGGAGCTGATCGCCCGCCTCGCCAGCGCCGATTTTCACTATCGGCCGGATCAGAAGCAGTTCAGATAGGGATCCGGATCACAAGCTGTCGCAGGGGGCTGGCTCTGACGGCAAAAGCTGCTAAGGTGAGAGCAACCCCGCATAGACCAAAACCTGAGGTACGGATACATCAGGTTGTCATACAGGGGGACTAGCCTTACCTGAGACCTCATAGCCAAGGACGACACTATGATCCTGACCCGACAGACCAGCCTGATCATCCTCAGCGCCATCTTCATGATCAGCCTCTTCTCCCCTCATCTGCCCGAGAGTGCCGAGCAGTGGCTCAGCTGCCTGTTGCTGGGCTCACTGGTGGCGGTGTGCCTGATGGTCGGCAGCGGCTGTCGCCGCTTCATCTGGGATTGAGCCCTCTACATTCTTCTTCTTCGCCTTCCAGAAACAACAACGCAGCCATCAGGCTGCGTTGTTGTTTAGCGGCATCCGGTGTGTGACACACCGAAGAGTCCTATCAGAGCGCCAGGGTTTCCAGCTGCTCTTTCGCCTGCTCCAGGCCCTTGGCCTGAGCGTCCGGGCCCATGCCCATGCCTTCGGCGTAGATGAAGTCTACCTCGTTGATGCCGATGAAGCCGAGCACGGTACGCATGTAAGGGGTCACCAGATCGGTGGCGCTGCCGACGTGCATGCCGCCACGGGGGCTGATCACCAGGGCGCGGGTGTTCTCCACCAGGCCGACCGGGCCGGTCTCGGTGTAGCGGAAGGTCACGCCGGCACGGGCCACCAGGTCAATCCAGTTCTTCAGCTGGGTCGGGATGTTGAAGTTGTACATGGGGGCGGCAATCACCACCAGATCGCTCGCCTTCAACTCGGCGACCAGCTCATCGGACTGTGCCAGCACGGCCAGCTGACGCTCGCTCAGGTTCTCACCACCACGCAGACCCAGGGCCAGCTCGCCATCCAGCACCGGCAGATTGAGGGTGGCCAGGTCACGTACCGTGACGCTGTCATCCTGATGATCGGCAAGGAAGCCGTCGATCAGGGCGTTGGACTGAGAGTATTGACCCAGGATGCTGGACTTGAGTACGAGGATATTGGCCATGGTAACGCTCCATTTGGTTGTCAGTTGGACAGTACGACTGTCGATGGAGGTCACTATAAACATTGAGCTACAAGCCTGATAGCGAAAATAGATGCTCAAGTTATTCAAAATTTTTGACTATTGTTCATTTCATCGCCAAGGGGGCGATGACCTCGCGCCCCACCCTTGGCAGAACAAACGATTGCCGTTATGATTTGCCGCACTTTTTTCAGCGACCCGGATCCCATGGAACCCTCCCGCAGGCACTCCCCCTTTGCCGGCGCAATCTGGATGATGGTGGCAGGTCTCTGCTTCGCCGCCGTCAACAGCCTGAGCCAGTATGTCAGCTTCAAGCTCGGCCTCCCCTCGACCCAGGTCGCCTTTCATCAGTACCTGGTTGCCCTGATCTGTCTGCTGCCCTGGCTGATCCGCCATGGCCTGCGCCAATCCCTGATGACCAACCAGCTGCGGTTGCACCTGCTACGCGTCCTGCTCGCCGTCGTCGGCATCCAGTTCTGGCTCTGGGCGCTGGCAGTGCCCGTGCCCATCTGGCAGGGCATAGCGCTCCTGATGACCTCCCCGCTGTTTGCCACCCTGGGGTCTGCCCTGCTGCTCAAGGAGCAGGTGAGCCGGGCGCGCATCCTGGCCACCCTGGCGGGCTTTGTCGGCGCCATGCTGATCCTGGCTCCCTGGACCGACGACTTCAGCTGGGCCTCCTTGCTGCCGGTGGCGGCCGCGCTGTTCTGGGCCGGTTACTCCCTGCTGGTGCGCTACCAGGCGGCGAGCGAGTCGTCCCACACCATAGTGGTCTACCTGCTCATCTTCAGCACCCCGTTCAACGCCATGCTGGCCCTGCCGGAATGGCAGTGGCCAAGCGAAACCCAGTGGCTGCTGGTGGCGGCCTCCGGCGTACTCTCGGCGTTGGCCCAGATGTCCATCGCCCGCGCCTACAGCGTGGCCGAGGCCTCGTTCGTGCAGCCGTTCGACTTTGCCAAGCTGCCGATGAACGTGCTGGCTGGCTGGCTGGTGTTTGGCTGGGCGCCCCCCGGCCGATTGTGGCTGGGCGCCGCCATCATCATTGGCGCCATCACGCTGCTGACCCATCTGGAGCAGCGCGCCCACAGATCCGTTTCCTGAGGTACGCCATGCGTGCCTCTTTTTTTGTCTAACTCTTGGCCATCAACCACAACGACTTCAGGAGAGATCACATGTTTGGAACCGCTACCCGCCCCGGCGCCACCCGCGCCCTGCTGCTTGGCTCGGGGGAACTCGGCAAGGAAGTGGCCATCGAGCTGCAACGGTTCGGGATCGAGGTGATCGCCGCCGACCGCTATCCCCACGCCCCCGCCATGCAGGTGGCCCACGCCTCCCATGTGCTGGACATGCTCGATGGCGACGCCCTGCGCGCCCTGGTGGCCGAGGTCAAACCCGATCTCATCATCCCCGAGATTGAAGCCATCGCCACCGATACCCTGGCGCAGCTTGAGCAGAAAGGAGTCAGGGTCGTGCCCAATGCCCGAGCCACCAAGCTCACCATGAACCGGGAGGGGATCCGCCGCCTCGCCGCCGAGGAGCTGGGTCTGCCCACCTCCTCCTATCGATTCGCCCAGAGCCAGGAGGAGTTTGTCGCCGCGGTCCACGCCATCGGCCTGCCTTGCGTGGTGAAACCCGTGATGAGCTCGTCCGGCAAGGGCCAGAGCCTGCTGCGCGACCTCGCCAAGCTCGACGAGAGCTGGACCTATGCCCAGGAGGGTGGCCGCGCCGGCCGTGGCAAGGTGATCGTCGAGGGCTTCGTGCCCTTTGACTACGAGATCACCCTGCTCACGATCCGCGCCGTGGATGGCATCCACTTCTGCGATCCCATCGGCCACCGCCAGGAGGATGGCGACTACCGCGAGTCCTGGCAGCCCCAGCAGATGAGCGAGCTGGCGCTGGCCCGATCCAAAGAGGTCGCAGCCAAGGTGGTCGAGGCGCTCGGCGGCTACGGCCTGTTCGGGGTCGAGCTGTTTGTGCAGGGGGAAAACGTCTGGTTCAGCGAGGTCTCCCCTCGCCCCCATGACACCGGCATGGTGACCCTGATCTCCCAGGATCTCTCCGAGTTTGCCCTGCACGTGCGCGCCATCCTGGGCTTGCCCATCGGCACCATCACACCGTTCGGGCCGAGCGCCTCCGCCGTGGTGCTGCGGGAGGGCCACAGCCAGGACCTTCGCTATCAGGGGATTGGCGAGGCGCTGTCTCTGGTGCCGGGTGCCCAGCTGCGACTGTTCGGCAAGCCCGAGATCGCCGGTCGCCGCCGGCTCGGGGTGGCACTGGCCCGTGGTCAGCACTGTGACGAGGCGGTCGAGCGGGCCAAGGCCGTCGCCGCCAGGGTCGAGGTGATCTTCTAGGGAAAAGCCACGCCGGCATGATCGGGCGCAAGGGGCATCGAAATGCCCCTTTTGCATTTCTGCGTCCGGCTTATAATCCAGAGTTCAATTTAGTCAGGAGTAGATGATGTTAGCTGCCGTGATCTTCGATATGGATGGTGTTCTGATCGATTCTGAACCCTTTTGGCAACGGGCCCAGATGGCCGTGTTCTCCGAACTGGGCCACCCCCACACGGAAGAGGATTGCCACTCCACCATAGGGGTACGCATCGATCAGCTGGTGGCGCACTGGTATCGGCTGCGCCCCTGGAGCGGCCCCAGCCAGGAGGAGGTGGTGCAGCGCATCCTGGATCGGGTCATCGCACTCATCCTGCAGGAGGGCGAGGCCAAGGAGGGGGTGCTGGCGGCACTGACCCTGATCGAGGCGCAGGGACTCAAGATAGGACTGGCCACCTCCTCCCCCTTCAACATGGTGGAGGCGGTGCTCGGCAAGCTCGGCATCAAGGATCGCTTCCTCGCGGTCCACTCCGCCGAGGTGGAGCGCTTCGGCAAGCCTCATCCCGATGTCTATATCCATGCGGCCGAGAAGCTCGGGGTCCTGCCGGTGCATTGCCTCGCCATCGAGGACAGCTTCACCGGCCTGCTGGCGGCCAAGGCGGCCTCCATGCAGGCGCTGATCGTGCCGGACCCGGCGCTGGTGGGAGATCCCCGTCTCGCCATCGCCGATCACCAGCTGCGATCGCTGGCCGAGCTGAATGCCGCCACCTTGGCCAACTGGATAGCGTGAATGGCTTGAGGTGCTGATCGTTTCCATGAGCCCGGCTCTGGTGGGGGATCCCCGTCTCGCCATCGCCGATCATCAGCTGCGATCGCTGGCCGAGCTGGATGCCGCCATGCTGGCCAACTGGATGGCATGAGTGGCCTGAGGTGCTGATCGTATCCATGAGCCCGGCGCTGGTGGGGGATCCCCGTCTCGCCATCGCCGATCACCAGCTGCGCACCCTGGCCGAACTGGATGCCGCCACCTTGGCCAACTGGATAGCGTGAATGGCTTGAGGTGCTGATCGTTTCCATGAGCCCGGCGCTGGTGGGGGATCCCCGTCCCACTATCGCCGATCACCAGCTGCGATCGCTGGCCGAGCTGGATGCCGCCACCTTGGCCAACTGGATAGCGTGAATGGCTTGAGGTGCTGATCGTATCCATGAGCCCGGCGCTGGTGGGGGATCCCCGTCTCGCCATCGCCGATCACCAGCTGCGCACCCTGGCCGAACTGGATGCCACCATGCTGGCCAGCTAGGCCTAGTGACGCCGACCTCCTCGCAGCCAGGCCTCCGGCAGGGGCTGCCGTAAACGTGCGCCTGCTCGCGGTTGCGCCGCCTCTCGCCGACTAGAATCAGGAGAGAGGCGGCCAGTTCGGCCCGAGGAGGTCACCATGATCGAGTACACCAGCAAGCGCATCGTCTGCCCCCACTGCGGCCACCACACCCGGGTCGAGCTGGATGCCAGCCAGGGGGATCAGGAGTTCTACGAGGATTGCATGGCCTGTTGCAACCCCATCCACCTGCGTCTGCACCTGGATGAGGCGCGCGACTGCCTGCAGCTGTTTGTGGATGCGGACGACGAGCAGATGTTCTGATTGCGGTTTCGATGGCCTGGCCTAAATCAGGCGGCCAGTGTCAACGCGATCATGATGATGGCGCTCGCCCCATGGCAGACAACCTGAGGGGGGCGTATCACAGCCTGGTCGCAGCGGGCTCAGCCTGTCCTGTGGCAGGTACTTCGCAGACAATGAGTGACGGCAGCGGCGCCATAGCGTCTAGAGCATGCCCACCTCCCCTCACATGTCCCTGCTCAACCAATTCCCCCATAGAAAAAAGCCCCTCGGAGAACCTCAAATCATCCTGAAGTTCGCCAAGGGGCCTTGTCGCTTATGTGATGGTTGTCGGCTCATGGATGTGCCAGACACATGAAGTGTAGGCCCGGTTTCCTCCATCGGCCAGAGTCTGACGCTCAGGGTCCGTCAGGCCAAGCAGGCCAGAGGTTTAACAGCCACACTGGGGATGGCGTTCATCCTCGCCACATGGTTCTTCTGTTCATTCCTTTAAGCCCGTCAGCTCGATGGGCTTCTTTTTTTGGCAGTGCCATTTGAGTTGCGTGGAACAGATCCATCACGGCATGCCGTTCTGCCGTGACTGGTGCGTCGTTTCGTCTTCCGTTCACGGGATCGAAAAGGGCCCGCATGATGCGGGCCCTTTTGAAGTTGAGGCGTGAACTCCGGCGGATCAGGCCGGCTGGCGTGCTGCCAGCACCCGCTCCACCGTATCGACGATGGCCTGGGTCTGGGGATCGATCTCGATGTTGGTACGCCAACCCGCCTTGACCCAGCCCAGGTTGGTGCGGGCCAGGGTCTCGGGGATCAGGTTGACGCAGAACTCAGCCCCCCGCACCTCGCCCACCGTCAGGCTGATGCCGTCGATGCCGATGTAGCCCTTGGTCAGCACGTATTTCATCAACTCGGGGGCGAGGCGATACCAGACCTGGCGGTTGTTGGGGGTGTCGATGACGGCGCTCACCTCCGCCGTGCCCATGATGTGGCCGGACATGGCGTGACCGCCTATCTCGTCGCCAAAACGGGCGGCCCGCTCCAGGTTCACCTTGTCCCCCAGCTGCAGGCTGCCGAGGTTGGTGACCGCCAGGGTCTCCTGCATCAGATCGAAGCTGACCAGCGCCCCCTCGATGCGGGTGACCGTCAGGCAGCAACCGTTGTGGGCCACCGAGGCGCCGAGCGCCAGTCCCTCTCCCCAGGCCGGGTTCGGCATGCGGATCACGTGGGTGCGAAAGTTGGGCAGCGCCTCTATGGCCACCAGTTCGGCGGTCCCCTGTACTATGCCGGTGAACATGTCTCGTCTCCTGCTATGACAAAAATCGCTGGCAGGTTAACCCCGTCCACCGGCTCAGACAAGCGCGCCGGCTGACAAGCACCGGTCCGATCGCTATAGTGGCGAACTATGCACTCTGTCGATTGAGGATGAAATAATGCAGGTATATCAATGTTGTGAGGCCATTCGCATCGCCTATAACCAGATTGGGTCCGGTGAGCAGGGCTATGTGCCGCAGGCCATCGCCGCCAGCATCCGGGCACTCGACGCCGTGGCCAGCGACGAGCGGGTCCCCGCCGAGCTACGCCAGCAGGCCGCCTACGCCGCCGCCAACCTGCTGATCAGCGATCACGAAGACGCCTGATCCCCCCACGCAGGGCCCGCCAACCGTTTCACGTTGGCTGATTTTCAGGCTAGAATGACACCCCCGCATTTTGTCTCCTCCCGGTGAGGAGACAAAAGCTCTTCTCATTTACCCGTTCTTTTCTCTTTTATCTGATCCACTCGGAGGTGTCAGTGCAACGTTATTGGACCGAGGCGAAGCAGCTCGTTCGCCTAGCCAGCCCCATTCTGGTGGCCCAGGTGGCCCAGATCGCCATGAGCTTCGTCGATACCGTGATGGCGGGACAGGTCAGTGCCGTGGATCTCGCGGCGGTGTCGGTCGCCTCCAGCTTCTGGCTGCCGATCATCCTGCTGACGCAAGGCATCATCATGGCGCTCACCCCCATCGTCTCCCAGCTCAACGGGGCCCGCAAACGGGACGAGGTACGCCCGGCCGTGCACCAGGGCTTCTGGCTGGCGCTGATGGTGATCCCCTTCGCCATGCTGGCGCTCTACTTCAGCCCGCTGGCGCTGCATATAATGGACGTGGATCCGGTCATGGCCGCCAAGACCACGGGCTTCCTGCACGCCATCCTGTGGGGCCTGCCCGCCTTCGTGCTGTTCCAGGTGCTGCGCAACTTCAGCGAGGGGCTCTCCCACACCATGCCCACCATGGTGATAGGCTTCGTCGGGCTGGCGGTCAACATCCCCGCCAACTACATCTTCATCCACGGCCACTTCGGCATGCCCAAGCTCGGCGGGGTCGGCTGTGGGGTGGCCACCGCCATAGTGCTCTGGGCCATGCTGCTGGCGATGATCCTCTACGTGAAGCTCTCCCCTCACTTCAAGACCATCAACCTGTTCGCCCAGCTCGCTCGCCCCAACGGCAGCCGGATCTGGCGCCTGTTCCGACTCGGCTTCCCCATCGCCATGGCGATCTTCTGCGAGGTGACCCTGTTCACCGTGGTGGCCCTGATGCTGGCACCGTTCGGGGCGGAGACGGTGGCGAGCCACCAGATCGCCCTGAACTTCTCCAGCCTGGTGTTTATGCTGCCGCTCTCGATTGGCGTCGGCGTCACCATCCGGGTCGGCCACAGCATAGGGGAAGGACAACCGGCCCACGCCCGGGTCGCCGCCCGTACCGGCCTGATGCTGGGCATGGCGGTCGCCGCCGGCACCGCCGCCCTGACGGTGCTGCTGCGCGAGCATATCGCGGGTATCTACACCGATGACATCCAGGTGATCACCCTCGCCGCCACCCTGCTGTTCTTCGCCGCCATCTATCAGGTGTCCGACTCGGTGCAGGTGGTCGCGGCCGCGGCCCTGCGTGGCTACAAGGACACCAAGGCGATCTTCTACGTCACCATAGTCGCCTACTGGGGGCTGGGGCTGCCGACCGGCATGATGCTGGGGCTGACCGACTGGGTGGTGCCACGCATGGGACCGCAGGGCTTCTGGATAGGCTTCATCGTCGGCCTGACCGGCGCGGCCCTGATGCTGGGCACCCGGCTGCGACTCATCTATGGTCGCTTCGCGAGCCCCGAGGCCTGCACCACCCTTTCCCGGGCCCAGTGACGGACGTCCGGACCCGCTCCCGTGAGCTGCTCGCCTGCAAAATCAACAGGCTGCGCAAGAACTGGGCAAACAGTCTCCTTTGTGCATGTCCCTTGTTGACAGCCTAGGGGGGCATGGGTAGTATGCCGACCACGCCAGCAATGCTGGCGTGGTGAAGCGGGCCTGCGGCTCGATTCATACAGTGGGTTTATAGCTCAGTTGGTTAGAGCACTACCTTGACATGGTAGGGGTCGTTGGTTCGAATCCAATTAAACCCACCACTTTTTCTGTGATGCGTCCTTAGCTCAGCTGGTTAGAGCACCACCTTGACATGGTGGGGGTCGGTGGTTCGAATCCACTAGGACGCACCATCACAGCACATTGAATATGCGTCCTTAGCTCAGCTGGTTAGAGCATCACCTTGACATGGTGGGGGTCGGTGGTTCGAATCCACTAGGACGCACCATATTCCCGTGAGTTGACTCCCCTTTCGGTTCAATCTCATGTGAGTAGACAGGTTTGCCAGATGTGGGTTTATAGCTCAGTTGGTTAGAGCACTACCTTGACATGGTAGGGGTCGTTGGTTCGAATCCAATTAAACCCACCACTCCTTGCAAACGAAAAAGCCGCATCGCGCACCCTGCGTCCTTAGCTCAGCTGGTTAGAGCATCACCTTGACATGGTGGGGGTCGGTGGTTCGAATCCACTAGGACGCACCAAATTAGCAAAGCCCGCTCATCGAGCGGGCTTTTTGCATTCTACCTTCCCATCACACCTTCTCGTCGGCGTCTGGCCAGGGTCGGCCTGCCGCCCTGCTCCTGGGGCGACGAGTGCGCTAGAAGAGATCCAGCTGCTGGCCGCAGATCCGATCGAACGACTCGCCGATGAAGGGCAGGATGGCGTCGGCGATGGGCCGCAGCTGCTTGTCGATGTAGTGCTCGTAGTCGATGGCGCTGCGTCTGTACTCCAGCGGTTCGGGTCCATTGAGGGTCATCAGATAGGCGATGGTGCCCCTGTGCTGGTAACGCTGGGGCCGGCCGCGGCGCAGGTTCTCCTCGTCCGCCAGCCGCGCGGCCCGCACGTGGGGCGGCACATTCTTCTGGTACTCCTCGAGCTTCTGGCGCAGCCGCTTGCGATAGACCAGCAGTTCGTCGTGCTGACCGGCCCGGGTCTCGTCCACCATGGTGCGCACATAGCCGCTGGGATCGGCATCGTGAAACACCAGATCGAAGAGCCGGGTCTGGAACTGCTTGGCCAGCGCGGTCCAGTCGGTGCGCACCGATTCCAGCCCCTTGAACACCAGATGCTCCCCCTCTCCCTCCCCCTGTTTGCCAACCAGTCCGGCGTATCGCTTCTTGCTACCCTTCTCCAGCCCGCGGATGGTGGGCATCAGGAAGCGGCGGTAGTGGGTCTCGTATTCGATCTCGAGATAGCAGGGCAAGTCGAACTCGCGCTTGATCAGGCTTATCCAGTTCTCGTTGATCATGCTGGCCAGCTTGCGGCCGATCTCGTCCGCCTCTTGCGGGCTGACCGCCCGGTTGAGGTGGACGAAGGTCGAGTCGGTGTCGCCATAGATCACCTGATAACCCTGCGCCTCTATCCACTCCCGGGTCTGCTGCATGATGCCGTGGCCGCGCAGGGTGATGGAGGAGGCAAGGCGGGGATCGTAGAAGCGGCAGCCCCCCGAGCCCAGCACCCCGTAGAAGGAGTTCATGATGATCTTGATGGCCTGGGAGAGTGCCTTGTTGCTGGCCGCCTTGGCCCTGTCCCGCGCCGCCCACAGGGTGGCAATGAGATCCGGCAAAAAGTGGCGGGTGCGAGAGAACAATGCGCCGCGAAAGCCGGGGATGGCGGTGGCGGGCTGCTGCAACCCCTCCACCAACCCCATGGGATCGATGCAGAAGGTGCGGATGATGCTGGGATAGAGGCTCTTGAAGTCGAGCACCAGCACATGGTGATAGAGGCCGGGTTTGGAGTCCATCACATAGCCGCCCGGGCTCGCCAGGCCGCCATCGGCGGGCAGATTGGGCGCCACGTAGCCACCGCGGTGGAGCCTCGGCAGGTAGAGGTTGGTGAAGGCCGCCACCGAACCGCCGATCCTGTCCAGCTCCAGCCCGGTGAGGGAGGCACGCTCGATGGCGAAGGCAATGAGGTGGCAGTGATCGAAGATCTCCCACACCAGCTTGCAGTCCTCCAGGTTGTAGCGGGCCAGCGCCTCCTTGTCGGAGTGGAACAGCTCGGTGATCTTCTCCCCCCGGTTCGCCACGTCCTCGATGTCCTTGCCGCGGCCGAGCAGCTCGCTCGCCACCGCATCCAGGCTGAAGCTGGGAAACTGCCAGGTGGCGCTCTTGAGGGTATCTATGCCATCCAGCACCATGCGGCCCGGGATGATGACGTTGCCGGTCTGGGGATCGTTGCGAGACGAGCGCCAGAAGCAGAGTTCGCGCCCCCGCCCCAGCCGCAGTCGCCGCCCGTTGAGCTCGGCCCGGCGCAGCAGCAGGCGAAAGTCGAAGTTCACCACGTTCCAGCCGATCACCAGATCCGGATCGTGCTGACCGAACCAGCGCTCCAACGCCCCGAGCAGGGCATTTTCGTCCGCCACCCACTCGATGCAAGTCTCCCACTCATCCGAGCCGGCTTCGGGCTCCCCGATCAGGATGACCCTGGCGTCCCGTTCGCTGTAGAGCCCCACCGAGAACAGGGCCCCGTCCATGGCGCACTCCACGTCGAGCGACACCCAGGAGAGCGCCGGCGTCACCGCTTGGGGCGCGCAGCGCGCCTCGCTCACCTCCCAGTAACCCTGCTTGCCCCCCTTGCGCGTCGTCTTGCCGCCGAAGCGCACCCCGGCGGTGATGAAACGCTCCATCAGGAAGCGCTCCGGCAGCCGGATATCCGCCTCGAAGTGCTCGAGCCCCCGGATCAGCAGCAGCTCGATGGCGCGGTGGAAGGCACTCAGGGTGGAAAAATAGCACCCCACCACCTTGCTGCCGTCGAAGGTGTGCATGGGCAGCCGGCGAAACCGGCCCCGCACGCCGGATCCCTTGAACAGCAGGGCCGCCTCCTCCATGTGGCGCTCCGGCAGGAAGAACACCGGCTCCTGCCCCGGCACCACCAGTCGCACCGGCCCCTGCTCGCTCCACAGCCACATCACGATTTCGGTGCGGCCGCGCACATCCCGCCCATGGCGGGTCAGGATGAAACCATCGAGTGGTAGCTTGGGGGCGGCGGCGGGCTGGGTCGCGGTCATGCAGCATGAGTCAGAGTCAGACGATGAGACTATTGTACGTGCATACAGTAATGGCTCGCAATCCTGGCTGCTCGGCGAGACGGTTTGCCGTATAATCGGCCCATGGTCTCGCCCTCTCCCAGGAGTTCCCATGCGTACCGCCCTGCTGCTTTCCCTGCTGGCCCTGAGCCTCGCCGGCTGCTCGACGACCTCTTCAACGGTCGGCACTGCCAGCGTCGGTGTTTCCTATGGCAGCTACTATGGCTCCTATCCCTGGTGGTATGACGATTACTACCATTACTGGGATGACCACTACCCCTGGTGCTGTGATAACGAGGGGGATTTCGACGAGCTGATCAAGAAATGGTGGAGCGGGCTCGATGAAGAGCGCCAGCAGGAGATCAAGGACAAGTACCAGGATTGGCAGGACAACAATGGCCAGCCTGATGTGGCCGCCCTGCGGGGCGAGCTGGCGACGCGCTGGAATGCCATGACGCCGGAGCAGAAACAGGCCCTGCGTGACAACCGCCAGAACAGACCGAGCCTGAGCAACCCCGACAAAGGCCCCCGCTCGCCACTGGACTATAGAGCCGGCACCTTCCCCAGGGGGGAGAACGGCATGCTGGCGCCAACGCCGCGGCCCAAGGTCGACAACGGCTTGCTGACACCCAGGACACAGCCCAAGGTCGATAATGGCTTGCTGACACCCGGGGCACAGCCCAAGGTCGACGGCGGCCTGCTGCCCTCCACCCCGCCCAGGGTCAATAATGGTGCACTGACGCCCTCCACCCTGCCCAAGACAAATAACGGCATCTTGACCCCCGGGACCCCGTCCAGGGTGGATGCCAGACCGCACCTTCCCCGCTCCATGGTCACCCCGGTGCGCATACCCACCGTCAGACCGGCGATAAGGCCGAGTTTCACCCCCATGCGCAGCTTCGGAGGTGGAGGTCGCCGCCGCTAGCCCTGACCCATCCCTCTCGGCGAGCGTGAGGGATACACTATCCTGATGCAGCAGGAACACCGCCCAGCAAGGAGCATGACATGGAACAACAGTGGCAACGCATTGCCTCCCGCCTCACCGACGTGGGCGGCATCCCGGTGGCCCGCGCCATCCCGGTCAAGGAGCGACGCACCATAGGCCCCTGGTGTTTTCTCGACCACATAGGGCCGACCCGCTTCGCCCCCGGGGATGCGGGTCTGGACGTGGGACCCCACCCTCACATCGGTCTGCAGACCTTCACCTGGATGCTGGCGGGGGAGATCTTGCACCGCGACAGCCTGGGGCACGAGCAACTTATCCGCCCGGGGCAGGTCAATCTGATGACCGCCGGGCGCGGCATAGTGCACACCGAGGAGTCGGTGGCGGGCCACCCCGATCTGCATGCCGCCCAGCTCTGGATCGCCCTGCCCGAGGCGGACAAGGATACCCGTCCCCGCTTCGATCACTACCCCGAGCTGCCCAGCTGGCAGGAGGGCGAGACCCGCTTCACCCTGCTGATCGGCGACTATCAGGCCCGCAGCGCGCCAACCCTCTGCTTCTCCCCCATCCTGGGGCTGGACCTGCACAGTCGCCAGGCGCAACGCCTGCGGCTGGCGCTCGATCCCGCGTTCGAGCACGGCCTGTTTGCCCTGCAGGGTCAGGTGAGCATCGCCGGGGAGCCCCTCGCCCCCGAGCAGCTCATCTACCTGCCGCCGGGTGAGCAGAGCCTGGAGGTCGAGCTGGCAGCCGGCGCCCGGTTGCTGCTGATCGGTGGTGAGCCCCTGACCCAGCCGCTGCAGATCTGGTGGAACTTCGTGAGCTTTGACAGGGAGGCCATTCGTACCGCCGCCCTGGATTGGGAGAGCGGTCATCCGCGCTTCGGTGAGGTGACAGGTTACCCCGGCCCCCGTCTCATCGCCCCGCCCCTGGCCGGGCTCTGATCCGCCGATCCCATCATCTGCTGATCAAGGGCCGCAAAAAACAAAAGAGCGCCAGGGGCACTCTTTTTGATGAGGGATGAGAGAGACGAGTCGAGGGGCCTTGGCCTCAGAACTCCTCTTCCTGCTCGGCCTTCATGCGGGCACGGCGTTCCATCGCCTCCTCCTCCGCACTCTCGATCTCGTGCAGCACGGCACTGAGATCGATGGCCTCGGTGCTCTCCTCGAACAGACCGGTCAGCTCGCTCTCCGGGCTGAGCTTGCCATCTTCAAACAGCGCCCACATCTCCTTGGCATAACGGGTCTGGAGCAGCTCGGGCGCATACATGCCGTAGTAGTTACGCATGTTGTTGACATCCCGCTCCAGCATCGCCTTGGCCTGGTTGTTGGCGGCGGCGTCCACCACCTGGGGCAGATCGATGATGACGGGGCCCTGGGCATCCACCAGCACGTTGAACTCGGAGAGATCCCCGTGGATGAGGCCGGCGCAGAGCATGCGCACCACGTAACGGATCACCTTGGCGTGATCGGCCAGCGCCTGCTCGGGGCTGAGCGCCACGTCGTTGAGGCGGGGCGCCACATTGCCCTCCTCGTCGGTGATCAGCTCCATCAGGAGCACGCCATCGAGGCAGACATAGGGCTTGGGCACCCGCACGCCGGCGGCGGCCAGCTTGAACAGGGCGTCCACCTCGGTGTTCTGCCACACCTCTTCGTGCTGCTTGCGACCGTACTTGGAGCCCTTCTCCATGGCACGGGCGCTGCGGCTGTTACGCACCTTGCGCCCTTCCTGATACACCACGGCCTGTTTGAAGCTGCGTTTGGCCGCCTCTTTATAGACTTTGGCGCAGCGGATCTCGTCGCCGCAGCGCACCACATAGACGTCGGCTTCTTTGCCGCTCATCAGCCGGCTGATGACATCGTCGACCAGGCCGTCATCAACCAGAGGTTGGATTCGATTTGGAATTTTCATGACCGCCCTTTTACCTTATTTGCACCTTGTTTGCACCTTGTTTGCGTAGGACAAGACAGTCCGGCGCAGCCTCGTTTTCCCATCCCATATCCCTCTGGCGTCGCTATCCCCCGCCTCTTCCCGTCCGGACCGGCCGGAGGGCGCAGAAAATGGCGACAAATGAGACACTATCATGCCCGCCAAGCCACCTTTGTGAGGGCCGCACCGGTCAGGGCTCGGGGGGCAGCCCCTGCCGGATGCGCCGGATCCCCTCTTCATAGAGGCCGTCTTCCCCCTCCTGATGCTCCTGGGTCTCGAAGATCTTGAGAAACCACATGTACTGCTCCGGGAAGCGGCTGAGCTGCCGCTCCACCATACGGTTCATGGCATTGACGTCCGCCACCAGATCCGCCGTGGGATAAGGGTCGAAGGGCGGCTCCACCTCCAGCCGATAGCAGCCTTCATCCTCGTCATAACAGGCCAGGATGGGCACCGCCCTGGCACCGGTCAGCTTCACCAGCTTGGGCAGGGCCGGCAGGGTGGCCTTGGGGTGGCCGAAGAAGGGCACGAACAGGCTCGCCTCGCGGCCATGATCCTGATCCGGCAGGTAGAAGAAGCTGTCCCCCCCGCGCAGGGCCTTGATGGCGGGCTTGATGCCGACGCTGCGCTCATACACCCGCCCGCCCTTGCTGCGCTCGCGGTTGATATACCAGTCGAACACCAGATCCTTGGGGCTCTTCATCATGGTGCAGAGGGGCACCCCCTCATCGGTCAGGTAGCGACCTATCATGTCCACCGCCCAGGTGTGGGGCACCACCAAGATCATGGGGCGTCCGGCGGCCAGCTCGGTCTCTATATGCTCCCAGCCACGCACCTTGATGCGACTCTTGAGGAAGGTCTTGCCGCGCCAGGTGAGCTCGCCAAAGCCCATGAAAGTCTTGAGGCCGACCCGGATGGACTTGAGCAACAGCCGCTTGCGCCCGGCCGCATCCAGTGCGGGGAAGCAGATCTTGAGGTTGGTCTCGGCGATATAGACTTGTTTCTTGGAAAACCGCAGCAGCACGGGCGCCAGCCCGTCGGCCAACCTGTCCCGCCAGCGGGCCGGCGTCCAGGCCAACAGGGAGAGCAGGCCGAGTGCCAGCCAGCTTCCCCACAGACGCGGGTGCAACAGGCGCGGATGAAATGAGGTGTCGAACACCGGATCTTGTGAGGACATGGTCGCCATCGAATCATCAAAACAGAGGGTTATTTTAGTGATCCTGACATTTTTTTCTACTCCAAGGCCGCCCAGAGCCGCCGCCAAGTCACTGATCAGACTAGTTAGAAATAAATAATGGCCCACTTGGGGCCATTCGCAACTGCGCATTAAGCTGGGGTTCAGGGATGGGGCGAGAGCCCACGGCGAATGCGCCGGATCCCCTCTTCGTAGAGGCCGTCCGGCCCCTCCTGTCCCTCGCGGGTATCGAAGATCTTGAGGAACCACATGTACTGTCCGGGGTGACGGGTCAGCTGCCGCTCGACGCAATCGTTCATGCGACAGGTGTCAGCCAGCAGATCCTCGCTCGGGTAGTCGGCGAAGGGGGCCTCTATCTCCAGCTTGTAGCAGTGCGCCGCCTCGTCATAGCAGGCCAGCACCGGCACCGCCTTGGCGCCGGTCAGCTTCACCAGCCGTGGCAGGGCAGGCAGGGTCGCCTTGGGATAGTCGAAGAAGGGGGCAAAGATGCTCGCCTCGCGGCCATGATCCTGATCCGGCAGGTAGAAGAAGCTCAGGCCGGACTTGACCGCCTTGATCACCGGCTTGATGCCGGCGCTGCGCTCATAGACGCGGCAGCCATTCTTGGCCCGCTCACGGTTGATGTGCCAGTCGAACACCGGGTTGCGGGCGCTCTTCATCATGGTGCACATGGGCACGCCACGCTGGGAAAAGTAGTAACCCGCCGCATCGATGGGCCAGCTGTGGGGCACCACCAGGATCACCGGTCGACCGGCGGCCTGCTCCGCCTCTATGTACTCCCAGCCGCTCACCTGGATCCGTTTCATCAGGTATTCGGGGCTGCGCACCGTGAACTCGCCGAAGCCGAGCAGGCTCTTGAGGCCGACCCGGACGGAGGCCATCAGGATGGCGTCCCGCTCGGCCTCGCTCTTCTCCTTGAAGCAGATGGCGAGGTTGGTCCTGGCGATATAGACCTGTTTCTTCGAGATCTTGAGCACCAGCGGCGCCAGGGCGTCGGCCAGTCTGTCGCGCCAGCGCGGCGGCACGAAGGCGAACACGCCGAGGGCACCCAGGGCCAGCCAGCTCGGCCAGTAACGGGGATGCAGCAAACGGGGCTGAAAAGAGGAGTCAAAAACGGGATCTTGGGAGGACATGGATACTATCGAATGATGAAAATGGGCAATTGTGGCAATCCTGACAGGTAATACCAGTTAAAGCTATCTTAATGTCACCTGAATCATCGGCTTCCTGATCCCGCTCACGCCTCTGGCCAAGGGGCCTGGCGCCCCTCCCCCGAGGGCGGACCTCTCCCGCTCAGAAAAGCAACTCAGCCGGCCATGTACAATGCAAAACACCCCGCATGAGGGGGTGTTTTGCCGATGACAAGATTGGACAGTTCGCCGAGTCCGGTCAGGCCCTTAACGACGCGCCAGAGGCGGGTTCGCCACCGTCATGCGCGCCTGGCCCAAAGGTAGGAAGAACATCAGGTAACGCAGCGCCACGTAGCCGACGATCAGGGTCGCCACACCGAGCTCGACATAGGCCAGCCGGGTGATCTGCGCCCCATAGTGCGCCGCCTCAGGCCACTGCGCCAGCAGGTGAGCCACCTTGAACAGGGCGGTGGCACCTATCACCAGCGGGAAGGTGAAGGCGGCAAACCCTGGCGAGAACGGCAGACGCAGCAGCTTGACGAAGGCCAGGTAGATGATGCCCGTCATCAGGAGCGCTATCCCGAGCAGGGTGGCCACCAGCAGCAGCGACGGATCCTGGCTCACGGTCAGGTAGCCGGCCAAGGAGAGGCTGGCGGGGGCGGCCAGGATGGCGATGGTCGGCTTGGCGGCATCCGGCACCTCGTGGCTGAAGATCAGGCGATAGAGCATCAACGGCAGCATCAGGCCGTAGCAGATCATGCCGAACCAGAGCAGACCGTTGGCCAGCCCGGCGAAGGGGCCGCCCGGATAGGCGACGTCCGCCACTATGATCCCGACCGGCGGCACGAACCAGCTCGGCACCATGTGATGGAGCTCGAACGCCTTGGCCCGGTGCCAGATGAAGGTGGCCAGGAACAGCAGGTGCAGCACCACCGCAAACAGCCAGAGCCCCTGGCCGAGCGCCGGCGCCAGCAACCCGACGGCCTTGGAGACCACCATGGTGGCCATGGCATAGGTGGGCACCACGCTGCCAACCACGGGGTGGGCCAGATCCTGCCACAGCAGCCGCGGGTGCAGCACGAACTTGCAGGTGAGGATCAGCAGCAGGGCCGCGGCGATGGCTCCGCCCAGCAGTTGCAGGCGACCATCGAACTGACCGGCGTTTTCCCAACACCAGCCGAGGCTGGCGATCCCGAGTGCCAGCCCTGCCATGGGGGTCGGGGCGGCGGCCAGGGAGCGGCGGGTTCTTGCGATCATGTCTGATACCCTCTTATTGATGACGATGTGCATAGGATAATGAGGGTCTATCGTTTACGATATCTAAATGAATTGAATTAAACGTTCAGGAAAACCAAACAAAAATGAAGCTGACCCTGCAACAACTCAAGGTGTTCGCCACCATAGCCCGCCATGGCAACCTGGGGCTGGCGGCGGGCGAACTCTGCCTGAGCAAGGGCGCCGTCTCCCAGTCGCTGCAGGAGCTGGAGCGCCAGCTCGCCACCCCGCTGTTCGACCGGGTGCATCCGCGGCTGCAACTCAACAACGAGGGGCGCCTGCTGCAACCGGCCGCCGAGGAACTGTTGACCCGGATGCAGGAGATAGAACAGCTGTTTCGCCCGGATGCCGAGCCCAGCGGCCAGCTGCGGCTCGGCGCCAGCCAGACCATAGGCAACTACCTGCTGCCGAGCCTGCTGGCCGACAGTGCCCACGAGCTGGGGCTGCCCCCCAGGGTGACCATCGCCAACACCCATCTGCTGTGCCATGCCCTCGCCAACTTCGAGCTGGATCTGGCGCTGATCGAGGGAGAGAACCATCACCCGGATCTGGTGACCGAGCCCTGGCTCGAGGACGAGATGCTGATAATCGCCCCGCCAGCCCACCCCCTGGCCGCGCACGCGGCCCTCTCCCCCGAGCGGCTCGACGGTGAAACCTGGGTGCTGCGCGAGCCCCAGTCCGGCAGCCGCGAGCAGTTCGAGCAGCAGCTCCAGCCCAGGCTGCCGCACTGGCGGGCGGGGCTCGAGCTCAACACCCTGGAGGCCGTGATGCTGGCGGTGGAGCATGGCCTCGGCCTCTCCTTCGTCTCCCGGCTGGCGGTGGCGGATCGGTTGCAGAGCGGCCGCCTGGTGGCGCTCTCCCTCAGCCAGTCCTTCCCCCGCCGACTCTCCCTCATCTGGCACAAGCAGAAGTACCACTCCGCCGCCCTGCGCCGCTTCTTGGCATTTTGCCGCAGCCAGCAGGGCCCTGAGCAGGCACGAGCCGGCACTCCGACGCCCTGACAGACCCGTGACGAAGAGGGCGCCGTGGCGCCCTCTTTCATTCGGTCAGACAGGATGGCTCCGAGCCACTCAGCGCCCGATCTGCAGCCCTGCCTCGACCCAGCCCAGCACCCGGCGGCTCAGGGCCTGGGGCAGCCAGGGGGAGTCCAGCAGCCCCTGGCGGACGCAATCGGCGAAGTGATCCGCCTCATGCTGCATGCCGCCCCCCAGCACCGGCAGGTGAATATCCTCAGGCCAATGGGCCAGGGGCCCGGCGGATAGCAGGCGAACATGCTGCGGGTTCCACCACTTGCCCTCCAGTACCAGCTCCCAGCGCTCTCCGTTCACATCTCCGCTCAGATAGGCACTCTTGTCGAGATCCTCGACTATGGAGGCGCCGAGTTCGGCCGCAAGGGGCCCGTTAAACACGAAGTGCGCCGCGAGATCCACCTCCCCCTCGGCCCGCACCAGACGCAGCTCGGGCTCTCCCGCCGCCAGCCCCAGTCGCTCACAGAAGGCGGCATAGAGCCAGAGCGGATAGACGCCGACGTCCCAGCCGGCACCGCCGTCCAGGCCAGGATCAAACAGCTTGCCGCCTCGCTCCTGCACCGAGCCGAACGCCGCCCGCAGCGAGCGGGGGGCGGGCAAGGCGGGCAGCCGCGCCAGCAGGGTGCGCATGGCCGGGAAGCACATCACCTTCATGGCCTCGAGCAGCAAGAGGCCGCGCTCATGGGAGAGCGCCACCAGCGCATCCCAATCCGCCACCCGGGTGACGGCGGGTTTTTCCACCAGCACGTGCTTGCCCGCCAGCAACATCTGCCTGATCAGCCCGGCATGCTCCGGGTGGATCACCGCCACATAGACGGCATCGACCTCGGTGCTCTCGGCCAGCGCCTGGTAGCTGCCATAGGCCAGCGCCAGCCCCTGCTCCCAGGCAAACGCGTTCGCCCGCCCCTGATCACGGGCGGCGATCGCCACCACCCGGCCCGCGCCGGCGTGCAGGTTCACATCCTGGCAGAAACGGCGCGCTATGACCCCCGCCCCGGCGATGCCCCAGCGCAGTGGCGCCCCCGTCAGTTCCTCTGTTTGCATCCGTTCTCTCTCCTGCACCGGTTATGCCTTGGCCAGACTGCGCAGCCAGCGGATCTCGTCACCCCAGATCGTCTCGTCTATGGTCTCCAGGATCAGCGGAATGCCGTCGAAGCGCGCATCGTTCATGATGTGGTGGAACACCGCCTCCCCCAGATTACCCTGCAGCAGGCTGTGGTGGCGGTCGACCCGGCTACCGAAGGTACACTTGGCACCGTTGATGTGCATCCCCTTCAGGTACTGAAAACCCACGATGCGATCGAAATCCGCAAACACCTGGGCACAGCTCTCGGCGCTGCGCAGATCGTAGCCGGCGGCGAAGGCGTGGCAGGTGTCGAAACAGATGCCGACCCGGCTCTTGTCTTCCACCCCGTCGATGATGGTGGCCAGGTGCTCGAACGACCAGCCGAGGTTGGTGCCCTGCCCGGCGGTGTTCTCGATCACGGCGCTGACCCCCTGGCTGCGCTCCAGCGCCCAGTTGATGGACTCGCTCACCAGTTTCAGGCTGACGGCCTCGGGGATCTGCTTCAGGTGACTGCCGGGATGGAAGTTGAGGTAGCAGAGGCCAAGCTGCTCGCAGCGCTTGATCTCGTCCAGAAACGCATCCCGGGACTTGGCCAGGGCATCGGGGTCAGGGTGACCCAGATTGATGAGGTAGCTGTCGTGGGGCAGGATCTGCTCGGGGCGAAAGCCCGCCTTGTCGCAGGCCTGTTTGAAGGCGCGAATGCTGGCCTCGGAGAGCGGCGCCGCCTGCCATTGGCGCTGGTTCTTGGTGAACAGGGCGAAGGCATTGGCCCCGATGGCCTGCGCGCGGGCGATGGTGTTTTCCACCCCGCCGGCCGCACTGACGTGGGCTCCGATAAATTTCA
Source organism: Aeromonas sp. sif2416 (assembly GCF_019218665.1). NCBI lineage: Bacteria > Pseudomonadati > Pseudomonadota > Gammaproteobacteria > Aeromonadales > Aeromonadaceae > Aeromonas > Aeromonas sp. sif2416. The sequence continues at coordinate 78,268 of NZ_JAHUXC010000009.1, forward strand.
TAACATCTCCTCTGCACTGTGAACCGTCATCAGGCAGACCCGCGCCAAGCTGAACGTCCGATGCGGCGCCTCATGGGGTCTGCGTTGTGAGGCGCCATTATGCCCAAGCCCCCCGCCCGCGCCAAACCGAGATCTTCGATGGGTGCCATAGAAAAGGCGCCCGCAGGCGCCTCGTTCAGGGTGGTGGTCAGTCATGACTCAATAGTCAAGCCCGGCACCATAGGGGTAGAGCGGGCTGGCGGAGTCGCTCGCCACATCCGACTGCTGGTTCAGCACCGCCTGCCAGCTGGAGGGCAGCTCGAACGGCAGCTTGCCCCTGGCCTTGGCCTTGCCGCTGATGACATCGAACAGCGCCTGATCCAGGGCACCGAAGTTGGCCAGCAACACCTGGGCCGCGGGGGCCACCTCGGTCAGGATGGCGGGCCTGTCCAGATAGACCGACAGCACCAGCGGCACCCCGGCCTGCTCGATGGCCTGGATGGCGGCCAGCTCGTCCGCCCCATGGTAGACCCCCTCATGGGCGGTCTCCTGCTCCACCTGATCGCTGCTGGCAAAGCCAAGCTGACCGAAGTGGATGCTGCCAAACGGGAAGCGGGGATCCTGCTCGCCTGGGGCATTGACCCGGGCGATGGCGAGATCGGCCTGGGCCAGATCCGTCACCACCGTATAGCCATTGGCCGTCGCCACCTCGGCATTGACGTTATGGAGATAGACCCGCTTGCCCTCGGCCTTGAGTGGCAGCAAGGCGCCGTCATTCTTCAGCAGCACGTGGGCCGCCGCCTGCGCGGCCTGGGCCTCCTGCTGGAAGGCGCTGTTGCCGACCAGGGTCACCGCCGCCTGGGCATCGACGTAGGGGTTCTCAAACAGCCCCAGTGCGAACTTCTGCTCGAGGATGCGCAGAGCCGAGTTCGACACCGCCGCCTCGGTCACCAGACCCGCCTGTACGGCCGCCAGCAGGGGGGCCGGATCCTCCACCCCACCGAACTGATCCACCCCGGCGGCGATGGCCTTGGCGTAGCGCTGGGCCTTGGTCAGGTTCTCCACCCCCCAGGACATGCCAAAGGGCACAGTCCAGGGGCTGACGCCGGCCGCCACCTCCTCCTGGCTCAATCCCTCCTCGCAGCGGGCGTTGCAGTCGTTGACTATGCCCCAGTCGCTGAGCACCACCCCCTCGAACCCGAAGTGGCCCCGCAACAGCTCGGTCAGGATCTGGCGGTTGAAGCCAAAGCCCACCTCCTCGATGGCCTGTCCCTCATGGGTCAAGCCCTCCGGCAGGGCATAGTAGGGCATGACAGCCCCCACCTTGGCCTCGAAGGCCCCTTCGAAGGGCACCAGATGGTAGGCGAACTGACCCCCCGGATAGACCTGCTCCTTGCCCCAGGGGTTGTGGGCATCCAGTCCGTCTTTCTGCGGGCCGGCCCCGGCGAAGTGCTTGACCACCGTAACGACGCTCTGCGGGCCTATGCCGTCACTCCCCTGCTGGAAGCCCTCGATGTAGGCCTTGACCAGGGACTTGGCGAGCTGGTTGTTCTCGCCGAAGGTGCCGTTGATGCGGCCCCAGCGCGGCTCGGTCGCCAGATCCGCCTGGGGTGACAGGGCCTCCTGGATCCCCACGGCGCGGTACTCCTGGCGGGCGATGTCGCCGAAGCGCTGCACCAGGACGGCATCGCCGATGGCGGCTAATCCTAAGGTCTCCGGCCACTGGGAGAAGGCGCCGGCGCCGATGCTGGTGGCATTGGGATCATGGGTGAAGTGATTGCGCGGATCTGTGCTGACCGTCATCGGGATGCCGAGGCCCACCCCCTCCAGCAGCGCCTGCAGCCGGTTGTTGTCCTCGGCGATCGCCGCCGGATCGCCGGCCATGCGGGTGATGAAGGTGTTGACCCCATCACTCTTCAGCATCTTGTCCATGGCGGCCAGATTGACCCGCCCCTCCCCGTCCAGCACCAGGGTGCCGTGCATCATCAGCCCCGCCTTCTGGGCCAGGCTGAGCCGCGCCACCAGATCCCGCGCCCGCTCGCCGGCACCGAGGCGCCAGTCTTCATAGGGGGTCAGGTCGCCGCTGGCATCCAGATCCTTGAATTGCAGGCCATCCTGCTCGATCAGGGCCGCCGAGCGGTGCCCCAGGTTGGGTTGCTCGGGCTTGGGGGTGGAGTCGTTGTCATTGTTGCACCCGGCCAGCAGCAGGGCGCCTATGGTCAGGGCGAGACGGTGGTATTTCATTATTGTGACCTTCCATGTGTGTAGGTCAGGCCACTGTATGGAAAAGCCAGCCCCTTCACTTGCCCGACGGGTGCAGGAAATTGCCCGCTGGGAGCAGCATGCAAAACTGTGAAAAGGGTTGCAGGATTACGCTTGGTTACAATATTGAAACAATTAACCGCACCTGGGTCACAGCAATTTGTGGCCGGTGCTGGATCATGGTGGGCCACCGCTGACAAGGATTTCGCCGTGAAGACAGTCTCCAACCGGATAGCCCAGCACTGCCTCGCCCACTGGCAGACTCAGGGGCGGGATCCGGCCCAGCTCCTGCTCGCCGCCGGGATAGCCAGAGAAGAGCTGCAACTGCCCCAGGGCAGGATCGATGCCCAGCGCCACTTCCGGCTGCTGGCCCAGGTCGCCCCCCACGCGGATCTCGCCCGCGGCTGGGCGCCCCCCTCGCTGACCGGGCTGTTTGCCGACTTCCTGCCCCTGGCCAGCCTCTGCTGCAATGCCGCCACCCTGCGCCAGGCACTGCACTTCTTCCTCTCCTACCGCCCCCTGATCGGCGAGTGCGACCGGATCCTCCTGCGGGAGGAAGAGGGACAAGCCAGGCTCAGTTACCATTCGGAGTCCGCTCACCCGGACGTGATCGCCATCAGCAGCCTGGCCAACCTCTGCCACCTCTATGCCCTGCTCCAGTTTTATCACCCGGGGCAGGGCCAGCTGGTGCTGCCGACGCCGGTGCGACCCAAGCTGTGGCGCGAGCTGGCCGCCTGGCTGGGAGGGCGGCTGCAACTGGGAACGGGCTTTGAGCTGCGCTTCCCCGCCGCCCTGCTCGATCTCGCCTATGCCGGCCACAACCTGGCCCTGCAGCCCCTGCTGCTGGGGGAGCTTGGCAACCAGATGAGCCTGCTCCACCCGCCTACCCGCTACCGTGAGCGGGTGCTGGAGCTGATACGGCTGCGGCTCTGGCAGGGGGACGGCGAGCCCCACCGGCTGCTCGGCGAGATCTGCGAGACGCTCAAGCTAACCCGCTGGACCCTCAATCGTTACCTGCGCGAGGAGGGCTGCCACTTCTCGGCGCTGCTGGATCAGGTCAGGCGGGAGGAGGCCTGCCGCCTGCTGCAGGATCCCGGCCTGCAACTGCAGGAGGTGGGGGGACGACTCGGCTTCGCCAGCCAGAGCAGCTTCAGCCGCTTCTTCAAGGAGGCCTTCGATCAATCCCCCAGCCAGTACCGATCACGGCGCTGCCGGCTCTGAGTGCGGGTCGGCGCCCACTCAGCCAGCGCGGACGACGCTGACAGCGAGGCGCTGACCCGTCGGCATCGTTATCCCGCCAGAAAGAGACAATACTGTGATCCTGTCGGCTCGCACCGAGCCCCCGCCATCCACCCAGACAGGAGTCACAGCATGACCCACCCCATTGCCCTCATCACCGGTGCCAGCCGCGGCCTCGGCAAACACTCGGCCCTGGCCCTCGCGGCGAAGGGGGTCGACCTCATCATCACCTACCGCAGTCAGGCCGACGAGGCCGCCAGCGTGGTGACCCAGGCGCGGGCGCTCGGGGTCAAGGCCCACGCCCTGGCGCTGGATGTGGGTGACAGCGCCTCCTTCGCGGCCTTTGCCGACGAGGTGCGCCAGCTGCTGCAACGGGAGTGGCGGCGCGAGCGCTTCAACTTCCTGGTCAACAACGCCGGGGTCGGCATCCACGCCGACTTCGAGCAGACCACGGAGCAGCAGTTCGACACCCTGCTCAACATTCACCTCAAGGGGACCTTCTTCCTGACCCAGAAGCTGCTGCCGCTGATCATGGACGGCGGGCGCATCGTCAACCTCTCCACCGGTCTCACCCGCTTCGCCCTGCCGGGTTATGCCGCCTACGCCGCCATGAAGGGGGGCATCGAGGTGCTGAGCCGCTATCTGGCTCTGGAGCTGGGCCCGCGGGGGATCGCCGTCAACGTGGTGGCCCCCGGCGCCATCGAGACCGACTTCGGCGGCGGCTTGGTGCGCGACAACAAGGCGGTCAACGAGCGCATCGCGAGCCAGACCGCGCTGGGGCGGGTCGGCCAGCCGGACGACGTCGGCGGCGTGATCGCCGCCCTGCTCTCCGATGACAACCGCTGGCTCAACGCCCAGCGCATCGAGGTCTCGGGCGGCATCTTTATCTGAGTGTCCATCCCGGACCCCATCGTCTCGGGGGCCCTGGAGAGCGCAAAAACAAGAGGCCCCACCATAAGGTGGGGCCTCTTTGTATCTGCCCGGTTTTACCTGACCGCTTGCATGACTGGCCCAGCGGGCTGGCACCGTCCGTGCGCCGGGGCGACGCCTTATAGCGTCTTGCCGCCGGAGGCGATGACGCTCTTGTACCAGTGGAAGCTCTCCTTCTTGATGCGGCGTAAGGAGCCGCTGCTCTGCTCGTCCCGCTCGATATAGACGAAGCCGTAGCGCTTCTGGTAGCCGTTGAGCCAGCTCAGGATGTCGGTGAAGGACCAGGCGCAGTAGCCGAGCAGCTCGACCCCGTCCTGCAGCGCCTCCTGGCAGGCCTTCAGGTGGCTCTGCAGGTAGGCGATGCGGTAGTCGTCGTGCACCCGGCCGTCCGCGGTCAGCTTGTCAAACTCGCCGAGGCCGTTTTCGGTGATCATCAGCGGCAGGCCGTAGCGGGACGAGAGACGGCGCAGGGCGATGCGCATCCCGGTGGGATCGATGGCCCAGTCCCAGTTGCTGGTCTCGAGGTGCGGGTTCGGGGTGGTCTTGTAGAGACCCGGCACGCCGCTGGACGGCGTGGTGCCCTTCTGGCCCGTGGTGTTGATGCGCTGCATGGTCTGGCCGCCGATCGGGTTGTCGGTGAAGGTCAGGGTATAGTAGTAGTTGACCCCTATGTAATCCGGTGTGCCTTCCCGCAGCAGCTCCAGATCCCCCGGCAGGATCTCGGGCGCCTCACCGGTCTCCCTCAGATAGGCAAGCGCCGCCTGGGGATAGCGACCGAAGCAGTAGGCATCCAGCCACCAGAGGTTGGTGAACTCCTCGGCATTCTCATAGGCCAGCATGTCGCTGGGGGCGCAGGAGGCCGGATAGGCCGGCGAGTAGGCGAAGCTCGGGCCTATCAGACCGCCCGGCACGTGCTGGCGGAACGCCTTGATGACCCGGGCGTTGGCCAGAAACGCGATGTGGTTGGCGGCGAAGAAGCGCTTCCTGTCCTGCACCGCGGGCGGATGGGTGCCGAGCTGATAGGCGTTGGTCAGGTTGTAGTTCTGCTCGTTGAGGGAGACCCAGTACTTCACCTTGCCGGCGAAGCGCTGATACAGGGTGACGCAGTAGCGCTCGAAGTCGTCGATGATGCGCCTGTCTTCCCAACCGCCGTACTCTTCCTGCAGCGCCTGGGGCAGATCCCAGTGGTAGAGCGTCAGCACCGGCTCGATGCCGTGGGCAATCAGGCTGTCGATGAGCCGCTCGTAGAAGGCCAGCCCCGCCTCGTTCACCTCGCCCCGACCGGTGGGGAAGATGCGCGGCCAGCTCACCGAGAAGCGATAGGCCTTGAGCCCCATCTCGGCCATCAGCGCCACGTCCTCTTCCACCCGATGATAGTGATCGACGGCCACGTCGCCGTTGCTGCCCTCAAAGGTCTTGCCCGGCAACTTGGTGAACAGATCCCACACCGAGGGGCCCTTGCCATCGGCGTCCCAGGCCCCTTCGACCTGATAGGCGGCGGAGGCGGCGCCCCAGAGGAAGTCCGCGGGGAAGTCATTGAACTTGGGGTGATGCATCTGGCTTGTCTCCTGCTGCTTGAAACCTGAGTACCTTGGCAACCTGGGCACCCTGAATGAATTGGCACAAGCATCGAACAGTTCTAGAATTCCGTCCAATGACAATTTTGACCATTCAACATTCCACACAGGAATGAAGGAGCAGCGATGGAGCTGAGAGACCTGAAGGCCTTCGTCACCCTGGGGGAGGTATTGCACTTTGGCCAGGCGGCGGCGCGCCAGCACATCACCCAGTCGGCCCTGAGCAAGCAGATACGGCGGCTGGAGGCGGAGTTTGGCGGCGAGCTGTTCGAGCGCAACGCCAGCAGCACCCGGCTGACCCTGCTCGGACGGGCGCTCTATGCGGATGCCTGCGCCCTGGTGGCGCAGAGCGAGCAGCTCGGCCGCACCGCCCGCGACGTGCTGGCGGGCAGCGGCGGCAGCCTGCGCATCGGCTTCGGGGTGGCCACCAAGCTGCTGGTGCCCGCCGCCATCGCCCGCTTTCGGGCGACCCGCCCCCGGGTGAATATCGAGCTCAACGATCTCTCCACCCATCACCAGTTGATGGCGCTCGCCGAGGGCAAGCTGGATCTCGGCTTCTGCCGCCTGCCCGCCCCCAGGGGCTGGCACTTCCTGCCGGTGGTGCGCGCCCATTTCGTCGCCGTGCTGCCCGCCAGCTTCCGCGGGATAGGCGGCTTTGCGGATCTGGTGGACAAGCCGCTGGCCATACTGCGCCGGGACAAGGCCCCCTCCTTCCACGATCAGTTCGTGCACTACCTGGCCCAGAGCGGGCTGCGTTTTCGCGACATCCAGTATGTGAACGACTTCGCCGCCGGCATCGCCACCGCGGCGGCGGGCATCGCCTGGACCCTGGTGCCCTCCTCCACCACCATAGAGCACCCGGACGTGATCGCCCTGCCGCTCATGGAGCCCGAGGCGAGCTGGATCATCGGCCTCACCCGCCCGCCCCAGAGCGACAACCCGCTCATCGACGCCTTCTGGCAGACGGTGGCCGAACTCGGGGATCCCGAGCTCCGAGACGCCACCCCGGCTCAGGGCCGATAGCGTAGCGCCCTGCCGGCTGAGCCTGCGGCCGGCCTCGCTGCACAAGGCGGTGCTCGACGGCTGAACGGAAGGATGGATTCGGGATGAAAGAGGCTCGAGCGGCGGGAGGGGATGGATCTCTATGGGCGAGCCGCCTGATTAGCAGTAGCTTTTCGGCGGACAAGCCCATTAGAATCTCCCCATAGACCCCGGCGCTCGATGCGCCGCCCGACAAGGATCCCTGTCCCCCATGCCACCTCACTGGCTGCTGAAATTCGATTTGCACCGCCTCATCCTGGCCCTGGCCGTCCTCGGCGTGCTGGCCACCTTTGGTAACAGTTTCTACGCCGTCCACCAGGCCCAGCGACAGCTGCTGATCGCCAGCACCCTGGAGGCCAACCGGGTCTATGCCGCCAAGCTGGCCGCCTCCGCCGATGCCATGCTCCAATCCGCCCAGGGGCAGCTGGCCTACAGCGCCTCCCTGCTGGCGCCGCTGCTGCAGGCCAGGGACCTGGAGGGCCTCGACGAGGAGGTCAGCCGCCTGCGCCTGCAGACCAACACCTTCAACTCGGTGGTCATCGTCAACCGCGACGCCACCATAGTCGCCGTCTCCCCCGAGACGCTGCAGCTCAAGGGGGCCAAGCTCAGCTCCCCCATCTCCCGGCAAGCCCTCAACCTGCAGCAGCCGCTGATCTCGGACCCCTTCGTCTCGCTCTCCGGCAACTACCTCATCAGCCTCTCCTACCCGGTGTTTGCGGCCGATCAGCGCTACCTCGGCTACGTCGCCGGCACCATCTACCTGCAGTCGGCCAGCATCCTCTCCAGCATGCTGGGCCAGCACTACTACCAGGATGGCTCCTACCTCTATGTGGTCGATCGGGAGAAGACGCTGATCTATCACCCGGATCCCCAGCGCATTGGCCAGAAGATCGAGGACAATCAGGTAGTTGACGAGGTGCTGAACGGGCAGCAGGGGGCACTGAGTGTGATCAACTCCGGGGGCACCGACATGCTGGCAGGCTTCGCACCGGTTGCCAGCGCGAGCTGGGGCATAGTCGCCCAGCGCCCACGCAGTGCCACCCTGGCGGGGCTCGACGAGCAGTTGTCCGGCGTGCTGATGCAGATGGTCCCTCTCACCCTCTTCATCCTCTTCGTCATCTGGCTCTCGGCGACCTTCATCTCCCGGCCGCTGCGCCAGCTGGCCAACCGGGCCAGGCTGATGGATCAGCAGGAGGCGATTTCTAACATCGCCGGCATCCGCGCCTGGTACTTCGAGGCGGCCCAGTTGAAGCAGGCCATCCTCAAGGGGCTGGGCCTGCTCAATACCAAGATCGACAAATTGCACAACGACAGCCACACAGATCCCATGACTGGTCTCCTCAATCGGCGGGCGATGCAGCAGATGCTGGATGAATATCAGGCCGAGCGCCGGGCCCTGTCCGTCATCGCGCTGGACATCGATCACTTCAAGGCCATCAATGACAACTTCGGTCACGACGTCGGGGATGAGGTGATCATCGCCCTGGCCGGCCTGATGCAGCAGGAGATCAGGCCGGATGCGGCCCTGTTCCGCAGCGGCGGTGAGGAGTTTCTGTTGCTGCTACCCGGGGTCTCGCTGTCGCAGGCCCAGGCGATCGCCGAGCGGCTGCGGCTGAAGGTAGCGGCCCATGAGATGGCCAGGGTGGGACGAGTCACCCTCTCCCTCGGCGTGGCGCATTGGCCCGAACATGCCAGCGCCACCCTGGGGGAGGTGCTCAAGTGTGCGGACAAGGCGCTTTATGAAGCCAAGCACCGAGGCAGGAATTGCGTGGTGGTGGGAATGTGTTGATGGGCGGGGCCCAGCGTCAGAAGCTGTAACCCATCTTCAGATAGATGCCCGAGTTGTCATCCTTGCCCATCGCATACTCGAGGTTGGCGACTATGCCCGCCTCCGGCTTGAGCAGATACTGGACCCCCGCCCCCCAGGCGGGATAGATGTTGTCACTGTCGGAGCAGTCCAGTGACTCACCGTTGACGGCGTCGCCGTAGAGGCAGGCCACCCCGGCGAAGGCGGTGAGGGTCCAGCGATCCGCCAGCTTGTAGCGCTCCTCGACCTCGACCGCCGACATGTTCTGGGCCAGGTACTCGCCCGGGGTGTAGCCGCGCAGGTAGATGGGAGAATAGGAGCCGCTCGGCGCGTCGTGCGAGAACTGGTTGCGGTTGCGCCAGGCGAGCACGTTACCCTCCCCGTGACTCCAGTAGCCCCGGTAGTCGACCCGGTAGATGTCGAAGTCCTGCTCTCCCCCCAAGCCCTCCCGATAGGCCAGGTTGTTGACGTTGAGGTACCAGCCCTTGGTCGCGCTGAAGTCGCTGTCGCGAGAGTCATGCTGCACCACCAGCCCGAGCCCCCCCGAGGTGAAGCCCTCCAGCCCCAGCTCGTCGAGGATCTGATCCGACTGCGGATCCTGACCCTGCATCTCGTAGTTGGAGTACGCCGCCATGCCGCCCACGAACCAGTCCCCCTCCACCCGGTACAAGTAGCGGAAGAAGGCGGAGCGGAAGTTGTCGTTGGTCTCCAGGGCGCGGCCGGTGCCGAGGTAGTCCTCGTAGCTGTTGTTGATGTCGCCGGAGATGATGCCGCCGACGATACGGTGGTGATCCGCCCCGAACGAGGTCTTGGCGAAGGCGCTGGCGATCAGGGACTCGGAGGTGGTGTACTTGGCCGAGAGGGTGAACAGCGACGGACGCGACTCTTCATCGAACTGATGCAGATAACCCACCATCAGGCCCGCCGCCGTGTCCAGCTTGGGGCTGGAGCTCAGCAGGGGCACGAACAGCCAGGGGGAACGATCGGCCTTCGCCGTCTCCTCGCCCTGCTTGCCATCCTGGCCGGCTTTCGCATCCTCGTTGGCGGGTTCTGCCGCGGTCACGGGGGCCGCCGCCAGGGTCATGGTGAGGGCCAGGCCGGCCAGCAGAGGGGAGGTCGAGTTACGCATGTATGGGATCCGCACTGGGTCACGCGCGGTACTGCGGCGGCGCTGGGCCACCCAGCTTCGCAGGCGCGTTCCGTATTCAGGTTGCCGGCCGCTGACATTCGTCACGGGCGACCGGGAAAGGGGGGCAAGCATATCGGCAAGCCCGGACCCCAGCTACCCAAAGATGGTTAGCCGTACAATCGCCATACAGCTTCGGCGCACACTGGGTTAGCACGAACGCCAGAGATGAAAAAACCCCTGCCGATGGCAGGGGTCGAATGGGATAGTGCGACAGGCTACAGGTTGACGGCGAGGCTGGCCGGCGCCCTGGTCGGGCTCACCAGCACGGGGATCGACTTGGAGGTCGGGGTGAAGGAGCCCTCGCCTATGCTATCGATGGCGACCAGCGGGTTGGTCTCCGGGTAGTAGGCGGCGATGTTGCCCCGCGGGATCTCGTAGAAGATGACGCTAAAGCCGCGCACCACCCGTTCGCGCCCATCGTTGCAGATGGCGGCCATGTCCACCTGTTGCTCCTCGGCCAGCCCGAGCGCGCGGGCATCCGCCTCGTTCATGAACACCACGTTGCGCCGCCCCTTGATGCCGCGATAGCGATCGTCCATGCCGTAGATGGTGGTGTTGTACTGATCGTGGGAGCGCAGACTCTGCAGCAGCAAGACCGGCTGATCCACCATCTGCTCGGCGTGGCGGGTGCAGTCGGGCAGGATGGAGTCCGGCAACCGGCTCGGCCTGAACTCGGCGAGGCCGCTGCGGGTATTCCAGCGCAGCTTGGCCGCCGCGTTCTCGAGGTGGAAGCCGCAGGGCTCCTCGATGCGGCGATTGAAGTCGTCAAAGCCGGCGATGGTCTCGGCGATCAGATCCCGCAGCAGTCCGTAGTCATCGCGCAGGGCCAGCCAATCTACCCGCTCGCTCCCCAGGGTCGCCTCGGCCATGCGGGCGACTATGTCGATCTCGGACAGGCAGAGCGGGGAGACAGGATCGTTCATGCCGGTCGAGGCGTGCACCATGCTGAAGGTGTCTTCCACGGTGATCTTCTGGATGCCGGTACGTTGCCTGTCGAGCTCGGTGCGACCGAGACAGGGCAGGATCAGCGCATCCCGGGACACCATCAGGTGGCTGCGGTTGAGCTTGGTGCTGATCTGCACGTTCAGCTCGCTGTTGCGCAGCGCCTCATAGGTGAAGTCGGTGTCCGGCGCGGCCGCCGCCAGGTTGCCGCCCAGGCAGACGATCATCTTGCTCTGGCCTGCATGCAGGGCCTTGAGCGCCTCGTAGACGTTGTGCCCAGGCGTGCGCTTGAGCCCCGAGAAACGGCGCTCGAGCCGGTCGATGAAGGCCGCATTCGGCTTCTCGTTGATGCCCATGGTGCGGTTGCCCTGCACGTTGCTGTGGCCGCGCACCGGGCAGAGCCCCGCCCCCGGCTTGCCAATCTGGCCGCACATCAGGTGCAGGTTGACTATCTCGCGGATGGTGTCGACCGAGTGCTTGTGCTGGGTGATCCCCATGGCCCAGCAGCTGATCACGCTGTCGCTCTGGGCGAAGATCCTGGCGGCCTGGCTGATGGCGTCCCGGCCAAGCCCGGACTGGGCCTCTATCTGGGCCCAGTCGGTGGCCCGCACCTGCTCAAGGTATTGATCGAAGTGCGCGGTATGCTGCTCGATGAAGGCGAGATCGATGCGTCCGCCCTCCTCCTCCAGGATGTACTTGGCCATGCCGCGCACCGCCGCCATGTCACCGCCCAGCTTGGGGGTCAGGTACTGGTGGCTGATGCGGGTGGCCGCCGGGGTCAGCAGCTCGGCCGGGCTCTGGGGGCTGGCGAAGCGCTCCAGCGCCACCTCTTTCAAGTTGTTGAAGGTGACTATCTGGCAACCCTGGCGCGCCGCCTGGCGCAGGGCGTTCATCATGCGCGGGTGGTTGGTACCCGGGTTCTGGCCGAACACGAAGATCGCCTTGGCGACGTCGAAGTCCTCCAGCACCACAGTGCCCTTGCCCACCCCGACCGACTGGATCAGGCCGACGCCGCTCGCCTCGTGGCACATGTTGGAGCAGTCCGGGAAGTTGTTGGTGCCATAGAGGCGACCGAACAGCTGATAGAGGTAGGAGGCCTCGTTGCTCGCCCGCCCCGAGGTATAGAACTCCACCTCGTCCGGGCTGGCCAGGCTCTGCAGCTTGGCGGCGATGATGGCGAAGGCCTGATCCCAGCTTACCGGCTCGTAGTGATCGCTGGCCGGGTTGTAGCGCAGCGGCTCGGTCAGACGGCCCTGATATTCGAGCCAGTAGTCGCTCTGGCTGGCGAGGCGGCGCACCGAATGCTCGGCAAAGAACGCGGCCCCCACCGTCTTGCCGGTCGACTCCCAGGCCACCGCCTTGGCGCCGTTCTCGCAGAACTGGAAGGCCCCCTGCTTGTTGTCACCCCAGGCACAGCCCGGGCAGTCGAAGCCATCGGTCTGGTTGACCCGCAGCAGGTTCTTGATGTTCTGGCGGGTCTTCTGGCTACGCAGCACCTGCTTGAAAGTGGATTGCAGGGAAGAAAATCCACCGGCCTTGGCTGGTTTCTCAATATGACTGGACATTGGGTTCTCCGATCTGGTCTGAGGGCCGGCCATGGGAATAGTAGACCGGGGCGTCAAACCTGGGCACATGAATGAGGTTCAGGTTGTATTTCAGGGCCAGTCGCACGGCGAGCTGGCTGGGGGATGCGAGGCTTATCAGGTGAGCGGCGCCAAATTGCACGGCCTTGTGAATGAGTTCGCTGCCGCAGCGGCTGGTGATGACCAGGGTGCTGGCGCGCACGGGCTGGCGCAGCTGCATGCCGATGAGCTTGTCCAGGGCGTTGTGCCGGCCTATGTCTTCCCGGCAGGCCACTATCTCACCCTGCTCATCGAGCGCCAGCGCGGCATGGAGCGCGCCGCTCTGGCGGGCCTTGCGCTGCCAGGGGGCGATGCGTTCTCGCAAGTTGGCAAGACTAGTGGCCGCAGGCGGTGCCAACGGTGCTAGGGGGGTCAGGGCGGGCAAGGCATGTTCGATGGCCTCGACCCCGCAGATGCCGCAGCCGGTCGCGCCGGTGAGGCGGCGCTTGCGCTGGCTCAGGGCGGCGAGGCAACGGTTGGCGATGGTCACATCGAGCACCATACCCTGCTCGGAGGGGGTGATCTGGATGTCGTGCACATCCTGATTGCCCGCGATGATGCCGTCGCCGAACAGGAAACCTATGGCGAAATCATCGAGATCGTCGGGGGTCACCATCATGACGGCATGGTTGATGCCGTTGATATTGACTGACAGGGCCGCCTCTTCCACCAGCTCGTCCAGCCTGGGCAACCATGCATTGAAAGGGTCCATACGACACGCTTAAAAATGTATCCGAGAACCAAGTTTAGAGAAGTCATGGCGGCAAAACCAATGAAACAAATCTATTCACCAATAGAACAACCCTATTGCAGATGGCAGCTCGATTGATTAAGTTTGTCGCCCATTCATGGTACCCATCCGCATAGCTTCAATGAATATCAATCAGTTACGCTACTTTTACGAGCTGGCCCAGCACCGCCACTTCGCCAGGGCGGCCAAGGCCTGCTTCATCACCCAGCCAACCCTGTCGGCCAGCATCACTACCCTGGAGAAATCCCTCGGCACCGAACTGGTGGTGCGCAACAGCCAGTTCGTGGCGCTGACCCAGGCCGGCGAGGTGGTGCTGCGCCACGCCGAGCGGATGCTGCTGGAGCAGGACTCGATGCGCCAGGAGCTGAGCCTGTTCAGCGGCGAGCTCAGTGGCGCCCTGCGCATCGGCATAGTGCCGCAGTCGAGCGTCGACATCATGCCGCTCATCAAGCGCTTCAATACCCTCTACCCCAACGTCACCCTGCGCCTGTCGGTGCTGACCCACGGCACCCTGCTCGAGCAGTTGGACCTGCACCGGACCGACATCGGGCTCGGCTTTGACGAGCCGCTCACCGACGGCCAGCGCCGCTCCCTCGACGTGCAGCTGCGCCGCCCCAATCCGATGGCGGTGCTCAGCCCCCGGCCCGCGGCGGGCGGCACCGCCAACCAGGGCCCGTTGAAACTGGCCGATCTGCAACCCCTCCCCCTGATCCTGCCGAGCAGGACCATGCAGTTTCGCCACCATTTCGAGCAGGCCGCCGCCCGCCAGCAGCTGAGTTTCAAGGTGGTGCTCGAGACCGACTCCCTGTTCCACCTGGTCAATGCGGTGAGCCATGGTCTGGGCACCGCCGTGGTCAGCGCCGGCATCGCCAGCACCGCCAACCAGCTGTTCAAGGTGCACTGCCAGCCGCTGGAGGACGCGACGGCGGGCACCACCGCCTTTATCACCCGCAAGCACAGCGTCACCCCGGCCATGCGCGCATTTCTCGAGCTGCCCTCCCCTTGAACGACGTCGGTTTGTCCCCCCTCGGCCATCACCCTGGTGCGATCCGGAAAGACTGGACGGGAGGGGCTGCAGACGATGGCCGCGATCAGCCGCACCCGCCGATTATGTCCGTGCGCGGGATCACAAACTCACAACAATTGTGGTGCCCCGGGGTAGAAAACGGGGTGTAACCCTATTTTTCGCTGGGTTCCCACCCTTTTGGTGGTTGCTTTTTGGTAACAATAGGAAAATATTGTGTTTATCAGGAAGCGGTCGCCTTTGACACCCAAAGATCCATTTGGTTTCCTGACAGAACATCGCCCACACTGACACCTCAACCACAGTTGTACCGCTGCATCGGGCCGTGTAGCGGAATTTACCAAGGAAAAGGTAATCGATATGCAATCTTCCCGTCGCTGGCACCCTGCCGGCCTTGCACCAAGCCACCCCAGGTTTGAGTTCGGTAGAAAGCTCTCAACTCCGCTCATCTCCAGCAGCATGCTCCATGCTTCGCCAGCTGCGGCAACGCGGCGACAGTGCCTGTCGATTCCGGCCCCCGCGTAGACCGACGATCCAGGATCCCCGCAGGCATTGCCAGCCCGTGATCCCTCGCACCCACCAGCACCAGCAACAGGTATTCCCCTCCAACCCGGCTCGACGGACGTTGGACGGAACGGCACGCCATTAAACTCGCTCTGGAGTATTGCCATGCGAACTTCCCGCTATCTGGGTGGACTAGTCGCCCTCGCCTGCGGCCTGAGTCAACCGGCTCAGGCCGACAACGCCCGCGACTGGCAGAATCTGCCGACCGACTTGAACATGGTCTTCGGCTACTACAACAGCGTCGACACCAACACCTCGATCGACACCAGCTTGCCGATCGACGGCCTGTCGCTGGACGCCGACCTCTTCATCTTTCGCTATGCCTACAGCTTCGCGATCGACGGGCGCACCTCCGGCTTCCAGCTCCTGCAGCCATACGCCCACGTCGATGCCTCCTTCGATGACGCGCAGCACTTCACCGGCACCCGGAAGGAGAGCGGCCTAGGCGATACCCAGGTCATCTTCGTCCACAACCTGTTCGGTGCCCCGGCCTTGAGCAAGTCGGAGTTCGCCAGCGGCTACCAGCCGCAGACCTTCCTCACGGGCGCACTCTGGGTAACCACCCCCAATGGCGACTACGACAAGGATCGCGCCATCAACATCGGAGCCAATCGCTGGGTGTTCAAGCCGGAACTGGCCTTCGGCCACCCCATAGGCCCCACCTGGCTGGAGCTGAACAGCTGGGTCTCGCTCTATGGCAACAACAGCGAGTACCAGGGCGGCAGCAAGCTGGAGCAGGACCCACTCTGGTCCATCGAGGGCCACTACAGCTACACCTTCAACCCGGCCATCTGGGCCTCCCTCGACGCCACCTGGAGTTCGGGGGGCGAGACCAGGATAAACGGGGTCGATCAGGGCAATGAGCAGGAGAACACCCTGCTCGGCGCCAGCATCGGTTTCATGCTCTCGCCCCAGTTCGGCGGCATGGTCGCCTACAGCGACACGGTCTCGGTGCAGAGCGGCTCACCGGATGTCAGCACCTGGACGCTGCGCCTGCAGTACCTCTGGTAAGCGGCACAGGATTTTTTCACGATCCCATCACGAAACCCTGATTTTCCATGAACAAGCAGTACATGGGTTTAATTCAACACAAGGAGTACAGAATGAAATTCCAACTGTCGGCATTGACCATGGCTCTCGCGTTAACCTCGTTCACGGCGCTGGGCGCCGACGAGCCGAAGGATGCCAGTGATATCACCAAGCAGATGAACGCCGCCGTCTTGAAAGACCTGCCCTTCGCAGACAAGCAGGACTTCGAGGATGCGAAGAAGGGCTTCATCGCGACACTGACCCCCATGACCATCAAAGACGCCAAGGGCAATGTCTCCTGGGATCTGACCAGCTACGACTTCATCAAGGGCGATGCACCGGACACGGTGAACCCCAGCCTGTGGCGCATCTCCGAGCTGAACCTCAACAACGGCCTGTTCCAAGTCACAGATAGGGTCTATCAGATCCGTGGCTTCGACCTGTCCAACATGACCATAGTCGAGGGGGACAGTGGGCTGATCATCATAGATCCGCTGGTCACCACCGAAGTGGCCAAGGCGGGGCTCGATCTCTACTACGCCAACCGTCCGAAGAAGCCGGTGGTGGCGGTGATCTACACCCACAGCCATGCCGACCACTATGGCGGCGTCAAGGGGGTCACCAACGAGGAAGACGTGAAGTCCGGCAAGGTGAAGATCCTCGCCCCGGATGGCTTCCTTGACGAGGCGGTGAGTGAGAACGTGCTGGCCGGCAACACCATGAGTCGCCGCACCCTGTACCAGTACGGCGCCATGCTGCCGCGCAGTGCCCGCGGCCAGCTCGATGCCGGTCTCGGCAAGACCACCTCCTTCGGCACCTTTACCCTGATCCCCCCCACCGACACCATCTCCAAGACCGGTGAGAAACGCACCCTGGATGGCGTCGAGATGGAATTCCAGATGGCGCCAGGCACCGAAGCCCCCTCCGAAATGCTGATCTGGTTCCCGCAGTTCAAGTTGCTCAACACCGCCGAAGACGCCACCCACACCATGCACAACCTCTACACCCTGCGCGGTGCCCAGGTGCGCAACGCGGCCAACTGGTGGAAGACCCTGAACCAGGCCATCAACAGCTATGGTGACAAGGTGGAAGTGGTGCTCGCCCAGCACCACTGGCCGATGTGGGGTCAGCAGCGCATCGTCAGCTTCATCTCCGATCAACGCGACATGTTCAAGTACCTCCACGATCAGTCACTGAATCTGGCCAACAAGGGCTACAACATGACCGAGATCGCCGAGCAGCTGGAGCTGCCCGACAGCACAGGCCAACAGTGGCACAACCGGGGCTACTACGGCTCGGTCAACCACAACGCCAAGGCGGTCTACCAGCGCTATCTGGGCTGGTACGACAGCAACCCGGCCAACCTGCACCCACTGCCACCGGTTGAGGCGGGCAAGAAGTATGTCGAGTTCATGGGGGGCGCCGATACGGTGATGAGCAAGGCCAAGGACTCCATCGCCAAGGGGGATTACCGCTGGGCCGCGGAAGTGCTCAAGCACGTGGTGTTCGCCGACCCGAACAACCAGGCGGCCCGCAACCTGCAGGCCGATGCCCTGGAGCAACTGGGTTACCAGACCGAGAACCCGACCTGGCGCAACGAGTACCTGATGGGGGCCTACGAGCTGCGCAACGGCGTGCCCAATCAGCCGGGGATCAACACCGCCAGCCCGGACATGGTGGCGGCGATGAGCCCGGACCTGCTGCTCGATTACATGGGGGTGCGGATCAATGGCCCCAAGGCCGTGGGCAAACAGGTGCGGCTCAACTGGAAGCAGCCAGAGGGGCAAACCTATGCCATCGAGCTGCGTAACGGCGTCTTGATCTACACCGCCGACAAGGGCTTTGACAAGGCGGACGCCACCCTCACCGTCGACAAGCTGGGCTTCGCCGGGCTGATGATGGGGGGCGCCTCTCTGGACAAGGAGCTGGCCGCCGGCAAGGCCAAGCTGGAAGGTGATCAGGGCAAGGTCAACGAGCTGCTCGGCCTGCTCGACAACTTCCCGAGCATGTTCAATATCGTCACTCCCTAAGAGATGAATGGATCGCGTCCCGCCAGGGGCGCGATCCATGGCATGCCAAGGATATGAAATGACAACGCACTCAAGCACGGCTCGACCACGTTCTATTCACCTCAGGCAAAGCCTTCGCGCCCTGATGTTCCCTGCCCTCTGCTGTGCCTGCGGCGCCATGGCCAACGAGTTGCCGGCGCCAGGCACCGACCACCCGGTGAAAAACCCGGATTGCCACGCCTTGCAGCAAGACACCAACATCGACCTGAAGGAGGTGACCAAGGCCGGCTGCCAGCCCTCGGCCCAGCAGTTGGCCAAGATGATGGACAACCCGGTAGGCAATCTGGTGATGCTGGTGAACCAGTTCGACTACACCGCGCTCAAAGGGCCCAACAGTGAGGGGACTCACTACATGGGCAAGTACAGCTTCATGCCGACCTTCCCGATCTCCCTCGGCGAGGAGTGGAACCTGATCAACCGCATTCCCATCACCTACATCAGCGCACCTATCAACAGTGACGCCGGAAAATTGGTGGGCCTCGGCCCGAGCGACATCATGGCGGACCCGTCCCTGACCAGCCTGATCAACGATCCCTTCGATCGTACTCATGGCATGGGGGATCTGACCTATGTCGGGGTGTTCTCCCCCAAGCAACCTATCCACTTCCAGACCGGCAAGGTGGTCTGGGGCCTCGGCCCCACGGCCATGTTCCCCACCGCCACCGAGGACGTGCTGGGGACGGGCAAGTATGCTCTCGGCCCGGCCGTCGTGGCGGCCTACCTCGGCGAGGACTGGTCGCTCGGCCTCTTCCCGCAGCACTGGTGGTCGATCGCCGGCGATGATGATCGCAAGGACGTCAGCCTGACCAACATCCAGTACTTCATCCAGCGCAACATCCCCGGCGATGCCGGCTGGCACGTCGGCATGTCGCCGAATGTCACCGTCAACTGGAAAGCCGACAGCGGTAATCAGGTCAGCTTCCCCGTTGGCCTCGGTGCCTCGCGCATCATCAAGATCGGCAGCCTGCCGGTGCGGATCGGCGCTGAGGTGCAATACGCGGTGATCCACCCCGATGATCAGCTCGGCAACCGCTGGAACCTTCGCTTTATGTTCGTGCCCGTCATCCCGACCTTCCTGTTCTAGCGCCGGCATAGACAATGGCGCACCGGCCTTCGTTGACCATGACCTCAATTCCTTGGTTTTTTCGAGATGCGAAGGCCAACCCACGCGGCAGAGCCACTGCGAAACGGAAAAGGAACCCGCCGGATAGGTGGATAGATGGATAGGTCTGCTTATATACGCTCTGATGCCAAGAAAAAGGGGACCATCAGTGGTCCCCTCGATTGAACAGGGTGAGATCGACTCAGTGGCCCAGCTTGCGCAGCATGTGATCGATCACCTCACTGTGCTCGTGCTGCGGGCTGAACAGAATGACCTCGGCGTCTTGACCTACCCTCACCGTGTGCCCGGGTGGCCAATAGAACAGATCCCCACCGCTGATCACCTCGCTCGAACCATCCCCATAGGTGACCGACAGTTCGCCTTGCAATACGTAGCCCCAGTGCGGGGCCTGACACAGATCATCCTTCAGCCCTTGCAGCAACGGCGCAATATCCGTGCCCGCGCCGAGGGAAAAATATTCGCCGCTGATCATGCCGTATCCGGTCGCGTCGCCAAATTCGGTCTGTTGCCGCGCGATGGCGCCCGGCACCTGGATTCTGACGGGTACGTCCTGCTTGGAAATACGCATCTGTACGCTCCTCGATGGTGGTTGTGGAGGTCGAATAACGATCTCTGGCTTAGGTTGCATGGCGCATGATCGCTGCTCATACCGGTTTGATGTTCTGGTTCATCCGGAAGAGGTTGGTCGGGTCGTACTTCTTCTTGATCTCCACCAGCCGATCGTAGGTCGCACCGTAGGCGAAGGCGATGCGGTCGGTCTCGTCCTGGGTGAGGAAGTTGATGTAGGCACCGCTGCTGGCAAAGGGTTGTGACTTGGTAAAGAACTCTCGCGCCCAGGCGATGCAGCGCTCGTCCTCGCCAGCCGACTCCCAGCGACCGTGCACGTTCATCACGTAATTGGCATCCCGGCTCGAGTAAGCCATCGCCTCGGGCGCGACGCGGGCCGTCTGGCCGCCGATCGTGCCGATGAAGATCTCGCACTGGGGCGACGGCAACTTGCCGGCGTATTCGATGATGGCGTCGATCGCGCCGTCGCTGAGCTGCGAGAAGTTGTGCGACTTCCAGTAGTTGCGCGCCCCCTTCGACAGGAGCGGATCGAACGCCTGCTGCCAGGCAACATATGGCTGGACCCCGATGTGCTCGCCGAGCACGGTGCCAAACCCGCGCAGCGGTTCGATCAGCCTCTCGCCCTCTTTGGGATCGCCCGCATAGCACAGGGCGAGCGCGACCATCTCCTTGCCGTGCACGTCTTCGGGCAGGAAGGGCAGCGGAGGCGCCTTGCGCGTGACCATCCAGACGCTGAGCTCGTCCGGCATCGTCTCGGTGAAGCGGGCGAACCGCGTCAACACGAGCTTCGCCTTATCGAACGCAAAGACGATGAGCCCGCTCAGTACATCCGGCCCGACGGGATGGAGCTGGAACTCGAAGCGGGTGACGACACCGAAGTTGCCACCGCCCCCCCGCAGCCCCCAAAAGAGATCCGCGTTTTCCGTTGCGCTGGCGTGCAGCTGACGGCCATCCGCCGTGATGACTTCCGCGGAGAGCAGGTTGTCGATGGTCATGCCGAACTTCCGGCTCAGCCAGCCGAACCCGCCGCCGAGCGTCAGGCCGGCCACTCCCGTGGTCGAGTTGATGCCAAGTGGCGTGGCGAGGCCGTGGGCCTGTACGGCCGCATCGACATCGGCAAGGGTGCAGCCGGGCTCGACGCTGGCCCGGCGAGTGGCCGGGTCCACTTGCACACTCTTCATCAATGAGAGGTCGATCATCAGACCACCGTCGCACACGGCATTGCCCGCAATATTGTGCCCACCCCCTCGGATCGAGACGAGGAGGTCGTGTTTTCGCGCTAACTCGACGGCCTGCACGACATCTTCGGGCGAGGTGCAGCGGGCGATCAGCGCGGGCTTGCGGTCGATCATGGCGTTCCAGATCTGGCGCACCTCGTCGTAATCCGCGTCTGCAGCAAGAAGCACCTCCCCCCGGAAGTGCGCTTTGAACTCGTCGATATTGGCATTTCGTAACGGCTTCATGGCGCCACCTTTTTGTTTGCACCTGACAACTGATTATGGTGCCCTTTCTCAAAGGTGCTCAGCTGATGGGTGGGCGCGGCAGCAATCTGTCATGACCCAAACCGAGGCGCTCAGGAAGATGAGCGGCGGCTAAACGAATCTGTACGATCCACGGGACAGTCACCGCGTGTTCGCGCCCCTGCATGAGGACTTGGTCTATGAAGGGCCTTCACCAATAGGGCCAGACGCCTTGGCTACACTCATAGCTGCACAGATTCTTTCCTCCCCGCAAAACTGTTGACCCCGTCCGTGCGAGCCGTGAAAGAGCACATCGTCTCTGGAGCCTGAAGATGGCGCCCAGTCATTGCGAAACGGAGGGCCAAACATGGCAACGTCAAAAACGGATCAGTATCTGGCGAACAACAAAAGGTATGCGCAGGGCGAGGCCGTGCACCAGCCTCTCTATCCGGGCAAACAGCCGATCCAGCCGGCCAGGCGAGTAGTGGTCGTGACCTGCATGGATGCGCGGATCGACGTGGAGGACCTGCTCGGATTGCAGACAGGGGACGCCCACATCATCCGCAACGCCGGCGGGGTGGTCAGTGATGACACCCTTCGCAGCCTGATCATCTCGCATCACCTGCTCAACACCGACGAAATCATCCTGATCCATCACACCCGCTGCGGCATGCTCGCCTTCACCGACGACCTGTTCAAAGCCGGTCTGGAAGGGGACCCAAGAGCGGAGGCACTACTCGGCCAAGCCACCGGCCGCGCGTTCACGAGCTGCAAGAAGTCATCTGCCACGCCGTCGGCATTCCACGCGTTCCGTGGGCAAATAGAGCCGCTTGATTCTCCTCGCGATGAGCGAAACATGGAGCGCCTCGCCTGGGATGTGCGGCGCGGCATGTCGGCCGTCCTGAACCACCCCTGGATACCAACGAGCGGCCCGGATGCGGTCAGCGTGCGCGGCTTCATCTACGATGTCGATACCGGGATGCTCGAGGAGGTGGCCTACCCCGGGCCAATGGGCTCGTTCGACTGAATTGGGCTAAGCAGATACGACAGCTACATAAACAAGACACCGGCCTGAGGCCGGTGTCTTGTTCTCGATGAAGTCACTATCGGTCAGCACAATGTGTGCCTACTAGGTCGATCTGGAAGCCGGCTGCATCATTGCTGTTGACGTTGCCCTCCACCTAGGTGTGCGCGATACCCTTGGCGCCAGTCACGAAATGGTACTTCAACTGGCCCTGGCCGCTGAATTATCGGTAACGGCTCAGGCGTTGCGCGGCAACACGGTCAGCACCCGCACGATGAATGCATGAAGCTCATTCATATAGTTGCGCAGGAAGTCAGCTGTCGAATCGTCCGTGACCTGTCCGCCCTCGGTGATCAGACCGGGTTTAAATTGAATGTAGGCTTCCAGCGTATTCATCAGTGGCGAATTGCAAAAGCACAGCACGCCACGCAAGCTCTGTTGCGCGACCGCGGTGCCAATGGCACCGGGCGACGTACCTATTACTGCCGAAGGCATACGTGTGAACGAGTTTTGGCCCCACGGCCGGCTGGCCCAGTCGATCGCATTTTTCAGGCCACCTGGGATGGATCGGTTGAATTCCGGCGTCACGAACAACACCGCATCGACTTCGCTAATGGACTGCTTGAATTTTCGTGCCACCGGGGGGAAGTCCGCATCATAGTCTTGACTGTACAGGGGCAAGTCCCGAATGGGGATCTCAATCAACTCCAACTCGGGCGGTGCCAAACGCACCAGCGCCTCGGCCAGCAATCGATTAATTGATGTACTGGAGAGACTACCGACGAAATAACCAACCTTGTATTTAACCATGAAGATCTCCTTTGTAGAGTTAACCCATCCGAATCCAAGCCGTCATGCTTAGCCTATAGCCGAGCCTTGATGCTGTTGAACAGATCGGAGATGCTCTAGGATAGTCGATAAACCAAGGAAGGCGCGGACAAGTCCCTGACGTGAGATCATCGCCACATCACCTTGATGTCGCTACCCTGTAATTTGTTGAATTAAAATAACTAAACCTCCCAGTCTCCTCACAGAAGATGCGTGTTCACAGCCTCCCTAGTCATCGCGAAATGGAGGATTATTTTCAGCAGCCCCTACCCTACCCCCATCAGTAATAAAAAGACGCTCACCCACAAGGGGCGCACTCAATGCGGCCCTCTTTAGGGGTGTTTTTAGGGCTAAATTGAAATGGCGGGAGAGGTTGAATCATACCACTCGGATATCTGCCAAATACGGTACAGCTATCTGACGCAGGATGAGCCAGCTGCAGGAGGTGTTTAAGATGAACGATGCGATTGAAACCTTGATCGAGCTAGCTGAACAGGGCGATGTGACTGCTGCTATCTGTTTGGCACATGCGTATGACACTGGCTTGGGATTGGATGGGCCGCAAGACAGACAGAAGGCTTGTTTCTGGTTTCAGAAAGGGGCCGAACTGGGCAATGCAGACTGCCAATTAAACGTCGGCATGATGTGTGAGAAGGGGGAGACGGTGCCACAGGACTACCGACAGGCGGCTGTCTGGTATCGCAAGGCCGCCGAACAGGGGGGCAAAGAGGCACAACGCCACCTTGGATACCTCTATAAAAATGGCTTTGGAGTAGAACAGGACTACAGGCAGGCTTATGCGTGGTTTTCTCTCGCAGCAACCAAGGGTGATCACGCAGCCATAGTATCGCGTGACAAGATGGTTAAGAAACTAGCCCCTGCCGCACTGGTAGAGGCGCAAAAACTGGCGTTTGGCTATTTCGAACTGTATAGGAAAAGCTGACCATACCGCAGAGATAGCTTCTGGAGATACTTGTTGATGGTCGTAGGGCTCTTGCCTGAGTTCAGTAGCTCGTCCTTGAACTTGACCACATCGACCTTGCTGTACGCGGTGGGAGATCTATCCCCCAGCGCCGTGATGAAGTAGCCGATGTAGTTCTTCTGATTACTGAGTTCTTTGGGGGCCCATGACAGAGCCTTTTCTTTCAGATAACGCTCGCTGAGTTCTGAGAGTACAGGGGATGTAATAGCAGAGGGTCCCACAGGGGCTGACTGAGGGGCAGTATGGGCCGCAGGTTGTCTCTGTTGTTGTAGCTGCGGAGGCACCGGCAGGGAGTTTGACTAAGGCTCAAGCTGGATAGACTCAGGCTTTACCCGAGAACGAGCGCAGGTTAGCAACTGAGCCACCTTGTCACGTGCGACCAGCTTGTCCCGAGTACGAGGCGATTTCTTGATGTCTTTGCGGCGCCCACAGGGGAGCACGGTCACTTTGCCAGACTCTCCCTCGACCAGGCTATCCCTGACCGTACCACCATCATGAACTTCCGCCATCTGCGGGAGCAGCATCAGCTGGCTCGCCAGCCCTTCACTTATTCGTACCTTCCCTAAATATCCAGGCATATTTTGCCTATGTGTTTGCCATGTAACTGGTGCTCAAAAGCAACCTGAATATCTTCCAGCGGCATCCTAGAATCAATGACAGGACGAATTCCAGACGCATTGAACGCACGGGTCATATCGAGTTGATGTGAACGGCTGCCGACCGTTATGCCTTTAACTGTCAGCTGTTTTCCCATAATGGCCCCCGTCGGTACTTGCCCGGCAATGCCAGTGAATACGCCGATTAAACTGATGTGACCACCAATCCTGGCAGCCGTGATCGATTGTGCTAGCGTCCCTGGCCCACCGATCTCCACAACATGATCGACGCCCCGACCACCGGTCATGTCCAGTATTTTTTTACCCCATTCTGACTCCCGGCGGTAGTTAACCACTCCGCTAACACCTTGGCGTATTAACCATTCGGCCTTCTCATCAGAAGAGGTCGTCGCCCAGACACGCGCACCAGCCATACGTGCAAACTGAAGGGCAAAAACTGAGACGCCACCCGTACCCAGGATCAAGACGTCATCTCCGGCTTTGATGTTGCCGTTCACGACGAGGGCTCGCCAGGCGGTTAATCCAGCAGTGGGCAGTGTGGCTGCTTCAGCATGATCCCAGCCGTTCGGTGCACGCATAAACCAGTTTGCCGGGCGAACAGCATATGAGGTGGCATATCCGTCAAGCCCATCACCGGGGGTGCGGCTAAAGCCGATGGCAGGACAGTCCCCCTGCTCCCAGTCCGGAAAGAAAACGGAGACAACATGATCGCCAGCAGTGAACCCGGTAACGCCTTCCCCGATCTCCTCAACAACACCGGCACCGTCTGACATCAACAGCCGTCCAGCGACAGAGGGAAGGATCCCTGCGGCAACATTGTAATCATGGAAATTCAGGGAATTGCTGTGGATCCGTACCCTGACTTCACCAGGGCCGGGTTTTCCTGGGTCGGCGATGTCCGTTAACTGGATCTGGTCAATCCCAGGCATATGTCCGAGTAGTGCAGCCTTCATCATCTGGTCTCTTATTGGTATCCACGATGTAGAGAAGGTAACCTTTCCACACCCTACCGATAAGTACGAACAAAAATGTCAGTATCAAAAACCAGTGATCGGAAGCAGAAGAATGTACTTTCACGCATGCTCACCAGTAAGGAATCATTCGATGCGTCCTGTTCTTCCCGGCAAATGCTCAGCCATATCACCAGCCGTTGGGGAACGCTGACATTGGTCGCCTTGCTGGAGGGAACGCACCGTTTCAGCGAGCTTCGTCAGAAATTAACGGGCATCAGTGAACGTATGCTCATCAAGGTTTTAAAGGAACTGGAGGAGGACGGTCTGGCCATCCGGGTCTCCTTCCCTGTGATCCCGCCGCATACCGAATATTCCCTCAGCCCGGCGGGTGTTGAGGTCGCCGGGTTGGTCACAGTGCTGACGGATTGGATAGGTAATTACCAAGCAGAACGTGCTATCTGAGGATATTTCGCCTCTCAAGGCTGCCTGATTTTTGGTCTGGCGTTGCACTTCAACATTGAATTCGCGCCGAGATATCGTTTTTGCATGGATAAGTACCTCATGGTTTATTTCATCTCGAGTGGTTAAACATCGAGTTTACGGCCCGTCAGCCATTCAACCATGGCGGGATCACGATGAGAGAAAAAGGCACTGGTTGCCGTATCCAGCGCGGCTATCTGCACCATCTCATCCTGACTGAGCTCGAAGTCGAAGATATCGAGGTTCTCCTTCATCCTCTCCTTGCGCACCGATTTGGCCAGCGACGCTATGCCGCGCTGGAAGATCCAGCGCAACACGACTTGCCCCACGCTCTTTCCCCGCTTCGCGCCGATGGCGGTCAGCACCGGATGCTGGAACAGACCATTTCTGCCTTCTGCGAAGGGAGCCCACGCCTGTGGCTGAATGCGTCGACTCTGCATCCAGGGCGCGGCATGCAGTTGCTGATTGAACGGGTTCACCTCTATCTGATTCACGGCCGGCACCACATGATTGAAAGCAATCAAGTCGGCAAGTCTGTCAGGCTGGAAGTTGCTGACGCCAATTGCGCGGACCTTGCCGGCTTGCAGCAACTCTTCCATCGCCCGCCATGCACCGTGGACATCCCCGTAGGGCTGATGGATGAGATAGAGATCCACATGATCGAGCTGCAGGCGATTCAAGGAGCGCTCGAACTGCGCCTTGGCCCCCTCATAGCTGGCGTCTTGCAGCCAGAGCTTGGTGGTGACAAAGAGCTCGTTACGCCCGATGCCGCTCTGCCTGATCCCGTTCCCGACCTGGGCCTCATTCTGATAGGAGGCGGCGGTGTCGATCAACCGATAGCCGCTGTCGATGGCTTCGATGACGGCGCGCTCGCACTCTGCCGCCTCCGTCATCTGAAAGACACCAAAGCCCTGCAGGGGCATTTCGATACCGTTGTTGAGTCTGACTGTGTTCATCTCATTTTCCTTTCGCTGTGGTGTGACTGGCATGACGCAGCCAAGGGTCTCCAGGGATCAATTCGTTGCCAGGGTGCGCTGACCACCTTGATTGTGCATATCAGGCACCCTGCCGTTATCCCCTGGTTATTGCAGACCTTTCTCTTTCAGGAACTGGCTCACCAGATCGGCGATCTGAACATTGTTCAGATCGGAGAAGGGGAAGTGGGTGTTGCCCTTGATGCCGATTTCGGGCAGGTGAACCACAGTGACATCCCCTCCATGCTGGTTGACCAGATCCCGCCACTGGCGGGCCATCGCCAGGCGTACTCGCCAGCTGTCCTGGGCGGGCATGGCAGTCGGTTTGTCTGGGATGTTGTCGCCATACAGGATCAGCACTGGGATCTTGGTCAGGCTCATGAACTGCGCCATTGTCACCGGCTCACCCTTCAGGGTATCGAACGCACTCGGCATGGGGGCTGGCAACGCCTGCTCAGGGAAGACGAAGCCACTGCCTGGTTCGAACGCGACTATGGCCTTCACCTTGTTGCTTTTTATGGCGGTATGCCAGCCAGGTCCGCCCCCCTGAGAGTGGGTGAACAGGATGGCCGGACCACTCTTGTCCACCACCGCCGCCATGGCATCGGCGATGACATTGACATCAAAGGGCCCGGTGTTGGGCGTCATCTGGCGGAAATACTGGTTCAGCACCGCTTGATGCTGAGAAAACTGGACGTCTTTGAAATAATCCGGCCAGACGCCAAGACGGAACTGATTGAACCACAACTGCTCATCCGGATTGGGGGCCACCGCCCCCTCCACCATGCTGCGACCCGCGCTGCCTCTGCGGGGTTGATCGACCAGATAGGTCGCAAACCCCCGGCGCAGGAACAGGGTCTGGAAACCTTCCCGGCCATCCGGCGTGGTCTGCCAGGTACGGGAAGACTGGCCGGCACCGTGGAGCATGACGATCGGGTACTTGTGCGGGTTGGGCGGAATTTGATAGAAGACGCTGGCGTGATCCCCATGGTAGGTCTGACCGGCAGGCTCCAGTGGCTGCTTGGGGTCAAACTTGCCGGGGGCGGTGACGACGGCGCCCCCCGCGGCAAAGCTGCCCTGCTCCTGAATAACCAGGGGATCGGCATGAGCGGGGGCCACAAGCACCCCTGCCAGCATGCAAAAAAGCAATGATTTACTGAGTCTCTTCATGGTTGTGTTCCCTTGTTTGGCATCAAGCATCAATCCTGTTTACGTAATGAACGTCACCTGTCGCCATCACGACGATGACCTGTCTGCCTCGCCCAAAGATGAGATCAAGTCCCTCTGGCCTCCAGCCACCGGGCTACTGTCTCGGTCGTTCGCCTCTCCTGATCGCACTCCATGATCAGTGGTGCATCTCGCCGGGCACCTGACGCCAGTCTGGCGAGTACCGCCTCGCTATCCCCGATGCCATAGCCACCGTGGGTGATGAAAGGAACGAGCCGCTTACCCGCCAGATCATGGGTGATCAAGAAGCGCTTGATCACGCTAAGGGGCGGTATCAAGGTGCACTGATTGGGGATCGGGCTGACGGTTATTCCCCCGCATGCTCAATCCCGGTCCCCTGCGACGGAGGCGCGATAATCACGCTCGCTCACCTGCGCAAGCCAGGTCACCACCTGGCCATCCTGCCGTTCAGCCAGCGCCAGGTGGGTCATGGGAGTATCAGGTGCCGCACCATGCCAGTGCTTCACGCTAGCCGGGATCCAGACCAGATCCCCTGGCCGGATCGCCTGGACAGGACCTTCTACCATCTGCACCCGCCCCAGCCCACTGACCACGTAGAGGGTCTGGCCCAAAGGATGGGTATGCCAGGCGGTGCGCGCCCCCGGCGTGAAGCTGACCAGGCCGCCAGAGATGGCGGCGGGCGCCGTGCCCTGATACAGCTGATCCACATAGACATCCCCGACGAAGAATTCGCTAGCACCCTGGGTTGCAGGCACCAGCCCCGGGGAAAATACCTGTATCGTCTGATCTTTTGCCTCAGCCTGGGCAAGCGTGGTTGCGGATATTGGGTTCATTGTCGACTCCTGTGCTTTAAAAATGTGTCACTCGCGCCACCAGGCGCTGCCCTCATGGGGGATCAGCACGTTCAGGGGCTCCCCCATCACCGGGGTGGTCAATGGGATCTGCTGCTCGGTGGCCAAACGGACTATCTGCTCGAGCGGGTCATCCCACGAATGCATGGCCAGATCGAAGGTGCCGTTGTGGATCGGATAGAGCCACAGCCCGCGCAGATCGTGAAACGCCTGCGCCGTCTGCGCCGGCAACATGTGCACGTACTCCCAGCGCTTGTCGTAGGCCCCGGTCTCGAGGAAGGTCATGTCGAACGGACCGTAACGCTTGCCGATCTCCTTGAAGCCATCGAAGTAACCGCTGTCACCGCTGAAGAAGAGAGTGGCTCCCTCCCCGCGAATGACCCAGGAGGCCCACAGGGTCTGATTGCCATCGCTAAGGCCACGGCCGGAGAAGTGCTGGGCCGGGGTGGCGATGAACTCAATGCCGCCGACCCGGGCCTTCTGCCACCAATCCAGCTCCCTGACCTTGTGCCGGGGGACACCCCAGGCAACCAGGCGCGCCCCCACGCCGAGCGGCGTGATGAAGTGGCTGACCTTCTCTTGCAGCGCAAGGATGGCGTCATGGTCGAGATGGTCGTAGTGATCATGGGAGAGGATCACCGCCTCTATGGGGGGCAGCGCATCCAGGGTGATGGGCGGTGCGTGCCAGCGCTTGGGGCCAAACCATTGCACCGGCGAGGCGCGCTCGCTGAACACGGGATCCGTCAGCCAGAACTTGCCCTGCAACTTAAGCAGCAGACTGGAGTGGCCGAGGCGCCACACACTGTTATCCGAGGCGGCCATCAGCCCCTCACGGCTCATGGCCTGCACCGGGATAGCGCGATCCGGCACTGTGCCATCAGGCTTGGCGAACAGAAAATCCCACCAGATCCGGACCCCTTCCCAAGTGCTGCGCTGCGGCAGTGTCACGGCATTGCTGAATTGACCCGCCTGATACTGGGAAGAGTCAGGGTGTGCGGGCAGGCCCGGTTTCAATACATAGGAAAAGATGCCTGCCATCACGGCTCCTGTTAGCAACCAGAGAGAGCGCCGGCCCCTTGGGACGGCGCGAGAGAGTACAGAGGGGTTCTGCATTCATGAGACTCCTGTTGACGATCCGGCCTTAGCGACCCACGTTGTGCTGCAGGTGTGACGGATAGCGATCCCCCTCCACCTTGATCCCGACCAGGGCACGCTGGATGTCTCCCAGATCGGTGGCGCTCAGTACCACCCGAGCTGCGCCCAGGTTCTCCTCGAGCCGATGCAGCTTGGTGGTGCCGGGAATGGGGGCGATCCAGGGCTTTTGCGCCAGCAACCAGGCGATCGCGATCTGGGCAGACGTCACCCCCTTGCTGGCCGCAAGGTCGCTCAATACTTCGACCAGATGCTGGTTTGCCTGGCGCGCCGCCTCGGCAAAACGTGGGACTATGTTGCGAAAATCCGAGTCATCGAAACGGGTATCGGGCTTGATGGCTCCGGTCAGGAAGCCCTTGCCGAGGGGGCTGAAAGGGACGAACCCGATACCCAATTCCTCCAGCAACGGCAGGATGGCCTGCTCCGGTTCGCGCCACCAGAGGGAGTATTCGCTCTGTAGCGCCGCCACCGGCTGCACGGCGTGGGCGCGACGAATGGAGTCGACACCGGCCTCGGACAGACCGAAGTGGCGCACCTTGCCCTCCTGGATAAGGTCTCGCACTGTGCCAGCCACCTCTTCCATGGGGACATCGGGATCGACGCGGTGCTGGTAGAAGAGATCGATCACATCGGTGTTGAGGCGGCGCAGCGATGCCTCCGCCACGGCGCGGATGGTGGCCGGGCGGCTGTCCAGCCCCTCCGAGACCTTGCCGTGCTTGAAACCGAACTTGGTGGCGATCACCACCTTGTCCCGGAACGGGGCGAGAGCCTCCCCCAGCAACAGTTCGTTATCGCCAGGGCCATAGGCCTCGGCGGTGTCGAAGAAGGTCACCCCCAGTTCATGGGCGCGGCGGATCAGGGCGATGGCCTGCCCCTTGTCCGTGGCCGGGCCATAGCCAAAGCTCAGCCCCATGCAGCCCAGACCGATGGCCGACACTTCCAGCCCGCTGTTACCCAAAGTACGTGTTTGCATGATGGATCCCTTTTCTTGAAAGGCGCTCTCCTTGGAGAGCGCCATGGTGTGATGGCTGGCGACGCGCGGTTCAGTCCTGACACAGGACCTGGAGGCACCGCCACTCACATAGCATTGCGAAGGATGGTGGCCAGCACGTCCTGGGTGTAGGTTTCAGCCAGGCCAAACCAGCGGGCGTTACCCTTGAGGTTCTCCAGGATGGCGGGCAGGTCCGCCTCCGTGATGCCGAGCTGGGAGAGGCGGGTCGGCGTGCCAATCTTGTCAAACCATTTCTCAAGGGCGGCAATACCTTCCTCAGCGGTATTCAAGCCAAACAGCTGCTGGGCGAAGCGCTCGAACTGAGCCGGACTCTGGCCCTGGTACCACCTCATCCAGGCGGGCATCACCACCGACAGGCCGGCGCCATGGGGCACATTGAACAGGGCGGAGAGAGCGTGTTCGATCATGTGGTTGGGGTAGCCAAAACCCGAAGTCCCCGCATAGGTCAGGCCGTTCAATGCCAGGGTCGCCGCCCAGGCGAACTCGGCGCGGGCGTTGTAATCGGCGGGATCCGCCAGCAACTGCTCAGTGGTCTCCAGCACGGTGGCGATGACGGACTCCACCAGGCGGGACTGAATTTTCGGCTGCACCTTGGCGGTGAAGTAGCCCTCGATGGAGTGGGCTATGATGTCCGCCGCCGAGTACACCAGATAGTCGCGGGAGACCGTCTGCATCAGCGCCGGATTGACGATGGAGACTTTCGGGAAGGTGTGCACCGAGTTGATGGCGAACTTCTCTTTGGTGTCATCGTTGGTCACCACGGCGCCGCTGTTCATCTCGCTGCCGGTGGCAGCCAGGGTCAGGATGGCAAACACCGGCAGCGCCGCCTCGATCTGCCCCTTGCCGACGAACAGATCCCAGACATCCCCCTGATAGAGGGCCCCTGCGGCAATGGCCTTGGCGCTGTCGAGCACGGAGCCGCCGCCGACGCTGAGAATGGCGTCGACCTCCTGTTCCCGCGCCAGGGCGATGGCGTCACGCACCTTGGAGATGAGCGGGTTGCTGACGATGCCGCCGCACTCCACGAACGGGATCCCCTGCTCGTTCAGACTGGCGCTCACGCTGGCGAAGAGGCCATCGCCCTTGATGCGATCGCTGCCATAGGCCAGCAGCACCTTCTTGATGCCGTGCAGGGCCAGGATCTCGCCGATGAGCCGCTCCTTGCCGGTGCCAAACTCGATCCGGGTCGGGTTGTAAAAGCTGAAATTGTCCATCTTGCCTGTCTCTCTGTCTGGGTTCATGCCGGGAGGCTTGTCGATGAGCTGAACTATAAATGGGCAACAAACATCGAACTAGACGGCAAATGGATGAATCAGTTACAACTAAATGATGTAAATCGACGAGAAAGACCATGATCAGCGAATTGAGATCCATCACCACCTTCGTGCGCACGGTGGAACTGGGCAGCCTCAGCAAGGCAGCCGAGGCCCAGCAGATCTCCCCTCAGGCCGCCAGCAAGGCACTGAGGCAACTGGAGACCTATCTCGGGGTGCGTCTGTTCCATCGCACCACCCGCAGCATGTCGTTGACCGAAGAGGGCCAGCGTTTTCTGGAGGCAGCCCAACCCGCCCTGCTCGGCCTGCAACAGGCGTTGTCAGCCGCGAGGCAGACCCGGGAAGCATTCGCCGGCCCACTGCGGATCGTGGGGCCACGCTCGGTCGCGCAGATGATCATCGGCCCAGTGCTGGACGAGTACTGCCGGCTCTACCCCGAGGTCCAGCCGGATGTGCAGCTCGATGACCGTATCGGCAACTGGGTAGAGGAGCGAGTCGATGTGGGCCTTAGGATCGGGCTCTCGCCGCAGGACGGGCTGATCGCACGCCGCCTGTTTCCCTTGCAGCTCATCATCTGCGCCTCCCCCACCTATCTGCGCAAACATGGGGTGCCGCACACGCTGCACGATCTGGGCGTGCACCGCTGCAGCGTGTTTCGTCATGCCGGCACCGGCCACCTTATTCCCTGGCATGTGAAGCTTGGGGAGAGCGTGCAGGATCATCTCGTTCGTCCGGCAATATCGACCAATGATGAGACGGTAGAGCTGGGCGCCGTGCTGGCGGGAGAAGTGATAGGCCAAATTGCCGGGCCGACGGCGGCGGCGCACATCCGGGCCGGTCGCCTGGTTCCCCTGCTGCTCGACCACATGACAGACATGTACAGCCTGTTTCTCTACTACGGCAGCCGCGCGGCCCAGCCCGCCCGGGTACGCCGCTTCATCGATCTGGCGGTCGAGCGTCTCACCGACAGCCCGGAGTTCGTGCTCGGTGCCGAGGAGCTGCGCCTTGCCCATGCTCGGGGAGTCGGGGATGCAATGCCCGGATAAGGAGCGATAAGCAGGTGATCGAGCTGTCACAGAGACAGGAGTACCAGGCGACGGCTAACTGACGAAGAGCCCTCCACGAAAGATAGGCGGGCTCACGGTGACGCAAGGGTGCCCCAGGATGTTTCCAGCATCAGCCAAAGGAGTCTGGTTGACTAACCCGGGCTTTACTTCGACGCCAATGACAACCTCGTAGTCGGCCAAGAGACGCCTTTTGAGCCTTCGAGATCCTTGACGCATGCGCCGGGTGGCAGGCGGGTTGGCGGGTTGGCGGGTTGGCGGGTTGGCGGGTTGGCGGGTTGGCCAGTATTGTGGTCACTGGTGGCGACAACTCATCGCACATCACAGGCCAAGGCAGACGGTGAACGCCCAGCAACTGAGCGGTCACCGTCACCTCGTTGTCGACCAGCATCCGACGTCGTCAAGGGGATGTGAGTGCCTCGTCCATCTTGCTCTCCACCTGAGGCAGGGGGCTCGCAACGGGATCAAAGATGGCATCCAGATGGCCACGCAATTCTTCAATAGCGCCTGCAACATCCGGCTGCTTCATCACATCGAAGCACGAGAAGGAGGGCAACACCTCTACGCCACAGAACCTGTAGTTGGCCGTGTTGCTGACGAAGACGTCATCCACCGTTTTGCCCTCGAACAACATCTGCCCAGCATCGCCAAATGCCGCCCTCGGTGCATTCCAGGTCAGCGACAGCATGTACTGCTTGCCATGCATCTTGCCGCCAGAGCCATATTGCTTGCGCGGATCCTCGCGCGTCCTGCCATCACCCGACAGAAAACGCTGCTGGAACATGCCCGCGGTAAATACCTCATCGACATACTTCTTGTAGATCCACGGCATGCCGAACCAGAAAACCGGCGATTGCAGGATGATGATGTCTGCCCACAGATGCTTGTCGACCTCGCCCTGAACGTCGTAGCCCTGCTCTATGTATGTCTCCTTCACCGCATAGCCGCGCGCTGCCATCTCTTGCTTGATGATGCCTGCCAGGGTGCTGTTCAGTTTGCCGCCGGAGATGCCTTCAAAAAACTGATGTGCGTTGATGATCAATACGTTTTTCATCGTCTTCTTTTCCTCAATAATCAATGGTCTGATGAACCTTCTCACTTGCCTGTTGGTTTCGGCGTCGTGGGGTCCATCACGCTGACCAGGGCGTCACGACACCTGATGGAAAGAGGCCCGAGGGCATGGCAATCTTGCGGATTGGTTTTCATGGGTGCCTCCTTCACGGTGAAGGCAACTATAGGCGCCGCATTAGCGCAGAAAAATAGCTTAATCCTGCACACCATATGAAGCTATGCTTCAAGATATGAAACTCAATCAACTCGACGGCCTGATGGCCTTTTGGAAAGTCGCGGAGCATCGCGGCTTCACTGCCGCGTCTGCCGAACTGGAGGTATCGCCTTCCGCGCTGAGCCAGGCGATCAGGCAGCTGGAAGCGCGTCTCGGCGTACGCCTGCTCAATCGCACGACACGCAGCGTGAGCCTGACGGAGGCTGGGGAGGACTATCTTGCCCGCATCGGCCCGGCACTCGGTCAGGTCATTGTGGCGGGTGAAGAGCTGAACGTCCTGCAAGGTGGGCCCACCGGCACATTACGCATCAATGCCGCACGCATTTCGACCTCAATGGTGTTGCAACCGCTGTTGGCAGGTTTCCTTCGTGAGCATCCGAACGTGAAACTTGAACTGACCAATGACGAAGGCTTCGTCGACATCGTCGAGCGGGGTTTCGATGCGGGCATTCGCATGGGAGAAGATCTGCACAAGGACATGGTCGCCCTTCCCCTTGGCGGCCCCATCACAGTCGCCATCGTCGCCTCTCCTGATTATCTCGCGCGCTTCCCCGCGCCCAGCCATCCGGACGACCTCATGCAGCACAACTGCATCCGCTTCCGCTTCGCCGGAACAGGCGCGATCCACAAATGGGAGTTCAAGGTGAATGAGGAAATCGTCGAGTACGAGGTCAAGGGCAACCTGACCATTACGGACACCCTGTTCAGTACGGAGGCGGCACTGGAAGGCGTCGGGATCGCCTACACCTTTGAGCAGCTGGCCCTGCCACACATCAAGGCAAAGCGCCTGACGCGAGTCCTTGCACCGTTCTCGCCGACCTTTCCAGGCTTCTCTCTGTACTACCCCAGCCGGCATGATCAACCGTCCAAGTTGAAGGCATTCATCGAGTACGCGCGGCGGGCTGTCATCTGAGCAAGCCTGCTTTCAGCTGTTGCTGAAGGTGCTCAACAGCGCTCGTTCGCCCTTGTTGCTCCTGCATAGTCGCTTGGGCCGGGATACACATGTCACCGAACCGGCAGATACCAGAGAGGATCGGCCGCTTGCTCACAACAATCCGGACGTTCACATCATAGGGGGCGGAGGCTGGAACCATGGCAGAGATGACGGCTGGGTTTTACGCGAGCACGCGCACAGACAAATAACTGGGCGAGCTTGTTTTGGACTGCCAGCCTATCCCGCGTGCCGAGCGATATATTGATGTCCGTCGGCAACGACAGCAGGTGTGCCGACCTTCCGAAGGAAGCAAATGTCTTAGGGACTGATGAGCCAGAAACGCATTGCAGATGCGATCAGTCATCCACACAAAGTGGATTACCAAGAGGTCTGAAGGGGAATTGGAAGGTAACTTATTGATTTTCAGAAACAGGTGGTGGCCCCACCAGCCACATCCCGGCACTCGAGTCCCCCACCTTGGCTGCTACCTTCCGGTCCTGACCAGGTCGACGGGTTATCAATGCGAGAGGACCAATGGGACCACCGGCGACGAGAATAGCAAAGTCCCGTTTCATTGCAATGGCTTTCTGCCCAGGGATGGTGCGTTTGCCTGCTTTTTCGGCAATTAGCCAATAAATCAGCTAAATAGCATAAATTTCGCCCCTATCACCAACATCAGCATGGCGAATGCCTGCTTGAGTCGCTGAGGGGGAAGACGGTGTGCCAGCCGGGCGCCGATGCGGGCAAACAGGGTGCTGGTGAGGATGATGCCGAGCAAGGCTGGCAAATAGATGAAGCCCAGGCTCCACTCGGGCAAGCCGGCATGGCCCCAGCCGGCGTAGAGATAGCTGAGGCTGCCCGCCAGCGCGATGGGGATGCTGCAGGCGGCGGAGGCCGCGACAGCGTTGCGCATCGGCACGCTGTTCCAGCTGAGGTAAGGCACGGTCAGGGAGCCCCCGCCGATGCCAAACAGCGCCGACATCCAGCCGATGACGGTGCCGGCGATGCCGGTGCCGACCGGACCAGGCAGATGGCGTTCCGCCTTGGGTCTGAGGTTGAGCCCCATCTGCACGGCCATGGTCCAGGCGAAGCAACCTATGATGACGTTGAGGGTGCTGGCGCTGAGCAGGTTGGCCGTCATGCCACCGAGCCAGGCACCGACCAGCATGCCGACCGCCAGCCGACGGATGATCAGCCAGTCGACGGCGCCCGCCTGTTTATGCACCCGCAGCGAGCTGAAGCCGGTGAAGATCATGGTGGGCAGCGAGGTGCCGAGCGCGAGATGGGTGATGATATCGGGGGAGACCCCCTGGGCATGGTAGGTGAAGACCAGCACAGGCACTATGATGAGCCCCCCCCCTATCCCGAACAGCCCCGCCAATATGCCCGCGAAGGCCCCCAACAGCAGATAACCCATAAACAGCATAGAATGTCCTTCCCAAGCGGCGTCACCGTCCGTTTCTGCCAGTCGACACCTGAAAAAAAAGATGGCCAGGAGGCCATCTCTTCATTGTGCCGATTAATGCAGGGGAATGGTACCGTCCATCACCTTGTAGAAGGCCAGCACGGCGCAACCGAGCAGGGCCGCCGTCATCCCCTGCTCCAGCCGGTTGAGGCTGCGCAGCCCATGATGCTGGCGCGCCTTCCAGTAGATGAAGATGCCCGGGCTGTAGAGCAGCGCCACCAGCAGCAGGTATTCCACCCCGGCGGCATAGACCAGCCAGCAGCCGTAGACGGTGGCCACCAGCGCCAGCAGCAGGTCACGCTTGCGCTGGTGCGGCTGGCCCTGATAGGTCTCCCCGCTCAGCGCCAGCTTGAGCCCATAGGCGCCGGAGAAGACATAAGGCACCAGGGCCGCCGAGGTGGCGATGTTGACCAGCGCCAGGTAGGTGCTGCTCTGGAAATAGATGATGATGAGGAAGATCTGCACCAGACAGGTGGAGCACCAGAGCGACACCTTGGGCGAGCCGTTCTTGTTCTCCTTGGCAAACCAGGCCGGGAAGACCCCGGTCTTGCCGGCGATGTAGGGCACTTCCGCCGCCAGCACTGTCCAGCTCAGCAGGGCGCCGATCACCGAGATCACCAGGCCGATGTTGATGAGCCAGGCGCCCCAGGGGCCGACCACGGCCTCCAGGATCATGGCGGTGGAGGGGTTCTTGAGGGCGGCCAGTTGCGGCTGGCTCATCACGCCAAGGGAGAACAGGGTCACCATCACATAGAGCGCCAGGGCGCCGAGCAGCGCCAGCACAGTGGCACGGCCCACGTCCTTGCGATGACGGGCGCGGGCGGAGACCACCACGGCCCCCTCGATGCCGATGAAGACCCAGAGCGTCACCTTCATGGTGGACTTGACCTGATCCATCACGGATCCCAGCTCCATGTTGCCCTGTCCCCAGATGTCCAGGGTGAAGGTCTCCATGTTGAAGGCGAGCAGGACGGCGACACAGAACACGATGAGCGGCACCATCTTGGCGATGGTGGTGACTATGTTCACCAGGGCGGCGACCTGGATCCCGCGCAGCACCAGGGCATGTACCGACCAGATGAGCAGGGAGGCGAGCGTGATGGCCACCGGCGTGTTGCCGTCACCGAAGATGACGTTGTCGGGGGTATCGAAGAAGTAGCTCAGCGCGCTGAACACCACTATGGCGTAGGAGACGTTGGCCAGCAGTTGGCAGAGCCAGTAACCCCAGGCGGCGTTGAAGCCGACGAAGTCGCCGAAGCCCGCCTTGGCATAACTGAAGATACCGCCGTCGAGATCCGGGCGGCGCATGGAGAGATTCTGGTAGACCAGCGCGAGGCAGATCATGCCAAGACCGGTGATGGCCCAACCCAGGGCGACGGCCCCGGCGCTGGCATGAGCGGCGATATTTTGTGGCAGACTGAAGACCCCGGCGCCGACCATGGAGCCGATCACCAGCGAGATGAGGGCGCCAAGCCCTAGTTTCTTGTCCATCTCAATCCTGTTTGATTAGGCGGCTGCAGAGCGTCCGTATTCATACTGCGCGCGACATGGGAGGGGCGAAGAGTCCGAGCCCCGTGAAAAAGGCGGCAACTATATTGCATGACTATTCCGACCGCAATCCCTCGCGGTGCCAATCATGCGCCACCTTGACCGCGCGCAATTCTACAGCACTGACCCCTGAGGCCTGTGAGCTGGTTCAAATTCAGAAAGACCCATTGATATTTCTCATTTTTCCATGACCTCGCCCCGCCTTTTCCAGATCAGCGCTGCATGGACATGCAGGCGCCCGAGGCCCCGCCAGGCAAGGCCGGCGGCGCAGACAGCCAATAAAAACGCCCCTGTGCCGAAGGCAAGGGGCGAGGTCCTGGTCGGCGACCCGCGTCAGAGCCGCAGGCCACCGTCGAGATCGATTATCCGTCCGGACAGATAGTCATTGGCGAGAATGAATTGCACCGTCTGGGCCAGCTGCGCGGCCTGCCCCAGGGTACCGACCGGGATGGCCTGCTGCATCCGGGCCATCGCCTCCGGTTTCATCGCCGCCGTCATGTCGGTGGCAAAGACGCCGGGGGCTATGCCCATCACCCGGATCCCGTGGCGGGACAGCTCCCGCGCCCAGGTCACCACCAGCGAGGCCACCCCCGCCTTGCTGGCGGCATAGTTGCTCTGGCCTATGTTGCCGGCGCGGGCGATGGAGGAGATGTTGATCATGACCCCCCCCTGCCCGCCCTTGGCCATCAGCGCCGCCCCCTCGCGGCCACAGAGGAAGGTGCCGGTCAGGTTGACGTCGATGACCGCCTGCCACTGGGCCAGGCTCATCCTCTCCACCAGCTCCCCCTCCTTCACCTTGATCAGCATGCCGTCCCGCAGGATCCCGGCGCAATTGATAAGGCCGTGCAAGACGCCAAATTGCTCCTTGATGGCGGCGAAGGTCGCCTCCACCTCGGGCTCGCTCGCCACGTTGCAGACGAACAGGGCGCAGCGGCCATCCCGGCTGCGCAGCTCGGCCTCGGTGACCTCCAGATCGGCGCGATTGACGTCGATGAGGGCCAGCACAGCCCCCTGAGCGGCCAGGCTGAGGGCGATGGCGCGGCCCAGTCCTCGCCCCGCCCCCGTGATGGCGATAACCTTCTGCTTGATATCCATGGAGACTCCTTGCCAGCTGACTGGCCATAAATGGTTGGGTGAACGGGCCGAGGGCGGTGTCGCCTCGAATCAACCGGCCTGGGACTGATCAGCGATTTATCCAGATAGGGTTCGACGATGCTGGAAAAATTCTTGCCCCCCTCTGGTTCACGTGCAGGTTGAAACGGCGGTGGAGGCCAGAGCCCCCTAGCGCTTATTTGTCACTTGGTGCCTTATCGAGATACAGCGCCAGGATGCAGGAGAAATCCCGCGATCCCTGACCCTGGCTCGCATGCAGGTTGAAATGGCTGTGGGGGGCCAGAGCCCCTGGCGCTTATTTGTCACCGGGTGCCTTATCGAGATACAGCTCCAGGATGCTGGAAAAATCCTTGGCCCCCTGACCCTGACTTGCGTGCAGGTTGAACAGGTTACGGGCCAGCGCCCCCAGGGGCACGGCGCTGTGGGCATGCTCGGCCAGCGCCATCGCCAGCCCCAGATCTTTTACCATCAACCGGGTCATAAAGCCCCCCTGGTAGCCTCGGGCGGCAGGCACGTTCTCCATCACCCCGGGCCAGGGGTTGTAGCGCTCCAGGCTCCAGTTGTTGCCCGAGCTCTTGCCCATGATGGTGGAGAGCACGGCCGGGTCCAGCCCCTCCTTCACCCCGAGTGCCAGCGCCTCGGCGGTGCCCGCCATGTGGATGGCGAGCAGCATGTTGTTGCACATCTTGGCGATCTGGCCCGCCCCCAGCGCCCCGGCATGGAACAGGTTCTGCCCCATCTGGGCCAGAATGGGCCTGGCCGCCTCGAAGTCGGCCTGCTCGCCGCCGACGATAAAGGTCAGGGTCCCCGCCGCCGCCCCGGCAACGCCACCCGAGACGGGGGCATCGATGAAACGGATGCCGCGCGCCCTGGCCGCCTCCCCCACCCGCCGGGCCGAGGCCACGTCTATGGTGGAGCAGTCGATCACCTGGGCCCCCGCCGGCAGCGCCCCCAGCAGATCCTGGCCGCCCCCCTCTGCCAGCCAGAGCGAGCACACATGCTCGCCGGCCGGCAACATGCTGATGACCACCTCACAGCCACCCACCGCCTCGCGGGCATCGCCGGTGGCGATGCAACCGGCGGCGATCGCCTTCTGCAGGTTCTCCGCCACCAGATCAAACACCTGCACGGCGTGGCCGGCCCTGGCCAGGTTGGCGGCCATGGGGCCCCCCATATTGCCTAGCCCGATAAATCCGATCCTTGTCATCCTTTGCTCCTTGCTTCGTTCGTTATCTGGCCGGGCCTTTCCGGCGCTCTTGTCTTGTCGACTCGCGGTTAAGGGGTCAGGGGATTCTTCCCTTCGGGCCAGCGATAGAAAGCGTCAAGCCAGTCGCTGCCCGGTTGGGGCGCCTGCCAGCGGGGGGACCTGTCCTTGTCGATGAGCAGCGCCCGCACCCCTTCCACGAAGTCCCCCTTCAGCACGCAGTTGACCGACAGCGCCAGCTCATCGGCGAACACCTCGGTCAGGGACTGGCGGCGGGCCTGCCAGTACTGGCGCCAGAGGATGGCGCGGCTGATGGGGCTGCCGCCGCGGCAGGTCTCCCGCGCCGCCACCAGGCTCGCCTCATCCAGCTCGGCATCGAACAACCTGTCCAGCACCCCTTGCAGGGTGCGGCCGGCCATCAGCCCATCGATCCTGGCCTGCCGGGGCAGGATCACCGGGGCCGGCAAGGACGAACTGGCACACAGGCTGCCCAGCAGGCTATCGATCTGATCACGTCGGCCGTCCGCATCCGCAGACCAGGGCAAGGCGGCGAGACGCGGCAGCAGCTCGCCGCGCGCACCGCTGGCGATGGCGTGATCCGCCAGCCCCAGCCCGATGGCGTCCGCGCCGTTGAAGCGCGCCCCGGTGAGGCCGAGCCAGAGCCCGAGTCGCCCCGGCATCCGGCTCAGGAACCAGCTGGCCCCCACATCCGGATAGAGGCCTATGGTCACCTCCGGCATGGCAAACAGGCTCTTCTCGGTCACCACCCTGAACCCGGCGCCGGCAAACAGCCCTATGCCCCCCCCCATGCAGATGCCATCCACCACGCAGATGAGTGGCTTGGCATAGCGGTGAATGTGGTGATCGAGCCTGTATTCCTGCTCGAAGAAGTCGCGGGCATAGCCAAACAGCGCCTGCTCGCTCTCCTGCCGGCGGTAATAAAAAGAACGAATGTCGCCCCCGGCGCAGAACGCCTTCTCCCCGGCCCCCTGCAGCAGCACGCAGACCACGGTCGGATCCTGCTCCCACCGATCGAGCTCCCGTTGCAGGGCCTGGATCATCGGCAGGCTCAGGGCGTTGAGGGAGGCGGGGCTGTCGAGGGTCAGCACGCCGATCCGATGGCCATCCCGGCTGGGATGGAGGCTTGCCTTTACCGGCTCAGTCATCGGTGGCGCCTCCCCGGTTCGCGGGATAACGATGGGGAAAACAACCTGAAACAGGGGGATTTATTACTCATGAACGGCTCCATCCGGTTTTGATGAGGGGTCTATGCCCATCCCGTAGTGCCAGCGCGGCGCTCGCTTCTCCAGGAAGGCGGCCACCCCCTCACGTTGATTGGCATCGCTGAACAGCGAGAGGAACAGGCTGCGCTCCAGCGGCAAGGCCGCGTCGCGCGGGCCGCTGCGGCCCTGATTGATCAGCTGCTTGCAGGCACGCAGGGCGCTCGGGCTCTGGCGCTCGACCATCTGCGCCATCTGCTGCGCCGCCCCCCAGGCATGGCCCTCGGTCACGACCTCCTCCACCAACCCCATCTCGTAGGCCAGGGTGGCGCTCACCTTCTCGCCACAGAGGATCATGCGTTTGGCCCAGCCCGGCCCTACCAGCTCGGTGAGACGCTGGGTGCCGCCGGCACAGGGCAAGAGCCCCACCGAGGCCTCAGGCAGCCCCAGCTTGGCCTGCTGCTCGGCGATGCGAATGTCACAGGCCAGTGCCACCTCCAGCCCGCCGCCCATGGCATAGCCATTGATGGCGGCGATGCTGACACCGTGGAAACGCGCCAGCGCCTCGAAGGCGCGACCAAAGGCCTCGGCCACCGCACGGGCGTGTACCGGGTTGCCGTCGGCAAACATGTTGAGATCGGCCCCGGCGCAGAAGAACTTGTCCCCCGCCCCGCGGATCACCAGCGCCACCACATCGGGGCGGCTGTCGAGCTCCACCATCATCTGCAGGAAGGCCTGCAGGCTGGCGAGGGTCCAGGTGTTGGCGGGCGGATGATCCAGGGTGATGTAGGCCACGTGACCGTGATATTCGAGCCTGATCCTTGTCATTGCATTGTCCTTGTGAATAATCCTGCCCGCCATGATGACAGGGTTGAATGGAGCCGAACTCTGGCTGGCTCACAAAGATAACGTTGGCAGCCGTTATTCCAGCGACTGACCGGGGTCCACCATCAGGCGGCGGGCGATGATCGGCCGCATCACTTCCTGCCTGGCGTCTTCCAGAGATGGCGCAGGAGTCCGTTACTCCAGCGACAGACCGGGATCCGCCAGCAGGCGACGGGCGATGATCAGCCGCATCACTTCGTTGGTGCCTTCCAGAATGCGGTGTACCCGGGTGTCGCGCAGGTAGCGCTCGAGCGGGTACTCGCGGATATAACCATAGCCGCCAAAGAGTTGCAGGGCTTCGTCACAGACGCGATAACCCACATCGGTGGCAAAGCGCTTGGCCATGGCGCACCAGGCGCTCTTGTCCGGGCTGCCGTGGTCCAGCTTGTCGGCTGCCTGGCGTACCAGCAGCCGGGCGGCGGCCAGCTCGGTAGCCATGTCGGCGAGGCGAAACTGCACGCTCTGGAATTCGGCGATGGGGCGGCCAAACTGCTGGCGCTGCTGCACATGGGCCAGCGCATCGTCCAGCGCCTGCTGGGCTGTGCCCACCGAGCAGCTGGCGATGTTGATGCGGCCACCGTCGAGGGCCTGCATGGCGAACCTGAACCCTTCCCCCTCCTGCCCGAGGCGATAACGGGCGGGGATGCGCACCCCGTTGAAGGCCACCTCCCGGGTCGGCTGGCTGTTCCAGCCCATCTTCTCCTCCGCCTTGCCGTAGTGGATCCCCGCCGTGTCGGCGGGCACCATAAAGGCTGAGACCCCCTTGGCCCCCTCGCCGCCGGTGCGGGCCATCACCACCAGCACCTCGGTGCTGCCCGCCCCCGAGATGA
Source organism: Aeromonas sp. sif2416 (assembly GCF_019218665.1). Taxonomy (NCBI): domain Bacteria; kingdom Pseudomonadati; phylum Pseudomonadota; class Gammaproteobacteria; order Aeromonadales; family Aeromonadaceae; genus Aeromonas; species Aeromonas sp. sif2416. The sequence goes on from NZ_JAHUXC010000009.1 coordinate 122,326, forward strand.
ACACCTTGTTGCCGTCGATGAGGTAGTCATCGCCGTCCCGCACCGCGCGGGTCTTGAGGGCCGCGGCGTCCGATCCCGCCCCCGGCTCGGTGAGGCAGTAAGAGCCCAGCAACTCGCCGCTGACGAGCCTCGGCACCCACTGCTCGGCCACCTCGCTGGGCAACCAGCTGCCCAACATCCAGCTCACCATGTTGTGGATGGTGAGGTAGGCGGTGGTGGAGGTGCAGCCCATGGCCAGGCGCTCGAAGATGAGGCTGGCATCCAGCCTTGGCAGCGCGAGCCCGCCGTACTGCTCCGGGGTATAGAGGCCGCAAAAGCCGAGCGCGGCCGCCTGCTTGATGGTGGCAATGGGAAACTCGTGCTCCCTGTCCCAGCGCGCGGCATGGGGTTTGAGCGCCTCATTGGCAAAGGCGGTGGCGGCCTCCATGTAGGCCTGCTGATCCTCGGTCAGGGTAAAATCCATCTCGTTCGCTTCCTCGTTGTCCTTGGTTTATCTGTCGCTGCCAGCTGTCGATCGGTGCCTGCCTATGATCTGGTTCCGATCCTGCCGAGCTCTTTCCTCGATCGGCGTCAGCTCAGTACCACTGATCGCCGCTTAGCGCAGGCTGATGGTCATATTGGGGCCGTGCGGAATGTCCTCGTCGAACCAGCGCTCGGTCACCGTCTTGGTCTCGGTGTAGAAGCGCACCGCCTGCTTGCCGTAGGCGTGCAAGTCCCCGTAGAAGGAGCCGCGCCAGCCGGTGAAGGAGAAGAACGGCAACGGCACCGGAATGGGCACGTTGATCCCCACCTGGCCCACCGCCACCTCGTGGCGGAACTTGCGGGCCGCGGCGCCGCAGCCGGTGAAGATGGAGGTGCCGTTGCCATAGGGGTTGTTGTTGATGAGGGTGAGCGCCTCGTCCAGATCCGCAACCTCCAGGCAGGCGAGCACGGGGCCGAAGATCTCCTCTTTATAGATGCGCATCTCGGGGGTCACGCCGCGAAACAGAGTCGGCCCCACCCAGTTGCCCACCGGATAACCAGCCACGTCGCAGAAGCGGCCGTCGAGCAGGCACTCGGCCCCCTCACTGATCCCCACCTCGATCAGGTTCTCCACCCGCACCTTGGCCTCCGGGCTGATGAGCGGGCCATAGGCCGCCTGCGGATCGTGCCAGATCCCGGGCCTGACTTTGGCAAATTCGGCGGCCAGCTCCGGGATCCACTCCCGGGCACCGCCCACGAACACCGCCACGCTGATGGCCATGCAGCGCTGGCCGGCAGCGCCGACCCCGGCCCCCACCAGGTTGCTCAGCACCTGCCCCTTGTTGGCATCGGGCATGATCACCATGTGATTCTTGGCGCCGACGAAGCATTGGGCGCGCTTGAGGTGATCGGTGGCGGTGCGATAGACGTGGGCCCCGACCCGGGCAGAGCCGACGAAGCTGACCGCCTTCACATCCGGATGGGTGATCAGCGCATCCACCTGCTCGGCGCCGCCGTGCACCACCGAGAGGATGCCCTTGGGGGCCCCCGCCTCGGTGAACAGCTCGGCCAGCCGCATGGGGGTGAGCGGATCCTGCTCCGAGGGCTTGAGCACGAAGCCGTTGCCACAGGCGACCGCCAGCGGAAACATCCACAGCGGTATCATGGCGGGGAAGTTGAACGGGGTGATGCCGACGCAGACCCCGAGCGACTGCACCCAGGAGTGACCGTCGACCCGGCGCGCCACGTTGCCCATGGTCTCCCCCATGGTCTGGCTGGCGATGGCGCAGGCCTGCTCCACCACCTCGATGCCACGCCAGACATCCCCCTTGGCATCCGCCAGGTTCTTGCCGGTCTCCTCGGCCAGCAACTCGGCCAGCTCGTCGTGATGGGTCTTGAGCAGATGCTGATAGTTGAACATGACCCTGGCCCGCTCCGGCGCCGGCACCTCCCGCCACAGCAGGTAGGCGTCGTGGGCGCTGCGCACCGCCAGCTCGACCTCGGCCGGGGTGGCCATGGGCAGGCGCGCCAGCAGACTCTGATCCGCCGGGTTGGTCACCTCGATCCACACCTGACTCTCGGAGGCATGGGCCTGACCGCCTATATAGAGCGGCACATCGCCGTACTGGGTGTGATGGTGACTCATGCTGCCCCCCTCTTGCCGCTAGGCCAAGATCTGCACTTGCTGATCATGCTGTTCACTCCTTGCGTTCGACCGTTCGAGGGGGATGCACCGCTTGCCGCCACCGCTCAACGAATTTACCTTAGACTAACAATCAATTTACGTTTACGCTAACGTAAACTTAACCCATAAATGGACTGACCAGTTTGTTGCCATTGGCGGCACTGCCGGTGAGTACCAGCCGCTTGATATAAAGGAGAGCAAGGATGCATGCCCTGATGGATGAGACCCTCCGCGCCCTGACCGAACAGGTCGAGGCCTTCTGCCAGAAGGTGATAGCGCCCCGCGCCAGCGAGATTGACCGCAGCAACGCCTTCCCGCGCGACCTCTGGCCCCTGATGGGCGAGCTCGGGCTGCACGGCATCACGGTGGCGGAGGAGTATGACGGGGTCGGCCTCGGCTACCTCGCCCACGTGCTGGTGATGGAGCAGGTGAGCCGTGCCAGCGCCTCGGTCGGCCTCTCCTACGGCGCCCACTCCAACCTCTGCATCAACCAGATCCACCGCCACGGCACCCCCGATCAGAAGGCGCGTTACTTGCCTGATCTCGTCAGCGGCAAGCACGTGGGGGCGCTGGCCATGAGCGAGCCGGGAGCCGGCTCCGACGTGGTCAGCATGCGCCTGACGGCAGAGGCCAACGGTGATCACTTCGTGCTCAACGGCACCAAGATGTGGATCACCAACGGCCCGGACGCCGACACCTTCGTCATCTATGCCAAGACCGATGCCAAGGCCGGCGCCAAAGGAATATCGGCCTTCATCGTCGAGGCGGGCACGCCTGGCTTTACCACGGCCCAGAAGCTCGACAAGCTCGGCATGCGCGGCTCCAGCACCTGCGAGCTGGTGTTCGAGGAGTGCAGGATCCCGAAACAGAACCTGCTCGGCGCCCTGCACGGCGGGGCCCGGGTGCTGATGAGCGGCCTGGACTACGAGCGCATCGTGCTGGCGGCGGGGCCCCTTGGCATCATGCAGGCCTGCCTGGACGTGGTGTTGCCCTATGTGCGCGAGCGCAAGCAGTTTGGCCAGGCCATCGGCGAATTCCAGCTGGTGCAGGGCAAGCTGGCGGACATGTATACCCGCCTCGCCAGCAGCCGCGCCTTGGTCTATTCGGTGGCGAGCGATTGCGATCTCGGCCACACCAGCCGCAAGGATTGCGCCGCCGCCATCCTGCTGGCCGCCGAGAACGCCACCCAGATGGCGCTGGACGCCATCCAGCTGCTGGGCGGCAACGGCTACATCAACGAATACCCCACCGGCCGGCTGCTGCGGGACGCCAAGCTGTACGAGATTGGCGCCGGCACCTCGGAGATCCGCCGCTGGCTGATCGGCCGCGAGTTGATGGGAGAGAACACATGAGTCAAATTCACTCCCTCCTCGACACGGCGAGCGCCGAGTTTGCTGCCAACCGGGAGGCCATGCAGGCCCTGGTGGCCGATCTCAACGCCCGCTTCGACGAGATTGCCCTGGGGGGCGGCGCGGCCAATCAGGCCCGCCATCAGGCCCGCGGCAAGCTGCTGCCCCGCGAGCGCATCGATCGGCTGCTCGATCCCGGCTCCCCCTTCCTCGAGCTCTCGGCCCTGGCTGCCTGGCAGGTGTATGAGGAGCCGGTGCCCGCCGCCGGCATCATCACGGGATTGGGCCAGATCGCGGGCCGGCTCTGCCTGCTGGTGGTGAACGATGCCACCGTCAAGGGCGGCACCTACTACCCGCTCACCGTGAAGAAACACCTGCGCGCCCAGGCCATCGCCGAGCGGTTGCGGCTGCCCTGCCTCTATCTGGTGGATTCGGGCGGTGCCTTCCTGCCCATGCAGGACGAGGTGTTTCCCGATCGGGATCACTTCGGCCGCATCTTCTACAACCAGGCCCGCATGTCGGCCCAAAACATCCCCCAGCTCGCCGTGGTGATGGGGCTCTGCACCGCGGGCGGCGCCTATGTGCCCGCCATGGCCGACGAATCCATCATGGTCAGGGAGCAGGCCACCATCTTCCTGGCGGGGCCGCCGCTGGTCAGAGCCGCCACCGGCGAGGAGATCAGCGCCGAGGCCCTGGGGGGCGCCCTGGTGCATTGCGCCCACTCCGGGGTGGCGGATCACCTGGCCGAGGACGATGCCCATGCCCTGGCCATCGCCCGTACGTTGGTTCGCAACCTGGGGGTGAACAACCTGGGCGCGCCACCCGCCCCAACCTACGACGAACCCCTTTATCCCATAGAGGAGCTCTACGGCCTGGTGGGCACCAGCCTCAAGCGCCCCTATGACGCCCGGGAGCTCATCGCCCGCCTGGTGGATGGCTCCGAGTTTGACGAATTCAAGGCGCTGTTCGGCACCACGCTCATCACTGGTTTTGCCCGCATCTGCGGTATGCCGGTGGGGATCCTCGCCAACAACGGCGTGCTGCACAGCGACAGCGCCCAGAAGGGTGCCCACTTCATCCAGCTCTGCAATAAGCGTGCTATTCCCCTGCTGTTCCTGCAGAACATCACCGGCTTCATGGTGGGCAGTGCGGCGGAGAGAGAGGGCATCGCCAAGCACGGCGCCAAGCTGGTCACCGCCGTGGCCTGCAGCCGGGTGCCCAAGCTGACCCTGATCGTCGGCGGCAGCTTCGGCGCCGGCAACTACGGCATGTGCGGCCGCGCCTATGAGCCCGACTTCCTGTTCAGCTGGCCCAACAGCCGCATCTCTGTGATGGGAGGCGAGCAGGCGGCCGGGGTGCTGGTGCAGGTGCGCCGCGATAAGCTGGCGGCCGAGGGCAAAAGCGTGAGCGAGCAAGAGGCCGAGGCCATACGCGCGCCGGTGATCGCCCAGTATGAACAACAGGGTCACCCCTACTACGCCAGCGCAAGGTTGTGGGATGACGGCGTCATCGATCCCGCCCAGAGCCGCACCGTGCTGGCGCTGGCGCTGGCGGCCTGCCAGGGCGCCGAACTTGGCCCAGAACAATACGGCATCTTCCGGATGTAAGGAGTTCAGCATGTCCGACCCCCTCTTTGACAATCTGCCCCAGGCCGGTTTTCGGCTGGAACGCCATGGCCCGCTGGCGGAGCTCGTCCTGGCTCGCCCCGCCCGCCACAACGCCTTCGATGCGGAGCTGATGCTGGGGCTGCTCGACTGCCTCGACGAGCTGGTCCACCACCATGACAACCCCCTCGCCGAGCGGCCACGTGTCCTGCTGCTGCGGGCAGAGGGCAAGCACTTCTGCGCCGGCGCCGATCTCGACTGGATGCGCAGCCTCGCCCACGCCGACTTCGAGCACAACCGCGAGGATGCGAGGGTGCTGGCGCGGCTGATGCAGACCCTGGACACCCTGCCCTTCCCCACCCTCGCCCTGGTGCAGGGGGCCGCCTATGGCGGAGCCCTTGGCCTCGTCTGTGCCTGTGACATAGTGCTGGCCAGCGACGATGCCCGCTTCTGCCTCTCCGAGGTGAGCCTGGGGCTGGTGCCGGCGGTGATCAGCCCCTATGTGGTGCGCGCCATGGGCATGCGCCAGGCGCGCCGCTACATGCTGAGCGCCGAACCGTTCGATGCCATCACCGCCTGTCGCCTCCATGTGGCGCACCAGCTGGCCAAACCGGCGCAGCTGCTGGCGGAGGGCCGCGCCCTCGCGCTGCGGCTGTGCCGCAACGGCCCGGAGGCGATGAAGGAGACCAAGCGGCTGCTGGCCGCCATCGATGAGCAGGGGGTTGCCCCTCATGAAGAGAAAACCGTCGAGACCATCGCCCGAGTGCGGGTCGGACTCGAGGCTCAGGAGGGGATGCAGGCCTTCTTCGACAAGCGCCCCCCCGGCTGGCGCCCCCGTTTCAAGGATGAAGCATGACAAACAGAAAGCCCATTCGACGCCTTCTTATCGCCAATCGCGGCGAGATCGCGGTGCGCATCATCAAGACAGCGCGCCGCCTCGGCATTCATACCATCGCCCTCTACTCAGATGCCGACCAGGGTGCCATGCATGTGCGCGAGGCCGACGAGGCCTGGCACCTGGGGCCTGCGCCTGCGCGGGAGAGCTATCTCGATGCCGCCAAGGTGCTGCGCATCGCCCGCGAGGCGGGCGCCGATGCCGTTCACCCCGGCTATGGCTTCCTGTCGGAAAACAGCGACTTCGCCAGCGCCTGTGAGGCCCAGGGAGTGCGATTTATCGGCCCGAGCGGCGCCGCCATCCTCGCCATGGGGGACAAATCCGGTGCCAAGGCGCTGATGCTGGCGGCCGGGGTGCCCGTGCTGCCCGGCTATCACGGCCAGGATCAGCGCCCTGCGCTGTTGCGTGATCAGGCGAGCCAGACCGGCTTCCCGCTGCTGATCAAGGCCGCCAGCGGCGGCGGCGGCAAGGGGATGCGCCGGGTCGAGCAGATAGACGAGTTCGACGAGGCGCTGGCGGCGGTGAAGCGCGAGGCCCTGGCCGCCTTCGGCGATGACAACGTGCTGCTGGAGCGCTACCTGCCCAAAGCCCGCCACGTGGAGGTGCAGATCTTCGCCGACAGCCTGGGCAACGCCATCTATCTGGGGGACAGGGACTGCTCGCTGCAGCGCCGCCACCAGAAGGTGATCGAGGAGGCCCCGGCCCCCGACATCCTTCCCCAGTTGCGCCAGGCCATGGGTGAGGCGGCGGTCGCCGCCGCCAGGGCCATCGACTATGTCGGGGCCGGCACCATCGAATTTCTGCTGTGCGAGGGGGAGTTCTTCTTCATGGAGATGAACACCCGCCTGCAGGTGGAGCACCCGGTCACCGAGTGCGTCACCGGCCAGGATCTGGTGGCCTGGCAGCTGGCTGTCGCCGAGGGTCAGCCCCTGCCGTTGACCCAGGATGAGGTGAAGCTGTGCGGCCACGCGGTGGAGGCGCGCCTCTACGCCGAGGACGTAGGAGCCGGATTCCTGCCCGCCAGCGGTCCCATCAATTACCTGCATTGGCCTGAGGGGATCAGGATAGACACCGGGGTCGCCGCCGGCGATGCCGTCAGCCCCTATTACGATCCCATGATCGCCAAGCTCATCGCCCACGGCCAGAGCCGCGCCGAGGCCTTTGCCCGTCTGGCCGAGGCGATCGGCACCCTGGCGCTCGGCCCGCTGGTGCACAACGGTCCGCTGTTGCAGCGCCTGTGCCAGGAGCCCGACGTGCTGGCCATGCGCCATCACACCCAGTGGCCCATCCCCACCGAGCCGCAGGCCATTCCCGCGCTCGCCTGGCCGCTGGCCGCCCTCTGGCTCGCCAGCCGCGTGGCCGGTATGGCGCCCTGGCAGCGGGCGAACGGTTTTCGACTCGGCCATCGCCAGCATTGGACGGCGGCGGTGCGTATCGGCGAGGAACGTCGGGTGCTGAGCCTGACCGGCACTGAGGGCGTGATCGACTGGCAAGGGAGCCGGCTCCCTTATGAGCTGGGTCAGGATCATATCCGCCTGCAGCAGGCAGGGCGCTGGTTGCGCTACCCCGTGCAGCACGGTACGGCCGGGGCCTTTCTGCTGCGCCTCGGCGAGCAGCGCATCCATTTTGAGGCCGATGATCAGCAGCGTCAGGCGCATCATGATCACCACAAGGGCAGCGGCGCCGTCGCGCCAATGCACGGCATAGTGGTGGCGCTGCTGGTCGAGGCCGGTCAGTCCGTCCAGAAGAACCAGCCCCTGCTGGTGCTGGAGGCGATGAAGATGGAACATGTCTTGAAAGCGGAGTGTGACGGGGTGATCGCGGCCCTGCTCTGCCAGCAAGGAGATCAGGTGAGCCAGGGCACTGTGCTGGTGCATTTTGCCGACGCTGATACGGACGCTGGCGAAAACAAACAAGAGAGCGCGTCATGAGCAGAGAACATGGGATACCGGTCGATCGGGTGAGCCTGGTGGAGATGGGCCCGCGGGATGGGTTGCAAAACGAGGCTCGCATCCTGCCGCTCGACCAGCGGCTTGAGCTGATCGCCCGCCTCGCCGACAGCGGCCTGCAGCGGATCGAGGTGGGCGCCTTCGTCTCCCCCCGAAAGGTGCCGCAGATGGCGGACTCCGCCGCACTGTTTGAGGCCCTGCCGCGCAAGGGCCCGACTCGCTACGGCGCCCTGGTGCCCAACCTGCAGGGGTTGCAGGCCGCCATTGCCGCCCGGGTCGACGAGATCGGCCTCTTCACCGCCTGCTCCGACGGCTTCACCCGCGCCAACATCGGCATCGGCGTGGAGGAGTCCCTGATCCGCTTCGCCCCCCTGGTGACGGAGGCGCGCCGCCTCGGCATCAAGGTGCGGGGCTACCTCTCCACCGTCATCGCCTGCCCGTTCGACGGCCCGACCCGCCCGAAGCGGGTCGCCGCCCTGGCCGAGCGGCTGCTGGATCTCGGCTGTCACGAGATCTCCCTGGGTGACACCATCGGCGTCGGCACCCCGGGCACGGTGGCGCCCATGCTGGATGCGGTGCTGCACGAGGTACCGGCGGGGCGGCTCGCGGTGCATTTCCACGACACCTACGGCCAGGGGCTGGCCAACCTGCTGCCGGCGCTGGAACGCGGTATCCGCACCATAGACTGCTCGGTGGCCGGCCTCGGCGGCTGTCCCTATGCGCCGGGGGCCTCCGGCAACCTGGCCTCGGAGGAGGTGGTCTATCTGCTGCACGGCCTCGGCATGAGCACGGGGGTGGATCTGGACAAGCTTGCCGCCACCGGCCAATGGGTGAGCGAGCGTCTCGGCCACGGCAACGGCTCCCGGGTCGGTCGGGCGCTCCATGCCAGGGCCCTGCAGCTGGCGGCACAGCATGAGATCGCACAGGGAGAGTGCCATGGTCCTTAATCGCGTCTCCGACAGGGAGATCACTCGCGGCATCTCGGTGCTTGTTTGGGGATTTGAGATGCCCAAGGCGCACGCCATGAATGCTGGTCATTTCTCCGGCAAGGCGATCACTTGCGGCATCCCGATGTTGGTTCGGGGATTAAACATCCACAGGAGCGCACCATGAAAGCCAGCCCCTTCTCCGGCAAGGAGGTCACCTACAGCATCTCGGAGCTGGCGCAGGAGTTTGACATCACTCCGCGCACCATCCGCTACTACGAGGATGAGGGGCTGATCACCCCGTCCCGGGAGGGGCAGACCCGCATCTACAGCCACAAGGACAAGATCCGCCTGAAGTTGACCCTGCGTGGCAAGCGGCTCGGCTTCAGCCTGGCGGAGATCCGCGAGCTGTTCGACATGTATGACACCGACCGCTCGAGCCGGATGCAGCTGCACTCCATGATCCAGCTCATCGAGGCGCGGCGTCACTCCCTGCGCCAGCAACTGGAAGACATCCAGATGGTGATGGCCGAGCTGGACGCCGCCGAGCAGCGCTGCGTCAATTCACTCGACGGCTTGAAAACCAGCGCAGATTAACCGGAGCTGAGCCCTCGCGCCCCACGCTGCACCGGGAACGCCGGTGCCGCGCCACCGGCCGATGGCGCCGGCAGGCCCATCCCCAGCCGGGTGGCCGAGCGGCCTGGGACTATGCCAGAACCCGGCGGCCCTCTCCTCTCCAACCCGACTCCGCTTCACCAGAGGCGCAGCCATCTCGCGCTATGGCAGGGCGCCCCCCGATGGCGGGCCGAGACGCGCTGGACAGAGTACGGCGTAGCGCATCCGGCAACCCATGCTTCCCCGGCGATTAATTGCTACCATGTGCGCATCAAACGGAGACCACCATGCTCAAGCCGCTGCCCGCTCGTCTGTTGCGCTATACCCTCTATCTCTGCGCCGCCTTGCTTATCTCCCTCTTCATCCTGCTATGGCAAGCCCCCAACCTCACCCAGCGCCACCTGCCCGGCTGGCTGGCCAAGCACTATGGTCTGCGGCTGACCCTGGGGGAGATCGAGGTCAATCTACGCCATCCCTCCCTCAGCATCGGCCCCTCCGCCCTGCTCGACGAGCAGCAGCAACCCCTGCTGACGTTCGAGCGGCTCCAGTTAATCCCCCTGCCGCGCGCGAGCTGGCAGCAAAAATCCATCATCCTGGCCGACGCCATCCTGACCAAGCCGACCCTGGATCTGGTCCGCCTCGCCGATGGCAAGGGCCAGCGCGAGCCGCGCTTCAATCTGACCGAGGCGCTGGCCGGGGTGCTGGCTGCCGATCCGGCTCAGGCCCCCGCCGCCGCCGAGCCTGTGCTGGTGCGCATCAACCGGCTGGCCCTGGAGCAGGGCCAGATCCAGTATCGGGATAGCCGCAAACAGAGCAGCCCGGGCTGGGTGCCGCCGCTCAATCTGCAGGCAGTGGCGCTGGAGCTGCCCGACTTCTCCACGGCCCAGGCATCTGCCAATCGCTACCGGCTGAGTGCGACCCTCAATCAGAAGAGCCCGCTCAAGGCCGAGGGGGAGTTCGATCTCCTGACCGGGGCCGGCAAGGGGCGACTCAGCCTCGGCAAGCTGCCGCTCTCACCCTTCGCGCCACTCTGGGCCCCCTATCTCAAGGTCAATCTGGCCAAGGGGGACGCCAGCGCCGAGCTGGACTACCGGCTGAGCCAGAGCAAGCAGGGGCTGGATTGGCGGCTGTCGAAGGGCAAGCTGATCTTGAACAACTGGCAGCTCAAGCGGCCCAAGGGGGCCGAATTCGCCCGCTTCAACCAGCTGGCCCTGACCGGGATCCGGCTCGATGGCAGCAAGCAGTCCCTCGATGTCGACGCCATCGCGCTCAAGGCCCCGGCCGTGATGGCCGTGCTCGATGACAGACAGCGGCTGGATCTGGCCGAGCTGCTCGTCCCGCCACCCGCCGCCAAGGCGACGGCCAAGCCACAGCAGCCGGGCAAGCCCTGGCGCTGGCAGCTCAAGCAGACCCGCATCAGCCAGGGCGAGCTCAAGCTGACCGAGTCGAGCAGCGGCAAGGCGCTGGCGCGCTCGCTCTCCGGGCTGAACCTCAATCTGGGCACCTTGGGCAGCGCCACTGGCCAACCCACGACGCTGACCCTCGCCAGCACCCTCAACGGCCAGAGCCAGCTGAACTTCGACGGTGCCCTCAGCCTCGCCCCCTTCGCGCTTGACGGCGAGATCAAGCAGCAGGGGTTGCCGCTCGGCTGGGCCCAGCCCTATCTGCAGGATCTGCTGAGGGTCAAGGTGCAGGATGGTCTGCTCAGCAGCCACACCAAGCTGGCCATCGCGACCGATGCGCAGGGGGCAATGCGCCGACTGGAGGTCACCGGCGGCTTCGACATCGACAAGCTGCAGGTGCTGGATCGGGCCGACAACCAGCGCCTGCTGCAGATAGAGCGCCTGCAACTGAGCGGCCTGCGCTATGACGGCATCAGCCAGCAGATAAGGATCGCCGATATTCTGCTGCGCCAGCCCTTCGCCCGCATCGAGATCAACGAGGAGGGGATCACCAACGTGCAACAGCTGCTGCTGCCACAGCCGGCCAGCGCCAAGCCGGCCGGCGGACCTGCCCCCCGCATCACCATCGATCAGGTGCGCACCGAGCAGGGCAACCTGCGCTTCGCCGATCGCAGCCTGAGCCCGGAGTTCGTGGTGGACATCGCCTCGCTCGCCGGTCAGAGCCGCCACATCAGCAACATTCCCGGCCAACGCTCCGATCTCGCCTTCAACGGCAAGGTGGACAGATACGCCCCCGTCACCATCCGCGGCGGCACCAACCTGCTGATCGACGATCCCGTGCTCGACATCGCCGTGGCCTTCAACAACCTGGAGCTCACCACCTTCACCCCCTACTCCAGCACCTATGCGGGCTACGCCATCGACAAGGGCCAGCTCTCCATGAAGCTCAACTACAAGTTGCAGGGCAACCGGCTGGAGGGGGACAACGACATCACCATCAAGAAGCTGCAGCTGGGGGAGAAGGTCAAGAGCGAGCAGGCCAAGGATCTGCCGCTCGGGCTCGCCATCGCCCTGCTGAGCGACGCCAGCGGCGTCATCAAGATGAACCTCAAGGTGAACGGCAACCTGGATCAGCCGGATTTCAGCCTGGGCAACATCTTCTGGGACGTGCTCGGCAACACCCTCGGCAAGGCCATCACCTCCCCCTTCTCCCTGCTGGCCTCCCTGACCGGCGGCACCAAAGATCTCGATGAGCTGCCCTTCCTGCTGGGGGATCCGAGCCTCACCCCGAGCCAGCAGACCAAGCTCGGCACCCTGGCCCAGGCGCTGAAGGAGCGCCCCAAGCTCAGCATGAACATCCGCGGCAAGGTCAACTTCAACGAGGAGCGCCCCATACTGCAACGCCAGAAACTGGAGCGCGTGCTGGCCAAGCTCACCGGCGCCCCGGTCGATCTCGGCGTGCTGGAGCAGGACCCCGCCCTGCAGGCCGCGCTGGGTGAGGCCTATGAGGCGCGCTTCAAGGAGGATCTCGGCAGCCTGGCCAGTCGGCTGACCCTGGATGAGGCGAGCCCGGCCCTGCGTGCCCAGGCCGTGATCCTGCTGCGGGACCAGCAGCTGATCACCGCCAAGTCCTTGCGCAACCTCGCCATGCGCCGCGCCCAGAACACCAAGGAGTTCCTGGTGGATACCCAGGGCATAGCGCCTGAGCGGCTGTTCGTGCTCGACAGCCAGGTGAAGGAGGCGGACAAGGACGCCAAGGTGGTGCTGACGCTGGATAACTGAGCCGGCGAGGGGAGCCTTTGCTCCCCTCTTCCGCCATCCCCGCCCGCCTCCATTCCGCTAATATCGCCTTGCTCGGCCATATCGCTTCGCTTGGCACCCCAGCCACCAGCCATGATGGTGGCCGTCGTTGACACCCTCCCGGATAGTGCCGGTGCTGGCACTATGCCGCAGCGTCCCGTTTCAAATAGTGTTAAAGATCTCTTGTCTGATGGCATATGAGACTGATTTTCAATCGAAAGGAGGTTAAATACCGACTTGCCGGAGGCGATGAGACGGCCAGACGCCATCTCGGGTGCCGTCATTCAGTTTCAGATCCTGGTAATTCACACAAAAAATCAACCTCACCGCCCCTATTCATTTACCTGTTTTCTACCTGGATCGCACGAATCATGGCCTGGGTAATTTTTCGTGTCGTTTTTTTACTATTTCTGCATTTCTCCCCTTGCCCGGGGTCCAGAGCCTGCCTAAAATCGCGCGTCTTTTATCAACCCCTACCTCTATTGCTGGAGAACACCACGTGAGCGAAAAATTGGCCAACCCTGCCCCTCTGGGTCTGATGGGTTTCGGTATGACCACCATTCTGCTGAACATCCATAACGCAGGTTTCTTCCCCATCAGCGCCATGATCCTGGCCATGGGCCTGTGCTATGGCGGCCTGGCCCAGATCATCGCCGGTATCATGGAGTACAAGCGTGGCAACACCTTCGGTGTCACCGCCTTCATCTCCTACGGCACCTTCTGGTGGAGCCTGGTGTTCCTGCTGATGATGCCGGGCATGGGTCTGGCCGAAGCCACCCCCCACGCCTTCATGGGCTGGTATCTGCTGATGTGGGGCATGTTCACCCTGTTCATGCTGGTCGGCACCATCAACTACCCGCGCGTGAAGCAGTTCGTGTTCGCCTCCCTGACCGTGCTGTTCTTCCTGCTGGCCGCCCGTGACTTCACCGGCAGCGCCCTGATCGGCACCATCGCCGGTTTCGAAGGCATCATCTGCGGCGCCAGCGCCATCTACCTGGCCATGGCCACCGTGATCAACGAGCAGTATGGCCGCACCGTGCTGCCCATCGGCGATCACAAGAAAGCCGCCACCGTGCAGCTCAAGGCCGCCGCATAATCCGCGATCATCTGGCGCCCGCGCCGATGCAAAAAAAGGCACCCCCTGGGGTGCCTTTTGTTTATCAGGCGGCTTGCCTCGCAGCTTGACCCGCTGCGGGGACCCTACTCTCCCGCCAGCAAGCGGGTGGCCGGGAAGCGGGCCGCCGGCTGCTGGCCGAAGAACAGCACGAACTGCTCGTACACGGCGGGATAGGCCCCCCGCAGCCCCAGCGGATCGGTGAAGAAGCTCTCGCAGCACACCGCGAAGAACTCGGCAGGATGCTCGGCGGCATAGGGATCGATGGCGGTCGGCTCGTGGCGGGCCAGCTGGGCACTCAGCTCATCGAACGCACGCTGCATGGCCTGGGTCCACCGGCGCGGATCCATCCCGCTCGGCAGCGGCGGCGCCCCATCGGCATTCCCCCCCAGCATGTCGAGCTTGTGGCTCAGTTCGTGGATCACCAGGTTGAAACCGTCCCAGTCCCCGTCCTGCTGCAGCTCGCTCCAGGCCAGCACCAGCGGCCCCTGGGGCCAGGATTCCCCGGCATTCTCCTCTTCCCATTCGCTGACCAGGCCGAACTCATCCTGCACCTCCTGGCGGCGGGTGACGGGCTCGGGGATGATGATCACCTCGTGAAAGCCGCGATACCAGTCCAGCCCAAGGTGCAGGATAGGCAGCGCCGCCTGCAGGGCCAGCACCGCCTGCTGGCGGGACGTGAGCTCGACCCCGATCTGGGTCAGCGTCTTGCGGGCCAGAAACTGCTGGGCCAACTTCGTCAGCCTCGCCTCGTCGTCCTCGGAGAAACCTTGCAGTATGGGCACGGCCGCCAGGGCCTGCCGCCACTCCAGCGCCCCGGGGGCATTCTCCTGCCGGGGGGATGAAGGATAAAACCACTTCCATAATCGGGACCAGAACACACGGACTCCTCTTGCCACCTCAGAACAACTTCACGAACCGCTTCGGGCGCTCAAGATAGCCCTGCGCCAGGTAGAAGCGATGGGCCCCCTCCCGCTTCAGGCTGCTGGAGAGCTCCAGCTGGCCACAGCCTTGCGCCTGCGCCCGCGCCTCTGCCGCCGCCAGCAGCAGGGCGCCTACCCCCTTCCCTCTTGCACTCTCATCGATAACCAGCGCCGAGATCAGGCCCCAGGCGGGTGCAAGGTGCAAGGGTTGCAGGACATGCCACACCAGGACCCCCACCACCTCGGCATCGAAGCAGGCCAGCAGCACCTCGCGGGCCGGATCCCGCTGCCGCAGGCGATCCACTATCTCGAGCGCCCCGGTCGGGTAGCCCAGCTGCTCGAACAGGCGGGCCATGGCGGCCCCATCCCCCTGCTCGGCGAGGCGGACCATGCCACCATTGTCTTCCATTTTCATTCCTGGCCTCACATTTGCTTTCTATCAACCGGCGACCCGCAAAGTGATCGACACGGGGCATTTCCGAATCTTGTCCAGCCCATTCTGTCATTTGTTATTGCCAATTCACAAATTAACAAACCGACAACATATTTCACTAGGAAGCCCCTGCACAAATCGATATGTTAAAAGCCGCAGACTTACCAGTCGAAAGTACTGCACTAACCTGAGTGACCCTCTTGGTCACCACAGATTTCAATATTTTAGGGAGCGAGGCACAGACCTCGCCAAGACAGCGCAACAAAGGAGTTGTTGTACATGAATGAGATCGTCAATGCCATCAATGGGGTGATCTGGAGCCCCGCGCTCATCTATCTGTGTCTGGGGGTAGGCCTCTACTTCTCCCTGCGCAGCCGCTTCCTGCAACTGCGCCATATCAAGGAGATGGTGCGGTTGATGTTCGATGGCAAGAGCACCGATGCCGGTGTCTCTTCCTTCCAGGCACTGGCCATGACCCTGGCCGGCCGGGTCGGTACCGGTAACATCGCCGGGGTCGCCACCGCCATCACCTTCGGCGGCCCGGGCGCCCTGTTCTGGATGTGGATGGTCGCCTTCCTCGGCGCCAGCTCCGCCTTCGTGGAGTCCACCCTGGGTCAGGTCTACAAGGAGAAGATCAACGGTGAGTACCGCGGCGGCCCGGCCTTCTACATCGAGAAAGGGCTCGGCATGAAGTGGTACGCCTGGACCTTCGCCATCTCGACCATCTTCGCCTGCGGCGTGTTGCTGCCGGGGGTGCAGGCCAACTCCATCGGGGCCAGCCTGCAGACCGCCTTCGCGATCGATCCTAACGTCACCGCCGCCGGTCTGGCGCTGCTGCTCGGCTTCATCATCTTCGGCGGCGTCAAGCGGATCGCCAGCTTCGCCAGCACAGTGGTGCCCTTCATGGCGCTCGGCTACATCATAGTGGCCTGCGTCATCATCGCCCTCAACATCGGTCAATTGCCCGGTGTGCTGCTGCTGATCTGGAAGAGCGCCTTCGGCATGGAGGCCGGTTTCGGTGCCATCCTGGGCCTGGCCATCATGTGGGGGGTCAAGCGCGGGGTCTATTCCAATGAAGCCGGTCAGGGGACCGGGCCGCACGCCTCCTCCGCCGCCGCGGTGAGCCACCCGGCCAAGCAGGGTCTGGTGCAGGCGTTCTCCGTCTACATCGACACCCTGTTCGTCTGCTCCGCCACCGGCTTCATGCTGCTCATTACCGGGCTCTACAACGTGCAGGGTCCGGACGGCGCCGCCATCTACACCGGCATCGCCGGTATCGCCGCAGGCCCTGGCTATGTGCAGACCGCCATGGAGAGCATGATGCCCGGCTTTGGCAGCATGTTCGTGGCCGTCGCGCTGTTCTTCTTCGCATTCACCACCATAGTCGCCTACTACTACATCGCCGAGACCAACATCGCCTACATCAACCGCAAGGTGAACCGTCCCTGGCTGACCTTCGTGCTCAAGCTGACGCTGATGGCCTCCACCGTCTATGGCACCGTCAAGACCGCGGATCTGGCCTGGGGTCTTGGCGACATCGGGGTCGGCCTGATGGCCTGGCTCAACATAGGCGCCATCCTGCTGCTGCAGAAGACCGCCTTCGTCTGCCTCAAGGACTATGAGGCCCAGAAGGCCAAGGGGCTGGATCCCGTGTTCCACCCGGAGAGGCTCGGCATCAAGAACGCCGACTACTGGATGGGTCACCGCTCCGAGGACAACCTGAAACAGGAGCAGGACGGCCATCCGTTCGAGCCGGATCGCAAGATCTCCTGAGTCATCACCCCATGACTAGACGAAAAAAATGGCAGCCCTGGCTGCCATTTTCTATTGAAGAGCGCGGTCAGAGCGCGTTGCGCCGCGGCCCGAACGGCAGCCGCCAGCGCAACAGGCTGTTGAGGGTGGCGCGCCACTGGTTGGGCCGCCCCAGGATCTGCCGCTGCAAACGGGTCTCTTCCTTGAGCATCGCCTCATCGCTGCGAGCCCAGGCCTGGGTATAGAGCCGCTTGATCCCCGCCAGCGCATCCGGCGACTTGGTGATCAGGGTCTTGGCGAACTCCCGCGCCTCGGCCAGCGGATCCGCGCAGACCCGACTCACCAGCCCCAGGCTCCTGGCCTCGCTGGCATCGCACTCACGCCCGCTCATGGCGAGCTCCATGGCGGTATCCACCCCCATCAGGTTGCGCAGGGTGACGCTGCCACTCATGTCAGGGATGATGCCCCACTTGATCTCCATCACCGAGAAGCGGCAATCCGGGGTGCTGAAGCGAAAATCGGCCCCCAGCGCGATCTGCAGGCCGCCACCGAAACAGACCCCCTGGGTCACCGCGATCACCGGCACCGGCAACTGGTGCCAGCCATAGGCGACCCGCTGGGCCAGATTGGTCGCCTCGTCCGCCTCCCGTTTGAGGATGTCGAGCGCCGCCACCGGCTGCTTGAGCATGGATTTCACATCCAGCCCGGCGCAGAAGGCGCGCCCCTCCCCGTGCAGGATCACCGCCCGCAGCCCCCTGTGTTGCTGCAACTGGCCGAGCACCTCATCGATGGCGCCGAACATGGCCCTGTCCAGCGCATTGAGCTTGTCCCCCCGCGCCAGCATCACCTCGGCGATGCCGTCCCGGATCTCCCATTTGACCCTTGGTTTATCCATGTCCCCTGTCCTCTCCTGAGCCGATACTGGTCATACCACCAAGTTACCAGACTGTTACCGGCGGGTACAGGGAGGCGAGGGCCTCCGTGCGACTAAAGTCGGCTGGCCCCGCTCCGGCGCCTTTGTCAGACTGGCCTCACGCCCCCGGCCGAGAACCGCCATGACCATTCTGTTCAACTTCAGCCGCCCGCCGTTTGACTGCCTCGGGGAAGCGGAGCGCCAGCGCCTCGGGCAGAGCCTCAGCGTCTGCTATTTTCGGGCGGGCCAGAGGGTGCTGAGCCCGGGGGACACGCCTCCCGGCCTCTACCTCATCATCAAGGGGGCGGTGGAGGAGTCGAGCCCCCACCAGTCGTTCGGCGATTACGGGGTCGACGACCTGTTCGACGTCCGTGCCCAGTTCGATGGCCGCTGCCGCCATGGCTTCAGCGCCCTGGAGGACTGCCTCTGCCAGCTGATCCCCCGCGAGGTGTTCGCGGAGCTCTGCGCCGGCAACCCGGATCTCGCGCACTATTTCACCGCGACCCTGGCCGAGCGCCAGCACCAGCAGGCGCGGCGGGAGCAGCTTGGCCAGCAGAATCTGGCGGAGTTCATCCTGACCCGGATTGAGCCCAACCACCTGCAGCCACCGCTCCTCGTCGAGAGCCGGCTCAGCCTGCTGGCCGCGACCGAAGCCATGGCCAGCCAGGGTAGCGATTGCCTGCTCTATCCCGCCGCCGACGGCAGCCTGAGCCTGGCGACCCGCAAGACCCTGCTCCATGCCCTGACCCTGAGAGGGCTGCCGCTGACGGCGCCGCTCGCGGTGCTGAGCCCGGCGCCGCTGATCGGCCTGCCCCTTGGCAGCTACCTGTTCGATGCCCTGCTGCTGATGACCCGTCACCGCATCAAGCGGCTGGTGGTCTGGGATCGGCAGGAGGTGGCGGGCGTCTTGCACCTGACCCAGGTGCTCGGCCTCTTCTCCGCCCACTCCCACGTGCTGACCCTGCGCATCGCCAGGGCAGACAGCCCAGCCGCCCTGGAAGCCGTCGCCCGGGAGCAGCAACAGCTGACCCGCTCCCTGTTCGGTCAGGGGATCCACACCGCCTTCCTGATGAGGCTCATCGCCACCCTCAACGAACAGCTGATCGCCAAGGCCTTCGCCCTGGCGATCCCGACCGAGGTGCAGGATAAGGTGTGCCTGCTGATGCTGGGATCTGAGGGGCGCGGCGAGCAGATCCAGAAGACCGATCAGGACAACGCCCTGATCCTGCCCAATGATCTGCATTGGCCCGATCGGCAGGCCGATCTGGCCGCCTTCGGCGCCCTGCTGGAGCGGCTCGGTTATCCCCCCTGCCCGGGTCGGGTGATGGTCAGCAACCCGGCCTGGGTGAAGGAGGCCGCGCACTGGCAACAGGAGATCGAACGCGCCTGCCTGGGGGCCAGCGAAGCCGAGCTGCTCTGGCTCGCCACCCTGGCCGATGCCCAGCCCATCGCCGGTGATCGCAGCCTGCTGCCCCCCATCGCCCGCAGGCTAAGGGAGCAGCTCGCCGATCGGCCCGACCTGCTGGCGGAGATGGCCCGCGCCGCGGTCGCCTTTCACACCCCCCTCACCCTGTTTGGCCGGCTGGCCCAGGAGCCGGAGGGGCTGGATCTCAAGCGGGGTGGCCTGTTTGCGCTGGTGCACGGCATCCGTCTGCTGGCGCTGGAGGCCAAGATCCTGGAGACCTCCACCCTGGGCCGCATCGAGGCCCTGGTGGCCTGCGATCGGCTCAGTAGCGACTACGGCGCCAATCTGGCGGAGGCGTTCCGGCTGTTCGTTCGGCTGCGGCTGCGCAGCCAGCTCAAGGGGGGCGACCACAGGGTGCGGGTGGAGGCGCTCAGCCATAGCGAGCGGGATCTGCTGCGCCATGCCCTGCATCAGGTGAAGAAGTTCCAGCAGTGGCTCGTCTTGCACTTTCGTCTGAGGCAATAGCATGTGGAGTCGCTGTCGACGCCAGTGGATTGGCCGGGCTTTTCGTCACGGGGAGTTCGCCCCGCTCTTTGCGCCCGCCCCGCGCGATGAGTGGGTGGCCCTCGATCTCGAGACCACCAGCCTGGATCCCGCACAGGCGGAAATCGTCGCCATCGGCGCGGTGCGCATCCAGGGCAACCGGCTGCTCACCGGGGAGGCACTCTCCTTGCGGGTGCAGGCACCCGCCAGCCTGAGCGCACAATCCGTGGTGATCCACGGCCTGCGCCATCAGGATTTGCAGCAGGGCATGCCGCTGGAGGCCGCGCTGCGCCAGCTGTTGGCCTTCATTGGCCCGCGCGAGCTGGTGGGCTATCACATCCCCTACGATCTGCGCATCTTCAACCTGGCCTGCCAAAAGCAGTGGGGGCTGCGCCTGCCCCAGCGCGGCATAGAGGTGAGCCGGCTCTATCACGATCACCTCTATCGACGCTACCCCGATGCCGCCATCGATCTGCACCTCGGCGCCATCTGCAGTCACCTGGAGCTGCCTCCCCTGCCCGCCCACGACGCCCTCGCCGACGCGGTCACCGCCGCCCTCATCTTCCTGCGCCTGCGCCTGGGCGGCCCCCTGGCTTATCCCAAAGTCTAATTGCCCACCAATAACATTTAATTCACATTTCCATTACATGAGCGGACCTCCTGCTCGGTAGGGACATCCTTCATTCACAGTCGACATTCATGTCATGGAGAAATGCAATGGAACAGCAACGCTATCTGAGGATCCAGCAAGATCCCGTCTTCCAGGAGTTGGTCAGCAAACGCCAACGCTTCGCCTGGACCCTCTCCATCCTGATGCTGGGGCTCTACCTGGCGTTTATCCTGCTCATCGCCTTCGCCCCCGGCTGGCTCGGCACGCCGCTGAGCGAGGGATCTTCCATCACCCGTGGCATTCCCGTCGGCGTGGGCCTCATCCTCGCCTCCTTCGTGCTGACCGGCATCTATGTGGTGCGTGCCAACGGCGAGTTTGACGAGCTGAACCAGAAGATCCTCAAGGGAGTGCAATCATGAAAGGCAAGTCTCTGCTGCTGTTGACCGGCCTGGTCTCCACCCCCCTGCTGGCGGCCGATGCGCTGACCGGCGAGGTGCAACGCCAGCCCCTCAATGTCCCGGCCATCGTCATGTTCGTGGTCTTCGTGGCCGCCACCCTGTTCATCACCTACTGGGCCTCCAAGCGCAACCGCTCGGCCTCCGACTACTATGCCGCAGGGGGCCGCATCACCGGCTTCCAGAACGGCCTAGCCATCGCCGGTGACTACATGTCCGCCGCCTCCTTCCTCGGCATCTCCGCCCTGGTCTACACCTCGGGCTACGATGGCCTCATCTACTCCATCGGCTTCCTGGTGGGCTGGCCCATCATACTGTTCCTGATCGCGGAGCGGCTGCGCAACCTCGGCAAGTACACCTTCGCCGACGTGGCCTCCTACCGCCTCAAGCAGACCTCGGTGCGCAGCCTCTCCGCCAGTGGCTCCCTGGTGGTGGTCGCCCTCTACCTGATCGCCCAGATGGTCGGGGCCGGCAAGCTGATCGAACTGCTGTTCGGCCTGCAATACCACGTCGCCGTGGTGCTGGTCGGCATCCTGATGGTGCTCTACGTGCTGTTTGGCGGCATGCTGGCCACCACCTGGGTACAGATCATCAAGGCGGTGATGCTGCTCTCCGGCGCCTCCTTCATGGCCATCATGGTGATGAAGTCAGTCAACTTCGACATCGGTGCCCTGTTCAGCGAGGCCGTCAAGGTGCACGCGAACGGCGCCGCCATCATGAGCCCGGGTGGCCTGGTGGCCGATCCCATCTCCGCCATCTCCCTCGGGCTGGCACTGATGTTCGGCACCGCCGGCCTGCCCCACATCCTGATGCGTTTCTTCACCGTGAGTGACGCCAAGGAAGCGCGCAAGAGCGTGTTCTACGCCACCGGCTTCATCGGCTACTTCTACATCCTGACCTTCATCATCGGCTTCGGCGCCATCCTGCTGGTCAGCACCAACCCGACCTTCAAGGATGCCACCGGCGCCCTGCTGGGCGGCACCAACATGGCGGCTGTCCATCTGGCCGATGCGGTGGGGGGCAGCCTGTTCCTCGGCTTCATCAGCGCCGTGGCCTTCGCCACCATCTTGGCGGTGGTCGCCGGCCTCACCCTGGCGGGCGCCTCCGCGGTCTCCCACGACCTCTATGCCTGCGTGATCAAGCAGGGCAAGGCCAACGAAACCGACGAGCTGCGCGTCTCCAAGTACACCACTGTGGTGCTGGGGGTGGTCGCCATCGGTCTGGGGATCCTGTTCGAGAAGCAGAACATCGCCTTCATGGTGGGCCTGGCCTTCTCCATCGCGGCAAGCTGCAACTTCCCGGTGCTGTTCCTCTCCATGTTCTGGTCCCGCCTGACCACCCGCGGCGCCGTCTACGGTGGCTGGCTGGGTCTCATCAGCGCCGTGACCCTGATGATCCTGGGCCCGACCGTGTGGGTGAAGGTGCTGGGCCATGCCGAGGCTATCTTCCCCTACGAGTACCCTGCGCTCTTCTCGATGCTGCTGGCCTTCGCCGGGATCTGGTTCTTCTCGGTCACCGACAAGTCCCAGAATGCCAGCGACGAACACGCGAAATTCATCCCGCAGTTCGTGCGCTCCCAGACCGGACTCGGCGCCTCCGGTGCCTCCGCCCACTAAATTGCTCTCGTCGATCCCAAGCCGGCCCTGTGCCGGCTTTTTTCATGGGATCTCACTCACTTGTCATGGTGCCAGATCACAGTTCTCACTAAAACTTTCGGGGGATCTGTGCCATAATGCGCGCCATTTGACAGACCAACCGGGACATCTCCTTTGTTAAGCAGCAACAACACTTATATGTAAGCTAAAACCCCCGAAAGCCGCGCCATATCTGGGCTTTTACAGGATTATCACAACATCTCCGTTCGCTTTCCTCCCGCATTTCCCCGCAGTTTCCCTCTCGATTTGCCCCAAAATTGCCCCAAAAATACCCCAGAATTTTCCATTGGTTATCCCATCTGTACGCATAGAAAAGCCCGCACAGTGGCGGGCTAATCCGAATCCTTCTGCGTCATGACGCAGTGGCTTCATCGCGAAGTTTCTCAAGAATGCGCGCGAGTCTATCTTCCTCCTGAGGTGTCAGATCCAAGGTATCGATAAGGTCTTCTAATTCGGTTAGTGATGATTCCATCCCGTGTCTCCCGTTCTCTCTCAGCCTCTCGGCTGTGAATCACTGTATGAATATACAGTGACGTGAGGGAATTTATCATTTTTGGACCGCTTTGGGTATTAAAAAAGGGGCCTAAGCCCCCTTCATGAATCATGTCCTTCTCAAAACTGTGAGCCAAATTTCACCAGATACTAATGAGTACATTCACAGCAAAACCAATCAGGACAATGATGAAAGCGAAGGCCATGAAAGTCTCTAGGCTCTCCCGATTGGATTTACTGAAACACCAGATCCCTATCGCGAACGGTATCAGTGCCAACGTGAAACTGATGCTGAACGCTTTAAGCGCCAGCACCATGCATCCGATCGCAAGCAACAGCCACATGGTTGAGCCCCATAGATAAAGGCCTCAGTCTACTTCCATCAATATGACCATGGCAGGGCCGCTATTCCCAGTTCCGCCGGTTGGTACTGACTGCCTGGTACACGAGGTCATTACGACGAGCCAGCAGCTCATCGATGCGCCGGCGCTTCTCCTCAGCCCCCATGATCTTGTCACGCTGGATTAGCTCTATCTTGTTGCGCACCACCCTAACTTGCTGCTGTGTGCGGCTCAGGCTACGGCGTGATTTGAGGATCCCACCCTGTTCCGTCAGCAACTCACTGGCCTTATCTGTCAGCCCCTCGCTGCGGTACTGGTCCACTGTACGCTTGAGCTGGTTTACCTCGCTCAGCATCCGGTAAAACTCTTCCATGTGCTGGGTAGACTTGGCCGGCCCGGTGCCGCGGTACACCGCTTTCACCAGTGGGATCTCGTCGGCGCGCCAGGCTGCTGACTCTCCCGGTCTGGCCGCACGGATCAGGCCATCAGCTGCTGCCATTACATAGCTGCCCATGGTGCCGGTATAGCCGATCACAAGGTGCTCCAGTTGCTTTGGTGATAAGCCAGACATCTCGCCAAGATCCCGCATCAGCAGGCTGGTCTGTTCGTTGTAGCGCGCCTCGGCACGCACGGCCAGATCCTGTGGGCTGTCGATAGGGCCACCCTTGAAGAAGTCATAGTTTACCGTTGTCTCCACCACCGGCTTTGCGATCTGGGGGATCGGGTTGAGCGCGAAGGTGTCGCCTATCGCCCTGGCCACCGCCTTGCCGAACTGGGCGCCAGTGTCCTTGTCACCCAGGGCACGCACCATGCGCTCCGGGATGGTGCCGAACATCACCCCAATCTCGAACGGCTTGGGGATCCGGAAGTGCTGATCGCCGACAAAGAAGTGCCAGTTGGCGTCTTTATCCCAGTCCGGCAGCTCCTCATATCGCTCATCGTCCCAATTGGCGGCCAGCAGTCCGAGTGACATGGCAGTGATCATGCCAGCCCGCTTGGCGATTTCGCGCGGATTATCACGCAGTTCCCGCGTCAGCTTGCCAAGCCCCTGTAGGCGGGCATTGAAGAACGGTAGGATCATGGCCGCCCCCTGAATGGCGCGGGCCGCCCCCAGCATGGAGAAGTCCATCAAATCCTTCGACTCGAATGCCGCCTGGGCGTGGCTCTTGCCTGCCTTGATGGCCGCATCATATACAGCCTCACGGTTGCCATTCTCCACTGCCTCACCAAGTCTGCTGTACTTCTCCCACACGTCAGCCACCACGCCCTTGGCATGCGCCGCATTGCGGATGATGGACTTCTCATAACGAGCAATCTGCTCCGGAGTCATCCCCTTGCGCCGCAGCGACTTGCGCACGGTATCGGCCATAGCCCCAGGGTCATTGCCGTTGACGTAGCCACCCAGGAAGCTGGCCCCGCTGAACATCACATCGATGGTGCTACCATCCATCGCCAGGGTCTTCTTCACCCCACGAATAGAGCCAATCACCGGCTTGAAGCCATCCTTGCTGATTGCCCAGCTGGAGAGGGAGTCGCGCAAGAAGTTGCGCAGCATGAACTCGGGTGACGCTGTGACCCCAGCCGTCAGCAGGCGCTTGGCTTTGGCGGCCACGTTGACCATGGCGCCGAACTGCTGGCGATCGAAGAAGGTCATGGCGCGATAGAGGTCCGGATCCTCAACCCGGATCATGTAGTCCTCCCCCTCCAACTTCACGGTGATCAGGTCTTTCCCATTCTTGAGAGCACGCCAATCCATCATGTTGGGTTTGGCAACTACCTCGATGATGCCGGTGTCAGCCAGGTTCCAAACCGTCTTCTGGGCCGCCATGTTCTTCATGGAGGCGTCGATCAGCTTGCTGGTGCTGGTGAAGATGTTCTCGAGCAGATCGTTGGTGTTGGCCTCCCCGCCCTTGAGCTTCTTGATGCCCGCGTTCTGGTTGGCAATGCCCCTCGGCTTGAAGGGGGCAATAACATCGCCATCGTCAGATTCACGGAAGAAGGGAATGTACCACTCGCTTTCAAACTCAGCCCGCGCCTCCTGGGTAAACAGTCCTGCCTCCTGCGCCAGATCAAGGGTGGCGGCATTGAGGCGGTTCCAGCGGGCCTTGGCCTCCATGAACTTGGCCTCTTTGCCTTTGCCCTGGGCTTTGAGCGCAGCAATGTCATTGGCATCGAGCAGGTTCTCGCGTCCCTGAGCCAGTAGGATCTCCGCCCGGTGACCAGCCATCCAGCCAAGCCAGTTGTGAAGGTCACTCCCCAGATCCGAGAAGATGCCGAGCAGGGCATCTTTTTCGCCAGTGCCGGCCTTACGCTGGATCACTCCGTCCTTCCACTCCGGCAGGCCATAAAGCATGGTGGCCTGCATAGTGGAGGCCGCCCCGGTCGCCATGCGTGCAGCCACATAGCCGGAGTCTGCCGCGTCAGTTATGCCTGCGGCATCCTCGGCGTATTTGATCGGGGCCAGCGCATCGAGCACCTCGGTGTTGGCTTTCTTGATGAAGCGATCAACCCAGGACTCCACCACGCCACGGTCAACCGCGCGCAGCTTGTCCAGATTGGCCTTGGTCTTGTCGATGATGTCAGGCTTTGCGCCGAGATTGAGCTTTCCCATAGCCTTGTCTGCGGCGGTGGCCGTCTGGCTCATCTTGATGCCGCCCTTCTTGGTTGGTGGCTGTGCCTCCTCCTGACTGAACTTCTTGCCGCCATCGGGGCCATCGTCATCAGGGCCTTTACGCTTCATCTTCTTGCCCAGCCCCTCTATAAGGCTTCGAGTCTCAGCAGCGGTAATGCCCTCCGGCACAAAACCTACGGCACGCAGTGCCCGGGTTACCCAAGCAGCCACGCTATCCCAGCCACGGCGCCAGGCGCTCTGCTCCAACTCTGCAAGATGGGCAACAACCTCCTCGGCCTTGGTACCGATGTCCTCGTCGGCATAGTGAGTGTCTACCCAGTCCCACACCGCCTTCATGCTTGGATCTTTCTTGGACTGGATCAGGCGGCTCATCAACTTGGTGTATTCCCCATCGCCAAGCACGTTGGCCAAGCCATAGTGGGCCAGCACTTCATGCCGGAGGATCTCGCGCATCCGCTTGGGGTCTGAAATCGTATCTGCGGCCACATGCAGAGTGCCGCTATCGTCATCGAATGCTGCGCGCCGGATCAGACCCTCTTTGGCATTGAGCCCCAGAGCCAGCTCAAGCTCGCCTTGGGTGGTGTGGATCTGCACATCGATACCATTCGCACCCTGATACCGTTTGAACCAATCCTTGGTGATCAGTTCAGACTCCTTTTTGGATAGATGCTGTGATGGCTTATCCCCTTGGGCCATGGCCTGCTTGGAGAAGCTGACCGTTTTTGCCGATTTAATCGTGGGCT
Source organism: Aeromonas sp. sif2416 (assembly GCF_019218665.1). NCBI lineage: Bacteria > Pseudomonadati > Pseudomonadota > Gammaproteobacteria > Aeromonadales > Aeromonadaceae > Aeromonas > Aeromonas sp. sif2416. The sequence continues at coordinate 149,024 of NZ_JAHUXC010000009.1, forward strand.
GGTTGGCAATAGGCGATGTAGTGTCTCCCCTCTTCACCCAGCGTTTGAATTCCTCCACCGGCATAGCCTTGATGGAGCCCAACCCTTCCCAACCCTGTTCGTAGTTCGCCAGATAGCCGGCACGGGCAGCCTGCTCATCGGCAAAGCCCATCATCACTTTGTGCTCGTCAAACTTGCCGGTGCTGGGGTCCACCTGATCCACCACATAGACCATCTCGCTATCGGGCTGATCACCAATGAACACATCAACGTGATCACCGTCCGCCCCTAGGGTGCGTTTGATGTAGCCGTAGTCATGGACCATGGTTGACTGCCACGCCTTGCCATCCCGATCGGTACCGGAACGGATGGATCCCCTGGGGTTCTCAAGCGCGATTTCCAGTCCCTGCAGCTTGAGGTGGCCCTTCTTGTAGTTCCCCGCCTCCTTCTGCGCCTCGGTGGGCTCCGGCGCTACGTCGGCACGAGCAGCTTCGAGCTGCTGCACCGGCTCGCTGGCGACAGCCATGGCGAGCTCCCGCACTTTGGCCACAGACGGCTTGGCCACCAACATGCCATCCCGACGTGGGATAGCCTTCACCCCGTGATCCTTGGCCCACTGCTTGATGGCGGGCACCTCCCCCCTCAAGGTCAGGGTACTGTCAGGGTTATCGACCATCTCTGTCCAGGGCGTCGAGGTTGCGGGCCCAGAAACAGCAACCCCGGCATCAGTGGCCGGGGTTGTCAGTGTTGGGTCATTCTGCTGCTGTCCATCTGGTGCAGGTAGAGCAGGAGGGCGATCTGTCGGATCTCCGGTTCCAGTTCGCTCGGTGAGTCCGGCAGGGGCTGTTCCAGTGCCCGCTGCAGCTGGTTCGCCTGCGCCAGGCTGATCACCTTGTCGTTCACGGCTGATTGCAGGTGTCGGGGCAGGCTGGTCATGGAGCACCTCGGATTGTTCGCTGGAAGGAATAAGATCGCGGTAGCCGGTATCGACGGCCGGTGCGAGTTGTTGGGGCTGGCTGGGGGTGGGCTGTTCGGCCCTCACCTGCTTCACCTCGGCGATCTCGGCCACACCAAAGCCGCCGCCATTGAGGGGGACCGGGGTCTCCTTGCCCTTGCGGCTGGCCATGGCAGCCTCTTTCTCGCTGGCAAAGGGCTTGCCTTTGCGGGTAATGCGCAAGGTCTGGAGCGGGCCAAAGATGCTGTCAGTCTCAGCGCCGACCGGCACATCTCCCTTCATCTGCGTAGCATCGGGCTGTCGCTGATCGCTGCCATAGATCACATCGCGGTGCGGGAGCTCGGTGCCAACCTCGCGCCCATCCCCGTCAATGGTCGCCCCAGGCAGCGCGATATTTTCTTGCTCCGCAACCGCTTCGGGCGGGAGCAGATCCCCCTCCTGCCCGCTCTGCCACCGGGTGCGCTCGCTGCCTCGAAACTGAGGACCGGGTCCGGCCTGGCGATCATCGTGGTCACCCGGCGCGGCCACCCCGTCCCCTTTGTGCTTGGCATTGGCGTCACCGGCAAAGATCACATCTTTGAGCGGCAAGGTAGGGCGCTGCCCCTCCACCGCCACCTGCAGGGCGCTCTTGTTGCCAGCAAAGGGGTCAGTCCCCAGCTCACCACCCTGCACACGCTCATAGAGGCTCTTACCCTGCTCACCCCCCTGGACCTGGATAGTCACCAGCTCCTGCACTGAGGGGCCAAACTCACCAGCCAGGGCACGCTGCACCTCGCTATCCTGGGCCAGCCCCTTGAACCGGTCAGCAGTATCGTCCTGTCGTAGGTATGCTGGCACATCCCTCATTTCGTCGAACTGGCTTGGGCTGGGGCCGAGTGGGTTTTGCTCGCTACTTGCCTGCAGTGGATCCGTCAGACCATCCACGGCAGCGGCCAGATTAGGCTGTACCATCTGATCATGCTCAGTGGTCGGAGTAAGATCAGCTGCAGGCATGGGCTCCGCAGCTGGAGTAGAAGCCGCATCATCCATCATCACCGATGCGGGGTCAGCGAGCGGATCTTTGGTGCCCTGCTCCTGGCCATCGGCATGCTTACCGCTTCGCAATCCACCAACCGCCCCCACCGCTCCGCCGGTACCCATCCCGATCATGCCACCCTCGAGCGCACTCGACACCACGCCTTTCATCGGGTCGATGTCGGCAGCGGCTACCTCGTTCAGCGCCTCGTTCACTGCGTATTGCTGAGTACCCTCTTCAAGGGTCTCACCGATCCCCTCGCCAAGCGCCCCTTTGGCAGCCCCTTTCAGCATGCCGCCAGCCGCAGCCTTACCTGCCAGCATCTTGAACAGCATGGCGTCACCCATCATGGACCCCATGGCAGCCGCGCCCCAGGTCTTGGCATCGCTCATGGTCGCGCGACTGGCAACGTTGGCCGTCTCCTCCCGGGCCATTGCCAGCTTCTCCTCGTCGGAGAGGTGTGCCGTTTGCTGATCCTGGTCGATGCGGGTGAAGGATTGGCGGAAGGTGTCGCTCGCTGCCAACTCGTCATAGCCCATCGTGAGCACGGACTCTTTGGCGTTCACCCCCGCACTGCCAACCGACCCGGTCGCACCAGTGGTGACGGCTGCGCCGGTGGCAAGCTTGGAGACGGCCTTGGCTGCTACCGCCTCGGCAACTTCCTGAGTCGCTCCACGTTTGACCATGGAAGCGGTGACAGCGCGGCCAATTGAGGCTTTAGCAGCCAAACCAGTGACTCCACCTGCCGCCAGGGTCGGCAGCAGGGATCCAATCCCTTGCGCCATTTTCATAGCCCAGACATCGATATCCCCCGAGCCATCCCCCAGGGTCAGGCGCCCCTCCGGCGTTTCATCAACCAGTCGGCGGCTCATGGCCTCTTTGGCATCTGGGCTCATGCCTTCGGCAAGTGATTCGGCGCCAGACTTTGCCAAGTCACCCGCCCCGGCAACGAAGTCCAGCACGGGACTGAGTTTGCTGGCCAAGTTGGCACGCGACTGCTCCAGGTAGTCACCTCCCTGCTTGCCGGCATTCTCTTTGCCAAATTCGCTGGCTTGACCGGCCAACTCACCGATCCCGCCTACCAGATCCAGCGCGCCAGCACCGACGCCGCGGGCAAGGTCGCCAAGCCCCACATCAAGATTGCGAGCTGGGGCGGCGGTGGAGAGGGGCTGGGCGGCAGAGGTGGCAGACAGGCTGCTATCAAGGTCGCCCCAAAATTGATCGTTACGGGTGTCGGATTGTTGCGGCTGTGGCAGGGCGTCACGCAGTCCAGGCTTGTCCATGGTGTCCTCGGCTTTCGGGCAAAAGAAAAGCCCCGAACGGCGAACCGATCAGGGCTTTGTAGGATGGGGCGGCCAGCATGCAGACTGACCGACTATGGGGAGATGCTAACGCTGGGAGTGAGTTATGGCAACTACTGGCGGGCCTGCGCCAGACTCATTGCCTGATAGGCATTGGTCTCTGTGTCACGTAGTCGGTTCGCAGTGACGGTGGCCTGCTCTGCCGCCTTCTGCTTGGTTGCCTGCTGGCGCCACAGCTCAAAGGCGGTGTTCATCCTGGTCGGGTTATCCAGTAGGCTGCCCAGCTTGCCATGCTGGTTCGCCTCTTTGATGAACTGCAGTCGGTCAGGATCACCGCCAGCCCACTCCTTAATGGGTGCGCTGGCAACCGGTTCATCACGCTGGCTGGTCATGCCATAGGTGTCAGCCAGCGCCGCCTTGCTCTGCTCCAGTTGGGCGTCCAGTGCTTCCAGCTGCATATCCTTGTCCTCTGCATTACTGGACGAGATCCGCGCCCTGTTTTGGCCGTGTTGATTCTCAAGATCGGTAACCGCCTTCTTGTAGCCAGCCTGGTCCGGTCCAGCCGTCAAACCAAGAGAAGTCCGCAACTGGTCAGCATTGCCGATCATGTGTTTGGCCAGCGCCGCGCGCTGGTAGGCCGGTTTCAAGAAGTCGTTGATGGGGATCACCTTGGGGTGATCGTCAGGAGATGAGGTGCGATTACCGGTAACGGGGCGAACATCGGTGCTGCCGTCGTCATAAGTAACCGTAACCCCCAGCACAACACCGCGCCCATCGGGGCTCACCATGATGTTGCTCAGTTGCTTGCCAGTGATTGTCTTCCCGCTCTCCGGGTCGATATCCCCAACCCCTTTGGATACTTCGTCCCGATAGATAGTACCCGCAGCTTTGATGAACTTCGGATCATTGATGAGTGTATGCCCTTCAGGGGTTGAAGGATCCAGCTTGCCATCCTGAGCCTGGCGCACCAGGTTGCCAGCATAGGTGACAAAGGTCTTGCCGGCCTCTGCATATTCCGGCTCGAGGTACCGCTCCGGATTGAATGAGCCGGCCCGTTGGTCCCGCACGACAGACCAGAACTGCTGCCCGGGATCCTTTCCTTCTGAAACCGCTTGCCAACCAGATTGGATGATTGGCATGTTTTCCTGTTGGAATAGCTGCTTGTCCCGCTGCTCAGTCTGCCACTGATACTCCTGCTGTTGGCGGGCCTCGCCGGCAGAAGCCCGGCGTTCAGCCGCATTTGCCCGAGCTTCAGCCGACTTTGCTTGCCGCTCATTAAGCGCGAACTCTTTCTCGTAACGGGCATCCCCAAGGCCATCCCGCTCTTTGGCGTAATCAACACTTTCTTTATACCGCTGATCCGCAACCTTCTGGCGGTCCTGCTCGTTCTGCCACATGGCATCCCGCAACCCCATCTCCTGGCCCCTGCGTTCGTCTTCTTTCTGCCCTCGCTGATACCGGTCCATTGTGTTGAACCCAGCCAGAAAGCCCTCTGCCAATCCTGAAACACCCATCCCCTACTCCCCCTTAAAACAGGCTGTCTGCCAGAAAACCAACACCTGCACCAATGGCAGTGCCGATTCCCGGCATAACCAACGTGCCTACTGCCGCCCCCGTGCCTACTGCACTCATCGTCTGCTGCTTACGAGCTGACTTGAGGTTTTTGTTGGCCATCTCTACCTCTTCCTCTCGGTTAGCCGCATCACGCAGTCCAGACATTCCCTGTTGGCGCGTTTGGGCGCCAATGTCCAATATCCCGTACCCCATTACATACCCCCACCGGTTTTGATTGCCTCACGCAGCCCGGCATCGGCGCCGGTCAAGATCCCCATCTGGCGTGCCTGTTCCTGCTCGCGCAGGCCATTTTCAGTACCGGCGGTCATCAGGGCCATGCGCAACCCCTGGCCGTTGTCGTCGGCACTTTGGTTCGTGGATACCCCCATACGAGCCATCCGGTTATCGGTGGCTTGCTTGGCAGCGGCCAGAGAGTTCTGGTTGTTCTGGTCTACCCGGCCAAGCTGATCCCGTAGCAACTGGCCATTTGTCGCCAGTTCCATCAGTTCCTGTTGCTTTGGGTAGAACCTGTTTTTCCAGTCCTGGTATCTATCCCTGGTGATCGTGGCAAATTTGTCTGCGGCATATCCCATGACTTACCCCTTAATAACCTTTGTTCTGCAGCACAGATGCCGTGGGACCGATCTTCTTGTTACCAGCTGCAACTGGGGCATTCATCTGCCCAAGGCCATACGCAGTAGCACCGCCAGCCAAAGTACCGACCAGGCCGGCGGTCGCCTGCTTGTTTTGAAAGGAGGTCTGGGCATCATTGGTGGCCTTGCGCAGGCTGGTGTTAGCCACATCCCCCATACCAGCAAGGGATTCAGCCTTTTGGCCCGCGCCAATGCTCACCACATCTTTGAGCCCGGCCACGAACTTGTCTTGCTGGCTCGACTGGGCCCGGTTGGTCGTGTCGGTCTGGCTCAGGGCTTGATCGGTTTCCAGTGCACTCATTGCCTCCTGGTACTTTCCGCTGGTTGGATCCACTCCGCCCGCAGCAAGGCTGTCCGACAAACCAATGCGAGCCTCACCAAAGGCCTGCGCAGTACCCAGCGCCGCAGTCCCGGCAAGTTTGTCGTATTGCTCTTCATCATTGAGGTCATCCACTTTGTCCATGAAGATGTCCTCATATTGCTGCAGGTCATTCTTGTAGATGTCCCACTGCTCTGTGGCCACATCTGCCGCAGCCTTCTGGGCCTCGGTTTCCTTGATCTCGTTTGAACCACCCTTACCCATCACCCCACCTCACAGGTTGATCTGAAATACATACAGGCCATCAGCATCGTCAGGCTGACGATCCCACCCCATCTTGGGCGCCACTTTGAGCCACCCTTTGCGCGCCGAGTGGAAGCGCAGCCAGCGAGCGCCTATCAGGCGAGCCAGCCGCTTCACCTCAGGCAAGTGCCGCTCCGGTGCTCCACCATCACCCCATCCGATCCACACTAGAACCCCGGTAATGCCCTGCTCCACAACCGGTTTCAGAACAAAACCATCTGCGCCGCGCACAAACAAAAACGCCACCCCGTTACGGATGGCGTCTTGCAGTTCGACGGGTAGGTCGGGGTTGCTGGTGTCCCTTGATATGCGTAGGAGTGGACTCAGCATCAGAACAGGCCCATCAGCCAAACACTGCCACTCTCTACGTACTGCTCGGAAATGTTGCTCACGCTACCGTATGGGACAATCTCGAAGGTGATGCTTGCATTGATATTCCCCGGGATAACAAACGCCTCCTGCAGTGATACCCGCATTGGTATCCGGTTTATGCCAGCAGGGTAGCTCCCTTGGTACATAGATCGGCCCTGCTCCACCCCGTTCATCTTGCAGATCAAGATGATCCCGATGGTCCCGGAGCCAGAGACAACCGCATTACCGGCAATTGGCTTGATGCATACAATGTTGCGGGCGCGCTTGTAGGCCGCAATGCTGAAATTCCCCGACGGTTTTATCAGCGTGGTGACATCCCCAACTATGCGATCTGCATCCAGTGTTCCCCTGATAATGCAGTTTTCGTTGATCGTTACATTGTTCAGCACACCACTATTCGCATTGACGGTACCGGTAAATGTCCCATTCGCGGCATAGAGGCGATCGGTATAAATCGAACCGTCTGCATAGATGATGGTGTGCCATGTCCACGACCAGCCGCCGTATGGCCCCCCTTTACCAAAGCCGGCCGCCCCCCCTGACATGTAGCCATTACCCATGTCGATCACCGCACCACTAATAAATGGTGCAGACAAGCTCACGCCTGCCTTCACATAATCGGCGGTGATCTTCTCTGATTTCAGGATCTGAATGGTGGCCTTGCGGATAATGGCTTCAGCGATGACCACCTGCCCATTGTCGATCGCAAAGAGCGGCGCCATCGGGGTTGCGCTATTGGGGTTGAACACAAACACCTGGCTGGCCGACATAGCGATTTGGCTGGTGCCGTCATTCTTAGCAACGATGCCAATGCCAGCCTTAATATCACCGGCTTGCGCCTTGGCAGTCCACATTGCCTGGGCCCCGCCTTCAAGGGTGGAAATAGCCTTGCTCTGCTGCTGCACGGCTGCATCTAGATCGCCAGCCTTAGCGGTGACCGTATCAATGCGCTTGCCGAGAGCCCCATCAGCGGTTGCCCGAGCCTCCGACTCGCTGGTTATTTGGCCGGTCAGCTGCATATCTGCCGATTTGAAATCAGAGGTAACCTGTTCAATCACCCGCGATAGTGCTCCATCTGCATCAGATCTGGCTTGTGCCTCTCGATCTATCCGCCCGGAAATAGCACTATCGGCATCCTTGTAGGCCGCTTCCTGTCGGGTTACCCGCTCTGATAGCGCAGAGTCTGCATCGCTTCTTGCTCTAACCTCATCAGATATGGCGGAATTGGTGACCTTGTCAGCCGCTTTGAACTCAGCATCAACAACACTGATCCGCTGAGACAAGGCTTCGTCTGCAGTGGACCGAACCAACTGTTCATTGGTGATCTGCGCCTTGATGTCTGCATTGGCAGCGCCGAACTCGGCCGTCAGCTGCTCGACCGTTCTGGCCTGTGCTTCCTGCTGGTTGGCCAGCGTGCTCTGTTGCTGAAGGATGACACCGCGAGCCTTCCTATTTTCCCGATCGCGCTCATCGCCAGCAAGTGCGCCCTCAACCTGACTGATAGCCCCGACATCGACTTCGGATTCCATCTTGTCCTGGCGCTGGCTGAGCGACTCTTCATTGCTGACCACCACACGCTGCAGTTCGGTAATGCTGGCCGAGTTCTCTCCAACCTTCACATCAATGGTGCTGATCCGCTCACCAAGCGCTTTGTCGGCATCAGCCAGGGCCTTGCTCGACTCGGAGAGTGATGCAGACAGCGCAGTATCAGCGGCCTTGAACTCGGTATCGACAGTATGTATCTGCTGGGCAAGCGCTTCGTCCTTGGTGGTCCTGGCCAGCTCCTCGGCCGCGATCCTCGCATTAGACTCCTCAAGCTCGCCGCTGAACTGGGCAACCACCTCAGTTACCCTTTTCGATATCGCCTCATCAGCGGTGACCCTGGCCGACTCCTCCTGAGAGATGCTGGCGGCCAGTTCTGCTGTGGTAGTCGATAGCTCGGCGGCCAGCTGATCCTGCCGTAAAGACAATGCCTCATCTGCTGACGCACTAGATTGCTCCAGCGCCTTGATACTGGCGTTCGCCTTGGCATCGCCATCCTTGTAGTCGGCAGTAATGTTGTCGATGCGCTGAGAAAGCGCGGAGTCTGCATCTGAGGTCACTTTCTCGACGGTAGAGATCCTAGCTTGGGTGGTGGCATCCTTCGCTTCAAACTTCACATTCATGTCCGTGATGCGCTGGGCCTGAGCCTGCTGCTCAGTCAGGATCACCTTCTGCTCTGTGCGGATGGAGCCAAATGCTTTCCTGCTCTCCCGATCCCGTTCATCCCCCGACAGGGCGCCCTCTATAGTGGCAGATGCATTGTCATCATCCTGCCCGCGCTGCAGATCAAGCTCTGCTGTAATGGAATCAAAGCGACCGGCAGTGATGCCGCCGTCATCCTCAATGATCTCCTCGAGCGCCTGGATCTTGGCCTCTGAATCACCCGCCCTCACCTCGAGGCCACTGACTCGCTGAGCGGTAACCCGATCACTCTCCGCAGTAACCCGGGCGAGATCGGTGATGCTCGCCTGCAGCGTTTCATCCCCCTGCTTAACCTGAGCAGTCAATCCATCAAGACGCTGCGCCTGTGAACTCAGCTCATCGGTATGCACTGTCAGCTTGCTTTGGGCGTTAGCCAGCCGTTCACCCTGGGCATCCACCTCTTGCTGTGTGGCCTTCTGGCTCAACTCCCCTTTGGTGGCGTTGAGTTCCTGCCCGATCTCGGTGACCTTCTTCTGCTCTTCGGTGAACTCGCCCTTGGTAACGGTCTGGCTCAGGCTAGCATCAAGGCCATTGATGCGCTGCTCTGCCTCAGTGATGCGCTTGCCCTGGCCATCCACTGTGACATTGTCAGCCTTGCTGGTGATCTGGCCGGCTACGGCATCCAGTCCTTGATGAACTTCGGTGATGGAGGTGTGCAGCTCATCTCGCACGGCATTGACTGCATCCATCGTGATGCTGCCATTTTCGGGATCGACAACAAACACCGCGTCACGGAACGAGTCAAAATCGCCTTTGTACTTATCCAGCTTGGCATTGAGGCGATCTTGCACCAGACCAATTTCGATGCTCGAGTTTCCTAGTTGCTGCTGTGCATCATCCAGCAAGTCCTGAGCAACCTTCTGCCGCTCATCCAGTCCAGCCAGCTCCTGCTCGATACTGGGGATCTTGTTCTCGATGGCATCAACTTTGGGGCGGATCACCTCAATTTCATCAACTTTGGGTTTCAGGAGAGTGATATCAAGCTGTAGCTGTGGGACAGCCTCAATGGGCTTGATCAGCTCCTGCACGAGATGACTCTTTTCAATCTTTCCCTGAAGCTCGTCCAGTATGTCCTGCACATCCCGGCTGGTTTCGGCCACAACGCCACTCACGCCCTGAAATGGGCCATGGTCATCCTTGCCGTTGACGAAACGCACCCAGTAGTAGAACTTCGCCCCCTTCCCAATCGCATCAGAGAACAGGTTTGCTGATGTGGTGCCTACCAGCACGGCATCAGGCTGGTTGTCTTTCTCCGCCCGCCAAATCTCGGCATGGGCATGCCCCCGGTACAGTGGCGAATCCCACTCCACCAGGACAGTGTGAAATGCGCCATTGGCGATAACATTGACCGGGGCATGAGGAAACTCCATCTGACCAGGAGGGAAAAGGTCAGGGTTCTTACCGGGGACGTAAATGCCGCCTGGCCCTGGGCGCAGAGTGGACAGCCCCAAGGCGGTCAACTCCCGGAAGGTAACAGCCTTGTCGAGCCGGTCACCACGCTGCCCTGTCAGCAGCTCTACGTTTTCAGAGGTTGCGGCTTGGTCCCGGCCAGCGCGGTATGCGGGTTTCTTGGCCATCAGTTCACCATCTCCGCCATGCTGCTCGCGAGGGTGATGCGACTCACCACCGAGGTACCGAAAACCTCTATCTGCCAGAGCCGGCCGCGCACAGGGGGCAACCTGAATGCCCCGGGTACCAGGTTGCCAGGGGACAACTCCATCACCAGCTCCCCGTCAACAAACAGCCTGATCCCGACCAAGCCAATGTCTTGAGCCAACACCCTGCAGCAGCTGAACGATGTTCCCTCGGGCGTCATGAAGAGTTTGGATCGCCACACGAACTGGCCGTTGCTGGCACTGCCGCCGCGCCAAATCTGCAAACTGCGGCCCTTGGCCACGAAGAGGGAATCGCTCTCCATATCGGATACCGCGGCATCCCACCTGTTCGTCAGCTCACGGATATCGCCACTTTTGGGGTCAAAGATGAATGCGTGGGTATCAGTTAGGGCCACATACTTGCCTTCGTGGTGCCATGCCCGCATGGTTTCCGGTTTCATGGCGCGCCACTGTTTCCGGGTGATCACCTGCTCGGTAACCACTTGCCCGCCGTTGGCGCCAACGCCTACCAGCCCATCAGGAGAGGCATAGAGCACCACCCCATCCATGGCGACCATAGAGCGCCCGCTGATGCAGGCCTGTGGCAGCTGGCTCAGCTTCTGGGTGGTCACCGAGGCAGGACTCACCCCCTGCGCCAGATAAGGGTATCCCTTGGTCCCAATCACCAAAGTGGTGTCGATAGCGGCGATCGCAACGATGTCGTGCTCTGTGGTCAGCCGGTACTTCTCCGGCCAGGCATAGGGCAGATACGGCTCGCACAGATAGAGGGAATTGCCAGCAAACCCGGCACACATGCCGTTGGCCATTTGGCAAAGCCCACGCAAGCCATCGGGCGGCATGGTGTAGCCGTAGGTCTCCAGCACGGCGCCCAGCTCCCCATCCGCCCGGTTATCGACAAACGATGCTTGAGCAATGGGGATTTCGGCCACCAGCAGGTAATCGGCGATTCCACCACCGGACACAGACCGGTAAATCCGGCGCTTGGTGATATTGCTGTTTTGGGATGTAGGCTGAGTCAGCACCAAGGCAACCGACGATCCAGGGATCGTGATGGTAACTTTTCCGCTGGCTGGCCCAGGTGGCCCCTCTTCTCCCATCGCAGTCACGAAGGTGTCCACATAGAAGCGGGTTTCGTCATCAATGAGATCGTCATCGACACCACCGGATGGCGGCGTAATTGCACCTACTCCAACAGGAACGCCTGGGGCGGGAATACCAAGCCGGTACCACGCCGTCGGCTTGTTGCCTCCGCCAGTGGCGATCTGGGCATGAGTCACCTTGGGGTATTCACCGTCTGTGTAGTAAACCCGGCCGTATGGGTCCTGGGCAATTGGCGAGCGCATGGCCTCCACCACTTTGTTCCAGGCGAACCAGTGCTGACCATAGTGAAAGAGCGTGGTGGGCACGATAGGCAACTCCACGCCTGCGCTGGCGTCGTCCTCCAGTGGGGAGATAACGCCATGGTCAAAATGGCAGTCACAGGCAATCACCGCGACTTCATCAGACAAAATGTGTGGCTCCACGCGCGGCATAGTCCCTCGCATGGTGACGATATCGAGTACGGGCATGGGGATCTCGGAGAGGCAGAAACGAAAAAGCCCCACTCGGGAGAGCAGGGCCATGATGGGTAAATCCTAACGCCGGGCGCGCCAGGAGGCAAGCGCTGGACTCATGCCCACACTCGCACGGGCGTCTCGGGGTAGAGCCGCAGGGCATCGAGGGCACTGGCCAGTGCCTCCGATGTCGTACGCACGTTGGCATGGTAGCCTGGGACGGGGGCCGTCACCGGCACCTGCTCGCCCTCCACTATGGTGGTCTCACCGGTCGGCGCATAAATGGTGCCGAACGCATCGAGCGCGGCAGCAGGATGATAGAGCGCGCCACTGTCGGCGTCCTGGATAAAGCCTGCCGTCTTGAGGGCCAGCGTCATGGCTGACTTGCTGCCTGCCTTGAGGTACAGATCGATCATTGTCATGTGTCTTGTCCTTCCAAAAATACCAGCCGCCGGCACGGCAGGCTGTCCGACACAGCCAGGCAAGCACTGGCATCCCCTGGGCAATCAGGCACTGGTGCAGATGCCAGTCAGCATCGGCCCGGGAAACCGCGCCCTTGGCGCCATAGTCGTTGTCGTGCTGCTTGCAGCAGCTGTTAGTACCAGGGGGAACGGGGCCAAGCCCCGTGCAGTATTGGCGGGTCACTTGATGGCCCTGAGTTGAGCATCTGAGGATGAACGATTCCACTGACGGAAATTACGAATCCTAATGCAAGGCACATGCCCCCACCCACCGAG